>NZ_KQ948359.1:0-38579 GCF_001514055.1 Streptomyces corchorusii | reverse complement strand
GCCGCCCGCGCAGGTCGCCGGGAAGATCGCCTGGGTCCGGAAGCTCGCCGCGGAGCACGGCCGTACCCTGCGCTTCGGGATCCGGCTGCACGTCATCACCCGGGACACCTCCGAGCAGGCCTGGGCGGAGGCGGACCGGCTGCTGGACGGCTTCGACCCGGAGACCGTACGGGCCGTCCAGACGGGCCTGGCGCGCAGTGAGTCGGAAGGGCAGCAGCGGATGCTCGCGCTGCACGGCGGCAGCCGGGAGAGCCTGGAGATCCACCCCAACCTGTGGGCGGGGATCGGGCTGGTGCGCGGCGGCGCGGGCACGGCGCTGGTCGGCAGCCACGACGAGGTCGCCGAGCGCATCAAGGAGTACCACGCCCTCGGGATCGACGAGTTCGTCCTCTCCGGGTATCCGCACCTGGAGGAGGCCTACTGGTTCGGCGAGGGCGTCCTGCCGAGGCTCCAGGAACAGGGCTTGTGGGCACACCCTGACAGCAGGGCCGCCGCATCGGCGGCGGTGCCGTTCGCGGGCTGAGTGAGCGGCGGGCAGCCGGCCGGCCCGGCGACGGGGGAGCGAAGCCGGGCGGAGGCCACCGGCCCACGGCGGCTGCTCCTAGCGTTCCTGTTCCCCGGTGGTCGCCGGTGCCCCGCCCAGCGCTCGTAGATGCGCCGCGCGCGATTCCGCCGTCTGGCCCTGCACCAGCAGGAACAGCCCTTCCCGGGCCAGGCGCTGGGCGCGGCTCGTCAGGGCCATCGCACGGCCGCCGCCGGCCGCCACCGCCGCGGTGGTGGCCGCACGCATCACGTCGTACGCCTCCGCGCGCACAGCCAGCCGCTGCGCGGCCCAGTCGTCCACGCCTTCCCCGGACGAGTCGTCCACGCCTTCCCCGCCCCAGTCGTCCACGATTTCCCCGGCCGCCGCTCCCCGTACCGTCGGTCCATGTCCGGCCCCCTCGGCCCCCGCCACGCCCCGCTCCTCGCCCCGCGCCTGCGGGACCGGAGCGTCGGCCAAGGCGTAGGCCCGTTCCCGGAGGCCGCTCAGGCGGGAGCGGAGCGGGGCGGCGGCTTCGTCGTCCAGGAGGGACAGCGCCGCCTCCGCCACGCCGAAGACCGCCGGGCTGGTGGCCAGGGTCTTGACCCGGTCGCCGGCGGCCCACCGGTCGTACGGCGCGTGCAGGGCCACCGCCTCCGCGGGCAGCCACAGGCCGTCCAGTTCCAGCGACACCGTGCGCGCGGCGGTGAGGGCCGCCAGCCGCATCGGCGCCGACGCCCGCAGTCCGGGCTGTTCGCGTGCCTCGGCGAAGGCGAACAGCACCTCGTCGGAGTCCGTCACCCCGGCCAGCAGCATCACGTCGTTCAGGCCCCACCCGGTGTACCAGGGGACGGTGCCGTCGAACCGCCAGCCGGTGCCCTCCCGGCGGACCCGCACCGGACGGCGCGGATACGAGCGCAGGTGCGCGTACGCCACCCCGGACAGCAGCTCCCCACGGGACAGCGGGCCCAACAGCCGCTCCCGCACCGCCCGTTCACCGCGCGCCAGCGTCTGTACGGGCGTGTGGTGCTGGGTCTGCACGAACCAGGTCGCACAGCACGCGCCGGCCAGGATCTCCGCGGTCTCCCGCAGCACGGCCGGCGGCGCCCCCGCGCCGCCGTACTCCGCCGGCGCGGCCACCCCGAGCAGCCCCGACCGCTTCACCGCCTCGATGTGGCTCGCGGGCACCCCTTCCTGGTCGATCCGTTCGGCCTCGGGAACCAGCAGGTCCGTGGCGAGCCGGCGGGCGCGGACGACGAGAGGATGCGAGGTGAGGTCCATACGGAGATTCTTCCGCTCTTCCCCGCCGCTCGGTCATCCGGATCTTCCGGCATCGCGGTGTTCCGGCGTTCCGGGATCGCGGTGTTCCGGCATCGTGGTGTTCCGGACTTCCGGCATTGCGGCGCTCCGGAGTTTTTCCCCTGCCGTGGCGCGCGGTGTCGATCCGGGGCCCGGACGTTCGTGTAGGAGGTGACACAGAGCCCGCCCCGGGCCCGACGCCTTGGAGGACGTCATGAAGCACTACCTGCTCAGCGTGGTCCAGCCGGCCGGCGCCACCCCGCCCGGTCCCGAAGCCCTCGCCGCGATCATGCACAACGTCGAGGCCTTCAACGACGAGCTGCGCGCCGCCGGCGCCTGGGTCTTCGCCGGCGGTCTGCACGGCCCGGAGACCGCGACCATGCTCCGCCCCCAGGACGGTGACGTGCTCGTCACCGAGGGCCCGTACGCCGAGGGCAAGGAGTACCTGGGCGGCCTGTGCCTCATCCGGGCCGCCGACCTGGACGAGGCCCTGGACTGGGGCCGCAAGGCCGCCCTCGCCACCACCCTGCCCATCGAGGTACGTCCCTTCGTGGACCAGCACTGACGGCGGACCAGCACCGACAGCGGACCCGCACTGACGACCAGCACTGACGGCGCAGCGCACCGATGGCTGTGGCCCGGTGGCCGGAGACCGGTGTGCCGCCGAGCCCGGCCGGCTGGTTCATCGTGACGGCCCGCAACCGGGCCGTCGACCGGCTGCGCCGGGGGTCCTCCCGGGACGCCCGGCACGCCGAGGCCGCGGGCGAGGCATCCCGTACCGCGTGCCCCGGAACGCCGACCTGCCCGACCGGCTCTCCGCCGCCCTCGCCGTCGTCCACCGGATCTTCAACGAGGGGTGCACCGGCGATCCCGTCCTGTGCGCGGAGGCGCTGCGCCTCGGCCGGCTGCTCGCCGAGCTGGTGCCGGACGAATCCGAGGTCACCGGTCTGCTCGCGCTGATGCTGCCGGTGGCGGCCCGGCGGCCGGCCCGGAGGGACGCGGACGGCGTTCTGGTCCCGCTGCCCGAGCAGGACCGCGCCCGGTGGGACCGGGCGCTGATCGCCGAGGGGCAGGAACCGGTCCGCCGCCTGCGCCGCAACAGGCCGGGGCCGTACCGGATCCAGGCCGCCGTCAACGCGGTGCACAGCGACGCGCCCACCGCCGCCGCCACCGACTGGCGCCAGGTCCTCGCTCTGTACGACCGGCTGGTGGCTGTGGCGCCGCCGCCGGTCGTCGTCCTGAACCGGGCCGTCCCGGTCGCCGGGACCGAGGGGCCGGCGACGGCCCCGGAGCTGGTCAACGCGCTCGGCCTCGGCCGGTACCACGTGCTGCACGCCGTCCGCGCCGACCTGCTATGCCGACCGGGCCGGGCCGCCGGGGCGGCGGCGGAGTACGGCCGCGCCGCCGAGCCGGCACCGAGCGAGGCCGAACGGGCGTGCCTGGAGCGCCGCCGACGGGAGACGCGGCAGCGGGCGCCGGGCCGTAGCGGGGCGTGACCCTCCTCACCCCGACGCGGCTTCGGAATGAACTTCAGGATATGAAAGGTTGGTGTCTGCACCTGATCGACCGGAAACCCGGACCTGGCCCCAACCGGCCCGTGCACCCAGTGAGGCACCCGTGAACGACTCCCCACCCGAGCGGCCCGCCGACGTCGTGGCCCGGCTGCGCGCCACCTACGCCGCCGGCCGGACCAAGCCCGTCGAGTGGCGCACCGGCCAGTTGCGCCGGCTGCGCGCGATGCTCACGGAACGCGGCGCCGACCTCGCCGCCGCCCTCAACGCCGACCTCGGCAAGAGCGGCGCGGAGGCATACCGCACCGAGATCGACTTCACGGTCCGGGAGATCGACCACACCCTGGAGCACCTGGCGCAGTGGCTGCGCCCCGAGCCCGCGCCCGTCCCGGCGCACCTCGGCGCCGACGCCACGGCCTGGACGCAGTACGACCCCCTGGGCGTCGTCCTCGTCATCGCGCCCTGGAACTACCCGGCGCAACTGCTGCTCGCCCCCATGGTCGGCGCGCTGGCCTCGGGCAACGCGGTCGTCGCCAAGCCGAGCGAGCTGGCCCCGGCCACCTCCGCCGTCCTGGCCGAGCTGATCCCGGCCTATCTGGACACGGACGCGGTCGCCGTCGTCGAGGGCGGTGTCCCGGAGACCACGGCCCTGCTGGCCGAGCGCTTCGACCACATCTTCTACACCGGCAACGGCACCGTCGGCCGCATCGTCATGCGGGCCGCCGCCGAGCACCTCACCCCGGTCACCCTGGAACTGGGCGGCAAGTCACCGGTGTTCGTGGACCGGGGCACCGACCTGGAGACGGTCGCCGACCGGCTCGCCCGCGGCAAGTTCCTCAACGCGGGCCAGACCTGTGTCGCCCCGGACTACGTCCTGACCGACCCGGAGACCGCGACCGCCCTGGAGGCCGCGCTGGTCCGCGCGGTCGAGGGTCTGTTCGGCGCGGACCCGCAGCGCTCCGAGGAGTACGGCCGGATCGTCAACGAGCGCCATTTCGACCGGCTTTCCGCCCTGCTCGACTCGGGCCGCGTCGCCGTCGGCGGCGTCGGCGACCGGGCGACGAAGTACCTCGCGCCCACCGTCCTCGCGGACGTCGACCCGGAGTCGCCCGTCATGCGGGAGGAGATCTTCGGCCCGATCCTGCCGATCGTCACCGTGCTCGGCCTCGACGAGGCGATCGACTTCATCAACGACTGCGACAAGCCGCTCGCCCTGTACGTCTTCAGCGAGTCCGACGAGACCCGTGACCGCATCGCCGCCGAGACGTCCTCGGGCGGCCTCGGCCACGGCCTGCCCCTCGCCCATCTCACCGTCTCCGACCTGCCGTTCGGCGGGGTGGGGGAGAGCGGCATGGGCAGCTACCACGGCCGCTACTCCATCGAGACGTTCAGCCACCGCAAGGCGGTGCTGTCCAAGCCGCTGCGCTGACGTCCTTCGGCGTTCCGGGCCCGGCCGCGCGCACGCGGCCGGGCCCGGCCTGCGTCCGGACAACCTCCCTGTGCACAACCGGTGTTCGCCGACGCAACCGATCAGGAATTGACTGGTCTACACCCTTGACTGGTACAGACCAAGACGGTTGAGTGTGCCCAACCCCCCACCACGGCCGCTCCCACCTCGTGGGTGCGGCCGTGCCGCACAAAGGAGTTGGACCATGGTGAGGCACCGCATCGCCGCGCTTCTGACCTCGCTCGCCCTGGGCACGTCCGCCTTGGTGCTCCAGGCGGCGCCCACGGCCTCGGCCGCCGGCTTCGTGGTCAGCGAGGCGCAGTTCAACCAGATGTTCCCGAACCGGAATTCCTTCTACACGTACAGCGGCCTGACCGCCGCCCTCGGCGCCTACCCCGCCTTCGCGAACACCGGCAGCGACACCGTGAAGAAGCAGGAGGCCGCCGCCTTCCTCGCCAACGTCAGCCACGAGACCGGCGGCCTGGTGTACGTGGTCGAGCAGAACACCGCCAACTACCCGCACTACTGCGACTGGAGCAAGCCGTACGGCTGTCCGGCGGGCCAGGCCGCCTACTACGGGCGCGGCCCCATCCAGCTCTCCTGGAACTTCAACTACAAGGCCGCCGGCGACGCGCTCGGCATCGACCTGCTCAACAACCCCTCCCTGGTGCAGAACAACGCGTCCGTGGCCTGGAAGACCGGCCTGTGGTACTGGAACACCCAGTCCGGGCCCGGCACGATGACCCCGCACAACGCCATGGTGAACGGCGCCGGGTTCGGGCAGACCATACGCAGCATCAACGGCTCCCTGGAGTGCGACGGCAAGAACCCCGCACAGGTGCAGAGCCGGGTCTCCTCCTATCAGCGCTTCGCCCAGATCCTCGGGGTCTCCCCGGGCGCCAACCTGTACTGCTGACGTCACTGCCGGGGCCCGGCCGGGTGCCGTGTGCGAGACTCCGCCGATGACTGCTGACGACACGATCACCGCGGACGCGTCCGGCACCTGGAAACTCGGCGACCTGCCCGTCCACCGCATCGGCTTCGGCGCGATGCGGCTGACGGGCAGCGCCGCCTTCCACCACGGCACCCCGAGCGACCGGGGACGGTCCCTCGCCGTCCTGCGCACGGCCGTCGGGCTGGGCGTGAACCACATCGACACGGCGGCCTTCTACTTCTCGTCGCTGCGTTCCGCCAACGAACTCATCAACACCGCGCTGTCCCCGTACCCCGACGACCTGGTCATCGCCGCCAAGGTCGGCCCCTACCGCGACTACCACGGCGAGTGGGGCACCTCCGCCCGGCCCGACCAGCTGCGCGGGCACGTCGAGGAGAACCTGCGCCAGCTCGGGCGGGACCATCTCGACCTGGTCTATCTCCGCCGGATGCGCCAGGACTCCATCGCCGAACACTTCGGCGCCCTCGCCGAACTGCGCGAGGCCGGTCTGATCCGGCACCTCGGAATCTCCGGCGTCGAACCCCGGCACCTCGCCGAGGCGCTGGAGATCGCGCCGGTGGTGTCCGTGCAGAACCGGTACGCGGTGGACCGGCCCGATCCCGTGGACGACGAGGTGCTGCGGCTGTGCGGCGAGCACGGCATCGCCTTCGTCCCCTTCTACGCCGTGGCCGGCAAGACCGGCGAGCGCGGTGCGACGACCGCTCACGACGACGCGGTGCTCTCCGTCGCCCGGGCCCACGGCGTGAGCCCCGCGCAGGTCCGCATCGCCTGGACCCTGCACCAGGGCCCGCACGTCCTCGCCATCCCCGGCACCGGCAACCCCGGCCACCTGGTCGAGAACGTCGCGGCCGGCGCGCTGCGGCTGACCGAGGAGGAGCTGGCACGGCTGGACGGGGCCCGCGCGCAGGCGGGCTGAACGCGCGCGGGCGGGCCGGCCGACGGTCGGGGTCACGCGGTGAACGGGGGGCGGTGGCGCGGCCACGGAGTGGGGCCGGCACCGAGGATCCGCAGGCGCCCCCGTGCCCCGGGCTGACTACGATGGCGTGGACGCCCTGCTGGACCGCACACGAAGACGACCGCACACGAGGACGGGTGAAGAACCTCCCCATGACCGACGCCAAGGACGAACGCCGGCCGGCCGGCGAGCTCGAAGCGAGCGTCCTGGCCGCGCTCTGGGCCGCCGGCGGACCCCAGACCCCCGGCCAGGTCCAGCGGAGCCTGGGCGCGGACCTGGCCCGTACGACGGTGACGACGATCCTCACCCGCCTGCACGACAAGGGCGTCGTCCACCGGCTGCGCCAGGGCCGCGGGTACGCCTACTTCCCCGCCCAGGACGCCCAGGACGCCCACGGCCTCACCGCCCGCCGGATGCACAGCGAACTGGACCGGGACAGCGACCGCGAGACGGTCCTCGCCCGCTTCGTCGCCCAGCTCAGCCCGGACGACGAACGCATCCTGCGCGACCTGCTGGAATCCGACGGCCGATGACCGCCCCGCTCCTGCTGATCCTGCCGCTGCTGCTGCCGTGCGCCCTGCCGCCCCTGGCCCGCCGGGCCCTGGACCGGCTCACCCCGGTCGCGGCGCTGTGGTCCGTCACCGGCTGCGCGGTGCTCCTCGCCGGCTGTTCGGCGCTGGCGCTCGGCACCTCCGTGCTGACCGGGCTGCTCAAGCTGCCGCTCTTCGCCGCGCTCGGCGAACTGGTCCATCCGTTGCGCACCGCCTCCGACGCCTTCGTCGTCCCGGCCGCCATCGTGTCGGCCGGCGCGCTGGCCGGGTGCGGCTGGAGCCTCGTCCGTTCGGTGCTGGGCCAGGCCCGCGCCTTCCGGGCGGCCCGTGCGGAGGCCGCGTGCGGAGCCGTCGCCGGTGACCTGTGCGTGATCGACTCGTCCCGCCCCGACGCCTACGCCCTGCCGGGCCGCCCCCACCGGGTCGTCGTCACCACGGCGATGCTGCGCAGCCTGGACGGTCCCGAGCGGGAGGCGCTGCTCGCCCACGAGCGGGCGCACACCGCGGGCCGCCACCACTACGCCCTCGCCGCCGCCGAACTCGCGGCGCACTGCCACCCCGCGCTGCGCCCGGTCCGCGCGACGATCCGGCTGGCCGCCGAGCGCGCCGCCGACGAGGCCGCCGCCGTCTCGGTCGGCGACCGGCGCCTGACCGCCCGCGCCATCGCCCGCGCCGCCCTCGCCGGGCAGGCCGCCCGGTCCGCACGCCCCGGCTTCGCGCCCGGCGCGGCCACGGGCCCCGTCCCCCAGCGCGTCCAGGCCCTGCTGACCGCCCCGCGCGCCCGCACCGCCCGCGCGATCTGCGCGCTCCTCATCGCCTGCACCGCCCTCTCCTGCGTGGCCGCGGCCACCTCGACGGCCGACGTCCACCACCGCGTGGAGATCGCACAGGGCGAGGAGAGCCCCTGACACGGCACGCCTCCGCCCCACCGGAGGCACGCCGGACGGACACGGGACCGCCGACCGCCACGCGGCCCGTACGTCGACGCGTCCGCCACGCGTAGCCGCCCCGTGAGGGAGACGTCCGGCCGAGCCCACGCGCAACGCGCCCGCCCGCCGCATGGGGAAGGGCGACCCGGCCCGCGAGAACCGCCTGGAGATGCGCGGGCGGACCCGCCCGCCGGTCGCAGGGCGACCCCGGCCGGCGACGCGCGCGCTACCCCGCCCGGCGACCGGCGGGAACTTGCCCGGCGAGCTGTGGAGAGCACCGACGGCGCCCATGCGAACCCACCCCGGAGCGGGCGGTCTGGGGCGGGCCGGGCAGGGGGCCGTGCAGCGGGTTTCGTACAGGCGTGCGAGGCAGGGCCCGCGTGCGGCTTCGTACGGACGTCGCCATGCGCGGCGCTCCCTCCCGTACGACCCCACCCACCCAGCGCCCCAAGCGCCCCCGCCCGACCCCCCGCCGACCCCCTCCCGCAACGCGCGTAGACCAAGACTGGCGTCCGAGAAGTTTTACGTATAACCTCACCGGCTAACCACCCCCACCGGAAGGTCGCCATGCGTCGCGTCGCCCTTGTCACCCTCGTCGTGCACGACTACGACGAGGCCATCCGCTTCTACACCGAGGCCCTCGGGTTCCGTCTCGTCGAGGACGCCCCGCGCCCCGACGGCTCGCGCTGGGTCGTCGTGGAGCCCGGGGGCGACGGACCCGGACTGGTGCTGGCCCGCGCGAAGGGCGACGAGCAGCGGGCCCGCGTCGGCGACCAGACCGGCGGGCGCGTCGGCTTCTTCCTGCACACCGACGACTTCGCCCGCGACCACGCCCGGATGACCGCCGCCGGCGTGACCTTCCTGGAGGAGCCGCGCCACGAGCCGTACGGCACCGTCGCCGTCTTCCAGGACCTGTACGGCAACCGCTGGGACCTGCTCCAGCCCGCCGGTCACTGACCCACCACCGCACCACCTGTCCCTGGACCCGAGGAAACGAAACGCCCATGACCGCGTCCCGCATCGACACCGAGACCCTCCGCCGGCTGCCCAAGGCCGTCCTGCACGACCACCTCGACGGCGGTCTGCGCCCCGCCACCGTCGTCGAACTCGCGGCCGCGGTCGGCCACACACTGCCCACCACCGACCCGGACGAGCTGGCCGCCTGGTACTTCGAGGCCGCCAACTCCGGTGACCTGGTCCGCTACATAGCCACCTTCGAGCACACCCTCGCCGTCATGCAGACCCGCGAGGGCCTGCTGCGCACGGCCGAGGAGTACGTCCTCGACCTCGCCGCCGACGGTGTCGTCTACGCCGAGGTCCGCTACGCCCCCGAGCTGAACACGAGCGGCGGGCTCACGATGCGCGAGGTCGTGGAGACCGTGCAGGAGGGCCTCGCCGCCGGTATGGCCAAGGCAGCCGCCGCCGGCACCCCCGTCCGCGTCGGCACCCTGCTGTGCGGCATGCGCATGTTCGACCGCGTCCGCGAGGCCGCCGACCTGGCCGTCGCCTACCGCGACGCGGGCGTCGTCGGCTTCGACATCGCCGGTGCCGAGGACGGCTTCCCGCCCGCGGACCACCTCGACGCCTTCGAGTACCTGCGCCGCGAGAGCGTGCCGTTCACCATCCACGCCGGCGAGGCGCACGGACTGCCCAGCATCCACCAGGCCCTCCAGGTCTGCGGCGCCCAGCGCATCGGCCACGGCGTCCGCATCACCGAGGACATCCCCGACCTCGCGGCCGGCAAGCTCGGCCGTCTCGCCTCCTGGGTGCGCGACCGCCGTATCGCCCTGGAGATGTGCCCGACCTCCAACCTCCAGACGGGCTGCGCGACCTCGATCGCCGAGCACCCGATCACGGCCCTGAAGGACCTGGGCTTCCGGGTCACCCTGAACACCGACAACCGTCTGGTCTCGGGGACGACGATGACCCGGGAGATGTCCCTGCTGGTCGAGGAGGCCGGCTGGACCGTCGAGGACCTGCGCACGGTCACGGTGAACGCCCTCAAGAGCGCGTTCCTCCCGTTCGACGAGCGCAACGCCCTCATCCAGGACGTGGTGCTGCCGGGGTACGAGAGCGCGCTCTAGAGGAGCCCCCTGAGGTAGGCGGCCTGTCCGACGTGCTGGAGGTCGTCGGACAGGACGCTCACCAGACGCACCCCCAGTGACACCGGGGGGTCCCAGCGCTCGTCCACGATGCGTTCCAGATCCTTGGCGGCCAGCGCGCGCAGGCAGCCGAGGGTCTGTTCGTGGACGGCGTCGTAGTACCCGGTCAGCAGGTCCGCCGACTCCACCCGCACCTTCGCGACCTTGGCGGGGGTGTGCGCGTACCCGGTGTCGTGCCGTGGCAGGTCGAGGCCGAAACGCTTCTCCCAGCCCTGCGCGAGCCACACCTGGTCCAGGTCGAAGGCGTCGGCGACGTGGTCGTCCTGCACCCGCGTGAGGTGCCAGAGCAGCCAGGCGATGGAGTTGGCGTCGGCGGCCGGGCGGTGGTGCAGCTCGTCCGGGCCGAGGCCGTCGAGGGCGGCATGGACTTCTTCCTGGATGCGGCCGTAGCCGTCGATGAGGATGTCCTTCGCATGCATACCGTCCACCATCGCAAATCACCGGCGCCCGCGCGCCCGGAACCCGGCTTTCGCGGAGGCCGCCGTCACCGCACCTCGTCGGTGCGCGCGGCCGGCACCCCCGTTTCGAGCAGGGTGACCAGCGCTCGCGCGGCCGGGCTCGTGGCCCGTTCCGGCGGCAGCAGGGCGACCGTCTCGTACTCCGGCTCGTCCGCGCCCTTCAGCGGGAGCGCCGTGAGTGACGGCCGCTTGTGCCGGAAGTGCCGGGGCACGACCGCGATCCCCAGGTTCTCGTCCACGAGGTCCAGCAGGCTGTGCACGTCGTTGACCTCCAGCGCGACCGTGCGCCGGACGCCGGCCGTGGCGAACGCGGCGTCGGTGGTGCGGCGCGGACCCCAGTCGGGGTGGAAGTCGACGAAGACCTCCCCGGCGAGGTCCTGCGGGCCGAGCACGGCCGGGGCGGAGGCCAGGCGGTGGCTCGGGTGGCACAGCACGGTCATCGGCTCGCTGGTCAGCGACACCGAGCGCAGCTGGTCGGTGTCGGCCTGGGTGCGGTAGGCGAAGGCCAGGTCGAGCCGCCCGGCCGCGACCTCCTCGGCCAGCGCGCCGGAGCCGGCCTGCCGCAGCCGGATCTCCACATCCGGGTGCCGGCCCCGGAAGGCCGCCAGCAGCCGGGCCACGTGCACCCCGGCGATGCACTGCTCGGTGCCGAGGGACAGCGTGCCCCGCAGGACACCCTGCACCGCGGCCACCGCCTCGTGCGCGGAACGCACCTGTGCCAGGATGCGTTCGGCCTCCCCGAGCAGCGCACGCCCCGCCTCGGTGAGCGTCACCCGGCGGGTGGTCCGCACGAACAGCGGCGCCCGCAGCTCGCGCTCCAGCGCCCGGATGGACGCCGACAGGCCCGACTGGGACACCATCAGGCGTTCGGCGGCCCGGGTGAAGTGCTGGTCCTCGGCGACCGCGACGAAGTGCTGGAGATGGCGCAGTTCCATGATTGAGAAGCCTATCCGCTGAATTCCATCGGATTCTTCTGTTGGACCGCTGCCCGCTGCCCGGGGAAGAGTGGCACCGGTAGATCGTGTGCCAACCCCTCTGGAGTCGCGTTGTACACCGCACACCCCGACCGCTACGCCGACATGCCCTACCGGCGCACCGGACGCAGCGGCCTGAAACTCCCCGCCCTCTCGCTCGGCCTGTGGCACAACTTCGGGCCCGACCGGCCGGTGGAGACCCAGCGGGCCATCCTCCGCCGCGCCTTCGACCTGGGCGTCACCCACTTCGACCTCGCGAACAACTACGGCCCGCCGCCCGGCGCCGCCGAGTCCGCCTTCGGCGAGGCGTTGAAGGCGGACCTCGCCGGTTACCGCGACGAACTGGTGATCTCCACCAAGGCCGGCTACCTGATGTGGCCCGGCCCGTACGGCGAGTGGGGCTCGCGCAAGTACCTGCTGTCCTCGCTCGACCAGAGCCTCACCCGCATGGGCCTGGACTACGTCGACATCTTCTACTCGCACCGCTTCGACCCGGACACTCCCCTGGAGGAGACGATGGGCGCCCTGCACACGGCGGTGCAGCAGGGCAAGGCCCTCTACGTCGGCGTTTCCAACTACTCCGCCGAGCAGACCCGCGAGGCCGCCCGCATCCTCGGCGAGCTGGGCACGCCGCTCCTCATCCACCAGCCGCGCTACTCGATGCTCGACCGGCGCCCCGAGGACGAGGGCCTGCTCGACGCCCTGGACGAGCTCCAGGTCGGCTCCATCGTGTACTCCCCGCTGGAGCAGGGCCTGCTCACCGGCCGCTACCTCGACGGCATCCCCGAGGACTCGCGGGCCGCGAGCGACAGCCCGTTCCTGAACTCGGACGCGGTCACCGCGGACCTGGTCGCCCGGCTGCGCGCGCTGAACGACATCGCCAAGTCCCGCGGCCAGAGCCTGGCCCAGCTCGCCCTCGCCTGGGTGCTGCGCGGCGGCCGGGTGACGTCCGCCCTGGTCGGCGCGAGCAGCCCGCGGCAGATCGAGGACAGTGTCGCGGCCATCGGCAACCTCGACTTCGACTCCGACGAACTGGCACGGATCGACGCGATCGTCCGGCAGTAGTGCCGTAGTGCCGTAGTGCCGTAGTGCCCCGGTGCCTCAGCGCCGGCGTACCGGACGGTCCGGGGGAGCGGCCGCGACGAACCGCGGCTGCTCCCCTCCGTCGTACCGCCACCCCGTCGCCCTCCCTGGAGGCGCCGGCACGGCCAAGTCAGGCGCCCGCCGGAACCCGGTCCAGGAATCCCAGCACCTGCCGGATGCGGCCCTCCTCGTCCAGCGTGACCACGTCGAACCCGGCCACCGGCGCCGAGCCGTCCTGCTCGTTCACCAGCTCCCAGCCGAAGCGCGCGGTGTCGTGGTGGCCGTCGACCGTGCCGAGCGGACGGAACACGAAGCCGGGGAACTGCTCGTGGGCCGCCGCGATCACGGCCGCGATCTGCTCGTGCCCGCGGACGTCCACGAGCGGGTCGGTGTAGCCGCCGTCCTCGGTCCAGGCGGCGGCGACGGCCTTCTCGATGTCCTCCGGCCGGGTGGCGTTCCAGGCCTCGAAGTAACGGGCGGCGGCGTTGTCGTGACGGTCGGTGTGCGCGGCCATGGCGAAGCATCCTCCATCGAGGTCGTCTCTGCTGGTCAGGTCCCGGATGCGGGGTTCGCCGCTCCGGTGTGACCACCATGCGGGAGGAGCGGGTGCCGGGTCGATTACCTCCGGGGTCATGGCCCGGTGGGGAGACGGCCCATCTCATTTCGGCCAGAACAGGCGCGGAATATGCCAAGAGACTGGCCGGAAAGTCATGGTGACAGTGGTTCAGTAGTGAACATACTCAACTGTGAGGACTTCACTTCCAGCGAGGTTCCGATCACGCACCGCACACGGCCGCACCGCGGATGAGCCGCACCGAAAGCGAGGCCAGCCGGCAGGCGAACGACGCGACGGGGGAGTGCGCATGCACGACGAGTTCCTGTGCCATGTCACCGCGTACGGCACCTGCGGTGGGCAGCGCATCGGAGTGCCCCTGGGCACCTACCGGGCTCCCACCCTGGCCCTCGCCCTGTGGTGGCTGCGCGACCGCGCCAACTGGATCGCCGACCGCCTCGACCCGAGTCCCGAGGCCGGGCACTTCCCGCCGAGCGCGCTCGTCCCGGTCGCGGACACCGTGCCCGACGTGCCGGCCGTCCTGCGCGCGTGGTGCGGCGACCCGGCCCAGCAGGAACTGGTCGCCGACGAGCTCGCCGCGGGGAGGCTGGTGCGGATCGCGACCGGCGACGAGACGACCGAGTACGAGCTGCTCGCGGAGTCCGTCGACGCCCTGCGCATGCAGCGGACCGTTCCGGCCCTCGTCGTACCCGTCGCCTGACCGGCCTCGTCTCGGCCCGCTCGGTCGGGGGGAGTGACCCTCGCCACTGTGCGCGGTGGGCGAACGCATCCGGTGGACTGGAGGGCCGGGCTCGGGGTACGAGGTCTGGTGCAACAGCGACCGGCCGGACCGGGTTTTCGAGAGAGACAGCATGATCAAGCACCTGGGCGGGGCAGTGATACCGACTGGTTTCGATGTACCCGTGGAGCCGCTGCGGCGCGCGGCGCACTACACCGGCGAACCCGGATGCATCGCCGAAGCGCGTGCCTTCGCGTCCCAGTTCCTCCAGCAGCTGCGCACCGAATGGTGCGCCACCGCCGACGGCCGGGCCGATGGCGAGCTGCTGCTGATGGTGAGCGAACTGGTCACCAACGCCGACCTGCACAGCGACGGCCCGTACATCCTGGAACTGGAGGGTACGGCCACTTCGGTCGCGGTGTCCGTGTACGACAGCAGCACCGCACTGCCCCGCCGCTACCCGAAGGACCCGAAGCGCGTCGGACGGCACGGGCTGGAGATCGTGCACGCCCTGGCCTCGGAGGTCACCGTGGAGCGGGTGCCCGTGGGCAAACGCGTGCGTGCCGTCTTCCCGCTCCGGCAGGACGGGGACAGCCCCTCCCGGACGGACTGACCCGCCCCTGGCGGACTGTGACGTCGGGCCGGCGCCGGGGCGTCGGCCCGATTCGAGGTGTCAGGCGCAGCCGAGTTCGCCCAGCATCCCCTGGCGCAGCCGGGTGATGATCCGCTTGATCAGCCGGGAGACGTGCATCTGGGAGCATCCCAGCCGCTCCCCGATCTCCGCCTGGGTGGCCTCCTCCACGAACCGCATGTGGATGATCTGCCGGTCGCGGTCGCTCAGCTCCGCCATGAGCGGGGCCAGCGCGTGGAAGTCCTCGACGAGCCGCAGCCCCTCCTCCTCCACACCGATGAAGTCGGCGAGCACGGCCTCGCCGTCCTCGGGGCCGTCTCCGGTGAGCGCGGCGTCCAGGGAGGCGGAGTTGTAGCCGTTGGAGGCGAGCTGAGCCTCGACCACCTCCTTCTCGGAGAGGTTCATGAGCGTGGCCAGCTCGGCGACCGTCGGGTCCCGGTCCAGGCGGCTGGACAGCTCCTCCCGTGCCTTGGCCAGCTCCACCCGCAGCTCCTGGAGCCGGCGCGGCACGTGGACGGCCCAGGTGGTGTCCCGGAAGAACCGCTTGATCTCACCGACGATGTACGGCAGCGCGAAGGAGGTGAACTCGACCTCGCGTGCCAGTTCGAACCGGTCGATGGCCTTGATCAGGCCGATCATGCCGGTCTGGACGATGTCCTCCATGTCGTCGCCCCGGCCCCGGAACCGTCCGGCCGCGAACCGCACCAGCGACATGTTCATCTCGATGAGCGTGTTGCGCGCGTACTGGTACTCGTGCGTCCCCTCCTCCAGCTCGGTCAGCCGGCGGAAGAACTGGCGGGAGAGCTCCCGTGCGTCCCGCGGGGCGACGGACGCGGGGTCCGTGATGCCAGGCAGTGAATCCTCGCAGGTCCTGTCCTGCTCGGTCTGTTCGACGACCTCTGCTTCCGACCGGATCCCGGCGGCGGTGTTCATTGCCTCTCCCACGAAAGTCACGGTTCGACGTCTTCCTGTACGGCAGCTTCGTGGCTCCGACACAGGACGCGTCCCTGCGAGTACCCGATGTAGGGCGGGTCATTCCTCCCGCGGAGCCGCTCACGGCGCGAGTACCCCCGGTCACGGCACGCATGCGTCCGCCACGCCGCAGTGGCGAGAAACGATCGGTCGGGCCCGGGTTTCCCTGAGGGCGGAACGCCGCGCCCTTGCCCCGCACCGTACCGCTTCTAGGCTGACGGGATGAGCAACCCGCTGAGCGAGGAAGCCCGAGTGATCCCCCTGCGGCCGGCGCCCGTCCGCCCGGACGCGCCGGACGGCGAACCCGCGCCCCGGGAACCCTTGTGGCGGGATCTGGTCGGCGAGGTGCTGCGCCGGGAGCGGCAGGCGCAGGAGCGCACGCTCAAGGACGTGGCCGACGCGGCCCGGATCTCGCTGCCCTACCTGTCGGAGGTCGAGCGGGGCCGCAAGGAGGCCTCGTCCGAGGTACTGGCCGCCGCGGCCCACGCGCTCGGCCTGGGCCTCGGCGACCTGCTGTCGCTGGCGCACGGCGAGCTGGCCCGGCGCACGGCCGAGCGGCACCGGCCCGCCGTCGCACCGCACCGGCCCGCCACCGCGCCGAGCCGGCCGTACCAGGGGCTCTGCCTGGCTGCCTGACCGGCTGCCGACGGCTGCCTGGCCGGCTGTCCGCGTCCGGGCGTTCTTCCGGCGGGTGCGGGGCGGACCGATGAGTTTCGCGTGGGGGAGCGGTCCCTACACACGACGGCGTTTCCACGCCCGGTTCCACACCCTCGCCCACGCCTCGGGAGGCGCTCATGACCACCGCCGGATTCACCACCTGTCTCTGGTTCGACGGCCAGGCGGAGGAGGCCGCGCACCACTACGTGTCCGTCTTCAAGGACGCCGCGCTCGGGCGCGTCGTCCGCTGGCCCGAGGGCGGTCCCGGGCCGGCCGGCGCGGTGCTGACCGCGGAGTTCACGGCCAACGGCCAGAAGTTCGTCGCGCTCAACGGCGGCCCCGAGTTCACCTTCAACGAGGCGGTCTCGTTCCAGATCCTCTGCTCCGACCAGCAGGAGATCGACCACTACTGGACGAAGCTCACCGAGAACGGCGGCGAGGGCGGACCCTGCGGCTGGCTCAAGGACAAGTACGGCGTCTCCTGGCAGGTGGTCTACGCCCCGCTGCTCGACATGGTCGCCGACCCCGACCCGGAGAAGGCCGCGCGCGCCACCAAGGCCATGATGGGCATGGGCAAGCTGGACGCCGCCGCGCTGGAGGAGGCGTACGCGGGGGCGTAGCGCGACGCCCGGCCGGCCGCCGTCACCGTCGCCCGGCCTCGGCGAGGATCTCGGCGATCACATGCCGGGAGTTCTCCGCCAGGGCCGGGTTGGTGTGCCGGTAGTACGGCAACTGGATCAGCGAGATCGACAGCGCCCAGCCCCGCCCGCGCGCCCACTCCGCGTCGTCCGCGCCGACGGCCTCGCGAAAGGTGTCCCGGGCGGACGCGGGCAGCAGGTTCCAGGCCACGATCAGGTCCACGGCCGGGTCGCCGACGCCGGCGCAGCCGAAGTCGATGACCGCGCCCAGCCCGTCCCCGTCGACCAGCACGTTCCCCGGGGAGAGATCCCCGTGCGCCCAGGCCGGCGGACCGGAGTGGGCCGGGGCCCGCAGCGCCTCCTCCCACAGGGCCGTCACGGCCGCCGTGTCGATCCGGTCGGTGAGCCCGGTGAGCTCGGTGAGCCGCGCCAGCGCGGCCCGGGTCGGCTCGTCCCGGGCGGCGAGCGGCACGCCCCGGGAGGCGGGCGGCCCGTCGTGCGGGTCGATCCGGCGCAGCGCCGCCACGAACGACCCGAGCCGCTCGGCGAGGCACTCGGGCTCCGCGACGGCACCGGCGACCGGGTTCCGCCCGTCCAGCCAGCGGTACACCGACCACGGCCACGGGAAGTCCTCGTCGGGCGCGCCGAGCCCGGCCGGCTCCGGCGTGGCCACCGGAAGCAGCGGGCCGAGACGGGGCAGCCAGCGCTGCTCGTGCGTCACGTCGGCGACGGCGCCGGGATGCCGGGGCAGCCGTACCACCAGGCCGGTGCCCAGGCGGAACATGGCGTTCTCCGTGCCGGAGGAGTCCACGCGCCGTACGGGCAGCGCCGCCCAGCCGGGGAACTGCCGGGCGATCAGCCGGCCGACCAGCGGCGCGTCGATGCCGACCTCGCCCTCACGCATCCTGACCGTGTTCACCGGGCCCATCACAGCGGGACGCGGGCCCCGCTGTCGACCGAATTGCGGCTCCCGGCTCGGCGCGCGGGCCGGACCCCGGATGGCTAGCGTGAACAAACGGGACACACCACCTCAGGAGGGTCGCCAGCATGGCCGTGCAACCCGAAGGAACGCCCTGTTGGGCCGATGCGATGTTCAGTGACGTCGAGGGAGCCAAGCGGTTCTACGGCGACGTCCTCGGCTGGACCTTCGGCGAGTCGTCGTCGGAGTACGGCCACTACACCCAGGCCTACGCGGACGGCAAGGCCGTGGCGGCGGTCGTCCCGCCCATGCCCGGACAGGAGGGCCAGTCGCAGTGGTGCCTGTACTTCGCCTCGCCCGACGCCGCGGCCACCGCGGAGAAGATCCGGGAGAACGGCGGCGAGGTGCTGATGGAGCCGATGCAGGTCGGTGAGTTCGGCACGATGTGCCTGGCCCGGGAGCCCAGCGGAGCCGTGTTCGGCGTGTGGCAGGCGGGCACCCACGAGGGCTTCGAGGCGACGGCCACGCCCGGGGCCTACTGCTGGGCCGAGGTCTTCACCAGGGAGCCGGAACAGGCGGACGCCTTCCTCGCCGCGGTCTTCCCGTACCGGATGAAGGAGATCGACGACGACGCGGTGGACTTCCGGATGTTCGACGTCGGCGAGGACACCGTCCTCGGCCGGATGCGGATGACCGACGACTTCCCGCCCGAGGTGCCGTCGTACATCAACGTCTACTTCACCGTCGACGACTGCGACGCGGCCGTCGACCGGGCCGTCAAGCTCGGCGGTATCCTCCGCTTCGGGCCGATGAGCAGCCCCTTCGGCCGGTTCGCGGCGCTCAGCGACCCGCAGGGCGCGAACTTCTCGGTGATCGACATCACCACCACCGAGGGCGAGATGCCGAAGGTCAAGGAGGTCTGACCGGTCCCGGGACGGCGCTGCGCACGGCCATGGCATGATCGGGCACATGCGTGAACGTGTGGTGGCCGCGTGCGACGGGGCTTCGAAGGGAAACCCCGGACCGGCCGGATGGGCGTGGGTGGTCTCGGACGACGACGAGCGGACCCCCGCCCGCTGGGCGGCGGGCCCGCTCGGCCGGGCCACCAACAACGTCGCCGAACTGACCGCCCTGGAGCGGCTGCTCACCGCCGTCGACCCGGACGTGCCGCTGGAGATCCGGATGGACTCCCAGTACGCGATGAAGGCCGTCACCACCTGGCTGCCCGGCTGGAAGCGCAACGGCTGGAAGACCTCCGCCGGCAAGCCCGTCGCCAACCAGGACCTGGTGGTCCGCATCGACGAACTGCTCGACGGCCGGTCCGTGGAGTTCCGCTACGTCCCCGCCCACCAGGTCGACGGCGACCCGCTGAACGACTTCGCCGACCGCGCCGCCAGCCAGGCGGCCTCCGTCCAGGAAGCGGCCGGCAGCGCGCTGGGCTCGCCGGAGCCCCCGCCGTCGCCCGACACCCCGGCGGGCGCCGGGGCAGCGCGCAAGAAGGCGCCGCGCCGCACCGGTGGCACCGCGTCCGCACGCACCATCAAGGCGAAGTTCCCCGGCCGCTGCCTGTGCGGACGGTCCTACGCGGCCGGCGAGAAGATCGCCAAGAACGCGCAGGGCTGGGGCCACCCGGAGTGCCGTACCGCCGATGCCTGATCAGGCGTCGAACGTCTGACACCCGGTGTGGCCCACCAGGTCCGCCGGGGCGCACCGTGTTCCACGGCTTGGTCGTGGTGATGTCCGCCGCCGCTCGCCTCACGGGCCTGTATCCGGCGGCCCTTGCAGACCTCCCCGAAGGAACCGGGCGCGGCGACGGCGGCTGCCGCGGTGCGCGCGGCGCAGGGTGATGTCGGGCATGCGGGTCTGCCCGATCGGATCTCCGCCGATCCTTTCCGGCTGCCGTCCGTCCGGGTGGCGCGGCTCATCGCGGCAGACTGACGCGATCGGGCGCGCCCCCGTCCTGCTACCCTCCGGTTCCGATCGACCACGTATGGTGACTGTCAGGGGTGTGCGCGTGAAGGTCGTCTGTGTCGGAGGCGGGCCCGCCGGTCTGTACCTCGCCATCCTGCTCAAGCGGCAGGACCCCTCCCGTGACATCACCGTCCACGAGCGCAACCCGCAGGGCTCCACCTATGGCTGGGGCGTGACGTACTGGCGCGGCCTCCTCGACAAGCTCCAGGCCCACGACCCCGCATCGGCGCGGGCGATCGAGGAGCACTCCGTCCGCTGGAGCGACGGCGTCGCCCACGTACGGGACCTGACGACCCGGCACCACGGCGACGAGGGCTTCGGCATCGGCCGCCACCGCCTGCTCGACCTGCTCGCCACCCGGGCCCGCGCCCTGGGCGTCCGCCTGGAGTACGAGAGCGAACTCACCGAACCGCCCGCCGGCGCGGACCTGGTCGTCGCGGCCGACGGCGTGCACAGCGCCCTGCGCACCCGCCGGGCCGCCCACTTCGGCACCCGGATCACCTCCGGCCGCAACCCCTACATCTGGCTCGGCACCAGCAAGGTCTTCGACGCCTTCACCTTCGCCTTCACCGAGACCGACCACGGCTGGATCTGGGCCTACGGCTACGGCTACAGCGGCGACCACAGCACCTGTGTCGTCGAGTGCTCCCCGGAGACCTTCGCCGGCCTGGGCCTGGACCGCGCCGACGAGGGGGAGGGCCTCGCCCTGCTGGAGAAGCTCTTCGCGGGCGTCCTCGACGGCCACCCCCTGACCGCCCGCTCCGGCGCCTCCTGGCAGACCTTCCGCACCCTCACCAACGAGACCTGGCAGGACGGCAACCTGGTCCTGCTCGGCGACGCGGCCCACACCACCCACTACTCCATCGGCGCCGGCACCACCCTCGCCCTGGAGGACGCCATGTGCCTCGCCGACGCCCTGCGCGCGCACGCGGCCCTGCCCGACGCCCTCGCCGCCTACCAGCGCCGCCGCCAGGCCGAACTGCTGTCCGTGCAGAGCGCGGCCCGCTACAGCGCCCAGTGGTACGAGAACCTGCCCCGATACGTCCACCTGCCCCCGCACCGGATGTTCGCCCTGCTCGGCCAGCGCCACTCGCCCCTGCTGCCGTACGTCCCGCCCCAGCTCTACTACGGCCTGGACAAGGCGGCCGGACGGCTGGAGGCGCTGCGCCGGCTCAAGCGCTGGCTCGGCCCGCGCGCCGCCCGCGCCCTGCACGCCCGCGCCGCGGCCCGCCGGGACTAGCCAACTCCGTCCCGCCCCCACCCGAGGAGCTCGCATGGCCGTACCCGTCGCGTTCGACCACACCTCCACCGGCTACAGCCTCCAGCGCGCCTACTGGCTGGCCCGCGCGGCCGACCTGGCGTACCGGGACCGGGCCGCCATCGAGGAGCAGGCCGCCCGCTGGGGCTTCGAGGAGGTGCGGCACCACCACACCCGGTTCACCCCGCCCTTCCCGCTCCAGGACACCCAGGCCTGCACCCTGGCGAGCGACCGGATGATCGTCACCGCGTTCCGCGGCACCGAACCCGGCCAGATCAAGGACTGGCTCTCCGACGCCACCACCCCGCCCCGGCCCGGACCCGGCGGCCACGGCTACGTCCACCACGGGTTCGCCGAGGCCCTCGCGTCGGTCTACCCGGCGGTCCACGACACCCTCACCGAACTGCGCACCGACGGCCAGGCCGTCTACTTCACCGGGCACAGCCTCGGCGGGGCGCTCGCGATGCTGGCCGGCGCCCGCCTCTACCTGGAGGAGCCGCACCTGGCCGCGGACGGCGTCTACACCTACGGCCAGCCCCGCACCTGCGACCGGCTGCTGGCCGAGGCGTTCCACGAGGGATTCGGCGGCCGGATGTACCGCTTCGTCAACAACAACGACATCGTCGCCCAGCTCCCGCCGGAACCCGCCTACACCCACGTACGAGCCCTGCGGTATTTCGACTCCAAGGGCCGGCTTCACGAGTCGATGCCCATGCTGTCGGCGCTGGGCGACCGGGCCAGGGGCCACACCGCGGACCCGTTCGCGCCCGCCTCCGACGGCGTCCGCGACCACTCCCTGCGCACCTATCTGACGGTCCTGGAGCAGAACCTGGCCTGACGGCCCTGGGGCAGGACTTCCCCCGGGACCCGGCCGTTCGCATCCGGTCCTCACGGCCTCCCCGTTCGGGTCAGGAAACGTTGGTGAATTCCCATTCACTCGATAAGGTGAATGAGTATTCACCCCGTCACCGTGCCGCCCGCAGGAGCGCCGATGGACCAGCCCGCCCCGATATCCCCGTCGTCCCGGCTGCGCGACCGGCTCACCATTCCCGTGCTGGCGTCCGGCGGCATCCTCATGGCGGTCATGCAGACCGTGGTCGTCCCGCTCCTGCCCGACCTGCCCCGGCTCACCGGCGCGTCGGCCGCCGCCGTCTCCTGGACGGTCACCGCGACCCTGCTCTCCGGCGCCGTCCTCACCCCCGTCCTCGGCCGGGCCGGCGACATGTACGGCAAGCGCCGGGTGCTCACCGCCGCGCTCGCCCTGATGACCGTCGGCTCCGTGATGTGCGCGCTCTCCTCCGACATCGGCGTCCTCATCGCCGCCCGCGCCCTCCAGGGCGCCGCCGCCTCGGTGGTCCCGCTGTCCATCAGCATCCTGCGCGACGAACTGCCGCCGGAACGCCGTGGCTCGGCGGTGGCGCTGATGAGTTCCACCGTCGGCATCGGCGCCGCGCTCGGCCTGCCGCTCGCCGCGCTGGTCGTGCAGTACGCCGACTGGCACACCATGTTCTGGCTGACCAGCGTCCTCGGCGCGGCGGGCGTCACGGCGACCTGGTGGGCGGTCAAGGAGTCGCCGGTGCGGGAACCCGGCCGGTTCGACGTCCTCGGTGCCCTCGGCCTCGCCGCCGGGCTGGTCTGCCTGCTGCTGGGCGTCTCCCAGGGCGGCACCTGGGGCTGGGGGAGCGCGCGGGTCCTCGGACTGTTCCTCGGGGCGGTCGCCGTGCTCGCCCTGTGGTGGTGGCAGCAGCTGCGCACCGCACGGCCCCTGGTCGACCTGCGGCTGGTCACCCGGCCACGGGTGGGCCTGTCCCATGTGGCGGCCCTGCTGACCGGGTTCGCCTTCTACGCCAACTCCCTGGTCACCGCTCAGCTGGTGCAGGCGCCGAAGGCCACCGGGTACGGCCTCGGCCTGTCCATCGTCGCCACCGGCCTCTGCCTGCTGCCCGGCGGTGTCACCATGCTGCTGTTCTCCCCGCTGTCGGCCCGCATCTCGGCCACGCGGGGCCCCCGGATCACGCTCGCGCTGGGCGCCGCCGTCATCGCCTGCGGGTACGCGCTCCGCATCGCCGACAGCCGCGACCTGTGGATGATCATCCTGGGCGCCACCGTGGTGGCGACCGGCACCACCCTCGCCTACTCCGCGCTGCCGACCCTCATCCTGCGCGCCGTACCGGCCGCCCAGACCGCCTCCGCCAACGGCGTCAACGTCCTCATGCGCACCATCGGCCAGGCCGTCTCCAGCGCGGCCGTCGCCGCCGTCCTCGTCCACCACAGCAGCCCCCTCGGCGGCGTCCCCGTGCCCAGCCTGCACGGCTACCAGCTCGCCTTCGCCATGGCGGGCGCCGTCGCCCTCGCGGCCTGCGCGGCGGCCCTGTCCATCCCCGGCGACGGCCCCGCGCCGGGCACCCGGCGGGCCCGGAGCGGCACCCGGGGCGCCCGTGACGAGGCGATGGAGGGAGCATGAGGACCATGACCACGCCACCCGGTCAGGCGCCCGCCCCCGCACGCCGGGACGCCGAGGCCACCAAGGCCGCCATCCTGAAGGCCGCCCGCCACCTCCTGGCCCGGCACGCGCACGCCGACATCACCCTCAAGGCCGTCGCCGAGCGCGCCGGGGTGAGCCCGCCGCTGATCCTGAAGTACTTCGGCAACAAGGACGCCCTGTTCGCCCGCGTGATGTCCTTCGACACCGACGCCGACGCCCTGCTGGACGCGCCGCTGGACGCACTCGGCCGGCACATGGTCCGGCACGTCGTGTCCAGCCAGCGCGAGCGGGGCGCCGACCCGCTGCTGCGCATCGCCTTCGCCCCGCTGCACGGCGACCACGGCGACGTCCTGCGCGCCAACTTCCGCGCCCAGGTCACCGAACGCCTCGCCGCCCGGCTCGCCGGCCCCGACGCGGGCCTGCGCGCCGAACTGGCCGTCGCCGCCCTGGTCGGCCTCGGCGTCATGTACGGCATCGCCCGCGGCCCCCACCTGCGCGAGACCGGCACCGACGCCCTCGCCGACCGCTACGGGCCCGCCGTCCAGGCGCAGCTGACACCCGGTGCCGACCAGCGGGACCCGGCCGGGGCGGACCCCCGGCGGTGATCTCGCGGAACCGGCCGGTGAGCGCCGTGCGGCAGGGGCTCATCTCGTCCGCGAGCCCGGGGAGTTCCGCCGGGGTGGCCGCCGACGCGGGCTCCCCGGCCGGATGACAGACTGACGTCATGGACGAACGCGTAATCGGCAGGTCGGGTCAGTGGGCATCGGTGGTCGGGCTCGGCACATGGCAGCTGGGCGCCGACTGGGGCGACGTGGACGACAAGGAGGCGCTGTCCGTCCTGGAGGCGGCGGCCGAGGCCGGGGTGACCTTCTTCGACACGGCCGACGTGTACGGCGACGGGCGCAGCGAGGCCACCATCGCTTCGTTCCTGCGCGGCCGGCCCGATCTGCACGTGCTGGTGGCCACCAAGATGGGCCGCCGGGTCGAACAGGTCCCGGAGAACTACGTCCTGGACAACTTCCGCGCCTGGAACGACCGCTCGCGCCGCAATCTCGGCGTCGACCGCATCGACCTGGTGCAGCTGCACTGCCCGCCCACCCCGGTCTACTCCTCGGACGCGGTGTTCGACGCCCTGGACACCCTGGTCGAGGAGGAACGGATCGCCGCCTACGGCGTGAGCGTGGAGACCTGTGCCGAGGCGCTCACCGCCATCGCCCGGCCGAACGTGGCGAGCGTGCAGATCATCCTCAACCCCTTCCGGATGAAGCCCCTGTACGAGGTGCTGCCCGCCGCCCGCGCGGCCGGCGTCGGCATCATCGCGCGCGTGCCGCTCGCCTCCGGGCTGCTGTCCGGCAAGTACACGAAGGAGACGGTGTTCGCGGCCAACGACCACCGCACCTACAACCGGCACGGCGAGGCCTTCGACCAGGGCGAGACCTTCTCCGGCGTCGACTACGGGACGGGCGTCGAGGCCGCCGCCGAGTTCGCCGCGCTCGCCCCGGAGGGCTACACCCCGGCCCAGCTGGCGCTGCGCTGGATCATCGAGCAGGACGGCGTGACCACGGTGATCCCGGGCGCCCGCAACCCCGAGCAGGCCCGCGCCAACGCCGCCGCGGCCAAGCTGCCGCCGCTGCCGCCGCAGACGTCCGCCGCGATCCGCGAACTGTACGAGCGCCGGATCAAGGACCAGGTCGAGCACCGCTGGTAGCCGCGGGCTCGCGGACCGTTTGAAAGAACGGCCGGGCGGTTACACGCAACCGCATGACGGAGGCAGGACAGCGCAGAGGGCGCAACGAGACCGAGGAGGAGCGGGCCGACCGGATGTGGGGCGAACTCATCCAGGAGGTCCGGGTGGCGCAGACGGGGGTGCAGATCCTCTTCGGTTTCCTGCTGACCGTCGTCTTCCAGCCGAAGTACACGCAGCTCAGCGCCGCCAACCAGGTCATCTACATCGTGACCGTCGTCCTGGGCGCCTGCGCGACCGGCGCCCTCATCGGACCGGTGTCCCTGCACCGCCTGGTCTCCGGCCGCCGGGTCAAGCCGCAGGCGGTACGGCTGGCGTCCCGGATGACCTTCGTCGGCCTGGTCCTGCTGCTCGCCACGATGACGTCGTCCCTGCTGCTGATCCTCCGGGTGGCCACCCACGACGGCTATGTGCCGTACCTGGTGGCGGCCGTCGTCGCCTGGTACCTGCTGTGCTGGTACGGCCTGCCGCTGTGGGCCCGCCGCCGGCACACGTCCCGCACGGACCGCTAGGTCCTGTCGTCAAATTCCCGTCGTCCGCCCGGAGCGCGGCAGACGGGAGTTTGACGACAGGGCCTAGCAAGGGCGGGCCTCCAGGGCCCTCAGCTGCCGGTCGTGCGTCCCGCTGAGCAGCAGGGACAGGACCGAGCCGATCAGGGCGCAGAACATGTCCCACTGGGTGTCCCACACATCGCCCTGGGTGGCGAGGAACGCGTCCGCGCCGTGCCCGCCGATCTCGGCCGCCAGCCACTCCAGCAGCTCGAAACAGGCGCTGAAGGCCAGGCAGGCGCACACCGTGAGCGGAGCCAGCCAGCGGCTGCCGCGCAACGGCGAGGTGCGGCTGAGCAGTTCACGGACCAGCACGGCCGGGACGAAGCCCTGCACCAGGTGGCCGAACCGGTCGTACGGGTTGCGCTCCAGGCCGAAGGTGTCGCGCACCCAGTCGCCCACCGGGACCTGCGCGTAGGTGTAGTGCCCGCCGACCGCGAGGACCAGCGCGTGCGCGGTCAGCAGTGCGCACAGCAGCCCGGTCCGGGGGAAGCGCCGCCAGAACAGCACCACCAGGGGCAGCCCGGCCAGCGCCCACACCGTCTCCAGGAACCAGGTGGTGCGGTCGCGTGCGCCCCACGCCGACACGGCCAGCCCCACGGCCACCACGCCGGCGAAGAGGGCGGGCGGCACGCGGCGCGGCGCGCGGAGCGGGGCGGGGTGCACTGCGGTCACGGCGGGGCTCCTTGCCTGGGGATCGTAGGAGCCCCATCGTGGCGCCCGGCCGGGGCCGCCGGCATGAGTACGGCTACTCAGCCGCGGAGAGGATCTCCGCCAGCAGCTCGTCCACGGACAGGCGCTCCCGGCCCGGTGGGACGATCTGGTAGGTCTCGCGCAGGAACGCGGCGATGGCGGGCGCCCAGGCGAACACCACCGCGTGGTGCCGGCCGCCGTCCGGCCGGGCGTCCCCGAGGAACTCCAGGCGCAGCTCGTGCCACGGGCCGGTGGCCTCCGGCCGCATCCGGACGTCGCCGATCCCGACCGGCCCGGCCAGTCCGTCGGCGAGCATCTGCCGGTCCAGCCGCCAGGAGGCCAGCACCCTGCCGTCGTGGGCGAACACAGCGGTGACGGCGAACGGATCGTCGGCGTCGTAGCTGAGGTGGGCCAGCACCGGACACCGGCCGGTGCCGTGCGCGAGGAGCTGCACCACCAGGGTCTTGTGCACGAACGAGTTCACGCGGGGGCCTTTCGGGACGATCGGCGTAGGGCCCTCTAGTACCCCCGCTGCGCCCGCAATGCTCACCCGTGTGACTGAATCCCGAGGACGGGAGGCGTGCCGCAGGGGCGGTACGGCGTCAGGCGAACGCCTCCCGCAGGGCCGGCAGCAGGGTCTTCGCCGACCAGTCCAGGAACTCGGGCTGCGTGTCACCGCCGATCTGGACCAGGGCGACCTCCCCGAACCCGGCCTCGGCGTAGGGCCGTACGGCCTCCACGAACGCGTCCGGGTCGTCACCGCACGGGATGGAGGAGGCGACGTCGTCCTCGGTCACGAACTGGGTCGCGGCCTCGAAGGAGTCCGGGTGCGGCAGTTCGGCGTTCACCTTCCAGCCCAGCCCGAACCAGCGGAACTGGGAGTGGGCGCGCTTGATCGCCGTCTCCCGGTCCGGGTCGTAGCACACGGGCAGCTGGCCGACCCGGGGCTTGCCGGTGCCGCCGTGCCGGTCGAACGCCTCCAGCAGGCCCGCCTTCGGCTCGGTCGCGATCACCAGGTCGGCGAGGCGCCCGGCCAGCTCGCAGGACTGGTCGCCGGAGACGGCGATGCCGATCGGCGGCGCCTGCTCCGGCAGGTCCCACAGCCGGGCCGACTCCACGTCGTAGTGCTGCCCGTGACGCGTGACATGGCCGCCCTCGAACAGCGCCCGGATGATCTCCACCGCCTCTTCGAGCATCTCGTGGCGGACGTCGACCGGGGGCCAGCCGCCGCCCACGACATGCTCGTTCAGGTTCTCGCCGGCGCCGAGGCCGAGCCGGAACCTGCCCTGGGACAGCAGCTGCACGGTCGCCGCCTTCTGCGCCACGATCGCCGGGTGGTAGCGCAGGATGGGGCAGGTCACGTACGTCATCAGGGGGATCCGCGAAGTGGCCTGGGCGGCGGCGCCCAGCACGCTCCACGCGTACGAGGAGTGTCCCTGCGAGCGCAGCCACGGGAAGTAGTGGTCGGAGATCACCGAGAAGTCGAAACCCGACTCCTCGGCCTGCACCACGTGATCCACCAGGTCACGGGGACCTGCCTGCTCGGTCATCATCGTGTATCCGATTCGCACCATGGGGGACGAGTCCCCGGGTCGGCGTCCGGAAAACGGCCGACGGGCCCGGGTCACTCCTGCGGCGTGCGGAAGGTCCCTAGGAACGTCCTCAGCGCCAGCCGGTCCGCCGCGTCGTCCCAGGCCGCGGCCGGGGTGGTGAAGCGCAGCGAGAAGCCCCGCGTCCCGCCCAGCAGGAACCCCCGCCCGAAGGTGCGCGTCCGCGCGGCCCCGGACCCCGCCAGCCACTCCAGATCGGCGGCCCTGCGGCCCTGGTACGTGGTCGCCCGCACGGCGCCGACGCGGTCGTAACCGGGCAGCTTGCGCAACCCGGGCTCGACGTCGTCCCGCCAGACGGCGACCGGGTCGGGGCCGACGCGCTCGCTGTAGGTCACCGCGAGCGTGGACGGTCCGCCGTCCCGGCCGAAGGTGACGCGATAGGCCAGGCCGGACACCCGGGAGGTGGTCAGCCGCTTCCAGCCGTCGGGCAGCGCCACCGAGAAGCCCTCCGGGGCGGAGTACCGGCGGTAACCGGCCGGCAGGGCGGGAGCCGGCTTGGAGGACGGGGCCGAGGTGGGTGTCGGGGTGGGTGGGGCGCCGCCGCCCGGCTGCCGGGCCGCGGGGCCGGACGGGGTGGCCCGGGGCGGCGCCCCCGCCGTGTCCGTTCCCGACGACAGCGCGCCGGACGCGGCCAGTGCCGCCGCGGCCACCGTGACCACGGCCAGCGCGGTGCCGGCGGCCAGGGCCCGTCCGCCCCGCGGCGGTCCGGCGTGACGCACGGCCCGGTACGCGCCGCGCAGCCAGGACTCCGGGGCCGGCCGCCGCTCCGCGTCCGCGTCCTCGCGCAGCGCCCGGGTCAGCGCCTCGCGGACCACCGGCCGGGTCGGCCGCTCCCGCGGGTCCTTGCGCAGCAGACCCTGGACGACCTGGGTGAGCGGCCCGGCGCGCAGTGGGGTGCGCAGCGGCAGCCGGTCCACCGCCCTCAGCGTGGCGTCGGGCCGGCCGCGGTCCCGGAACGGCGGCCGGCCCTCGACCATCGTGTAGAGCAGCGCGCCCAGCGCCCACAGGTCGGCGGCCGGGCCGATGCGCTCGTCACGGGCCTGCTCCGGCGAGGCGTACGACGGTGCCGTCAGCCGGGGCACGAGCGTCGCACCTGCCAGCCCGAACCCGGTGACGAGGACCGGGCCGCCGTCCCGCACGAAGACCTGGCCGGGGCTCAGCTCGCCGTGTGTGACGCCTTCGTCGTGCGCGGCCTGGAGCACGTCCAGCAGCTCCAGGCCCAGCCGGGCCGCCCGCACCGGGTGCAACGAGCCCTGCTGGGCGAGGAGTTCGCCCAGGGGCGTGCCGTCGACCCACTCGGTGACCGTCCACAGGGCGCCCGCCTCCACCACGGCGTCGACGACCGCCGCCACCTGGCCGGGGCGCAGCAGCCGCATGGTCTCGGAGGTGCGGACGACCCGGGCGGTGACGCGCCGCGCGGTGTCCTGGCCGACGGGCTCCGGCAGGGCCGTCCGCGCCACCAGGCGGGGCCGCTCAGCCGCCACGTCCTCGGCGTACCACCACAGGCGGTTCGTCTCGCGGGCGAAGACCTCCAGGAGCCGGTACCGTCCGTCGAGCGGTTCGCGTGCGGAGACGTGCGCCTTGACCATGGTCATCCCTCGCTGAAAACCCCTGCCTCGTCTTTCCCAGAGGTACGCGGGGCGAGCGGGGGAGCGTTCAGGGGCGCGTCCAAAAGCTCCCCCCGCGTGGTCCTGGCGGCGGAGTCCTCAAGGCGGAGTTCTCAAGGCGGAGTTCTCACAGCGGCGCTGTCACAGCAGCCCGAAGCGGCCGGCCCAGTCGATGAGTTCCCGGGGTGTCGTGTTGCCCCCGCACACCACGAGCCCGATCCGTGCCCCGTCGCCGACCCGCTCCACCACCTGCCGGGCCGCCGGCAGCAGACAGCCCGCGGCCGGCTCGGCCCACACCTTGGCGTGCTCGGCGAGGTCCAGACAGCCCCGCACCGCGTCCCGGTCCGGGACCACCAGCACCTCCTCGACCAACGCGGACACATGGTCGTACGTCAGCCGCGACGCCGAGGGCGCGCTCAACGTGGTGACCAGGGAGGACAGTGGCACAGGCACCGGACCGCCGGCCTCCAGCGCGCCGGACATCGCCTCCGCGCCCGCGGTCTCCACGCCCCACACGCGCACCCCGGGCCGCCGGGCGCGCAGGGCCGCCGCGACCCCGGCGATCAGACCGCCGCCGCCCACGCTGACGACGACGTCCGTCAGCTCCCCGGCGTCCTCGGCCAGCTCAAGACCCACGGTGCCCTGTCCGGCGATCACGACCGGGTCGTCGAACGGGTGGACCAGGGTCAGGCCCTCGTCCCGCAGCCGCGTCACCAGCTCGAACGCGCTGTCCATGCCGTCGGTCAGCCGCACCACCGCCCCGGCCTCCTCGGCGAGGGCGAGGGAACGCGCGGGCGCGGTGCGCGGCATGACCACGGTCGCCTTCACATCGAGGGCCGCCGCCATCACCGCGAGCGCGACTCCGTGGTTGCCGCCGCTCACCGCGACCACGCCCGCCGCCCGCTCGGCCTCGCTCAGCGACAGCAGCTTCGCCGTGGCCCCGCGGGCCTTGAACGAGCCGGTGCGCTGGAGCAGTTCGAGCTTGGCGGTGACGGGGACGCCGAGCAGCGCGCCGAGGCCGGGGCTCGGTACCGTCGGCGTGCGGACGACGTGCCCGGCGATCCGCCGGGCGGCGGTTTCGATGTCCGAGATCTCGATCACGGTGCTCCACCCTTCCGGCGCGGGTCGGGACCGCGCCGCTCGCACCTTCACCCGCCGGGCGGCCGGAGGTCAACGCCGTTCCGGATCATGGCTACAGCGCGCGGCCCACCAGGGACTCCAGCAGCTCCGTCAGCTCCTCGGCGGCCCCGGCGGCCAGGGGAGCGGTGGTGAGCAGTTCCCGTGCCGCGGCCGTGTGGGTCCGGGCCTCGGCCAGGGCCGCCGTACGGCCCCCCGCCGCCTCGATCAGCGCGGCGGCCTCCTCGGTGTGCCCGTCCGGGCCGAGCAGCGCGGGCAGCCGCCGGGCCGCCGGGGAGCCGAGCGCGGCCAGCACCGGGAACGTCTTCTTCCGCTCCCGCAGATCGCCGCCCACGGGCTTGCCGGTGACGGCCGGATCGCCCCAGATGCCGAGCACGTCGTCCACGAGCTGGAAGGCGACCCCGAGGTGGCGGCCGGCCCGGTCGAGCGCGTCGGCCGTGTCCCGGGGCGCCCCGCCGAGCGTGGCGCCCAGTGCCGCGGCACAGCCCAGCAGCGCGCCGGTCTTGCCCTCCGCCATCGCCCGGTACTCCTCGGGTGTCACCCGGTCCGGGCCACTCCAGGGCCGGGTGGCGAACAGCAGGTCGTCGGCCTGCCCGCGCACCAGCTCGGCGAGGGCCGCCGACAGCAGCCGTACCGCGCCGGCGCCCTCCGGCGCGGCGGCGAGGGTGTCGACCGCCAGCGCGAACAGGGCGTCCCCGGCCAGCACGGCCGGACCCGTGCCGTACGCCTGCCAGACGGCGGGGCGGCGGCGCCGGGTCGCGTCGCCGTCCATGATGTCGTCGTGCAGCAGCGAGAAGGCGTGCACCAGCTCCACCGCGACCGCCGCCGGGATCCCGGCCCGGCCGTCGGCACCCGCCGCCTCGGCCCCGAGGACCGCCAGTGCCTGCCGTACGCCCTTGCCGCCCGGCGCGGTGACCGGCGCCCCGCCGACCTCGCACCAGCCGAAGGAGTACGCGGCCATCTCGGCGACCCACGGGTGCAGCCGCCCCACCGCGTTGCGCAGCTCCGGCCGGACCAGTTCCCCGCAGCGGGCGAGGACGTGCCGGGCGGACTCCCGCACCGGCGAGACGGGCGCCGTCATCGCACGGCCTCCGCGTCGAGGCCGAACTCCCGCTGGGCCCGGGCCACCATCTCCCGCGCGTGCCGCAGCCCGCTGCGCTCCAGTGTCCGGGCCAGGTCGGCGAGTTCGGCGGCGGTCTCGGCGCGGTCGCGGCCGAGCCGGGCGAGGGACTTGGCGAGGCCCAGCCGGGACAGCGCCTCGCCGCGCGGTTCGCTGATCGCCCGGAACTCGCCGAGCGCCAGCTCGTAGCGTTCGCGGGCCTCGGCGTGACGGCCCGCGCGGTACAGGACGTTGCCCTGCATCTTGTGGTTGTAGGCGAGCGCGCTGGACAGGTTCATCTCCCGGCAGGTCGCCTCCGCCTCGGCCAGCAGCTCCAGCGCCCGCTCGGTGGCGCCGTCGCGCACCGAGAGGACGTCCGCGAGTCCGCGCAGCGCCCAGGCGTGCCCGCGCCGGTCGTCGGCCCGGCCGGCTATCTCCGCCGCCTCCTCGAACAGGGCGTAGGCCCTGTCGTAGTCCCCGGTGTTGCGGTGCATCTGGGCGATGCCCTCCAGCGCCCACACCGTGTGCCGGGCCTCACCCCGTTCGCGCGCCTCGGCCAGCAACTGCTCGTGCAGCCGGCCGACCGCCGCGTAGTCGCCCTGGATGCGGCCGGTCTCGGCGAGGCCGGCCAGCGAGTAGCCGCGCACGACGACGTCCCCGCCGCGCTCGCCGAGTTCGGCCGCGAGCCCCAGCAGCCGCCAGGCCAGCGGGAAGGCGCCGCGCTGCCGGGCGAGCGTGCCCCCGCTCCACAGCGCCCAGGCCATCGCGGCGGTGTCGCCGGCCTCCCGGGCGGCGCGGTAACTCGCCTTCCAGGCCCGGTCGGCGTCCCGCACCTGGCCGAGCCGCCGGTGCGCCTCGGCGACGGCGAGCCCGTAGCGCGCCGCCTCGCCGGGGCGTCCGGCGTGCTCGGCCTCGCGCAGCCGCTCGGTGCCGGCGGCCAGCACGTCGACCAGCGAGGAGTTCACGGACAGGGTGGTCAGGGTGCCCTGGTACTCCGGGGCGAAAGCCTTGCCGTACATGCGTACCCTTCTATACACGGAGTGTATACATGGCGTGTATAGCGTCGAGGAAAATCGCCCCGGCCCGAGGGGCCGGGGCTCGGTCTGTCGATGATCAAGACGCCGGTACGGCGGCGGGGGTTGCCCGCCCTACGGGATCACCTGTGAAGGTTCAGTGCTGGTCCTTCTGGGGCGTCACCTCGCTCGGCCGCACCACGACGAAGCCCTCACCCTGGAGCATCAGCTGTACAGCCTCGCCCGAACCGCCGCGCAGCATCGAACCGATGGACTGCGAGCGGTGCAGCGAGGTCTCCAGGTGCGCGGTCCAGCCGACCACGGCGTCCGTGTCGACGTACACCGGCGCCTGCGCCGACACCGGTATGACCAGCGGGTTGCCGTCGCAGACCAGGCCGAGCCGGCCCTGCCCGCTGAAGACGCTGTTGAACAGGCCGCCGCCGGCGATGCCGGAGCCCTTCACCGTCTTGATCTCGTACGAGAGCGAGGCGTCGAAACACAGGACGTTGCGGCCGTTGACGGTGAACTGGTCACCGGCCTCCACCTCCACGATGAAGCAGTTCTGCGCCTCGTGCGCGAACCAGGCCTCGCCCTGCCCGCGCACCGCCATGAGGGGCAGTCCCTCACCGGTGACCGCACGCTTGAGCATGCCGCCGACGCCCTGCCCCTTGCGTTCGAACTTGAGGCTGCCGCGGTAGGCCACCATCGCGCCCTGCCGGGCGTACATCTCGCCGTTCACCGCGTACTTGATGCACTTGGCGTTCTCGACGGACATTCCCGGCTCCACGGCCGGCTGCACCACGTGCTGACTGGAAAAGAGATCACCCTTCATGCGGGGCATGGTGTCCCGGAAGGTGGCATTCCGCCAAGATCACGGAACATACCGGCCGTTCCGGGGCAGGCGCCCGCCCGTGCCGGCGCACGTCGTCCGGCACGGGCGGCCCCCTCTCCGTCAGGCGGCCTGCCACAGCGCCGGCACCGCCGGGGGCTCCCAGCCCGGCCGGGACGTGTGCGGCTGGAGGCAGACGTACGCGCGCGCCGCGTACGTGACCCAGTCGCCCGCCCGGTAGGCGGTCCCAGGCGTCCAGGTGTTCTCGGGCGAGGAGGGACCGGGACCGGGGCCGGGGTCCTGCGGGACGTCGAGGACGAAGTCGAACGCCGCCTCCCGGCCACCGCCCCCGTCGCGCACCGTCATCAGCAGGCGGGGGTCGAAGATGGTGTCGGTGTTGTTGCGCGGTTCGTTCGGGAAGTACAGCTGTGTGGTCAGGACGGGACGGTGCGGTGCCTGCACCTTGACGTGGAGGTGGCGGGTCCGGCCCGGATACAGGCCCGGCACGATCGTGGTCAGCGCGAAGGAGCCGCGGGAGTCGGTGAACTGGTGGCCGCGCAGCCGGAAACCGGTGTTGTCGTACGCGCCGTTGGTGTCGGCCTGCCAGAAGTCCAGCAGGACGCCGGACAGGGGGAGGCAGGCCCGGCCGAAGACGTAGCCGGTCACGGTCAGCCGGGTGCCCGGCAGGCCCGGTTCCAGCAGGTTCGTGCGCTCCGGCGAGTCCGGTTTGAAGTAGGGGCCCTCTATCTGTTCCGGAGTGGGGTGGTCGCCGTCGTCGCACGGCGGGGTGAGCCCGGGCGCCGTGCCGCCCGCGACGAACGTGCGGGCGAGCGCCGGACCGCCGATCAGGGCGACGGGCACCGCGGCGGTGGCGGCGAGTGCCGCGCGCAGCACCGTCTTGCGGTGGACGAGCCGCCCGGACCTCGGCTCCTCCTGCGCCCCGGCGCCGTCCCTGCCTGCTCCGTCCATGTCTCCTCCTCGTGGGGGGTCGGATGCGGAACGAAACTAGGGGCGCGCGGGCGGCACTTCGAGGGACTGGTCGCGGTGGCTGTGGTGTTTTCGGAAGTCACCGGGGCTGCTGCCGGTCTCCCGCCGGAAGAACCGGCTGAAGTAGGCCGGATCGGTGAAGCCGGTGCGGGCGGCGACCTGCCGGACCGACAGCCGGGTGTGGGCGAGCAGTTGCTGCGCCTGGTACACCCGGGCCTCGATGAGCAGCCGTCCCGGCGGACGGCCGGTGGCGGCCCGTACCGCCTGGGTGAGGTAGCCGGGCGTCACGCCGAGCCGGCCCGCGCACTCCCGCACCGTCCACCCGGCCGCCTCCGGGCGCGCGATCAGCCGCGTGAACTCCTCGGCGACGGCGGCCGGCCGGCCCAGCACCCGCGCGTCGCGGCCGTCCCCGGCGTGCCGTGGCAGCCGGGCGGCGCGTACGACGAGCACGTGCAGCAGCGAGCGCAGGACGCTCTCGTGACCCGGGGCGCGCTGCCGGTGCTCCGCGACGAGTTCGGCCATCAACCGCCCCACGGACCGGTCCTGTTCGGCGTCCAGCGCGAACCAGCCCCGTTCCCCGAGCCGCCGCAGCACCTCGCGGTCGCCGGGGTGGTCGAGCAGGAAGTCGTCGGTGAACAGCGCCAGCGTCCCCTCCGGGCCCCGGCCGCCTTCCCAGTGGTGCACCTGCCCGGGCAGGACCACGGCCAGGCGCGGCGGCCGGACCGGCCACCGCGCCAGGTCGACGACGTGCGTGCCGGAACCGGACCTGACGTGGATGATCTCGTAGAACGTGTGCCGGTGCGGACGGCCCCACCGGGACAGCGGCCCCACCGCCTCGAAGGAGCCCGCGGCGAACGGCGGGTCCCCCGGCCCGGCCACCTCCAGCCGGTGCAGGGGCACGTCCCCGGCGGCTGTCGGCAGACCCGGGGTTCCCGGTGGGACGGTGGTGCCGCGCATGGCTCGTGCTCCCCTCCTCCGGGCGAGCCGGAGCGCTCGCCGCTTCTCACGGGCAGGGATCACCTACCGCACTATGGTCTGTACCAACCTCTTGCCCCGCGCCCCACGGCATCGCAAGCTCCCCTCATGGAGTTGGAGTTGCGGCATCTCAGGACCCTTCGGACCATCGCGGAGGCCGGCAGTCTGACCAGGGCGGCGACGGTGCTCGGGCTCGCGCAGCCCGCACTCAGCGCGCAGCTCAGGCGCATCGAGCGGACCCTGGGCGGTGCCCTGTTCGAACGGGGGCGGAACGGGGTGCGGGCCACCGCGCTCGGCGAACTGGTCCTGGAACGCACCCGCGTCGTGCTCCCCGCGGTCAGCGAACTGCAACAGGAGGCGGCCGAGTTCGCCCGCGGACGCCGGCAGGGGGAGCGGCTGCGGCTCGGCGGCACCCACGGGCCGCTGCTCGGCGCGCTGGTGGACCGGCTCGCCGACGCCGCCCCCGGCACCAGCCTGACCACCCGCGCCTCCTGGTCGGAACGGGAACTGGCCGGTCTGCTCGCCGAGGGGCGCCTGGACTTCGCCCTGGCCGGTACCTGCGGCTCCGCGCCCCCGCCCGACGGCACGCACCTGGTCTGGGAGGAGATCGCCGTCGACCCGGTCTTCGTCATGCTCGCCGACACCCATCCGCTCGCCCGGGGGCGGGAGATCGACCTGGCCGCGCTCGCGGACGAGGCGTGGGCGTGCGTCCCGGGCGACGGCTGTTTCGCCGACTGCTTCACCGCGGCCTGCGCCCGGGCCGGCTTCACCCCCCGCCGCATGTACGAGACGGACACCGCGTCCTGCGTCCACCTGGTGCAGGTCGGCCGGGCCGTGGGCCTGTGCCGGGCCACCTTCCCGTCGACGCCCGGCCTCACCACCCGTCCGCTCGCCGGCACCCCGCTGGTCTGGCGGCACCTGCTGGGCTGGCGCCCGGCCGGCCAGCGACCGGGCACCGCGGCCACGGTGCTCGCGCTGAGCCGCAAGGCACACGAGGACGCGGCGGCACGCAGCGACGGCTACGCCCGCTGGCTCGACCAGCGCGGGGAACCGGCGGCCGCGGCGCACCGCCGCCCCGGGCGCGCGTCCGTGAGCGCACGCGGGCGGGACGCGCGGCTGCCATAACACCGGGGCAGGGGGTCGGTTGACGTCTTACGGGGGCGGGCGGGTGCTCCGTACGGTTTCCGGCACTCCACCGAATCCGAGGAGACCTCCCCATGCTCCAACGACACCTCAGAGCCGCGTGCGCCGCCGCCGTGGCGGCGGGTGCCCTGCTCGTGGCCGGGCTCAGCGGCTCCGCGAGCGCCCGGCCGTCCGACTCCCCGGCCGCGCCCACGGCGGCCGAGACGCTCCGCACCGACGCGGCCCCGCCCGCCCTCCTGCGGGCGCTGCAACGGGATCTGGGCCTGAACCGGCAGCAGGCCGAACGCCGCCTGGGCAACGAGGCGGAGGCGGGCGCCGCCTCCGGCCGGCTGCGGGCAGCGCTGGGCGCGCACTACGCGGGCGCCTGGGTGCGCGGCGCGGAGTCGGACACGCTGACCGTCGCCACCACGGACCCGGCCGACGTGCCGGCGATCCGGGCCCAGGGCGCCGCCGCGCGCGTGGTGGACCACTCCCTGGCCGCGCTCGACGCGGCCAAGGCACGCCTGGACCGGGTCGCCGCCCGGCGCGCCACCACCGACACCCCGGTCTGGTACGTCGACGTCCCGACCAACGCGCTGGTGGTGCGGGCGGTACGCACGGACGCCGCACGCTCCCTGCTGGCGGCGGCCGGCGTCGACGCCTCCCTCGTCCGCGTCGTGAAGTCCGCCGAGCACCCCCGTCCGCTCTACGACCTGCGCGGCGGCGACGCGTACTACATCGACAACAGCAGTCGCTGCTCGATCGGCTTCCCGGTGACCCGCGGCACCCAGCAGGGCTTCGCCACGGCCGGCCACTGCGGCCGGGCCGGCAGTGCCACCACCGGCTCCAACCGGGTCGCGCAGGGCACCTTCCAGGCGTCCGTCTTCCCCGGCAACGACATGGCGTGGGTGGCCGCGAACGCCGGCTGGACGGCGACGCCGTACGTCAACGGTTCCAGCGCGCAGGTCACCGGTTCCACCCAGGCCACGGTGGGCTCCTCCGTGTGCCGCTCCGGCTCGACGACGGGCTGGCACTGCGGGACGGTGCAGCAGCTGAACAGCAGCGTCACCTACCAGGAGGGCACGGTCACCGGGGTCACCCGCACCTCGGTGTGCGCCGAACCGGGCGACTCGGGCGGCTCGTTCGTCTCCGGCAGCCAGGCGCAGGGCGTCACCTCGGGCGGCACCGGCAACTGCACGAGCGGCGGCACGACGTACTTCCAGCCGGTCAATCCGATCCTCCAGTCGTACGGCCTGACGCTGAAGACGACCGCGACCGGTCCCGGTGACCCGGGCGATCCCGGTGATCCGGGCGGCACGTGGTCGGCCGGCACCGTCTATCAGGCGGGCGCCACGGTCACCTACGGCGGCGCCGTCTACCGCTGTCTGCAGACCCACTAGGCCCAGCAGGGCTGGGAGCCGCCGAACACCCCCGCGCTGTGGCAGCGGCAGTGAGCGGCTGACCCCGGGAACCGCCGTCCGCCCGGACACTCCGGACACTCCGGATGCGATCGGAGCGTCCGGGCAGACGGCACCGTCGTGCGGTGGC
>NZ_KQ948358.1:361500-535873 GCF_001514055.1 Streptomyces corchorusii | reverse complement strand
CCAATACAGCTAGTCCTTCAGCCGTTCCCGCACCCGCTCCCTCAGCCAGGACATCTCGAAGCCCCGGGGGTCCACCTTCCCCGGCTGCCACTCCCGGTGGCCGATGACCGACCGTTCCGTCCACCCGTGGTGCCGGCACAGCGCCGCGGCGGCCCGCTCGATCGCCTCAAGCTGTTCGTCCGGCCACGGGTCTTCCCCGTCGCCGAGGTTCTCGCACTCGAAGCCGTAGAAGTACCGGTTGCCGTCGGTGTTCGCCTCGTTGTCCGGCGGCAGCCCCTTCTCGGCGATCACCGCGCGCAGCACCTCGTCGTCCCCGAGCCCGGCGTGGTTGGCGCGGCCGTAGCCGACCAGGTGGACCGTGCCGTCCTTGGTGATCACGCCGTGGCACAGCGGGCCCGGCAGGTCGGGGTGGCCGTCCCGGCACAGTTCCACCGTGCGTGCGCTGCCCTTGGTCACCGTGTGGTGGATCATCACGCCGTGCACCGGACCCCAGGGGCCCTTGTGATTGCGGTTGTGGTGCTGCCAGTCGCCGACCTCGACGACCGTGACGCCCTCCGCCCTGAGCGCGTCCAGGAACCTGCTCGCCGACATGGGTGGGGCCATGCCCGACTCCTTCGTGCCGTGCCCGTGCCGCCGCCGGTCGCGGCTGCCGGATGTCCTGCCTGCTTCTACCGAAACCGGATGTCACGGAACACATCGTTCGTACGGTGTGCGAGCCGATCCGGACAGACGGGGGCATGCCGTGCGGGCCGGGACGAGGTCCCCCGTCGTGCCCAGTAATCCGATGATCCATTCCCCCTCTTTCGGGTAATGGCGCGCACACGCTCCGTGCTGGGACGCTCGATACGAGACCGGTGCCCGGTGCACTTCGGCACCGGGCATACATGGGAGGGCATTTCTCTATGTCGGTAGGCGAAGAGGTCCGCACGGATCAGGGCAGGCCGCAGCAGTCCCTCGGGACGGCGGCCGCGCGGAACCTGGCCACCACCACCAAGTCCGCTCCGCAGATGCAGGAGATCAGCTCCCGCTGGCTGCTGCGCACACTTCCCTGGGTGGACGTCCAGGGCGGCACGTACCGGGTGAACCGGCGTCTCACGTACGCCGTCGGCGACGGCCGGATCACCTTCGTGAAGACCGGTAACCAGGTGGAGGTCATCCCGGACGAACTGGGCGAGCTGCCGGCCCTGCGGTCGTACGAGGACGGGGAGGTGCTGACCGAACTGGCCCGCCGCTGCCGGCAGCGCGACTTCGCGCCCGGCGAGGTGATCGCCGACTTCGGCAACCAGACGGACGAGGTCTACCTGCTCGCCCACGGCCGGGTGGAGAAGGTCGGCACGGGTCCCTACGGCGACGACGCCGTCCTCGGCGTCCTCGCCGACGGCGCCTACTTCGGCGACCAGGCGCTGCTGGACCCGGAGGCGATCTGGGAGTACACCGTCCGCGCGGACACCTCGACCACGGTGCTGATCCTCAGCCGCCAGGACTTCCAGCAGGTCGCGGAGCGTTCCGACTCGCTGCGCGCGCACCTGGAACGGCTGCGCTCGATCCCCGAGCAGCGGACCAACAAGTACGGGGAGAAGGAGGTCGAGCTGGCGGCCGGCCATTCCGGAGAGCCCGACATCCCGCACACCTTCGTGGACTACGAGCCACGGCCCCGCGAGTACGAACTGAGCATCGCCCAGACCGTGCTGCGCATCCACTCGCGCGTGGCCGACCTCTACAACCAGCCGATGAACCAGACCGAGCAGCAGTTGCGGCTCACGGTCGAGGCGTTGAAGGAGCGTCAGGAGCACGAGCTGGTCAACAACCCGGAGTTCGGTCTGCTCAGCAACTGCGAGTACGACCAGCGGATCCAGCCGCACGACGGCGTGCCGAGTCCGGACGACCTGGACGAGCTGCTCAGCCGCCGCCGCGGCACCAAGCTCCTTCTGGCCCACCCGCGCGCCATCGCCGCGATCGGGCGCGAGCTGAACAAGCGCGGGCTCGTCCCGGAGACCATCGACATCGCCGGCAACCGCATCCCCACCTGGCGCGGGGTGCCGATCTACCCGTGCAACAAGATCCCGATCAGCGAGGCCCGCACGACCTCCATCATCGCCATGCGTACCGGCGAGGCCGACCAGGGCGTCATCGGCCTCAGGCAGTCCGGCATCCCGGACGAGATCGAGCCGAGCCTGTCCGTCCGGTTCATGGGTATCAACGAGCAGGCCATCATCAAGTACCTGGTCACGGCCTACTACTCGGCCGCGGTCCTGGTGCCCGACGCGCTCGGCGTGCTGGAGAACGTCGAGATCGGTCGATGGAGGTGACGTTTCCGCACGTCGCGGCCGTGTCCCCGCCCCCGGGGGCGGGTAGGCCCTCGGGGTACGCGTCCGGCCGGGCCGATGACGTCGTACTCCGCGGACCTGGCGAGGGGGAGGCATGGCCGAGTTCATGACGGAGACCGAAGCGCGTTCCTCCGGTGTGCCGCGTCCCGGCACACCGGGGGAGCCGCCCGAGAAGGCCGGGGACGGCGCCGCCGGTCCGCTCGACGGACACGAGGCGGCGGCCCAGCTGGAGCGCGCCCGGGCACTGGTCGACCCGGAGCTGCGCGCGGCCGTGGAGTCGCTGCCCGGTTCCATGCGCCGGATCGCGAGCTACCACTTCGGCTGGCAGCACGCCGACGGCACCCCGGCGGCGGGCAACGCGGGCAAGGCGATCAGACCCGCGCTCGTGCTGGCGGCTGCCGCCGCGCTCGGTGGCCCGGCGGCCCGGGCGGCGGCCGTCCCGGCGGCAGCGGCGGTCGAACTGGTCCACAACTTCACGCTGTTGCACGACGACGTGATGGACCGGGACGCCACCCGCCGCCACCGGCCGACGGCCTGGACCGTGTTCGGCGACGCCGACGCGATCCTCGCCGGGGACGCCCTCCAGGCGCTGGCCCTGCGGCTGCTCGCCGAGGCTCCGCACCCGGCCTCCGTGCCGGCCGCGGCCCGGCTCGCGGCCTGTGTCGTGGAGCTGTGCGAGGGCCAGCACGCCGACACCGACCTGGAGCGGTGCGCGCCGGACGCGGTCACCCTGGACGAGGTGCTCGCGATGGCCGAGGCCAAGACCGGCGCCCTGCTGGGCTGTGCCTGCGCGCTCGGCGCGCTGTACGCGGGCGCGGGCGAGGAGGAGGTGGCCGCGCTCGACGGCTTCGGCCGGCAGGCCGGGCTCGCCTTCCAGCTCATCGACGACGTCATCGGCATATGGGGGGACCCGCGGCACACCGGTAAGCCGGCCGGCGCGGATCTCGCCGCCCGCAAGAAGTCCCTGCCGGTGGTGGCGGCGCTCACCTCCGGCACCCCGGCGGCGGCCGAGCTCGCCGCGCTGTACGGGACGCCGTACCGCGAGGAGGAGGCGGAGGCCGGGGAGCTCGCGCGTACGGCGCTGGCGGTGGAACGGGCGGGCGGCCGGGACTGGGCGCAGGCCGAGGCGGCCGACCGGATGGCCCGGGCCATGCAGGAGCTGGCCCGAGCGGTCCCCGATCCGGAGGCGGCGGGCGGTCTGCTGGCGCTCGCCGAGTTCGTGACCCGGCGCACCAACTGAGGGCCGCCCGTCCCGGCGGCCGAACAGAACCCGGAGTCCCCGGGCCCGTGCGGCTCCTGACCTCGCACGGTCATCGGGGGCTCCGGCCAGGCGGCCCCCGCACACTTCCACAGGGTGCGGGGGCCGCCGATCCCTCGACGACGGACGCCGGGGCCGTCGCGGGAAGGAGCGCGGAAAGGAGCGCTGGGGGCGCCACCGATCTACCCTGAGGACATGGACAGCGAGGAACACGTCTGTCCCGTCTGCGGACAGCCCGTGGAAACGGTCGTCAAGCGGCACAAGACCCTGGGCGCCTGGGTGCCGGTCTGGGGCCCCGGTCCCTGCCGCGACCCCGACTGCGCGGCGTACGCCGGGACCGGCCTCCGGCCCGCCGGGCAGGAGCGTTCCGCCGGTGCGCGGGCCCGGCCGGGCGGCGGCAGCGGTCCGCAGGACCCGTCGTCGGCGGGCGCCGGGAACAGCGCCGTCTGAGCACGCGGTCTGAGCATGCCGTCTGAGCACAGGGGGCGGGTGGGGCGCCGTAGCGTGGGCGCATGCCGAAACTGCCGTACATCCTGCACATCACCGAGCGCTCCCTGTGGGAGGCGGCGCGTGAGCGCGGCGCCTACGAGATGTCCACCCGGGGCCGCACCCTCCAGGAGGAGGGTTTCATCCACTGCTCCACCCGCGAGCAGCTCCCGCGCATCGCCGACTTCCTCTACGGCGGTTACGACGGCCCGGACGAGCTGGTCGTGCTGGTCGTGGACCCGGCGCGGGTCGGGGCACCGGTGAAGTACGAGTCCGTCGAGCCGGGCGGGGAGGAGTTCCCGCACGTGTACGGGCCCGTACCGGTCGAAGCGGTGGTGGACGTGGAGTCGTGGGGCTGAGACGGGGGGGCTGGAGCCTGGGACGGGAAACGGAGAAGGCAGTGCACGGACGGTTCCGCGTGCGCCTGGGCTCCCCGGATGACGATCCGCCGGACGACCGAACAGGTCGGCGTGCAGCGGGACTTCCGGGGCAGGAGTCGGCGGGCGGCTTCAGCCCGTGGGGCGTTCGAGGAAGCGGAGCTGGTTGCCGGCCGGGTCCCGGAAGGCGCAGTCGCGCACTCCGTACGGCTGGTCCATCGGCTCCTGGAGGACGTCGGCGCCGGACGCGCGTACCCGCTCGTACAGCGCGTCGCAGTCGGGCGTGGTGAAGATGACGCCGCGCAGCAGGCCCTTGGCGAGGAGTTCGTTGAGCGCCTGCTTGTCGGCGGGGGAGGCGTCCGGGCTCGCGTCCGGCGGCTCCAGGACGATCTCCACGTCGGGCTGGAGCGGGGAGCCCAGGGTCACCCAGCGCATCCCCTCGAAGCCCACGTCGTTGCGGATCTCCAGACCGAGCACATCGCGGTAGAAGGCGATGGCCTTGTCGTGGTCGTCCACGGCAAGGAAACACTGCGCGAGTTTCACGTCCATGGACTCACCCTAGAGCCGAGGGCCGGGGTCGCGCCTCAGTACGGGCGGCGGCGCGGCCGGGTCAGCCTGCGGGCCACACAGGGCGGGATCGCCGCGGTCTCCTGGTGATCGCGGGCGCGGTAGGCGCTCGGCGTCTCGCCGACCAGCTCGGTGAAGCGGGAGCTGAAGGAGCCCAGCGAGGTACAGCCGACGGCGAGGCACACCTCGGTCACGCTGAGATCGCCCCGGCGCAGCAGCGCCTTGGCCCGCTCGATCCGCCGGGTCATCAGGTAGCCGTACGGCGTCTCCCCGAACGCCTTGCGGAAGCTGCGCTGGAAGTGGCCCGGGGACATGAGGGCGTCACGGGCCAGCTCGGTCATGTCGAGCGGCTCGGCGTACTCGCGGTCCATGCGGTCACGCACGCGCCGCAGCCGTCTGAGGTCCTCCAGGGCGGTCACCCGCTCAGCTTCGCACGGACGGTGCCGTGCAGTCCCACGGGTTCGTTCGCCCTGGGGCTCGCGGCGTCCTCGTCCGGTCCCCGCACGTGCCGACAGGCTTGCTCGTACACTCACTCCTGACATGGCATTCATGAGCACCCCGCACTGCTGCTTCCTGTGACCGGAAGGCGTTGAGGGCGATACCGAACGGCATCGCCCTCCTTGGTGTGCCTGCTGCGTGAACCACGTTCCGACACTGCTCGCCTCTTCTTGAGGCAGCGACGCTCCGAGCGCGCGCAGGCACGGTCCCTTCCCTTCACCTTTGCGAGGAGTCCTCGTGTCCGTGTCGCTCCCCCCTGCCCTCGAACTGTCCCTGGACCTGCTGCGCTGCCCGACGTGCCGGACGCGCCGCCTGCACCCCGAACACGGCGCACTGCGCTGTCCGCTGGGCCACACCTTCGACATCGCCCGCCACGGCTACGCCGGCCTGCTGACAGGCACCCGCGCCACCAGCGGTGACGACGCGGCCATGGTCCAGGCCCGGGACCGGTTCCTGTCCACCGGCGCCTACGCGCCCATCCGCCACATCGGGGCCGGCCTCGCCGCCGACGCCGTGTCCGAGCGGGCCACGGTTGTGGACGTGGGGTGCGGCACCGGCTACTACCTGGCCGGCGTACTCGATCAGGTGCCGGGCGCCCGTGGTCTGGGGCTGGACACATCGGTGCGCGCGCTACGCTCGGCAGCCCGTGCCCACGACCGAGCCGCCGCGGTGGCCTGGGACGTCTTCCGTTCCTTCCCGCTGGCCGACGGGGTGGCCGACGTCGTGCTGAACGTGTTCGCCCCGCGCAACCCGGCCGAGTTCCGCCGGGTGCTGCGCCCGACCGGCCGGTTGATCGTGATCCGTCCCACCGCGCGGCACCTGGCCGAGCTGCGCGGCCGGTTGCCCGGGATGGTCACGATCGACCCGGCCAAGGAACAGCGCCTGCACCGGACGCTGGACCCCTTCTTCGAGGCCGCCGTCACCGAACAGGTGGAGTACTCCGCGACCCTGACCAGGGCGGATGCCGTGGATCTGATAGCGATGACACCGAGCGCACGCCACGTGAGCAGTGCGGACCTCAACGATGACGGCCCCCTGCCCGATCAGGTCACCGTCTCGGTGCTGGCCACCGCGTACCAGCCTCGGTGACGGGGGATCTCGATGGCCAGGGCACGGAGGGCCTCCTTCTCGGCGCCGTAGATCGTGCGGACCTGGCGAGGTGCTCGTCGCGGGTGGAGGCCGGATGAAGAAGACCGCACCCGGTCCGTCAGGACGCCGTGGGTGGCGGGCTGGGGGCCGGGTGCGGTCGGGGAGATGCTGCGATCACAGGAATCGCAGGTCAGAAGGCGTGAGGGAAGATCAGGCCTTCTTGGTCTCCCAGAAAATCTTGTCGATCTGGGCGATGTAGTCCAGCGCCTTCTGGCCCGTCGCCGGGTCGGTGGACGCCTTGGCGGCCGAGAGGGCCTTCAGGGTGTCGTTGACCAGCTGGTGCAGCTCCGGGTACTTCTCGAAGTGCGGGGCCTTGAAGTAGTCGCTCCAGAGCACGGAGACGTGGTGCTTGGCCAGCTCCGCGCGCTGCTCCTTGATGACGGTGGCGCGCGCCTGGAAGTGGGGGTCGTCGTTACCGGCCATCTTCTCCTGGACGGCCTTCACCGACTCCGCCTCGATGCGGGCCTGGGCCGGGTCGTACACGCCGCAGGGCAGGTCGCAGTGGGCGCTGACCTTGACCTTGGGGGCAAACAGGCGGGAAAGCATGGAGCATTCCTTCCTCGTGATCGTCTTCTCAGGTGCGACATTACTCCCTGTGGAAGGCGATTTCTCGGGTGCCCCCTAGGGCTTAGGACAAAAGTCCAGGGTGAGACTGAGACTGTGGAGGAACGGACCGGGGAGGTGCCGGGGATGCCGGAGCTGTCGCAGGAGACCGAACGGGGGAGGGCCGTGGCGCCCTTCGGACTGGCCGAGGTGACCGGCCCGTCCATGGTGCCCACGCTGCACCACGGGGATCAGCTGCTCGTGCGGTACGGAGGTGCGGTCAGGCCCGGGGACGTCGTGGTCCTGCGTCATCCGTTCCAGCAGGACCTGCTGGTCGTCAAGCGTGCCGTGGAGCGGCGCGAGGGCGGCTGGTGGGTGCTCGGCGACAACCCGTACGCGGGCGGGGACAGCACCGACTACGGGGTCGTGCCCGACGAGCTGATCCTCGGGACGGCCAGGTTCCGGTTCCGTCCGCTGCGGGCCGGTCAGCGCTCGCCGCTCACGCTGCTGCGCTGGGCGCTCTCGGCGGCGAGGCCGCTGCTGCCCGACCGGTCGGCCTCCAGGCGCTTGCGGGCCCGGTAGGCGGCGACGTTGGCGCGGGTGGCACAGCGGTCCGAGCAGTAGCGGCGGGAGCGGTTGGTCGAGGTGTCCAGGTAGGCGTTGCGGCACGGGGCGGCTTCGCACAGGCCGAGCCGGTCGACGCCGTACTCGGTGAGGTGGAAGGCCAGTCCCATCGCCGCGATCGCCGCGTAGCCGGCGGTGGCGTTGGACGGGTGGTCGGCCAGGTGCATGTGCCACAGCGGGCGGCCGTCCTCGTCGCGGTGGTCGTGCCCGGAGATCTGCGGGCTGACCGGGAACTCCAGCAGCAGGGAGTTCAGCAGGTCCACGGCCAGGGTCTCGTCGCCCTGGTCGGCGGCCTCGAAGACCCCGCGCAGCCGCGCCCGGACCGAGCGGAAGCGCGTGACATCGGCGTCGGTGGCGCGGCGGGCCGCCGACGAGTTGTCGCCGAAGAGATCGCGGACGGCCTCGACCGTGGTCAGGGTGTCCCTGCCCCGGGCCGGTTCCTCGCTGTTGACGAGACGTACGGCGTAATCCGAGTAATAGGCCAGTTCCACTTGTAGTCCTTACGGAGGCGCTTTATCGTCGGGTCTGCGGTCGGGTAACAGCCGGTCGTGCTTCCAGGGTATTACGCGAACCGAGGGGAGTCGGGGTTCCATGACGACGAGTACCGGAACCGACTGGGCGGCTTGGCAGGAGAGCTGGGACCGGCAGCAGGAGTGGTACATGCCGGACCGTGAGGAACGGTTCCGGATCATGCTCGACATGGTCGAGGCGCTCGTGGGCACGGCCCCCCGCGTGCTGGACCTCGCGTGCGGCACCGGCAGCATCACCGCCCGGCTGCTGCGGCGCTTCCCCGACGCCACCAGCACCGGCGTCGACCTCGACCCCGCGCTGCTCGCCATCGCCCACGGCACCTTCGCCGGCGACGACCGGGTCTCCCTCGTCAACGCCGACCTCAAGGACCCCGACTGGCCGGCCAAGCTGCCGTACGACTCCTACGACGCCGTACTGACCGCCACGGCCCTCCACTGGCTGCACAGCGAACCCCTCGCGGCCCTCTACGGTCAGGTCGCGGGGCTGGTCCGCGACGGCGGTGTCTTCATGAACGCGGACCACATGATCGACGACACCACGCCCCGGATCAACGCGGCCGAGCGCGCCCAGCGCCACGCCCGCATGGATCAGGCCAAGCGGGACGGCGCCCTGGACTGGGCGGACTGGTGGCAGCTCGCCGCCCAGGACCCGGTCCTCGCCGAGCCGACCGCCCGCCGCTTCGAGATCTACGGCGAACACGCGGACGGGGACGTGCCGTCGGCCGCGTGGCACACGCGCACCCTGCTCGCCCAGGGCTTCGGCGAGGCCCGGCCGGTGTGGTGCTCGCCGTCCGACACGCTGCTCCTCGCCGTCAAGTAGCCCGGCGCCCGGCACGCACAGAGGCGGTACGAGCAGTCGTACACGCACAGAGGCGGTACGAGCAGTCGTACCGCCTCTTCCGCGTCCTCCGGCACCCGTCTTGAGCGGTCCCCGGCCGAACGCCCGCCTGACGGGCGAGGGCGGTACGGAGGTCCCGTACCGCCCTCGCCCGGTGTGACGTCGGAGCACGTCCCGTCGGTGCGCCTGGCTCAGAGCACCTTGGACAGGAACGACTGCGTCCGCTCGTGCTGCGGGTTCGTCAGGACGTCCCGCGGGTGGCCGGATTCCACCACCACACCGTCGTCCATGAACACCAGGCTGTCGCCCACCTCGCGGGCGAAGCCCATCTCGTGGGTGACGACGACCATGGTCATGCCGGACTCGGCGAGGTCCCGCATGACGTCCAGGACGTCACCGACCAGCTCCGGGTCCAGGGCCGAGGTCGGCTCGTCGAACAGCATCAGCTTCGGGTCCATCGCCAGCGCCCGGGCGATCGCCACGCGCTGCTGCTGGCCGCCGGAGAGCTGCGAAGGGTAGTGCCCGGCCCGGTCGGCCAGGCCCACGCGCTCCAGCAACTGCATGGCACGCTCCTTGGCCTGTGCCCGGTTCGCGCCCTTGACCTGCACCGGCGCCTCCATGACGTTCTCCACGGCCGTCATGTGCGGGAACAGGTTGAAGCGCTGGAAGACCATGCCGATGTCCCGGCGCTTCATCGCGACCTCACGGTCGCGCAGCTCGTACAGCTTGTCGCCCTGCTGGCGGTAGCCGACCAGCTCGCCGTCGACGTACAGCCGCCCGGCGTTGATCTTCTCCAGGTGGTTGATGCACCGCAGGAAGGTCGACTTGCCGGAACCGGAGGGGCCGATGAGGCAGAACACCTCGCCCGGCTCGACCTCCAGGTCGATGCCCTTCAGCACCTCGACATGGCCGAAGGACTTGTGGACGTCCTGCGCCTTGACCATCGGGACGGTGCCCTTGGCCGGGGTGTCCTGCATCTTGCTCAGCTTGTCGGTCATGCCATGCCTCCCTTAGGCCGGCCCAGGGAGAGCATGTTGGTCTTCACCTTCTGCCACGGCGTCGGCGGCAACTGGCGGCTGGAGCCGCGGGCGTAGTACCGCTCGATGTAGTACTGGCCGACGCTCAGCACCGAGGTCATGATCAGGTACCAGGCCGCGGCGAGGAAGTACATCTCCACCGGGGCGCCGGAGTTCTGGCCGATGTCCTGGGCGTAACGGAACAGCTCGGGATACTGGACGGCCGCCACGAGCGAGGTCGTCTTCAGCATGTTGATCACTTCGTTGCCCGTCGGCGGCACGATCACGCGCATCGCCTGCGGGATGACCACCCGGCGCAGCGTCTTGCCGTGGCTCATGCCGAGCGCGTGGGCCGCCTCGGTCTGGCCCTCGTCCACCGCCAGCAGGCCCGCCCGGCAGATCTCGGCCATGTACGCCGCCTCGTTCAGGCCCAGGCCGAGCAACGCCGTCAGCAGCGGCGTCATGAAGTTCGACCAGTAGTCCTTGTAGAACGGCATCAGGTTGATGTACTCGAAGACCAGGCCCAGGTTGAACCAGAGGAACAGCTGGACCAGGACCGGGGTACCGCGGAAGAACCAGATGTAGAACCAGGCGATGGACGAGGTCACCGGGTTCTTCGACAGCCGCATCACCGCGAGGACGATGCCGCCGACGATGCCGATCAGCATCGACAGCACCGTCAGCAGGAGGGTCTTGCCGACACCGGTGAGGATGCGGTCGTCGAAGAAGTAGTCCGGCACCGCGTGCCAGTTGATCCGGCCCTGGCCGAACGCGTAGATGATCGCGACGAGGAGCGCGATCGCGATGACGGCGGAGACATAGCGTCCGTAGTGCCGGACCGGAATGGCCTTGATGGCCTCCGCGCCGGCCGGGGGCGTGTCCACCGGCCCCGCCGTCTTGTCGATGTCAGTCACGGGAATTGCCTCTCAGTGGCCGCTTGGTGCCGCGGGTCACTTACCGCCGTTGATCACGGACTCCTTGACGGCGCCGTCCTGCGCGCCCCACTTTTCGAGGATCCTCTGGTACTCGCCGTTCTTGATGATCGCGTCCATCGCGGCCTGGAGGGCGTCGCGCAGCTGGGTCTCCTTCCTGGAGACCGCGATGCCGTACGGGGCCGCCTCGACCTGGTCGCCGACGATCTCGAAGTCCTTGCCGCCGCCGGAGGTCTTCACCGCGTACGCCGCCACCGGGAAGTCGGCGGAAACGGCGTCCGCGCCGCCCGAGCGCAGCCGGGTCTGGGCCTGCTGGTTGTCGTCGAAGGCCTCGATGGCGAGCTTCTTGCCGCTCGGACACTTCTTGGCCTGCTGCTTGGCCAGGTCCTCCGAGGTGGTGCCGCGCTGGACGGCGAGCTTCTTGCCGCACAGGTCGTCCCAGGTCGTGATGCCCTTGGTGTCGCCCTTGCGGGTGTATATGGAGACACCGGCGGTCAGGTAGTCGACGAAGTCGACGCCCTCACCGACCTTCTTGCCGGTGTCCGGGTCCACGCCCTCCTGACGGTTCTTGTTGTCCGTCATGGCCGACATGGCGATGTCGTACCGGTCCGAGCGCAGACCGGTGAGCAGGGCGTCGAAGGTGCCGTTCTGGAAGTCGAACGTCACCCCGAGCTGCTTGCCGAGGGCCGCCGCCAGGTCGGGGTCCAGGCCGACGACCTTGCCGGCGGAGTCCTTGTACTCCACCGGGGCGTACGCGATGTCCGAACCGACCCTGATCGTGCCCTTGCTCCGGATCTCCTGCGGGAGCTTGTCGGCGAGCGGGGCGCTGCTGGCGGAAGCGCTGCCGGAGTTCTCGTTCTTGTCCTTGGTCTGGTCACCGCAACCGGTGATCAGCAGGGCCCCTGCGACCGCGATCGCGCCGGCCGCGGCCAGACGGGAGCGCGCTGCGGTCGTACGACGGGTGGAGCTTGCGGTCATCGTGGTTCCTCCGGCGGATGGAAGAGTTGCCGATGGGTCGACGGAAACACACACCTTCGGGTGTCGCGACCTCGTGGGTTTACGGCATCTTGCCATTCGGTCTGCGCCAATCAGGGGCGTCGCCATGTCAAAATCGGATAACGGGTGACCCCCGAACCGCATCAGGTCGGTACATCCTTGGTCCATCGCCACCGAACATCTGCGGGAATCCAGCGCGCCGGCCGGAAAATCTTCAGCCTGTCTCAGGATGCGGTCACTCCTTCGCCTGCCCCATCGGCCGCTCTCGGGTGTTTTCGGGCCATTCCGGTCCACCCCCGCGCGTCATCTGCGTGTCGTCTTCCGGTTCCGTGATGTGACCTTGCACCTATTGGACTCGTCGCGGGCGCCGTCCGTCCGGTAAGAAGGTTCTTTACACCCCTCATCCGGGGCTCAGGGCGCGTGTGCGGCGCGCCCGTCGCGTATGAGCTCGTACGTATCCGCAATCGAGCCGTACGCGGTGCCCGCCCACCCCTCACCAGGAGTGGTCGACCCTCAAACCATGCATACCTAAGGGGTACAACAAAGTGGCAGCGGAGATCGTCAATCCTCGCAGCGACGGCACGACGGACCAGGACGGCGGGGCGGAGCCCCTCGATTCCTTCGATCCGGCGTTCGCGCTGCACCGCGGCGGCAAGATGGCCGTGCAGGCCACCGTGCCGGTCCGCGACAAGGACGACCTTTCCCTCGCGTACACGCCCGGCGTCGCGCGCGTGTGCACCGCGATCGCGGAAGCGCCGGAGCTGGTCAACGACTACACATGGAAGTCCAACGTGGTCGCCGTCGTCACCGACGGTACGGCCGTGCTCGGACTCGGGGACATCGGTCCCCAGGCCTCCCTCCCCGTGATGGAGGGCAAGGCGATCCTGTTCAAGCAGTTCGGCGGCGTCGACGCGGTGCCGATCGCGCTCGACTGCACCGACGTGGACGACATCGTCGAGACCGTCGTCCGGCTCGCTCCCTCCTTCGGCGGAGTCAACCTGGAGGACATCTCGGCGCCCCGGTGCTTCGAGATCGAGCGCCGGCTCCAGGAGCGCCTGGACATCCCGGTCTTCCACGACGACCAGCACGGTACGGCCGTCGTGACGCTCGCGGCGCTGCGGAACGCGGCGCGGCTCAGCGGGCGCGAGATCGGTCAGTTGCGGGCCGTCATCTCCGGTGCCGGCGCGGCCGGTGTCGCCATCGCCAAGATGCTGATCGAGGCCGGCATCGGTGACGTGGCGGTGGCCGACCGCAAGGGCGTGGTGTCGGCCGAGCGGGGGGACCTGACCCCGGTCAAGCGGGAAGTGGCCGGCTTCACGAACAAGGCCGGCCTCACCGGCTCGCTGGAGGACGCCCTCGCGGGCGCCGACGTCTTCATCGGCGTCTCCGGCGGTACGGTCCCCGAGGAGGCCGTCGCCTCCATGGCCGAGGGCGCCTTCGTGTTCGCGATGGCCAACCCGAACCCCGAGGTGCACCCGGACGTCGCGCACAAGTACGCCGCGGTCGTCGCCACCGGTCGCTCGGACTTCCCGAACCAGATCAACAACGTGCTGGCCTTCCCCGGGATCTTCGCGGGCGCGCTCCAGGTGCGGGCCACGCGGATCACCGAGGGGATGAAGATCGCCGCCGCCGAGGCGCTGGCCGCGGTGGTCGGTGACGATCTCGCCGCCGACTACGTGATCCCCTCTCCGTTCGACGAGCGGGTCGCTCCCGCCGTCACGTCGGCGGTCGCCGCCGCCGCGCGGGCCGAGGGCGTGGCTCGTCGGTGACGTTGCGCCGAGGAGTTCCGAGTGGCGCCGAGTAGCTCCGAGGAACTCCGAGGAGCGCCGCGTGGTGCTGGGTAGTGCTTCTTCGTAGAGCTGGGTAGTGCTGACCGGCCCCGTCCGTGCGGACGGGGCCGGTCCTTTGGTGCACCCGCCCGCCCGTCCCGCGGTTCGGACGGTGCCGTTCGCGGGTGCCGGTGGGCGTGCGCCGCACGGGTGTCGTCGCGCAAGAGGGCATGTGTCACACGGGGTCCTGGTTCCGTCGGCCGCAACGCGCACCTATCGTCGGCAGCATGTTCGCCGTCTACGCCGCCCGAATCGACCGCGACCAGCCGCTCACCGGCCTTGAGTTGGGAGAGCGCCCGGCTCCCGAGGCCCGCCCCGGCTGGAGCACCGTCACCGTGCGGGCCGCTTCCCTCAATCACCACGACCTCTGGTCCCTGCGAGGCGTCGGCCTCCCGGAGGACCGGCTGCCCATGATCCTCGGCTGCGACGCCGCCGGAGTCGACGCGGACGGCAACGAGGTCGTCCTGCACTCCGTCATCGGCCAGACCGGCCACGGCGTCGGCCCCGACGAGCCGCGCTCCATCCTCACCGAGCGGTACCAGGGCACCTTCGCCGAACAGGTCGCCGTGCCGACCTGGAACATCCTGCCCAAGCCGAAGGAGCTGTCCTTCGCCGAGGCGGCCTGTCTGCCGACCGCCTGGCTGACGGCGTACCGGATGCTGTTCACCAACGCCGGGGTACGACCCGGTGACTCGGTCCTCGTGCAGGGCGCGGGCGGCGGTGTCGCCACGGCCGCGATCGTCCTCGGCAAGGCCGCCGGACTGCGGGTCTTCGCCACCAGCCGGGACGAGGCCAAGCGGAAGCGGGCCCTGGAGCTGGGCGCGGTGGAGGCCGTGGAGCCCGGGGCGCGGCTGCCGCAGCGGGTGGACGCCGTCATCGAGACCGTCGGCGCCGCCACCTGGTCCCACTCCGTGAAGTCCCTGCGGCCCGGCGGGACGCTCGTCATCTCCGGTGCCACCAGTGGGGACCGGCCCTCGCACGCCGAGCTGACCCGGATCTTCTTCCTCGAACTGAAGGTGGTCGGCTCCACCATGGGCACCAAGGACGAGCTGGAGGACCTGCTCGCCTTCTGCGCCGCGACGGGGGTGCGACCCGTCATCGACGAGGAGCTGCCGCTGGACCGGGCCCGGGAGGGCTTCGAACGGCTGGCTTCCGGGGAGCAGTTCGGGAAGATCGTGCTGACCAACTCCTGATGTTTGGGGGTCTGTTGGGCTGAACGGTCGAGCGGCTGGGAGGCCCAGCGGTTGAGAGGTCGGGAGGCGGGTCCGGGATCTCGGGCCCGCCTTTCGCACGTCTTGGCTGTCAACTGGGGTTGACGTCTGAGGGGTGTCAACCTAGATTGACAATATGAGTGAGGCAACCGATCTCGCCGAGCGCGCCGGTGACCGTGATCCACGGGTCGGACTGCGGGCCGTGGCCGCGCTGCGCCGGCTGCTGGAGCAGTTGGAGGCGGTACAGGTGCGCAGCGCGCGCAATCAGGGCTGGTCGTGGCAGGAGATCGCCACGGAGTTGGGTGTCAGCAGGCAGGCCGTGCACAAGAAGTACGGGAGGCATTGATGTTCGAGCGGTTCACCAAGGACGCCCGGGCGGTGGTCGAGGGGGCGTTCGCGCACGCGCAGGACGGTGGGGCGCGGTCCGTGGACGCCGAGCATCTGCTGTTGGCGCTCACCGTGGTGCCGGGGGTGGCGGGGGAGGTGTTGGCGGATCACGGGGTGACGTTTGAAGGGGTGTCGCGGGTGTGCCCGGCGGCTCGGTTGGCTGGGGGGTGAGCGTTGGCTTCGCCTTGGCGGTGTTTTCCCACCCGCCCACCCGACTCGGTCGGCTGGGAGGTGGACGCCTCGGGGCTCCGCCCCGGACCCCGGATGCTTTCCCACCCGCCCACCCGACTCGGTCCGCTGGGAGGTGGACGTCCGGAGGCTTCGCCTCGGGGGGCGGGGTGACCGGCCGCCCCGTCCGGGTGGGGCGGGTGGTAGGGGGCTTCGGCCCGGTTCGGGCGGGTTGAGGTAGGGGTCCGTCTGGCCTCGGCCGTGGAGAGACTTCGGCGCCCGGCCGCCCGCCCGCCCGGATCGGTCGGGATGGCTGGGCGGCCGGTCGGCTCGGTTCGCTGAGGTACCAGGGGCCTGGCTCGGTTGGCTGAGGTGTCAGGGCCTGGGCTCGGTCGGCTGGGGTGTGAGAGTCCTGGCTCGGTTGGCTGGTGTCAGGGCTTGGGGGCGTGGAGCAGGGCTGCGATGTGAGCCGCCGCTGTGGAGAGGTGGTGGCGGGCCTCGCGGAGTTGGGTGGGGGTGACGCCGTGGTCGCGGGCCGCGTCGCGGATGTCGTCGCGGAAGCGGTCCAGGAGGCGGTCCAGGTCGCGGGCCGGGTCGCCGGTGGTGTCCTCGTGGGCCCAGGAGGGCTCGTAGTCGGCGGGGAAGTCCTCCCGGGGGGAGGTGTGATGCGGTTCTTCGGCGGGGCGGCCGAAGGTCCAGTCCCTGCTGAAGTCCTTGCCCAAGTCCCCGAGCTCCTTGGCCAGTTCCGTCAGGCCCTCGCGGACGCCGGTCGGCCAGTCGCCGCGCGTGAAGTGGTCCTGGACGCGGTCCTGGACGCGGCGGGCGATGCGCTGCATCTCCTCCTGCGCCTGGGCCCGTGCCCGTGCCTGTGCCTCCTGGGCCTGGCGGCGGGCCCGCTGGGCCTCCTCGCGGGCCCGGCGGCTCTCGTCCTTGGCGCGCCGCGCCTGCTCCTTCCACTCCTGCTTGACCCGGCGCATCTCCTCCTTGGCGGTCTTCCAGGCCTCCTTCTCGCTCATCTCGCCGTACTCCCCGAAGGAGTGCTCGGCCCCGGACGCCTTGGTGCCACGGCGGGCCTCGGAGGCGGCGGCGCGCACCTCGCGGCGCAGGTCGCCGGCGGCGCCGCGCACGTCGGCCCTTATCTCGGCGGCCAGTTCCGCGACCGACTCGCGGATCTCCAGCTCCAGGTCGGCCAGCTCACCGCTGCGGTCGGCGAGTTCGGCGCGGCCGGCGTCCGTGATGGCGTACACCTTGCGGCCGCCCTCGGTGGTGTGCCGGACCAGGCCCTCCGCCTCCAGCTTGGCCAGGCGGGGGTAGACCGTGCCGGCCGAGGGGGCGTACAGGCCCTGGAAGCGCTCCTCAAGAAGCCTGATGACCTCGTAGCCGTGGCGCGGGGCCTCGTCGAGCAGCTTGAGCAGGTACAGGCGGAGGCGGCCGTGGGCGAAGACGGGAGGCATGTCAGAGCACCTTCTTGTCGGTCGTTCCGTCGGCCGGGTCGCCGGTGGAAGCGGGGCCACCGGCGGTGCCGGTGGTGTCCCCGGCGGCGTCCCGGCCGGAGACGGAATTGTCTCCCGGAGTGCCGGGGGAGTGGTCGGCCGGGTGGGGCGCGGTCTCCCAGGGGGTGCTCTCGTCGTCGTCCCGGGGTGGGCGGCGCAGCAGGGCGATCGAACCGGAGACCGTGGTGGCGCGCAGTTTGCCGGTGCCGGCGCCGAGGCGTCCGGTGATCTTGTGCGTGCCCCACTGGCCGTGCACCCGCAGACCGTCGAAGGCGTTGGAGATCGTGCCGCTCGCGGTGTTCGCCTCCACCTCGGCGTCGGCCGGGTGCGGCAGGCGGATGGCGATCTCGCCCGAGACGCTGGTGAGGCCGATGTCCGTGGGGCCGTCCGGGTCCAGGTCGACGATCATGGAGCCGCTGACGGTGTCGGCGCGCACGGAGGAGCCGGAGCCCTCGACCACGGTCAGGTCGCCGGAGACCGAGTGGTACCGCAGGTCGCCGGTGACCGCCTGGGCCTCCAGGCTCCCCGAGACGGTGTCCGCGCGGACCGGGCCCGACACCCCGACCAGGGTGGTGTCGCCGGTCACCCCCTTGACCACCGCGGGGCCGCGGATGCCGGAGACGACCGCGGCGGCGCCGACCACGCCCACCTCCACGCGCGTGTCGGCGGGGACCGCGAGGGAGACGACGGCGCTGCGGCGCCAGCCCTTCCGGTCGAGCCACTTGAGGAAGCCCTTCCAGGGCAGGTCCTCGTAGGCCACCGTGAGGGTGGTGCCGTTCCGGGTGACGATCAGGGGCGGGCCTTCCAGTTCCGAGACCTCCAGGCGGGCCGAGCCCTCGTCCGTGCCCACCACGTTCACCGTGCCGTTGACGATGCGGACCTGGAGGTCGCGCACGGGGGTGTCGAAGGTCAGCTTCTGGGGTTCGGTGACGGACCACTCGGGCATGGGGCCTCCTCGGCTGGCCAGGGCACGTGTCGCGACACGCCATATCGCGTTCTCCGAGAATCACGATATATCGTGGCCGTCGGAAGTCAAGGCGCTCGTTCGGGGGACGCCGCGACGGGACCGGGCCGAGCCCGGCCGTCCGGGCCGGTCCCGGCGGGGTCCCACTGGTCCCGGCCGGGACCCGGCGGCGACATAGGCTGGTGGGAGTTGTTGTCAGGCTGATGTATCTGCTGGAGATGGGCACCGATGTACTTCACCGACCGCGGTATCGAGGAGTTGGAGAAGCGGCGTGGCGAGGAAGAGGTCACCTTCGAGTGGCTGGCGGAGCAGTTGCGTACGTTCGTGGACCTGAACCCGGACTTCGAGGTGCCCGTGGAACGCCTGGCCACCTGGCTCGCGCGGCTCGATGACGAGGAGGACGAGTAGGGGCGGCCACCGGCCGTATCCTTCGCCGGCCCACCTCTTCCCCTCCCCCTCTTCCTCCCCGGGAGTTAGCCTTCTCCTCCCATCGGCGAACGGGGGCGTCATGGCTGGAGGAATCGAACGCGTGCGCCTGGACGACGGAACCGTCGTCTGGGCGAGGATCAGCGCCGCCGCCGAGGAGGCGCTGGACGAGGACGGCTACTGGGACACCGGGCTCGGCGACCGGGTCATCGACATGGCGGGGGGACTGGCCGGCACGGTCGGTGGCGTCGTGCGCTCCCTGCGCGCCGGTCTGGACACACCGGCACCCGTCGAGGTCTCCGTCGGCTTCGGTATCGAACTGACGGCGCAGTCCGGCAAGATCGTGAGTGCCATCGCCGAGGGCGGCGGCACATCCTCCCTCACCGTGTCCCTGACCTGGACCGAACCGGCCACGGCAGCGGACGGGGCGGACCCGGCGACGACGGGCGGCCCGGTCGTACCGCCGCAGTCCCCGGCTCCCGGCGCCGTATGAGCGCCTTCGACGAGATGGTGCGCCCCTCCCTCGCGCGCATCGGCGCACCGGGTGACGGGTATGCAACGGACCGTGACTCGTACTGGGGGTCGGGGTTCTTCATAGCCCCGGGTTGGCTGTTGACCTGCGCCCACGTCGTGGGGAAGGGGGGAGCCGCGGTGTGCCGAGGGCAGAGCGCCCTGAGCGTGACCTGGCAGGAGCGCACCGCCGACGGCGCCTGGGAGCCGCGCGGCGGCACCGGGACGGCCGTCGTCGTCGCGCCCCGGCCCGAGGCCGGGCGGCCGGCGCGTGACCCCTGGCCGTTCCCCGACCTCGCGCTCGTCCGGGTGACCGGCGCCGACGAGGTGCGCTGCCTGTGGCTCGGCGACCGGGAAGCCGGACCGCGCACCCCGCTCGGGCTCTACGGCTGGTCGGTGCAGACCGGCGAGCTGGGCATCCGGCAGGGCAGCGGCGAACTCGCCGGTTCCGACGCCCGCGCCCTGCTGCTCACCGGCATCCTGCCCGTCGGCGGACTCTCCGGCGGACCGGCGCTCGACCTGCGGCACGGCTCCGTCATCGGCGTGATCAAAGGGCGCCGGCGGGAGGAGGGCGTCGCCGTACCGGTCACCGCGCTGTACGAACTGCTGGACTCGCGCGAGGCCGGACGCGCGGTGCGCGAGGTGCTGCGCGCCCACGACCTCCATCACGCGAGCCTCCTCGGCGCCTCCTCGCCGTACCCGCACTGGACCGCCGTCCAGGCCACCCTGCCCGGTCACACGTCCTCCGTCTCCGGAATCAGCACCGAACTGCGCACCCGGCTGTACGGCCATCTCGCGCACCTGCCGCCGCCGGCCGGGGCGGGCGAGGTCGTCCACCTCGTGGAGGACGTGAAGGAGCAGGTGCGGGGCGAACGGCTGCCGTCGCTGGTGCTGCGGAACGTCCGCACCTGGCGCGAGGGCGCCGCGCTGCTGTACGGCCTGCGCACGCTGGACCCCGGCGGCGGTGGCACGCTGGTCGACCTGGACGCCGTACTGCTGTACGCCGCCCGGGTGGCCCGCAAGGCCGCGCGCGAGCACGCCGGGGAGGTGGAGGCGGAGCGGCTGCGGGCGTTCACCGAGTGGATAGCCGGGCAGGCCGCCGGTCACCGGCACTGGGCGGTCGGCGAGGCGATCCGCGCGCTGCTGGAGGGCGCCGAGGGGGCGGGGCCGGCCGACGGCCCTACCCCGGCTGTGCCCGGTGGGCTGTCCGGCGGCCGGCCTGACGGCCCGTACGGCAGCGGGCTCGGTGGCCCGCCCGGCAGTCAGCCCGATGGCATGTCCGGTGGCAGGTCCGGCAGCCCCTCCAACGGAGTGCCCGTGCCGAACGGGGCGGTCGTGGCTCCGGCGCAGGCCGTTCCGGCACAGAGCGGAGCCGTCGACGTGCCGACCCCGGTCGGCGCCCTGGAAGCGTCGTCCGTCCCGGAAGCACTGTCCGTCCTGGAAGCGCCCTCTGCCCTCGAAGCGCCGTCCACCGTCGAGTGCCTCGGTGCGCCGTCATCCACCGGGCCCGGCGCGGCGCCGCTTCCCGCCGGGTCCGCTCACCCGCCCGCGGGAGGCCACGCGATCCAGCCGCACGCCACCGTCCCGTCCCTCCCCACCCTTTCCCCCGGCACCCGCACCGACGTCCTCGTCAAGGTCGGCCCGGCCACCTACGGCCGGCACCCCTGGAGCGTGCAGTTGATCTACGGCGGGCAGGACGTCACGCCGGTCGACGGGGACGACCGGGGGGTGCGGGCCGAGGAGCTGGCGCGGGTGCTGCGGGAGCCGTTGGCCACGGCGCTGAACCAGGGCGACCACGGAGAGCACCTCGCGGCGATCGAGGTCTTCCTGCCCCGCAAGCTGTTCGACCTCCCGGTGGACGACTGGCAGTTGCTCCCCGATCCGTCGCCCACCACAGCCGCCACGGCCACCACGGCCTTCGACGACGAGAACCACGAGGGTGACGAGGGCGACGAGTACGACGAGGACGACGACTTCGTGGACGAGCGGGCCCTGCCGCTCGGGATGCGGCGGACCGTCGTCGTCCGGGACGTCCGGCGCAACGGCCTGCCGCCCTCCCCGGAGTGGCGCCGCCGCTGGAAGGGCGTCCTGCGCGGACCGCTGGCGCACGGGACGCTCAACGGGCGGCCCGCCGCCGAGGGGCATCCGCCGGGGGCCCGGGCCGGGGGCAGGTTCCCGTACTACGGCGCCCTGTCGGCGATGAGCGACGCGTCCGTGCCCGTCTACTGCGGTCCCGTCGGCAGCGGTGAGGGCTACGCGGCGATGCGGGACGCGCTGCGGTCCGGGCACGCGGTGGTGCTGTGGCGCCGCGACCAGCACGATCACGACGAGTGCGGGGACTTCCACCGGCAGGCCGCCGACCTGCTGGGCCTCGCCGGGCACGCGGACGGGCTGCACGGTCCGGTCCGCGATCTGCGCATCCGCCTGGCCGATCCGGACACCGCCCGGGCACACGGCCTGCGCGGCAAGATCGCCGTACTGTTCGACCCGCCGCCGGACCGGACGCCGTACGGGACGGAGAGCATGCGACCGCCGCCGCTGGCCGCGCCCGGCGGCTGACCCGCCGGCGCCCCGCCGCTCCCGGCGCGCGCCCCGTCAACTCCGCCGAGTCGGACGGGTGTTCGCGGAAGGGGCGGAGGGGGCGCCGTACGCCGCGAACCTCGGCGGGCGCGGCCGACGGGCGGTAGCCTCGTACGTCGGACGGCCGGGCCCGCTGCATGATCACCAGAGCCGGGAGGAGCCCAAGGTGAACGACTGGCGGATCTACCGCGGAGTGGGTCAGCCGCACGACGGCATGCGGCGGTTGCCGGCGCCGCCGCCGTGGCGTGACTTCGCCGCCTCCCGGGACGGCGCGGACAGCGGCCCGGAAGATCCCAGCAGCGCCCGCCGGCTCGGCGTGCGCCGCCGCCTGGTCGAGAACTACGCGCCCCGGCCGGCCGAGGTCGACGCGGTCAACGCGGCCCTCTATCTGCGCCGGCCCCTGCTGGTCACCGGCAACCCGGGCACCGGCAAGTCGACCCTGGCGTACGCGATCGCCCATGAACTCGGCCTGGGCAAGGTGCTGCGCTGGCCCGTCGTCAGCCGTACCACCCTCCAGGACGGCCTGTACCGGTACGACGCCATCGCCCGGCTCCAGGACGTCCAGCTGGAGCGCGCCGGCGGGGGCGACCGCGGTACCACGGCCTCCGGGATCGGCTCCTACATCCGCCTCGGACCGCTCGGCACCGCGCTCCTGCCCGCCGAGCGGCCCCGCGTCCTGCTCATCGACGAGCTGGACAAGAGCGACCTCGACCTGCCCAACGACCTGTTGAACACCCTGGAGGAGGGCGAGTTCTCGGTCCCCGAGCTGGAACGGCTGGCCGACCGGGAACCCGTCGTCGAGGTGCTCACGCACGACGGCGACCGGGTGGCCGTGCGCGGCGGGCGCGTCGCGTGCACCGCGTTCCCGGTCATCGTGATGACCTCCAACGGCGAACGCGACTTCCCCGCCCCGCTGCTGCGCCGCTGCGTCCAGCTCGAACTGGACCCGCCCGGCGAGGAGCAGCTCACCGCCATGGTCGAGGCACACCTCGGCGCGGACGGCGTCGCCGCCGGCGGCGATCTCATCCGCCGCTTCCTGGAGCGGGAACCCGGCGAGGTGCTCGCCGCCGACCAGCTCCTCAACGCCCTGTTCCTCACGCAGTACGATCCGCACGCGCAGGGCCTCACCCGCGAGCGGATCGCCGAGATGCTGATGCAACCGCTCGACCGTACGAGGTGAGAGGCGGATGCCGGGGATGCGCCTGGACGAGCTGATCGGCAAGCTGCGCCAGGGCGGGCTCCAGCCGACCGCCGAGGACGTGGCCGACGCGCTCTGGCTGGCCCGGCGGCTGGCCACGGGCGCGCCCGGCGACCCCGACGACACGTCCGGCACCGGCCCCGACGGCCCGCCCGGCTCCACCGGTTCCTCGGGTTCCGGAGGCGCCGCGGGTTCCTCCGGTCCCTCCGGCACGGGCGGCGCGTCCGGTCCGGGGACGCAGGACGTGCCCCCGGACGGCCCCGGCAGCCCGCAGCCGCTCCGCGCGGACGCGCCCGCCCCCGCCGTCCCGCTGCACACCCCGAGCTCCGCCCCCTACGCCCGCTCCGACGGCGACCCCGCGGCCTTCCCGGTCCGCGCCCCCGCCGCCGGCGCCCTGCCCGGACTGCTCGGCCTGCAAAAGGCACTGCGTGCCCTCGGCCGCTACCGCACCGCCTCCGCACACGGCCGGGACGAGCGGATCGACGAGGCGGCCACCGCCGACCGGGCCGCCGCCAGCGGCATCCTGCTCCCCGTCACCCGGCCCGGCCGCGACCGGCGCTGCGACGTCCAGCTGCTCATGGACACCGGGCCGGCCATGGCCGTCTGGGGCGAGATGGTCGAGGAACTGCGCCAGGCCTGCCAGCAGTCCGGTGCGTTCGCCTCCGTCCGCGTCCACCAGCTCTACGCCGACGACCGCGGCACCCCCCTCGTCGGTACGACCGTCGGTCCCGGCCGGCGCACCCGGCTGCGGCCCGCCGACGAGCTGCACGACCCCAGCGGGCGCCGGCTCACCTTCGTCATCAGCGACTGCGTCGGCCCCCTGTGGCAGGACGGCACCGCGCAGCGCCTGCTGCACGGCTGGCCGCGCACCGCCCCGCTGGCCGTGGTCCAGCCGCTGCCGCCCCGGCTGTGGGGCCGTACCGCGCTGCCCGCCGAGCCCGGCCTGCTGGTCCGCACCGGAGAGTCGGGAGGGCGCCTCGACTTCCTGCCCGAGGACGAGCCGTGGGAAGAGGCGGAGGAACCACCGCCCCGGGCGCGGCCCGTGCCGGTGCTCCAGCCCACCCCGGAGGCGTTCGCGGCCTTCGCCCGGCTGCTCGCCGGCACCGGGCCGACCCGCGAGCACGCCTGGGCCGGCTTCGCCCACCCCGCCGCCGCACCGGGAGCCGTCCCCGCCGCGGCGCCGGCGCGCAGCGACGAGGAGCTGTTGCGCGCCTTCCGCGCCGGCGCCTCACCCGGCGCCCTCCGGCTCGCCGTCTACCTCGCCGCCGCGCCCCTCACCCTCCCCGTGATGCGGCTGGTGCAGCGGGCCATGCTGCCCGACACCGGTCCCATGGAACTGGCCGAGGTGCTGCTCGGCGGACTGCTGCGGCAACTGCCCGGCACCGAGAAGCAGCCGTGCTTCGCGTACTCGCCGCGCATGCAGGACCTGCTGCTGTCCTCCCTCGACCAGGACACCGCCGGGCTCGTCCTCAAGCACTGCTCGGCCTACGTGGAACGGCACTTCGGCAAGGGCACCCGCAACTTCGCCGCCCTGGCCGCGGCCCGGCTCGCCGACCACGACCCGGACGCCGGTACGGAGCGCTCCGCCGAGGACGGCGCTGCGCGGGACGGCGGCAACGTCGAGGCCGAGCTGTTCGCCCGTATCCCCGCGCGCGTGCTGCGCTTCTACCTGCCGGACCTGGTCACTCCCGACCCGCTTACCGAGGCGGAGCGGCTGCTCGACCGGTGGCGGCAGCTGGCGGACCCGGAGATGCTGCGCCGGGCCCGGGAACAGGCCCGCGTCGCCACGGCGGGCACGGGCGCCGACGGCCCCGGTCCCGTGGCCCGGGCGCGCCTGGTCCTCGGCCGCGTGCTCCGCGCGGAGGCCGGTACGGCGGGCGCACGGGCCGAGGGGCGGCGCGCCGGGCTGCTGCGGGAGGCGGCGGCCGAACTCGCCGCCGCGTACGGGGTGGCTCCGGCCGACAGCCGGGAACGGGCGGAAGCGGCGCTGGAACTGGCCTCGTGCCGCCGTGAGCTGTGGCAGCTCACGGCGGAGGGGGACCACCTGACGGAAGCGCTCGACGCCCTGGACGGCGAGGTCCCGCCCTGGCCGCGCATCACCGCCGTGGCCCGCGACTGGCGTCCCGGCCTCGGGGAGGCCGGGGACGCGATCCTGGGTGACGGCGGGTCCGGTGCCGGCGGGCCCGCTGACGGCGCGTCCGGTGGCAGCGGGTCCGGTGACGCCGGCGACGGCTCTGCCGACAGGGGGGTCGCCCACCCCGGCGCCGGTGACGCCGGGGGCACGTACGGCCGTACCGGTGACGACGGTTCCGGACACGACGTCGGCGGCACGGACACCGTCGTACCCGGCGCCGCTGATCCTGAGCCGTCCCCCGCGAGCCGGGACGGCGTGCCCTGGGAGGTGACCGCCCACCGGGCGCGGCTGTTGCTGCGCGGGCGGGTCCTGCTCGATCTGCGGCGCCCCGGTGCCGCCGAGCCCGTACTGCGGGAGGCCTGCGCCGTGCTGGCGCGGGAGCGGGTGCCCGACGCCGTACGGGGGCCCGCGTTGCTCGACCTCGCGCGGGCACTGCACAGGGCCGACGTCGAGGACGCCGAGCTCCGGCGGGCGCTCGGCGAGGCGCTGGAGGCCGCCGGGGACGATCCGGACCTGTTGCTGCCGTGCCTGGCCGCGCTGGCCGCGTTCCACGACGCGGCCGGGGAGACCGGGGAGGCCGACGCGGCCTACGAGCGGGCCGTGCTGCTCGCCCCCGCCGACGGCCCGCTGCGCGTCCAGCTCCTCACCGCCTGGGGCGAGTCGCTGCTGCGGCGGGCCTCCGCCGGTGACGGGGCCGGGGTGGTGGACCGGGCCGAGTACGTGCTGCGCGAGGCGCTGAAGTCGCTGCCCGCCCGGTCCGCCCACCGCGGCCGGCTCCAGGGCCTGGTCGGCAGCGCGCTCGCCCAGCGCTTCCGCCATGTCGGCTTCCTGCCCGACCTGTTCGAGAGCCGGCACCTGCTCGGCCAGGCGGTGCGCGCGGCGACCGACGCGGCCGTACGGGCCGAGGTCTGGCTCCAGTTGGGCCGGGTGCGGCTGGAGGGCTGGTACCACGCGGGCGCGCCGGTGCTGATGGAGGCGTTGCAGGCGTACGAGAACGCCGAGCGGGAGGCGGAGGCGGCCCACGGCGGCGACCCCGGCTCGGTGACGGCCGCCCGCGCCCGGCACGGCTGCGGGGCGGTGCTGGCGCTGATGGGACGCCCCGGCGCGGCCCGTGGCGCGTTCCGGGCGGCCCTGGAGCAGTGGCAGCGGCTCGTCGGGGCGCTGCGCGAGGTCGACTGGGGCGATGTCGAGCTGACCCGGCGGGCGGAACGGCAACCGCCGCCCCCCGACGCCCGGTCGCTGCCCGAGCCGGACTGGCGGGAAACGGCCCCACCGTGGTGGCCGTGGTCCCAGGAGTGGGCCGACGCGCGCGAACTTGACCGGAGTTGAGCCGTCCAGGGTTTCTGGTTCCGGCCTGTCGGGAAGAAGTGGGCAGCCACTGCGGCTGTGCGGGGCGGGCGTAGGGCAGGGAGGAGCCGAGGGTGGGGGAGCTTAGGACACGGGGGGCCGGCCTCGGCGAGGACGCCGAAGAGGCCGTGTTCCCGCCCGACCTCACCGACGTCGACCTGCGGACACTGCGTGCCATGGACGATCCGGCGGTGCTCGCGGCGGTCGCCGGGGTGCTCGCCGACCCGGACGGGCTGCGCCGGGTCTGGTACACCACCGGCGGGGACGACGAGATCACGCCGGGCCGGCCCGGGCGTGCGTTTTCGGCCGGTCCCGTGCGGCAGCCCTTACGCGGCGAGGACACCGTGGCATGACCCCGGGAGCCGTGGGACCCCTGGGGGACATACGGCCGGCGGCCCCGGCCGCCCCCGCTCGCGGACCGGTCCCGCCCGAGATCCTCGGCGCCTTGGCCCGCACCCGGCCGCTGCCCGCCGCCACCGCGGCCCTGGGCGCCGCCCTGCACACCCGGCGGATGCTGCTGCTGAAGTCCCTCCTGGTCCGCTTCGACCGCGTGCGCGGCACCCTGCCCGCGGGGGTGCGGCGGCGCTTCGAGGACGACTGGGCGCTGCTGGAGCGGGCCGAGCGGTCCGACGCCCCGGCCGTCCGCGCCGTCCTCGACTATCCGACGACCGGGGCCTGGCTGGCCTCGGCGCTCGCCGCGCCCGACGGCCCGGAGTTCGCCGAGGGTCTCGCCGGGCTGGGCGCGGTGGCCGTCGCCGCCGCCCTGCGCGCCGGCTGCCGCTTCACCACCACCCGGGCGCTGCCCGCCGGCACCCTGCCGCTGCCCGGTGCCGGGCTGCTGCGCTGCGCCCGGGGCCGGGCCCGGCTCAGCGGCCGCTCCGGAGTCCTCCGCGTCACCGACGGCGCGGGCCGGACACTGCTGCTGTCCGGGGCCGCCCCGGCCGGACCCGGCACCCGGTGGACCGCCGACGGCACCCTGGCCTGGTCGGCGCTGCACACCCTGCCCGGCGGCACCGCCGTACTCGACGACGTCGACCCCCACCGGGTGCCCCCGGGCGGCATCGGGCCGGCGGCACTGCCCGCGGCCGAGCGGCCGTACTCCGACCCGGCCGCGTGGGCCGCCCGCTGGCGCGACGCGCACGCCCTGCTGGCCGCGACGCACCCCGCGCGGGCCGCCGAGACCCTGGCGCTGGTGCGTGCCGTCGTCCCGCTGGCTCCGTCGCCGGGCGGCGGACCGCCGCTGAGCGCCACCGTGCGGACCGCGCCCGGCGCCGTCCTGGCCCAGTTGCCGGCCGACCGGCGCGAGCTGGTCGAAGTGCTGGTGCACGAGACGCACCACACCAAGCTGGCCGTGCTGGACGAACTGGTCCCGCTGTGGCGGCCCGGCGGCAGCCTGCACCGGGTGGGCTGGCGGCGGGACCCGCGCCCGGTGCCGGGCGTCCTCCAGGGCGCGTACGCGCACCTGGCGCTGCTGGACCTGTGGCGGCGGGCCGGCACCGGACCCGCCTGGGTGTGGCGGCGGCGCGCCGCCGAACGGTTCGAGGCGTGCCGGGAGCAGGTCTCCGAGGCCTTGTCCGTGCTGGCCAACTCCGATGAACTGACCCCGTGCGGAAGGGAGTTCGTCCGGCACATGGGAAGCCACCACGCGCGCCTCGCGGGGAGCGCCCACGCGCCGGGCTGACGCTCCGTTCACGACCGATTGCGTTACGTTATGCGTGCGGCTGTCCAGGAGACCGGCGGCCGCGGTGGAAGCAGGGAGCGGCGATGGCGGAACAGCGGCGGCCGGGCGCGAACGGTGCGGCGGCACCCGAGCACGTGCTCGTGGTCTTCCCGGGGTACTACCGCTCGTGGGCGGCGTGGATCGCGCAGTGCCTGGAGCGGCACGGACACCGGGCCACCCTGCAACGCTGGGACCCGCCGCGCGAGGTCGAGCTGGAGGACTCGCTCGGCGACCTGCTGCTGGCCAGCGGAAAGGTGCTGCTGGTCCTCAACGACTGGTTCTTCGAACTGGGCCCCCGCCCGCCGGGCGAGTGGAACGACGCGCTGCGCGGCTTCGTCGCCGCCCACGCCGACCGGTTCGCGGCCGTCAACCTCACCAACCGGCCGCTGCTGCCCGCCACCGCCGTCCTGGAACCGGCCAGCCTGTGGGCGCTGAGCGAGGAGGCCGCCGAGGACCGCCTGCTGCGCCGCCTCGGCCTGGAGCCGCTCACCCGCCCCCGCACGCTCGCCGGCCGGATCCGCTACCCGGACGAGCGCTGCGAGATCTGGGGCGAGGTGCCGCGCCGCAACCCGCGCTTCACCGGCCGCGACGACCTGCTGGGCGAACTCCACCAGCGGCTCGCCGACGCCGAGCGCGGCGCCGCCGCCTGCACGCTCGTCGGCATGTCCGGCATCGGCAAGACCCAGCTCGCCGCCGAGTACGCCCACCGCTTCAGCACCGACTACGACCTGGTGTGGTGGGTCAACAGCGACGACCGCACCCTCCAGCGCGACCGCCTCGGCGAACTCGCCGTCGAACTCGGCCTGCGCATCGGCGGCGAACCCGGCGAACGCATCCGCGCGGTCCGCAACGCGCTCAGGCGCGGGGAGCCGTACGGGAACTGGCTGCTGGTCTTCGACGGCTGGGACGACATCGACGGCGTGACCTCGCTGCTCCCGCAGGGCACCGGGCACGTGCTGATCACCTCCCGCAACCGGGGCTGGAACGAGCACACCGACGTACTGGAGATCCCCGCCTTCCTGCGCCCCGAGTCCACCGCCTACCTGATGCGCCGCGCCCCGCATATCACCGCCCGCGAGGCCGACGAGGTGGCCGCCGAGTTCGGGGACGTGCCGCTGCCGCTGGTGCAGGCCGCGTCCTGGCTCGGCGAGTCCGGCATGGAGGCCGCCGAGTACCTGCGGATGGTGCGCGAACGGCGGCTGTCCACCGTCGACGAACCCGTCACCGGCGAGGGCTTCCCGCAGTCCTCCCTCACCTCCTGGGCCATACTGCTCAACCGGCTGCGCCGCTCCCAGCCGCAGGCCATCGAGGTGCTCGGCCTGTGCACCTCCTTCGCCCCCGGACGCATCCCGCTCGGCCTCATCCGCGCCTACCCGCGCGCCGAGCTGCCCGAGGAACTGCGCTGGATGTCCACCGACCTGCCCGCCTGGACCCGGGCCCTGGACACCCTCGTCAACTACTCGGTGCTCACCCGCGAGACCCGTGGCCCGCTGGCCGCCGAGATGGGCCCCCACCAGGAGTCGGTGCACATGCACCAGCTCGTCCACGACATCGTCTCCAAGCTGACCGGCGACGGCAGCCACGAACTGCACCGGCGGGCGGTGCGCACCCTGCTCGCCGAGGCCGACCCCGGCAACCCCGCCGACAGCCGCAACTGGCCGCGCTACGCCGAGCTGCTGCCCCACCTGGAACCCTCCGGCGCCCTGGAGAGCCGGCAGCCGCGCGTGCAGGAACTGGTCCTGAACTGCCTGCGGTACTGCACCCGCAGCGGCGAGTACAGCGGGGGCCTGGAACTGGCGCAGCAGGTGCGCGAGCACTGGTCGCGGTTCATGGACCCGATCGACCAGCCGATGCTCGACCTGGCCACCCAGGAGGGCAACATGCTCCGCAACAGCGGCCGGTTCCGCGAGGTGTACGAGCTGCACCGGGGCGTGCTGAGACAGCTCCAGGCCGCGCCCCGGCGCAACGAGATCGGCGAACTCGTCAGCAAGAGCGCCATCGCCTCCGGCCTGCGCTCCCTGGGCCGCTACCAGGAGGCGTACGACCTCCAGCGCGAGGTCCTCGACGGCAACGAACGCCTCCTCGGCCCGGACGAGCCGCCCACCCTGGTCGCCCGGCACAACCTCGGCGTCACCCTGCGCATGCTGGGCCGGTACGCCGAGGCGCTGGACCTCGACCTGGAGACCCTGGCCCGGCGCGAGAGCGTGCTGCGCGCCCGGCACATCAACACCCTCCACTCCGGCAACGCGGTCACCCACAGCCTCCGCCTGCTCGGCCGCTACCGCGAGGCGCTGGCCCGTCAGGAACCCGTCGTACGGCTCCATGTGCAGGTGCTCGGCCCGCAGCACCCGCAGACCCTCGAAGCCCGCTCCCAGCTCGCCATGTGCCGGCGCCGGGAGGGCGGTCACGGGCCGGACGTGGGCCCCGGCATGGCCAGCCTGCTGGACCAGCTGACGCAGCTGCACGGCCGCGAGCACTACCGCACGCTGGCGTTCCTCACCAACTACGGCAACTACCTGCGGGAACACGGCGATCTCAGCCAGGCCCGCGACCTCATCGACGAGGCGGAGGCCGGCTACCGCTCGCTGCTCGGCCCCGCGCATCCCGTGGCCACCGGCATGCTGTCCAACACCGGGCTGGTGATGCAGGCCGCGGGTGAGCGGGGCGAGGCCCTGTCCATGTTCGAGTCCGCCCTCGCCGGGCTCGGCGCCACGCTCGGCCAAGACCACCCCTGGGTCCTGGGCTGCGCCCTCAACGCGGCCGGCGCGCGCAACTTCAACGGCCGCATCGAGGACGCGGTGGAACTGAGCCGCGACACCGTGCGCCGGTCCCGGCACGCCCTGGGCCACGAGCACCCGCTCACGCTGTCGTGCCAGGTCGCGCTCGCCGCGGACCTGAGGGCGGCGCACGAGCAGGAGGAGGCCGGCAAGCTGGAGGAGGACGCCCTCCTGTCCCTCACCCGCACCCTGGGCGCCCAGCACCCCCACACCATCTCGGCCCGCGGGCGGGTCCGCCCCTACTGGGACTTCGAGGCGTACCTGGGCTGAGGACGCGCCCCACAGGCGAAGGGCCCGGCGCCGAGCGTGAACTCGGCACCGGGCCCTCGTGTCTGGCGGACCGCCGGAGGCTTACGCCTCGAACACCTCACGCACCAACTGCTCCTGCTCCGCCTGGTGCCGCTTCGCGGAGCCGACCGCCGGGGACGAGGAGTGCGGACGCGAGATGCGCCGCAGGCGCTCGCCGTGCGGGACGTCCGCGCCGACCGCCAGGTCCAGGTGGTCGATCAGGTTGAGCGCGATGAACGGCCACGCACCCTGGTTCGCCGGCTCCTCCTGCGCCCACAGGTACTTCTCGGCGTTCGGGTACTTGTTGACCTCGGCCTGGATCTCCGCACCCGGCAGCGGGTACAGCCGCTCGATGCGGATGATCGCGGTGTCCGTCACGCCCCGCTTCTGCCGCTCGGCCTCAAGGTCGTAGTACAGCTTGCCGGCCACGAACACGACCTTGCGGACCGCGGCCGGGTCCGCCGCCGTGTCCCCGATGACGGGACGGAACTGACCCGACGTGAACTCCTCCGTCTTCGACGCGGCGGCCTTCAGGCGGAGCATCGACTTCGGGGTGAAGACCACCAGCGGCTTGTGGTGCGGGTTGTGCACCTGCCACCGCAGGAGGTGGAAGTAGTTCGACGGCAGGGTCGGCATGGCGACCGTCATGTTGTTCTGGGCGCAGAGCTGGAGGAACCGCTCGACCCGGGCCGAGGAGTGGTCCGGGCCCTGGCCCTCGTAGCCGTGCGGCAGGAGCAGGGTGACGCCGGACGTCTGGCCCCACTTCTGCTCAGCCGCCGAGATGTACTCGTCGACGACCGTCTGGGCGCCGTTGACGAAGTCACCGAACTGCGCCTCCCACATCACGAGCGCGTCGGGGCGGGCCAGCGAGTAGCCGTACTCGAAGCCCATGACCGCGTACTCGGACAGCAGGGAGTTGTAGACGTTGTAGCGCGCCTGGTCTTCGGCGAGGTACTGGAGCGGGGTGTACTCCTCGCCCGTCTCGCGGTCGATGAGGACCGCGTGGCGCTGGCCGAAGGTGCCGCGCTGGGAGTCCTGGCCGGACAGCCGGACCGGGGTGCCCTCCAGCAGCAGGGAGCCGACCGCGAGGGTCTCGCCCATGCCCCAGTCGATCGTGCCGTCCTCGACCATCGCCGCCCGGCGCTGCAACTGGGGCAGCAGACGCGGGTGCACGTGGAAGGAGTCCGGGATGTTGACCTGGGACTCGGCGATGCGCTTGACGACCTCCGTGGAGATCGCGGTGTTCACGGCGACCGGGAACTCCGCCTGCGGGTCCGACACGGGGCCGGTGGCCTGCTGGGTGGTGACGGCCTCGCGGACCTCCGTGAAGACCTTCTCCAGCTGACCCTGGTAGTCCTGGAGGGCCTGCTCGGCCTCTTCCAGGGTGATGTCGCCGCGACCGATCAGGGACTCGGTGTACAGCTTGCGCACCGAGCGCTTCTTGTCGATCAGGTCGTACATCAGCGGCTGGGTGAAGGCCGGGTTGTCCGACTCGTTGTGACCGCGGCGGCGGTAGCAGATGAGGTCGATCACCACGTCCTTGTTGAACGCCTGGCGGAACTCGAAGGCCAGCCGCGCGACGCGGACCACGGCCTCCGGGTCGTCGCCGTTCACGTGGAAGATCGGGGCCTCGATCATGCGGGCCACGTCCGTCGCGTACATGGAGGAACGCGAGGACTCGGGGGCCGCGGTGAAGCCGACCTGGTTGTTGATGACGATGTGGACCGTGCCGCCGGTGCGGTAGCCGCGCAGCTGCGACATGTTCAGGGTCTCGGCCACCACGCCCTGGCCCGCGAAGGCCGCGTCGCCGTGCAGCGCGACGGGCAGCACGGTGAAGTCCGTCCCGCCCTTGTTGATGATGTCCTGCTTGGCGCGGGCGATGCCCTCGATGACCGGGTCGACCGTCTCCAGGTGGGAGGGGTTGGCGGCCAGCGAGACCTTGATCTGCTCGCCGTCCAGGCCGGTGAAGGTGCCCTCGGCGCCCAGGTGGTACTTGACGTCACCGGAGCCGTGCATCGACTTCGGGTCGAGGTTGCCCTCGAACTCGCGGAAGATCTGCGCGTAGGACTTGCCGACGATGTTGGCGAGGACGTTCAGGCGGCCACGGTGGGCCATGCCGATGACGACCTCGTCCAGGCGGGACTCGGCGGCGGAGTCGATCACCGCGTCGAGCAGCGGGATGACGGACTCGCCGCCCTCCAGCGAGAAGCGCTTCTGGCCGACGTACTTCGTCTGGAGGAACGTCTCGAAGGCCTCCGCGGCGTTCAGCCGGCGCAGGATCCGCAGCTGCTCCTCACGCTCCATCTTGGCGTGCGGGCGCTCGACGCGGTCCTGGATCCACTTGCGCTGCTTGGGGTCCTGGATGTGCATGAACTCGATGCCGGTGGTGCGGCAGTACGAGTCGCGCAGGACGCCGAGGATGTCGCGCAGCTTCATCATCGACTTGCCGGCGAAGCCGCCGACCGCGAAGTCGCGCTCCAGGTCCCACAGCGTGAGCCCGTGCTCGGTGATGTCCAGGTCGGGGTGCTTGCGCTGCTTGTACTCCAGCGGGTCGGTGTCGGCCATGACGTGGCCGCGGACCCGGTAGGAGTGGATCAGCTCGAAGACGCGGGCGGCCTTGGTGACGTCGTCGTCGTGGGAGGCGTCGATGTCCTTGAGCCAGCGGACCGGCTCGTAGGGGATGCGCAGCGCCTCGAAGATGCCGTCGTAGAAGCCGTTCTCGCCGAGCAGCAGGTTGGCGACCTGGCGGAGGAACTCGCCGGAGGCGGCGCCCTGGATGACCCGGTGGTCGTAGGTCGACGTGAGCGTCATGACCTTGGAGATGCCGAGCTTGTTCAGGGTGTCCTGGCTGGTGCCCTGGAACTCCGCCGGGTAGTCCATGGAGCCGACGCCCATGATCACGGACTGGCCGGGCATGAGGCGCGGCACGGAGTGGACGGTGCCGAGGCCGCCGGGGTTGGTCAGGGAGACCGTGACGCCGGTGAAGTCGTCCATCGTCAGCTTGCCGTCGCGGGCGCGGCGGACGATGTCCTCGTAGGCCTGCCAGAACTCGAAGAAGTTCAGCGTCTCGGCCTTCTTGATGGCGGCCACGACGAGCTGGCGGTCACCGTTCGGCTTGACCAGGTCGATGGCCAGGCCGAGGTTGACGTGCGGCGGCTTGACGAGGGTCGGCTTGCCGTCCTTCTCGCCGAACGACCAGTTCATCGACGGCATGGCCTTGATGGCCTGCACCATCGCGAAGCCGATCAGGTGCGTGAAGGAGATCTTCCCGCCCCGGGCGCGCTTCAGGTGGTTGTTGATGACGATGCGGTTGTCGAACAGCAGCTTCACCGGGACGGCGCGGACCGAGGTGGCGGTCGGCAGCTCCAGGGAGGCGTTCATGTTCTTGGCGACGGCGGCGGCCGGGCCGCGCAGCGTGATCAGCTCCGGGCCCTCGGGGGCCTCGGCCGGGGCGGGCTTCGCCGCGGGCTGAGCGGGCGCCTGTGCGGGCTGCGCCGGCTTGGCCGGGGCGGGAGCCTTCGCCGCGGGGGCCGGGGCCGGAGCCGGGGCCTGAGCGGGGGCGGCGGCGGGCTTCACAGCCGCGGGGGCGGCCGGGGCGGCGGCCTGGGGGGCCGGGGCCGCGGGCCGGGCCTGCGGGGCCGTGGTGGGGGTCTCTGCGGCCCCCGTGGCCGCAGTACCCGCCGGAGCCGGGGTGGCAGGAGCCCCCGGCTTGTAATCGGCGAAGAAGTCCCACCAGGCACGGTCTACCGAATTCGGGTCCTGGAGGTACTGCTGATAGATCTCGTCGACGAGCCACTCGTTCGCACCGAACGCCGCGGCGGGGTTCTTCCCGGCTTGGTCGTCGGTGGAGATGCTCGAGTTACTGGGGGACTGTGGCGACACGGCGGCAACCGCCCTCTTCCGCTTCACAAGGTGATGGACAGCGGGAATAAAGGCTACGCCTCCCCGGCCGGGAAGGTCAGGTCGAGCAAGGTCATCGTCGCGTAAGTCACATCAAGAATCTTGTTTCAGGGCTTGAAATGGCGGGAAACAAGCGTGGTTCCGCACAGGGGAGGGTGTGGCGGCCCGGGCCCTGCGCGTCTTCGTTCGACGGGTGCCCGGGCCTGCCCTGATCACACGTGTCCAGCCGCGGTGACCGGCGGCGACCGACGTGGATCTTGTGGTTCGCTCGGACTTTACGTCAACTTGGGGCGGAAGTCAGTCCCGGAAGAGTGACGATGATCCGGCAGCCCCGCTCGGATTCGGCCACACCGATCCGGCCGCCGTGCAGATCCACCGCCCACCGGGCGATCGCCAGGCCCAGCCCGGTACCGCCGTCGCTGCCCGGACCGTGCGGCCGGGTCACCGCGCCGCGGTTGAACCGCTCGAACACCCGGTGCCACTCCGACCGGGGGATGCCGGGGCCCTCGTCCAGGACCTCCAGCTCCAGCGACTCCGGCTGCGGCCCGCGCCGCGCCCGTACGGTCACCCGGCCGTGCGGCGGGCTGTGCTTGACCGCGTTGTCGATCAGGTTCGCGACGACCTGGTGGATGCGCTCGGGGTCCGCGTGCGCGGTCAGCTCCGGCGGGGAGACGTCGAGGTGCAGGTGGACGTCCGTGCGCGTGTGGCTGCCGGAGCCGGTGGCCATGCCCGCGCGCGCGGAGGCGACCATGTTGGCCTCCTTCAGCACGCCGGACAGGTACGGCCACACCTCGAACCGCCGCAGCTTCAGCGGTACGACGCCGTTGTCCAGCCGGGACAGGTCCAGCAGGGTCTCCACCAGGCGGCCGAGCCGCTCGGTCTGCTTCAGGGCCGTCCGCATGGTCTCCGGGTCGGCCTCGGTGACCCCGTCGACGATGTTCTCCAGCACCGCGCGCAGCCCGGCGATCGGGGTGCGCAGCTCGTGCGAGACGTTCGCGACGAGCTCCTTGCGCTGGTTGTCCTGGGCCTCCAGCTCGTCGGCCATGACGTTGATCGTCTGGGCCAGGTCGCCGAGCTCGTCCCGGCGGTTCTCCCGCACCCGGCGGGTGTAGTCGCCCTCGGAGATGGAGCGGGCCACCGCGTTCATCTCGTCCAGCGGCATGGTGAGGGAGTGCGCCACGAACTGCGTGATCAGCAGGGTGGCGATCATCGAGAAGACCGTGATGAAGCGCAGCTCCGTCTTGGTGTGCACCGCCACGATCGACAGACCCGTGGTGATCAGCACCGAGATCACGACCAGCGCACCCAGCTTGGTCTTGATCGAGAACGGGCGCACGCCGCCCCAGGGGTCCGCGCCGACGGTCCCGGGGCTCCTCCGTGCGGCCTGGCGCCCGCCGCCGCTCATGGGGTCGGCGTCTCCAGCGCGTAGCCCACACCGTGCACCGTGCGGATGCGCTCCGCACCGATCTTCCGCCGCAGCGCCTTGATGTGGCTGTCGACCGTGCGGGTGCCGGAGGCGTCCGCCCAGTCCCACACCTCGGCCAGCAGCTGCTCCCGGGAGAGCACCGCGCGCGGGGTGTTCGCCAGGCACACCAGCAGGTCGAACTCGGTCGGCGTCAGGTGGACGTCCTCGGACTTCACCCGCACCCGGCGCTGCGCGTGGTCGATCTCCAGCTCGCCGAGCCGCAGGATGCCGGAGCGCGGGGTGGTCGCGGCCAGCGCGGCCCGCTCCACCCGGCGCAGCAGCACGTGCACGCGTGCGGCCAGCTCCCGCATCGAGAACGGCTTGGTCATGTAGTCGTCGGCGCCCACACCGAGCCCGACCAGCATGTCCGTCTCGTCGTCCCGCGCGGTCAGCATCAGCACCGGCACCGGCCGCTGGGCCTGCACCCGCCGGCACACTTCGAGCCCGTCGAAGCCCGGCAGCATGATGTCGAGGATCAGCAGATCGGGCTGCCATGCCTCCGCGGTGTCGACCGCGGCCGGACCGTCGGCCGCCGTTTGCACGAGAAATCCCTCGGCGCGCAGCCGGGCCGCGATGGCGTCGACGATCGTGGGGTCGTCCTCGACGACCAGCACCCGGCGCTGCGCGCCCGGGGTGGTCGTCGCCGCGCCGCTCTGGGAGGTGTGTGTCTGCTCCATCGCCCGCCCCTGTTGTTGCTTTCCGGAATCAGTGGGGTGATCCCATGTCTGCGTTTGACGCTTGAATGATCGGCGTCAGGGCAGCACATTACGGTGACCGGCCGTGCTGTCGCTATCCAGGTCGGACGGCGAGGTGGATGGCGTCCGGAACGCCCCGGGCAACCGGCACCTCTTCGGTACGCACCTGCTGGAACCCGGCATTCCGCAAGCTTCCTTCAAAATCCGGAGAAGGCTCGGCCGACCACACCGCGAGCACCCCGCCAGGCCTCAACACCCGTGCGCAGGCGGCGAGTCCGGCCGGCGAGTAGAGGCTGTCGTTGTCCTCGGTGACGGTCCAGCCGGGCCCGTTGTCGATGTCGAGACACAGCGCGTCGAACGTGTCCGACGTCTCATTGACGTACCGCACGAGATCCGCTTCGACGATCGCGGTGCGCGGATCGGCGAGCGCGGCGGCGGACAGTTCGGCCAGCGGTCCGTCCCGGTGCCAGTCGATGACGGCGGGTTCCCGCTCGACCACGGTGATCCGGCCCCAGCGCGGGTCGGCGGCGGCATGCGCGAGCGAGAAGCCCACGCCCAGCCCGCCGATCAGCACCCGCGGCGCGGGCCGCCCGTCCAGCGCGGCGCGCGCCGCGTCGACCAGCAGCCGCTCCGAGCGGCCGTCGGAGGTGTCCATCAGGAAGCAGCCGTTGGCGATGATCTGAAGCAGCGCACCGTGTCTGCGCAGCACCACCTCGCCGTACGGGCCGTCGCGTCGGTCCAGGACCACGGGAGTGTCGTACACGGCAGTCATGACCCCATCCTGCTTGAACGGAGCCTGGCGTTCACCGGAATTGCGCATGACGCCCACGGACGGGTGGTCCGCACCGGGGCCGGACGTGGCCGGCGGGTGAGAGGTTGCCGTGAATCCGCTGCCGGGTGGCGTCGGTCATAGACAGCGCCGTGCCGAGCACGAAGGGTGGGCCGCGACGGAAGGAGCGCCTCACCGTGGAACGGAGCACGACGGACCCCACGCCGGACGCGTGCCCGCCCGCGCCGGGCACGCCCCTTCCCGACGGCACCGCCGCCGTCCCGGCCCCGGCCCTCGCGGGCCTGCTGGACGGCATGCCCCGCCAGCGCGCCGCCGTCCCCGCACCGGCCCCCGCCACCGCGGACCCCGCCCCGTCCTCCCCGCACCGGCCGCTGCCCCGCCCGTGGCGTCTGCTGCCGACCCCCCTCGGCACCCCGTTCACCTTCGGCTACGCGGCCGTCCTGACCGTCACCTCCCTGATCGCGGCCCACGCCGACCCCGGCCTGGTGCACACGCTCCACCAGGGCTCCAGCACCGACGTGGCCCACCTGGTGCGCACGCCCGTGCTGGTGCTGCTGGCGAGCGCGCTGTGGGTCGCGGGCGGGATCCTCTCGCCGTACACGGTCGCGTTCGTGCTGGTGCTCACGGTGCTGGAGCGGCGGATAGGCGGAGCGCGGGCCGCCTGCGTCTTCCTGGCCGGCCATGTCCTGGCCACCCTCGCCACCGAGGTCCCGGTGGGCCTCGCCGTCCTGCTGGGCCACCTGCCCGACACCTCGCTGCACCGCCTCGACTACGGCATCAGCTTCGGCGTGGCCACGAGCACCGGCGCCCTGACGGGCCTGCTGCGCCCCTGGCTGCGCTGGCCGTTGCTGATCCTGGCGGCCGGCGGGCTGCTGAGCGACCTGCTGGCCTACGCCGACCCGCTGACGAACTGGGGCCACGTCATCGCCCTGACGATCGGTGTGGCGGCCTGGCCCCTGGTCCGGCGGTGGCACCGGCCGGCCCGGGGCGCGGGGGACTGCGCGGGCCTCCCAACGCACCCGCGTCCGCGCACGTTTGCGCAGCTCATCCCCCTGGTCGTACGTGATCGCTCAGAGCGAACAGCAGCCCGGGAACAATAGACCCCGCTAGAACATTGAGTCGGCATAGCTCAAGTTGACTGCCGAAGGGGAGATCATGGCTGCTGAGTCACCGGCGTTCACGCTGAACCTGCCCGTGCTGCCGCTCGACGACGAGGTCGTGCTGCCCGGCATGGTGGTCCCGCTGGACCTGAGCGACGCCGAGGTGCGGGCCGCGGTGGAGGCCGCTCAGGCCGCCGCCCGCTCCGAACCCGGAAAGCCCAAGGTGCTGCTGGTGCCGCGCATCGACGGCACGTACGCCAAGACCGGCGTCCTCGGCACGGTGGAACAGGTCGGCCGGCTCGCCGACGGTGACCCGGGGGCCCTGGTCCGCGGTCGCAGCCGCGTCCGCATCGGCGCCGGCACCACCGGACCGGGCGCCGCGCTCTGGGTCGAGGGCGCCCGTGTCGAGGAAACCGTTCCCGAGCCGCTGCCGGGCCAGGTCACGGAACTGGTCAAGGAGTACAAGGCGCTCGCCACCACCTGGCTGAAGAAGCGCGGTGCCTGGCAGGTCGTGGACCGCGTCCAGGCCATCGACGACGTGTCCGCGCTGGCCGACAACTCCGGCTACTCGCCGTTCCTGACGACCGACCAGAAGGTCGAACTGCTGGAGACCGCCGACCCGGTGGCCCGGCTCAAGCTCGCCACGCAGCAGCTGCGCGACCACCTCGCGGAGCAGGACGTGGCCGAGACCATCGCCAAGGACGTCCAGGAAGGCGTCGACAAGCAGCAGCGCGAGTTCCTGCTGCGCCGTCAGCTGGAGGCCGTCCGCAAGGAACTGCGCGAGCTCAACGGCGAGAAGGAGGGCGAGGAGTCCGACGACTACCGCGCCCGCGTCGAGGCCGCCGACCTGCCGGAGAAGGTCCGCGAGGCCGCCCTCAAGGAGGTCGACAAGCTGGAGCGCGCCTCCGACCAGTCGCCCGAGGGCTCCTGGATCCGCACCTGGCTGGACACCGTCCTGGAGATGCCGTGGAACGAGCGGACCGAGGACGCGTACGACATCCAGGGCGCGAAGGCCGTGCTCGACGCCGAGCACGCGGGCCTGGACGACGTGAAGGAACGCATCACCGAGTACCTCGCCGTGCGCAAGCGGCGCGGCGACCGGGGCCTGGGCGTCATCGGCGGGCGGCGCGGCGGTGCCGTGCTCGCGCTCGTCGGCCCGCCCGGTGTCGGCAAGACCTCGCTGGGCGAGTCCGTCGCGCACGCCATGGGCCGCAAGTTCGTCCGCGTCGCCCTCGGCGGCGTCCGTGACGAGGCCGAGATCCGCGGTCACCGCCGTACGTACGTCGGCGCGCTGCCCGGCCGGATCGTGCGCGCCGTCAAGGAGGCCGGGTCCATGAACCCGGTGGTCCTGCTGGACGAGATCGACAAGGTGGGCTCCGACTTCCGGGGCGACCCGGCCGCCGCCCTCCTCGAAGTGCTCGACCCGGCGCAGAACCACACCTTCCGCGACCACTACCTGGAGGTCGAGCTGGACCTGTCGGACGTGGTCTTCCTCGCCACCGCCAACGTCCTGGAGGCCATCCCGGAGGCGCTCGCCGACCGTATGGAGATCGTCCGCCTGGACGGCTACACCGAGGACGAGAAGGTCGTCATCGCCCGGGACCACCTGCTCCCGCGCCAGCTGGAGCGGGCCGGTCTGGAGAAGGCCGAGGTCACGCTGGACGAGAGCGCGCTGCGCAAGCTCGCCGGCGAGTACACCCGCGAGGCGGGCGTGCGGACCCTGGAGCGGTCCATCGCGCGGCTGCTGCGGAAGATCGCGGCCCAGCACGAACTGGGCGAGCGCGAGCTGCCGTTCACCGTCACCGACGGTGATCTGCGCGGGCTCATCGGCCGGCCGCACCACGTGCCCGAGTCCGCCCAGGACCCGGCCGAGCGCCGTACGGCCGTCCCCGGTGTGGCGACCGGCCTCGCGGTCACCGGCGCCGGCGGCGACGTGCTCTTCGTGGAGGCGTCCCTGGCCGACCCGGAGACGGGTGGGGCGGGGCTGACCCTGACCGGCCAGCTGGGCGACGTGATGAAGGAGTCGGCGCAGATCGCGCTGAGCTTCCTGCGCAGCCACGGCGCCGAGCTGGAGCTGCCGGTGGCCGACCTGAAGGACCGGGGCGTGCACATCCACTTCCCGGCGGGCGCGGTGCCGAAGGACGGTCCGAGCGCGGGCATCACGATGACCACGGCCCTCGCCTCGCTGCTCTCCGGCCGCCTGGTCCGCACGGACGTCGCCATGACCGGCGAGGTCTCGCTGACCGGCCGGGTGCTGCCCATCGGCGGCGTGAAGCAGAAGCTGCTCGCCGCCCAGCGCGCCGGGGTGACCACCGTCATCATCCCCAAGCGCAACGAGCCCGACCTGGACGACGTCCCGGCCGAGGTGCTGGACAAGCTCGACGTCCACACCGTGACCGACGTCCGCCAGGTCCTGGAACTGGCGCTCGCGCCCGCCACGAGCGACGCGGCGCCGGAGGTTCCGGTAGCGGCGTGACGGACGCTGCCGGATGAGGCAAGGCCCGGGTTCCGTGAGGGAGGCCCGGGCCTTCGCCGTGCGGTGAGCGCGGGGCGGCGGGGCCGCACGGGCGCCCCGCGTGTCAGAGCGCGGTCAGCGACTGCTCCGCCCACACCGTCTTGCCGATCCGGTCGTGCCGGGTCCCCCAGCGGTCGGCGAGCTGGGCGACCAGCAGCAGGCCCCGGCCGCCCTCGTCGAAGATCCGGGCCCGGCGCATGTGCGGGGCGGTGTCGCTGGCGTCGTAGACCTCGCTGATCAGGGTCCTGCCCTGACGGATCAGCCGGAGCCGGATGGGCGGGCGGCCGTAGCGGATGGCGTTGGTGACCAGCTCGCTGACCATCAGCTCGGTGGTGAACGCGGCCTCGTCCAGGCCCCACGCGGACAGTTGGCCGGTGGTGTACCGGCGGGCCAGGGAGACGACGGTGGGCTCGTCGGCCAGCTCCCAGGAGGCGACCAGGTCCTCGTGCAGGGCCCGGGTGCGGGCCACCAGGAGGGCGATGTCGTCGTCGGGGCGGTGGCTGAGCAGGTCGCCGAGGACCCGGTCGCACACCGACTCCGGCGACTGCGCGGGACGGCCGAGCGCGATGAACATCTTGTCCAGCGCCTCGTCGATGTCGTGGTCGCGGGCCTGAAGCAGCCCGTCGGTGTAGAGCACGAGCAGGCTGCCCTCGGGCAGGTGCGTCTCCATCGCCTCGAAGGGCAGTCCGCCGAGCCCGAGCGGCGGCCCCGCGGGCACGTCGAGGAAGCGGACGGTGCCGTCCGGGGCCACCACGGCGGGCGGCGGATGCCCGGCCCGGGCCACGGAGCAGCGGCGCGAGACCGGGTCGTAGACGGCGTACAGACAGGTGGTGCCGATGCCGCCGGCGGTGTCGGCGCCTGGGTCCGCGCTGCCCTCGTCGGCGGCCAGCCGCAGCACCAGGTCGTCCAGGTGGGTGAGCAGCTCGTCGGCGGGCAGATCGACGTCGGCGAGGGTGCGTACTGCCGTGCGCAGCCGGCCCATGGTGGCCGAAGCCCGGATGCCGTGGCCCACCACGTCACCCACGACGAGCGCCACCCGCGCCCCGGACAGCGGGATCACGTCGAACCAGTCGCCGCCCACGCCGGCCCGGGCCGCGGCCGGCAGATAGCGGGTGGCGATCTCCAGGGCCGCCTGGTCGGGCACCGTGTGCGGGAGCAGGCCGCGTTGCGGGGCCGCGGTGGTGGTGCGGGGCCGGGGGCAGCCGCGGGCCTGTTCCATGCCGGTGGCCGCCTTGGCGGTGAACTCCTCCGCGAGCCGCAGGTCCTCCGGTCCGAAGGGCCCCCGCCCCCCGTGCCGGCCGAACAGGGCGACGCCGAGCGTGCTGCCCTGGGCGAGCAGCGGGACCGCCAGCAGGGAGCGCGTCCCGGACGTGCGCAGCCACGAGGCGCCCGGGTCCAGCGCCACCCACTCGGCCACGGCCGGGTCCGCCATGTCGTACAGCATCGGGCGGGCCGCCGTCAGACACCGGGTGGGCGGCGAGTCCGCCGGGCAGGCGATCACCTCACCGACACCGGCACCCACACCGGTTCCCGCGCCGCCGCCGTGGCCGGGCCCGCCGCCCGCCGGGACCGCGCGCAGGGCGGCGCGGCGCAGGACCACCTGCTCCGGCGGCCGGGCGGCGGCCTCGGCGGTGGTCCACGGGGAGTCCAGCAGGTCCACCGCCATGAGGTCGGCCAGCCGGGGGACCGTGACCTCGCCGAGTTCCTGCGCGGCGCGGGCCTGGTCCGCCGCCGTGCCCACGGACGCGGCGGACCCGCCCGAGGGGCGAGCCCCGCCGGCGGTTTCCCGGGCCGGCTCCGGCACGGACAGGCAGACGGCCCGCACCTGCCCGTCGGCGTCCTTCAGTGGGGTGAGGACGACGGCCTGGCCGAGGTCCGGGCCGAGCCTGCCGCGCGCCTCCTGCGGCCGGCCGCGCTCCAGCGCCCGCCGCATCGACCGGACGGCCTCCTCGCTCGCGGCCCCCGGCGCGATGTGGGTGAGGCGCAGTCCGCGGATCGCCGCCTCGGGCAGGGCGAGGGCGTGTTCCATCCGCCGGTTGGCGCGCACCAGGCGCAGGTCCGCGTCGAAGATGGCCAGCGGAAAGGGGGACTGGAGGAACGTCCACTCCTCCAGCGGTTCGCCGCGCGGCGGCTGGGTCCGGGCCGTCACCGCGCTCACCACGAGCCAGTCGGTGGCGCCGGTGCGGGAGGTCCGGCGGTGGGCGAGCACGCCCAGTTCCAGGAGGCTGCCGTCCTGGTGGCGCAGTGGGACGGTGCCGTTCCAGCGGGTCCGGCCGGCCAGTGCCCGCCGGACCGCCGCGCCATCGGCGGCGAGCAGCGCGGTGGCGGGCCGGCCGACCACCGCCGGGGAGTCGTAGCCGAGCAACCGCCGCGCCCCCTCGCTCCAGCCGGTGAGGACGCCCTGCTCATCGATGGTGGCCGTGGCCGTGTACGTCGACTGTCGCTCCATCGCCGCTCATCTCGCCCTTGCTCGGCAGGCTCTCCTGTCCAGCTTGATCCCGGGCGGCGCGGAGCACCAACGCAAGGCGGCGCACACGGTGGCCCCCGCCGTCCGGCAGGGGCCACCGCGGAGCCGTCGGCCGTCAGGCGCCGGCTGTCAGCCGAGGGCCAGGGCCTGCACCCGGTCCAGGGCGCCGTTGAACTTGTCGTGGTCGCCGACCGTCGGGCCGGAGGAGGTGTACTGCCACATCGTGTAGTACGACCACCCCGCCGGCAGCGTCCCCGGGTCGGAGGCGTAGCGGGCGATCCAAAGCGGGTTGTTCACGGCGAAGCCGCCGTAGTTGCCGGTGCACTGGGTCCACCAGCTGGTGGCGGTGTAGATGACCGGGTAGCGGCTGGTGCGGGCCTTGTAGGTGTTGATGAAGTCGGCGATCCAGCTCACCATCTGGCTCGCGGTCTTGCCGTAGCAGGCGGCGCCGTACGGGTTCCACTCGATGTCGAGGGCGCCGGGCAGCGTCTTGCCGTCCCGGGACCAGCCGCCGCCGTGGTCCACGAAGTAGTTGGCCTGGGTGGCGCCGCTGGTGGTGTCCGGGGTGGCGAAGTGGTACGAGCCGCGGATCATGCCGACGTTGTAGGAGCCGTTGTACTGCTGGGCGAAGTACGGGTTGGTGTAGTACGTGCCTTCCGTGGCCTTCGTGTAGGCCCACCGGACCCCGCTGCTCCACAGCGTCGACCAGGCGACGTTGCCCTGGTAGCCGGAGACGTCCACGCCCTCGGTCTGGGTGGCGTCACCGGTGCTGGGCGTGCCGTCCTGGCCGTCGTGGGCGAGGACGCCCATGCCCATGTAGGCGGAGCCGCGGCTGGGCGTGCTCGCGGCCTGGGCGGAGGTGAGCGGAAGCGTGAGGGAGAGCGCCGCGAGCAGGGCCGTGAGGAGAACGGCGAGGGGGCGCGGGCGGAACGACAGGGGGGAGCGGGGGGAGCGGACGGAGCGGGTGGAGCCGGGTCTGAGCACGGGCATGACGTGCCTCCGGGGAGTGGAGTGGGGGGGAGTGACGTGGGGACTGCGACACCGACCGTCGGCCCACTGGCGTGGGCATGCCATTAACGACGTGGTAGAGAAGCTACGCACGTAGATGAGGGCGTGGGAAGGGGGTCCGGGCGACGCCGTTGGTCTACGCCTGCGAAATACTGGCAGAGCTGCGGCAATGACGACTTTTGACGGAAACTTTCAGGACCGCGAAACCGAGCAGGGGTGCTGACGTGCACGAGGACGGAAACGGCGGCGCGCACGGCGCCGTCGGCGAGATGACGCCCAGTGGTGCAGACCAGGAGTTCCTGGCGCTGGAGCGGGAGTTGACCGTGCTGCTCCGGCGCGCCCGGTCCAACCAGGGCGAGATGGCCCGGGAGGTCCACCCCGACCTGGAGTCCTCCGCGTACGGCCTGCTCATCCGGCTGGACGAACTGGGCGGCCAGCGGGCCACGGAACTCGCCGCCTACATCGGGGTCGGCAAGGCCACCATGTCCCGCCAGCTACGGGCCCTGGAGGACCTGGGCCTGATCGCCCGCGAGCCCGACCCGGCCGACGGCCGCGCCTGGCTCGTCACCCTCACCGACGAGGGCAGCCGCCGCGTCGGCACGGTCCGCGAGGCCCGCCGCGCCCGCTACGTCCGCCAGCTCGCCCACTGGGACCGCCGCGAGGTCGCCGAACTGGCCCGGCTGCTGCACGAGCTGAACGGGGTCATGGCGAAATGACACCGCACCGCCGCGGCGGCCCGGCCCACCGAATCAGCCCGGCTTCGGTGTGCGGTCCGGTACGGCGGAACGGCTCGGTACGGCGGAACAGCCCGGCGCGGCGAAATGGCTTGGTCCGGGTGTGCGGCCCGGTGCGGCGGAACACCCCGGCTGGCGAAACGGCCCGGACTCGGCGTGCAGTCCAGCCCCGGCGTACAGCCGGCACCGGCACTGAACCCGGCACCGGCACTGAACCCGGCCCCGGCATCAGCCCCGGCCCCGTCGCCCCGCCCCCGGCGCCCCTCGGGCCCCGGCACCAGCCCCCGCCCCCGCGTCCCGCACCGCCGTCACAGCTCCACGTACACCACCGTCGCGTCGTCGTGCGTCTTGCCGCGTCCCAGGAACGCCCGCTCCTCCCGGTCCGCCGTCTCCAGCTCCCGTACCCGCTCCACCAGCGACCGGGCGCCCTCCTTGGCGACCAGGTCGAACAGGGCCGTCCAGTCACCCTCGCGGAACGTCTCCGTCCAGCGGGTCGCGCCGTCCGTCAGCGCCGCCAGTGACCGGACCTCCTGCCGGGGCAGGGTGCCCGTGACCGCCCGGGCGGCCACGGCGGGGTCGGCCGCGGCGGTGAAGAAGCCGCCCTCCTTGTTGCGCAGGTTCGCGTCGACCAGCGCGTCCGTGGCGAGCGCGGAGCGGGGCAGCCGGGCCAGCCGGTCGTCCAGCACCGGGGTGACCGTGCCGTCGGGTCCCCGCAGCAGCAGCACGGCATCGGACAGCACCAGGTACTCGACCTCGGTGGCGGACCAGCGGGTCAGGGCGACGGTTGCCTGAGGGGTTCGCGGGTGAGAAAGCTCACAGGTGTCCGCGTGGGTGTCCGCGGTGCGCCGGATCGCCCGCGCGAGAATCTCCGAGAGCGTCAGATCTCGGCCGGAAACGGTCAGTTCGGTCAGCGCACCGCCCAGCCGCGCGGTGAACCAGGGGACGGAATGCAGACACCCCGTGCCGCCGCTGGGCGGAGTCACTCCGTCCAGGACGATCACGCAACCTCCCTGTCCGGAGGCGGGTAGTCCGACACCGGCGAAGTCCTCGTTGGGGCGGGACGCGTCGCCGGGTTCCGAAACGAGATCAGTGCGCATCCAGCCAGTCTGCACGAGCTCTTCACAAGGTGTGCCAAAGGCTGGCACCAGTCGGTGAATTCTCACGACCCCGCAGGTCAGGTGCCTGTTTTGGGCGAGAATGATCCACTCCGGGAAGGCGTGGCGGCGAATACTGCCAAAGCCTGCCGCGTGCGTCCAACCGGCCCACCGCGCAAGAGCGTCGCACGCGCCAGTGGAACTTGCCCGCCAACTCCCCTCCGATGTTCACTCCTTCGGGTGGCGGGTCAGGTGATGCGCGACCACTGCCCACCGGCGCTGGGAGGGTCGGGGACCGTACGAACCGGGTGTACGCACCACTTGGCACGAGCTGACGGGGCACCACCCGGGCCCCTGGGTAGACGAGTTCAGGAATGCGAGCACCGGTGCAGAAGAAGCGGCCTCGGCGCACAGGCAGGCAGACGGCCCCCGAGGGGACCGTCCCCCAGACCCCCGTGGGCACCGGTCGCCCCACCCATGTGCGCTCCCGGCTGATCGTCGCCGTCGCCGTGGTGGCCGCCGCCGTCGCGGGGGCCGGGGCACCCGCACTGCTCGGCGCCTCCCAGGACGTGAGCGACTCCCAGGACCTGGTGACGCTGGCCACCCGCACCCAGGACGCGCTCACCCTCGCCCACTCCCTCGCCGACGAACGCGACGAGGTCACCTCCTACGTCGCGGCCGGCCGCCCCAAGGACAAGGCGCCCTCCGAGGACCGCAGCGCCCGGGTGGACCGGCAGGTCGAGGAGCTGCGCGCCGACACCGGCACCCCGGCGAGCCTGCGCACCGCCCTCGACGGCATCGACGCGCTCCGCCGGAGCGCCCTCACCGGCAAGACCAGCGCCCTCCAGACCCACCAGGCGTACTCGGCGACGATCACCGCGCTGCACCGGCTCGCCGAGCAGCTGGCCGAGCAGATGCCCCCGCGGGCCGGCTCCGGCGGCCACGCGCTCGCCGAACTGGACTCGGCCGTCCAGCAGTCCGCCGCCGCCCGCGGCCTGCTGCTGGCCGCGCTGAACATCCCGTCCAGCACCCAGACGGTGATCGACCCCACCACCGGTCTGCCCACCACGACCGCCACCAGCACCGAAGCGGACCGCAAACAGCGCGACGCGCTCACCGCCGCCGCCCAGCAGGCCCGGCTGCGCGCCGACGCGGCCCTCGCCGACTTCCGCGAGACCGCGCCGAAGGCGGCCGTGGACTCCTACGACTCCACGGTCACCGGCCCCGAGGTCAACTCGGCCGACAAGTACCTCGCCTCGCTCACCGACCAGCCCACTCTCGCCGACAGCGAGCTGACGACCAGCACCAAGAAGCTGGACGCGGCCCTGTCCGCCCGTGTCGACCTGATGCGCGGCGCGGAGTCGGCGCTCTACGACCACCGCACCAAGGACCTCGCCAAGCTCCGGGACGACGACGTCACCGCCCTGGAGATCCGCGTCGCCGTCCTCGGCGTGCTGATGCTGGTCGCGGTCGGCGTCGCCACGGCCATGGCCCGCTCCCTGACCCGCCCGCTGTCGGTCCTGCGCCGCGGCTCGGCCCGCCTCGCCGGGTCCGAGGACCCGACGGCCCAGGAGCCGATCGCCTTCACGGGCCGCAACGACGAGTTCGCCCAGGTGGTCCGCTCGGTCAACGCCCTGCACGCGCACGCCGTGGCGCTGCACGAGCGGGTCGCCACCCTGGAGACCGACCGCAAGCACCTGGTGGGCCAGCGCCAGAAGATGGCCGACGCCCGCGAGGAACTGCGCGCCGAGCTCGCCGAGTCCACCGCCCAGCTGGAGCGGCTGCGCACCAGCATCGGCTCCACCTTCGTCAACCTGGCCCTGCGCACCCTGGGCCTGGTCGAACGCCAGCTCGCGGTCATCGAGGGCCTGGAGGACCGCGAGCAGGACCCCGACCGCCTCGCCACCCTGTTCAAGCTGGACCACTTCGCCACGGTCATGCGCCGGCACAGCGAGAACCTCCTGGTCCTCGCCGGCACCGAGCACGTCCAGCAGCATCCGGGCCCGGTGCCGCTGGTCGACGTGGTCCGGGCGGCGGTCAGCGAGATCGAGCGCTACGAGCGCGTCCGCATCGCGGCCCTCCCGCCGCACGCGCACGTCGCGGGCTTCGCCGCCGACGACCTCTCCCACCTGCTGGCCGAACTCATGGAGAACGCCACCTCGTTCTCCCCGCCGGACCTGCCCGTCGAGGTCTCCGGCTGGCTCCTGGAGTCGGGCGAGGTCATGCTGTCGGTCCAGGACGAGGGCATCGGCATGACCGCCGAGCGCCTGGACGTCCTCAACGGCCGCCTCGGCGACTTCGACCCCGAGTCCCTCTACGACCAGGAGGGCGAGGAGGGCCTCGGCCTCGGCCTGTACGTCGTCGCGCGCCTCGCCCACCGGCACGGCGTCCGCGTCCAGCTGCGCGAGCAGAAGCAGGGCGGCATCGCGGCGGTGGTGGTCCTCCCGGCCTCCGTGCTGGTCGAGGCCGCCCCCACGGCGCTCCCGCCGCAGAGCACCGCCCCCGGCGCCACGGGCACCTTCACCCTCCCCGGCGCCGACGCCGAGGCCAACTCCAACGTCCTGCCCACCCGCGCCAAGCACCAGGACCCCCTGGTCACCCTGGCGGAACAGGCCGTACGGGAGGCCTCCGCCAAGGCACCGCAGGAGTCCGGGCGGGAGGCGCCGGCGGAGGCCCACGAGCAGGCCGCCCAGCCCGCCCAGGACACGGAGACCCGCCCGAAGGCCCCGGCGGAGACGTACGCCGAGACGACGATGGAGCTGCTGCTCCCGAACGCACCGGCGGAGCCCGCGAACCCGGTGACCGGCCGCCTCGACGACCCGCGGGCCGCCGACGGCGAGCACACCCGGCAGGAGTCCCCCGCACCCGACGACGAGACCCGCACGGGTGGTGCCGGTGGGAACGCGGACGCCGAAGACGCAGCCGAGGCGCACGCACCCGGCGAAGCGCCGCAGGCGACCCGCGAAGCCGAGGAGGAGGAGCGGCTCACCAGCAAGGGGCTCCCCAAGCGCACACCGAAGATCACCGCCCCCACCACCCCGCCCCGCCAGCGCAGCTCCAGCGTCGACGCCGAAGCCCTGCGCCGCAGGCTCGGCGGTTTCCGCACCGGCGCCCAGGCCGGCTACCGCGACGTAGCGGCGGAGATCGCCGAGCAGACGGCCAACAACCGGCGGCCGACCAGCCACGCACACGCCGAAGAAGCCACGGGGGGCACAGCCGAGGAGGCAAGCAGTTGACCGCGCCCACTACCTACGGACTGAGCAGTGAAGCCCGCAACCTGCACTGGCTGCTGACCAACCTGGTCGAGGAAGTACCCGGCATCCAGTCCGTCGCCGTGGTCTCCTCCGACGGGCTGCTCCTGCTGTCGTCCGACCCGGGTCACACGGAGGAGGCCCGCCAGTCCCGCGACAGCAAGCGGACCGGCCCCCGGGGCTCCGCCGCCGACCTCGCCACCATCGTCTCCGGCATCGGCAGCCTCACCGTCGGCGCCGCCAAGCTGATGGAGTTCGGCGGGGTCAAGCACACGATGGTCGCGATGGAGGAGGGCAGTCTGTTCGTGATGTCGATCAGCGACGGCTCGCTGCTCGGCGTGCACGGCTCCGCCGAGTGCGACATGAGCGTCGTGGCGTACCACATGGCGCTCTTCGTCGGCCGCGCCGGCCACGTCCTGACGCCCGAGCTCCGCAGCGAACTACGCAAGAACCTGGAAGCCGAGTCGACGGGGAGCGACCGATGACCGGCACCCCGGAGAAACCGGGCAAGACACAGCTCCCGGTCCGCGGCGGAGAGCGCAAACCCGCCCGCGTCCGCCCCTACTCGCTCACCGGCGGCCGTACCCGCTTCGGCCACGTCCTCCTCGTGGAGACGTTCGTGGCGGCGCTGGAGGCCCCCGAGGAGCGCAAGGAACTGACGAACGGTTCGCTCACCACCCGGGTCATGCCGGAGATGCGGGCCATCGTCGAACTGTGCCGCCGTATGCGCACGGTGGCCGAGATCGCCGCGCTGCTGAAGATGCCGCTCGGCGTGGTCCGCGTGCTCCTGAGCGATCTCGCGGACCAGGGAAAGATCCGTGTGTACGGCACCGGAACCGGTCACGGCACCGGCCGCCCGGACCGCGCTCTGCTGGAAAGGGTGCTGAGTGGACTCCGCCGTCTCTGACGCCACCGCCTCCTTCGGGGGCACCCCGCTCGTCGCCGGGTTCACCGAACCGGACGAGGACCTGAAGTCCTGGCAGACGGACCGGACGCGCGCCCCCATCGCGACGAAGATCGTGGTGGCGGGCGGCTTCGGCGTCGGCAAGACCACGCTCGTCACCTCCGTCTCGGAGATCACGCCCCTCCAGACCGAGGCGCTGATGACCGAGGCCAGCGAGGGCACCGACGACCTGTCGGCCACGCCGGACAAGCTCACCACCACCGTGGCCATGGACTTCGGCCGCATCACGCTCGACGACGACCTGGTGCTCTACCTGTTCGGTACGCCGGGCCAGCAGCGGTTCTGGTTCATGTGGGACGACCTGGTGCGCGGCGCGATCGGCGCCGTCGTCATGGCCGACACCCGTCGGCTGAAGGACTGCTTCCCGGCCCTGGACTACTTCGAGAGCTGCGGACTGCCGTACGTCGTCGCGGTCAACCACTTCGACGGCAGCGAGAGGTTCGAACCGGAGGACGTGCGGGAGGCGCTGACGATACCGGCGCACATTCCTGTCATGATCATGGACGCGCGGCGGCGGATCTCGGCGATCGAGGTCCTCCTGGCCCTGGTGGGCCACGCGCTGGACGAAACCCCGGAGTAGTCCTCACCCCTCGTCCTCATCCCGTAGGAGGCACCACCCGCATGCGGAAGATACTCGTCGTCGGGGCCGGCCAGTCCGGCCTCCAGCTCGCCCTCGGCCTTCAGTCGCACGGCTACGAGGTCACCCTGATGTCGAACCGGACCGCGGACGAGATCCGCTCCGGCCGGGTCATGTCGACGCAGTGCATGTTCGACACCGCTCTCCAGCACGAGCGCGATCTCCAGCTGAACTTCTGGGAGTCCCAGGCCCCGAAGATCCAAGGACTCGGTGTCTCGGTCGCCGCGCCCGGCTCGCACGACCCGGGCCCGACCCAGCGGGCGATCGACTGGGTGGGCAGGCTCGACGGGTACGCGCAGTCGGTGGACCAGCGGGTGAAGATGGCCGGCTGGATGGAGACGTTCGCCCAGCGCGGCGGCCAGCTGGTCATCCACGGCGCGGCGGTGGGCGACCTGGACTACTTCTCCCGCGCCTACGACCTCGTCCTGGTCGCGGCCGGCAAGGGCGAGCTGGTCTCGATGTTCGCCCGCGACCCGCAGCGCTCCCCGTACAGCGAGCCGCAGCGGGCGCTGGCGGTGGCGTACGTCCACGGGCTCGGTCCGCGCCCGGAGCACCCGGAGTTCGACGCGGTCCGCTGCAACCTGGTCCCCGGGGTCGGCGAGCTGTTCGTCATGCCGACGTTCACCACGTCCGGCCGCGCCGACATCCTGTTCTGGGAGGGCATACCCGGCGGTCCGCTCGACGTCTTCCAGGGCGTCAAGGACCCGGCGGAGCACCTCTCCCTGACCCTGGAACTCATGGAGCGGTTCACGCCCTGGGAGTACGCGCGGGCCACGAAGGTCGAGCTCACGGACGCGGGCGGCACCCTGTCCGGCCGCTACGCCCCGACCGTCCGCAACCCCATCGGCCGGCTGCCCTCGGGCGGGCTGGTGCTGGGCGTGGCCGACGTGGTCGTCGCCAACGACCCGATCACCGGCCAGGGGTCCAACTCGGCGGCCAAGTGCGCCGCAGCGTACCTCGCGTCGATCCTGGAGCACGGTGACAAGCCGTTCGACGAGGAGTGGATGCGGCAGACGTTCGACCGGTACTGGGCCACCGCGCAGCACGTCACCAAGTGGACGAACGCGATGCTGGCGCCGCCGCCGGAGCACATCTTGAACCTCATCGGCGCGGCCGGGCAGTTGCAGCCCGTGGCGGATCGATTCGCCAACGGATTCAACGATCCGGCCGACTTCGAGAACTTCTTCTACGACCCCGAGAAGACGTCCGCCTACCTGGCCTCGGTCACCGGGGCCTGACGGGTTCGCCCCCCTGCGGGGGCTGGCCGCGTCCGTCCGTACCGGGACGTACGGCGCCCAGGACCGGATAGCTGGCGATCGGTGACACCGTGACCTTCTCACCCGGTCTGGGCGCCTGTACGACCTTCCCGCCGCCCACGTACATCGCCACGTGCGTCGCCTCCGGGAAGTACACCACCAGGTCGCCCGGCCGGAGCTGGTTCAGCGGGACCCTGCGCAGCCGGTCCCACTGCTCCTGGCTGGTGCGCGGGATCGGTGTGCCCGCGTGGGACCAGGCCTGTGAGGTCAGGCCCGAGCAGTCGTACGCGTCGGGGCCCTGCGCGCCCCACTGGTACGGCTTGCCGACCTGGTCCATGGCGTAGCGGACGGCACGGTCGCCGGCCGGGGTGGCCGGGCGGTCGGCGGGCAGGGCGCCCGCGGTGGTCAGGCGCTGCTGGGCCGCGGTGACCCCCTGCTGTTCCAGCCGGGCCACGGCCGCGAGCTGGGCCGGGGTGAGACCGGCCAGCAGGCGTTCCACGTCGGCGAGTTTGCCCTGGACGTCGTCGCGCTGCCGCTTCTGCCGGGCGGCCAGGCCGAGCTGGGTGTCCAGGGCCTTGCGGGCCGCGCGGGCCAGCGTGTCCTTGCGCTGCTCCGCGGCGGTGAGCCGGGCCACCGTACGGGCCCGTTGGCGTGCCAGCTCGCCGAGGACGTGGCCCTCGTCCAGCGCGTGCTGCGGGTCGGGCGCGAGGAGCACGCGCACGTACGGTCCGAGGCCGCCGCTGCTCTGGTACTGCTGCCGGGCCAGGCGCCCGGCCTCGGTCCGGCTGTCCCGCAGGACGAGCCGGGCGCCGGCGAGTTCGCCGTCGAGCCGGGCCACCTCGGCGCGCTGCCGCTGAAGCTCCACGGTCGTGGCGTTGTAGGTCTCGGTGGCCTGCTCGGTCTGCCGGTAGAGCCGCTGAAGGTCCGTCAGCAGTTCGGCCACGGACCGCTGGGGCTCCGGGGTGGCCGCGGCGGGCACGGGCACGAGGACGGCCTGGGCCGCCACCGCCGTCGTGCAGGCCAGACGCAGAAGCCTTCCTGACACGTCATCACCTCCGCTGCGCGGGAAGCGGAATCTCCACTTCCCGGCGCAACCCGATAATCAGACGTGTCGGTGCCGGCTGGGTACGCAGTGTGCGCGGTTCGGCGCAGCGGTTTCACTCGTTCGCGTCGTCCGGCTTGCCGGACGGCGTGGCGTCCGGCCTGGACCAGGGCCAGCGGAGCTTCCCGCCCGACCTGTCGTCCGGGTCGTACCGGTACTTCCACCCCTGGATCAGCCCCAGCCGCCTGCTGTGCCCGCGGGGCACGCGGCGGTAGACCAGCACCGTGGGCGGGCCGCCCCCGGGGTCCGGGACGGGGATGCGGTACGTCTTCGGGGGGTGCCCGGTGGGGCCGACCAGGACGGGCAGCACGCGCCCGTCCATGGGGCCGCCCTCGAAGGGGGTGTCCTGGCTCTTCACGGGTCCAGTCTCAGCCATCCGCCGACAGCGCGGTGACCAGCGCGGCCGTCTGCGGGTCCCGGCCCGCGGTGACCGTGAGGACGGCCAGGAACTGCTCCACCAGCCAGTCGCGCAGCTCCTCCACCGGGGGCTGCTTGTCCTCGTCCAGCCAGATCAGGGAGGCCGCCTCCACGGCCGTGATCCACATCCGGACGGTCATGCGCAGCCGGGGGCCCGGGTCGGTGACGCCGAGGTGCTGGTGGATGTGCTCGGCGGCGGACCGGCGCACCCCGTCCACGATGGCGGTCGTGCGGGAGGTCTCCACCACGCTGCCGCCCTGGAGCAGCGCGCTGAAGCCGGTGTCGTGCTCGTCCACGAAGGCCAGGTAGCGGTCCAGGGCGCGGGACAGCCGGGGCAGCAGGGGCCCCTCGCGGGGCTCGTCGAAGCACTGCCGCAACTCCTCGGCGGCGGAGCGCAGCGCGGCCTCGTAGAGCTGCTGCTTGCCGCCGGGGAAGTACCGGTACACCAGCGGGCGCGACACCCCGGCCGCCTCCGCCACGTCGTCCAGGGAGACGTCCTCGGGCGCGCGGTGCGCGAAGAGGCCGAGGGCGGCGTCCAGAAGCTGACTTCGCCGCTCCTCGACGCTGAGCCGACGGTATGCGGGGGTGGCCGACGGGGTCATGCCCCGCAGCCTAATCGCCGCGCGGCTCCGGCCGTCTTCCACCTGCCGGCCGGCAGTGGCTGCCCGTAGCCGCACATCGGCACACCCCCGCGCCCCTTCGGCCGGCGCGGCTCGCTAGGCCAGGAGGCCGGAGGACCTCCACAAGCGCCGCCCCACACCCCGCAGCACCCCGATGTCGTCCAGGAAGTCCGTCAGCCGCTTCGCGCCCGTCTGCATGACCTCCCGCCGGTGCGCACTGGCCTTCACCTGCGCCATCGCCTCCCGCTTGTCCAGGCCGACGTTGGTGTAGACCTCCGGGTTGACGAAGGCGACCGAGAAGACGCGGGCGAACTCGCCCGACGTGACCCGGGTGAACTCCTGGGACCACTTCGGCGCGGTCACCATCTGGCGCCGCAGCTCCTCACGGGCGTACCGGACGTGCCGGGCCTCCTCCACCACGTGGATCCGCGTGACACCCCGGATCAGCGGCTGCACCCGCTCGTCGGGGAACGTCAGCCGCTGCATCCAGTCCAGCACCTCCTCGCCGAGCAGCGTGGCGGTGAAGGAACCGGGGGTGGTGGAGATCGTCTTGAACAGGCGGCCGAGGTTCTGGTGGGCGCGGCTCACCGGGTACCAGGGCGTGCCGCCGTGCGAGATGAGCCGGGCGAACATCTTCGAGTGCCGGCACTCGTCCTCGATCTCGGTGAGGGCATACCGCACGTGCGCGCTCGTCGCCGCCTTGTCGTAGATGTGCCGGACGAGCAACTGCATGAGGATGATCTCGAACCAGATGCCGAGCGAGGCCAGCGCGGCGGCCTCGTGCCGGGAGAGCAGGATGCGCTGTTCCTCGCTCATCCGCTTCCACATCGGCGTGTCGTACAGCGACACCAGCTCCGGCGGCCAGAACCACTTGCCCTCCTCGAAGGGCGCGTCCCAGTCCAGCTCCTCGTCCGGGTCGAAGGAGTGCTTGGCGGAAGAGACGAGCAGCCGTTCGGCCACCTGTTCCCGGTCCTTGAGCAGGCCGAGCGCGTCGCGCAGCCCGTCCAGCGCGTCCGCTTCCGTCAGGGTCGTCATGGCTCCCTCACCTCGTTACCCGGGGGTAGTCGTCCTGCCTCTTATAAGACTGCCTGTCAGCAAGCTCGTCAATCCCTGGCGCATGACTTGTTGACCCGGCGTCTACGTGTGAGCCTGCGGGGTATGCCGACCCATGAGCTCTACGCCAACGAGCCGGGAGACTCCCCCTGGCAGGTCCCCGCCGCCGGCGCGGCCCGGTTCAGCTGGGAGTACGCCGACGGCCGCGACCGCCTCCTCGCCCTGTACCAGAAGGGCAAGGACAAGCAGTGGGACGGGCGGACGCGGATCGACTGGGACCTGGAGGTCGACCCGTACGACGCCCTCGGCACGCCCGACGAGGCGATGTCCCTGTACGGCACCCCGTACTGGGACAAGCTCTCGCGAAGGGACAAGGGCGAGCTGCGCCGGCACTACGCCTCCTGGCAGTTCAGCCAGTTCCTGCACGGCGAGCAGGGCGCGATGATCTGCGCGGCGCGGATCGTGGAGTCGGTGCCCGACCTGGACGCCAAGTTCTACTCCGCCACCCAGACCATGGACGAGGCCCGGCACGCCGAGATCTACGGCCGGTTCCTGCACGAGAAGATGGGCCTCGTCTACCCGATCAACGACAACCTCCAGTCGCTGCTCGGCGACACCCTGCGCGACAGCCGCTGGGACATGCCCTACCTCGGCATGCAGGTGCTCATCGAGGGCCTGGCGCTGGCCGCCTTCGGCATGATCCGGGACACCACGGACAAGCCGCTGCCCAAGCAGATCCTCACGTACGTCATGCAGGACGAGGCCCGGCACGTGGCCTTCGGCCGGATGGCGCTGCGCGACTACTACCGGCAGCTCACCGACGCCGAACTGCGCGAGCGCGAGGAGTTCGTCATCGAGGGCTGCTACCTGATGCGCGACCGGCTGCGCGGGGTGGAGGTGCTGGAGAACTTCGGCATCCCCAAGGCCGAGGCGGAGGCGCTGAGCGAGCGGTCCGAGTTCCTCCGGCTCTTCCGGAAGCTGCTGTTCAGCCGCATCGTCCCGTGCGTCAAGGACATCGGCCTGTGGGGCGAGCGGCTCCAGCGGGCCTATGTGGACATGGGCGTGCTGGAGCTGGGCGACTCCGACCTGGACCTGCTGATGGCCCAGGACGAGGAGCTGGCCGAGCGGCTGGACGCCGAGCGCTTCGCCGCCGAGGAGCGGGAACGGGTGGCCGAGGTGGAGACGGCGATCGAGTCGGGGGCGGCGGAGGACTGACCGGACGCGGCACGCGGTGCCGGTCCGTCACCCGGGTGCAGTAGCGTGCTGGCGTGTCCATGCCTCCACCGCCGCAGAATCCCGGCCCCTACGGCCAGCAGCCCCCGCAGCAGCCGGGGCCGTACGGCGGGCAGCCGCCGCAGGCCCCCGGCCCGTACGGCTCCCCGTATCCACAGCAGCCCTACCCGCAGCAGCAGCCGTACCCGGCCCAGCAGCCCTACCCGCAGCAGCAGCCCTACCCCGGCTGGGGCGTGCCGCCGATGGCCCCGCCCCCGAAGAAGCGGCGGATCGGTCTGGTGCTCGGCATCGTGGGCGGTGTCGTCGCGGCCGTCGTGGTGCTGCTCCTCGCGCTCGGGATGGTGGCCGAGAGCGGTTTCCCCGCGGCCGAGCACAAGCTGACCCTGCCCGGCAAGCTGCTCGACGGGACGTACGCACTCGTCGACGACCTCTCCGGGTCCGAGGGCAAGAAGATCAGTGAGGAGGCCGACGGGGCCTGGGACGCCAAGGACATCCACGGCGTGGTCGGCACCTACAGCCCCGGCGGCGACGAGACCAAGGGCACCCTGGTGGTGTCCGGCATGTACGGCCGGTTCAAGAACGCCGAAGAGGCCCGCACGAACATGATGAAGGGCGCCGGCGAGGGCGACAGCGCGACGATCGCCGTACCGGCGAAGGAATTCGAGCTGGACGGCGTCACCATCAGCTGCGAGGTGATGACCGAGGAGCAGCTCGGCACGAAGATCACCGTGCCGGTGTGCGCCTGGGCCGACGGCAACACCGGGGCCACGGTCGCCGAGGTGGCCACGGCCGCCATGGACCAGGACCCCTCGGACGTCGACCTGGAGGCGTTCGCGCGCAAGACCCTCACGGTCCGCTCGGAGATGCGCAAGCCCATCGGCTGACCCTCACCGCCCCAGCACCGCCCGCATCACCTCCCGCGCGATCGGCGCCGCGTCCCCGCCGCCGCTGATCTCGCCCCGGTCCGCCGAGGCGTCCTCCACCACCACCGCGACCGCCACCTGCGGCTCCGGGGCGTCCTCGGCCTGCGCCCAGGAGACGAACCAGGCGTAGGGCACCCCGGCGTTGCCGACACCGTGCTGGGCGGTGCCGGTCTTGCCGCCGACCAGGGCGCCGGGGATGGCCGCGTTGGTGCCGGTGCCGTCCTCCACCACGCCGGCCATCAGCTCCTTCATCAGGGCCGCCGTGGACGGCCGCATCACCTGCCGCCCCGGCCGGGCCGCGCTGCCCGAGAGCGGCTCGCCGCCGTGCCGGGTGGTCCGCTCCACCAGGTACGGCGGACGCAGCCGGCCGCCGTCCGCGACCGCCGCCGCGACCATCGCCATCTGCAACGGCGTGGCCCGCGTGTTGTACTGCCCGATCGAGGACAGCGCGAGCTGCGCCCTGTCCACCCGGGTGTCGAAGGTGCTTGGCGCCACGGCGAAGGGGATGCGCACCCCGGTGTCGTTGAACCCGAACGCCTGGGCCGTGGCCGCCATGTCCCGCACCCCCACGTCCACGCCCAGCTTGGCGAAGACCGTGTTGCAGGACCACTCGAAGGCGTCCCGCACCGAGGCGTCCCGGCAGCCGTCGCCCTCGTTGGTCAGCAGGGTGGTGGTGCCGGGCAGCCGGTAGGGGTCGGGGGAGTCGGTGCGCCCGTCCAGGTCGGTCACCACACCCGCGTCCAGCGCCGCCGCCGCGGTGACCACCTTGAACGTCGACCCCGGCGGATAGGTCTGCCGCACCGCCCGGTTGAGCATCGGCTTCTCCGGGTCCTGGTTGAGCCGCGCCCACGCCGACGTCACCGCCTCGCTGTTGCCGGACAGCTCCGAGGGGTCGTACGACGGGCTGCTCACCAGCGCCAGCACCCGGCCCGTGGCCGGCTCGATCGCGGCCACCGCGCCCTTCCGCCCGGCGAGCCCCCGGTACGCGGCCTCCTGCGCCTGCCGGTTCAGGGTCGTGACGACGTCCCCGCCGCGGTGCGGCGCCCGCGCCACGTCGTTCCACAGCGGCAGCGGCGCGAGCATCGGGTCGGTGCCGGAGAGCACCCCGTCCGCGGCGTGCTCCAGGTACGTGGTGCCGTACTTCTGCGAGGAGAAGCCGGTGACCGGCGCGTACAACGGGCCGTTGCCGTAGGTGCGTTCGTAGCGGAGCTGCTCGCCGGTGTCCACGGACCCGGTGACCGGCTCGCCGCCCACCAGGATGTTCCCGCGCGGCACCTGGTACCGGGCGATCGCGGCCCGGCGGTTCGCCGGACTGCCGTTGTACTCCTCGGACTGCACGACCTGCACCCGGGTCGCGTTGGCCAGCAGGGCCGCCAGCAGCAGCGCGCAGAACACGCAGGCGTGCCGGATGTACTTCCCCATCGGGCGCCCGCCGTCGGGAAGGCCGTACTCGCTCACCGCGCCTCCCGGCCGTCGTACTGGCTGCGCGCCGAATCGCTCACCCGGACCAGCAGCGCCACGATCGCCCAGTTGGTGACCACCGAGGAGCCGCCCTGGGCGAGGAACGGCATCGCCATGCCGGTCAGCGGGATCAGCCCGGTGACCCCGCCCGCGATCACGAACACCTGCAACGCCACGATCGAGGCGAGCCCGACCGCGAGCAGCCGGCCGAACGGCTCGCGCAGCGCCAGGCCCGCCCGGTAGCCGCGCTCCACCAGCAGGGCGTACAGCAGCACGATCCCCGCCAGCCCCGCCAGGCCCAGCTCCTCGCCGGCGGTCGCCAGGATGAAGTCCGACTTGGCGGCGAAGCCGATCAGGATGGAGTGGCCGAGCCCGAGCCCGGTGCCGAGGAACCCGCCGGCGGCGAAGGCGAACAGCGACTGGGAGAGCTGGTTGGGGCCCTGCCCGGCCTCGATGGTGGCGAACGGGTGCAGCCAGTCCTCGATCCGCGCGCCCACATGCGGCTCCAGCCGCCCCACGGCGAACGCGCCGAGCACGGCCAGCAGCAGTCCGACCGCGATCCAGCCGGTGCGCCCGGTCGCCACGTACAGCAGCACCACGAACAGCCCGAAGAACAGCAGCGAGGTCCCCAGGTCCCGCTCCAGCACCAGCACGCCCACGCTCACCAGCCAGATCGTCAGGATCGGCCCGAGCACCCGCCCGGTCGGGAACTGCAACCGCCACAGCCGGCGCCCGGTGTACGCGAGCGCGCTGCGGTTGGCGGCCAGGTAGGCGGCGAAGAACACCGCGAGCAGCACCTTCGCGAACTCGCCCGGCTGGATGGAGAACCCGGCGATCCGGATCCAGATCCGGGCCCCGTTGACGGGCGGGAACAGGATCGGCAGCGCCAGCAGCACCAGGGCGGCCACCACACAGACGTACGCGTACCGCTGGAGCACCCGGTGGTCGCGCAGCACCAGCACGACGGCGATGAACAGACCCACCCCCAGCGTGGACCACACCAGCTGCGTGGGGGCCGCCCGGTCACCCGGTGTCTCCAGGTCCAGCCGGTAGATCAGGACCAGCCCCAGCCCGTTGAGCAGCACGCCGATGGGCAGCGGCAGCGGATCGGCGTACGGCGCCCGGACACGGACCACGACATGGGCGAACAGGGCGAGCACGCCGAGCCCGGCGCCGTAACCGACGGCACCGGGCGGCACGGTACCGGCCCGCGCCAGCCCCACCGCGCAGTAGCCGTACACGGACAGCAGGACGGCCAGCACGAGCAGGGACAGCTCGACGCCCCGGCGCCGGGGGAGGCGCGCGGCACGCGCGGGAGCGGGAGCCGCCGCCAGGGTGGTTCCGGCCTTCGTCATGCCCGGAACCTACCTAAATGGGACGTCCTGTGCGGGGAGGGCGGGGCCGCGCCCCCGAAGGGACGCGGCCCCGTGTCGACATGCGGCTCCGCCGCGCGGGCGCGGGCGACCACACACGGCGGGGGCCCGAGAACCACCGCCGGCCCCGGGCTCTACTCGGCCACGGGCAACGTCAGCGTCGCCACCGCGCCCCCGTCCACCGCGTTGGCGAAGGAGAGCCGCGCCCCCAGCACCTCCGCCTGCCCCACCGCGATGGTCAGCCCCAGCCCGTGCCCCGTGGCACCGCCCTCCGTACGGAACCGCTGCGGCCCGTGCGCGACGAGGTACCCCGGATACCCGCCTCCGTGGTCCCGCACGGTCACCACGGGCCCGTCCACGGTCAGCACCACCGGAGGCGCCCCGTGCTTGTGCGCGTTGGCCACCAGGTTCCCCAGCACCCGCTCCAGCCGCCGCCGGTCGGTCTCCACCCGCGCGTCCCGCAGGATCCGCACCTCCGTCTCCGTACCGGACGCCCGCACCACCCGCCCGGCCAGCGCGCCCAGCTCCTCCGCGTCGGCCTCCAGCCGCTCCCGCCCGGTGTCCAGCCGCGAGATCTCCAGCAGGTCCTCGGTCAGCGTGCGCAGCGCCGCCACCCGGTCCCGGACCAGCTCCGTCGGCCGCCCGGGAGGCAGCAGCTCCGCCGCCGCGTGCAGCCCCGTCAGCGGAGTGCGCAGCTCGTGCGCGACGTCCGCGGTGAACCGCTGCTCGCTCAGCAGCTTGCCCTGCAAGCTCGACGCCATCGAGTCCAGCGCCGCGGCCACCGTCGCCACCTCGTCCTGCGGGCGGGTCGGGTCCTTCGTCCGGGGGTCGTCCACCCGGGCGTCCAGGTCGCCCGCGCTGATCCGCCGGGCCACCCGCGCGGTGCCGTGCAGCCGCCGGGTCACCCGGGTCACCGCGAACACGCCGACCAGCACGGTCGCGCCGATCGCCAGCCCCGACGACCACAGGATCGACTGGTCGAGACCGGCGATGGTGCGGGACTGCTGCGAGTAGTCGACCTCCACGGCCAGCGCCCGGTGCCCGGCCGCCGGTCCCGCCGCCCACATGGTCGGGCGCCCCCGGTGCGAGGCGACCATCGTGCCGCGCTTCCCGGCCAGCGCCAGCGTCCGCAGCGATGCCGGCAGCCCCTTGGGGTCCACACCGGCGCCCGGCAGCAGCGTGTCCCCGGCCTCGTACGCCTCGGTCGCGTCCGCGAGCCGGGACAGCGCCAGGTCACGGGCCTGGCCGACGGTCTGGTCGGTCACCGAGACATGCACGAGCACGCCGAGCAGCGCGGCCAGCGCGCAGCACATCACCGTGATGAACGCGGCGGCCTTGACGGCGAGGGTCCCGGCCCACTGGGGGAGCGCGAGCCTCATCACGGGCTCTGCGCGGGGGAGGGCGACGGGGACGGCGTCTTGCTGTGCCTGCCGTCGCCGACGTGCAGGTACTCGTCGCGGGAGAACACCATCGCGCGCTGCCCCGGGTCCCACAGCCAGGTGGTGCGGTACTCGTAGCCGGAGATGTCGGCCGGCGAGCGTTCGATCAGCGCCCGGCCGGCCAGCTCCACCCCGACGATCGCGTCGTTGTCCGCCAGCACCTGCACCAGCCTGTGCCCCTCGACGGTGTAGACCCGCACGGCCGTCTGGTTGGTCGGGTACAGCCGGAAGCCGAGCGTCAGATCGGCCCGGCCGTCCCCGGTGAGGTCCCGGTAGTACGGCTTCAGCAGCGGGCACCGGGCCCGGTCCCCGCCCGGCCCGCACTCCTTCATCCGGTCCACGGTCCCGTGGTAGGCGCCCTTCGACCCGTAGTCGTCGGGGTGCGCCTTCAGCTCCGCCTCCACGACGTCCACCGGGTCGACCTCGCGGATGTCGTCACCGGGGACCGCGACGCCCCGCACGGTCGCCCGGGTCGCCACGTCGTACGGGTAGGCCGGGCTGGACGCCGGGCGCAGATCGGGCCAGAGCTTGGCGGGGCTGACCGCGGTGGGGGTCGGCCCGGCACCGCGCAGCCCGCCGGTGTCCCCGCAGGCCGCCGCGGTCCCCGAGAGCAGGGCGACGACGGCCACGGCGAGGGCGGAGCGCGCGGGACGGCGGCGGACTGGCATGGTCACATTCTGACGGAAGTGAGCTTTGTGCTGCTTCGGGGGTCGGGAGTGGGACAGGGGACCGGCTGGTCGTGCCCGGCGCCCGGCGGGGCTACTCGGCCAGCTCCTCCAGCAGCCGCACGGTCGTCAGACCCGCCCGCAGGTACTCCACGAACAGCTCGTTGTGCAGCGCCCAGGCCGAGCGCCGGGCCCGGATGAGCTGGATCGCCTGGTCGGCGGAGTCACCGCGCTGCGCCAGGGCGTGCGCGATCACCAGCCCCGAGCGGTTGTACCCGTGGTAACAGCGCACGAGCACCCGGCGGCCGTCGTCCAGCGCCTCGTTCGCCGCGCGCGCCAGCCGGATCACCCCGGCGAGCTGCGTCCCGTCCAGCGGACCGTCCGGGATCGGCCACACATGGTGCTCCACGCCCGGATCGGGGCCGTACCCCGGCAGCCGCAGCAAGGACTGCACCACGTCGAACTCGTCATGGACGACGGCGAACTCCAAGCGTCCGGACCGGCCCCGGAACTCGTGCCCGCCCATCCACAGGCCGGGCACGATCTCGCTCCACGGGCTGTCCGGAGCCGGTACGCCGGGCTGCTCTCCGCGGGTCCGCAACGGCGCCTCCCCAACTCCCCCTCACCGGGCCGCCCTCCACGGTAACCGGTCTTGCCCCGGGAGCACCCCGCCTGTTCCCATGGTCGAGGGGTGATGGCGCATGAGCGGACTGCGCGTGGTGCCGGCCTTCCGGCACGGCCGGGAGCGGCTGTACGTCTGCCGCGAGGACGGCAGCAATATCGCCTGGTACGACCGTGAGACAGGCCGGGTCAACCTGCTCGGCGAGGACAGCAGGGACGATGTGCTCCACGCCCTGAAGCCCTTCCTGACCGGTCCGGTGACCGTGGGCCCGCCCCCGGTCCCGACCCCCGCCGAACTCGCCCGGCTGACCCTGCACCCGGACGACGACCTGGCCCCCAACCGCCCCGGCGAGGCCCTGCTCGTCGCCCTCGACCGCGACCCCGGCCCCGCCCACCGGCTGCGCCCCGACCCGCGCCGGCGCGCCCTGACCGCCGAGCAGACCGTCGGCGAGGCCCTGGACGGCCTGGAGGGGGCCGGCTGGCACACCCTGCACTCCCTCCCCCTGCCCGGCGGCGACCGCATCCACCACCTGGCGATCGGCCCCGGCGGTCTGTACGCCGTCCACGCCCTGTACGCCCGCAAGAGCCGGGTCCTGGTCGCCGACCCCATGGTCACCCTGGGCCGCCGCGAGGCCGAGCCGCTGCTGCGCCGGCTGCGCGCCGACGCCGACCGCGCCTCCTACGCCCTGACCGCCGAGGTCCGCCCGCTGCTGGCCCTCGTCGGCCCGTCCGAGGTGACCGTGACGGCCCGGCCGCGCGGCCTGCGGATCATGACGGACACGGAACTGGCGGGCCTCGCCCGGCTGGGCGGGGTGCTCAAACCGGCGGACGTGGAGGCGCTGCACGGGATGGCCCGGGACCGGAGGACGTGGGGGAGGCTGTAGCGACGCTGGGTGGGGTGCCTGGCCGGGGTGCCTGGGCCGGGGGCGTGGCGGCGCCGGCCGTGGTGAGGGCGCGGCCCGCGTGGGCGGCGGATCATGGCGGGTGCGGCTCTGGCCGGGCTGGGCGGGGTGCCTGAGCCGGGAACGTGGAGGCGCTGCGCGGGCGGGATGGCCGGGATCTCCGGCGGAGGCGGCGGCCCGCAGGGGCCGGCGTGCCGTTACGGCAACGGGGCCGCCGACCGCCGGTCCAGCAAGGGCTCCATCAGGTCCCCGTGGTCCTGCAAGCGCGGCGCCATGTCCTCCGCGTGGATCTCCAGCTGCCCGGGGCTCCGGCAGTCGGCCACCTCCTCCCAGGTCACCGGCGCGGACACCAGAGGGAGGCGGCGGGCGCGCACGGTGTACGGGGTGGCCGTGGTCTTGCGCGCCGCGTTCTGGCTCCAGTCGACGAACACCTTCCCCGGCCGCAGGCTCTTCGTCATCCGGTGCACCACCAGCCGGGGCATCGCCCGCTCGGCCTCCACCGCCAGCGCCTTCGCGTAATCGGACGTCCCCTCGGAGGAACTCCCGCGCACCGCCGCCAGCAGATGCAGTCCCTTCGACCCCGCGGTCTTCGGGTACGCCACGATCCCGTCCGCCGCGAGCCGCTCCCGCAGCCACAGGGCGACCTCGCAGCAGTGCACGATCGTCGCGGGCGCGCCCGGATCGAGGTCGAAGACCAGCCGGTCCGCCTCCTGCGGGGACCGCACCAGCCACTGGTGGGTGTGGAACTCGGTGACGAGGTTCGCCGCCCAGACCAGGCTCGGTAGGTCCTGCACCACGACCATCCGGGCCGGGCTGTCCGCCGACGACCGCGGCACCTCGGCCGTGGTGACCCACTCGGGCGTACCCGGCGGCACGTTCTTCGTGAAGAAGAGCTGCCCTTCGGGCCCGTCCGGATAGCGCAGGAAGGACACCGCCCGGTCGCGCAGGTGCGGCAGCAGGGCCGTGGCGGTGGTCGCGTAGTAGTGCAGCAGCTCCCCTTTGGTGAAGCCGGTCTCCGGATACAGCACCTTCTCCAGGTTGCTGAGCGCGACCCGGCGCCCCTCCACCTCTGTGATAGGCGTCATAGGATGACAATCCCAGACGAACCGGAAAAATCGGCAAAGGGAAGGGTGCGGCACGTGCGATCGATATGGAACGGCGCCATCTCCTTCGGGCTCGTCAGCATCCCGATCAAGCTGGTGAACGCCACGGAGAGCCACGCCATCTCCTTCCGGCAGATCCACACCGAGGACAACGGCCGCATCCGGTACCGCAAGGTGTGCGAACTGGAGGACCGCGAGGTCAGCCAGGGCGAGATCGGCAAGGCGTACGAGGACGCCGACGGCTCGATCATCCCGATCACCGACGAGGACCTCTCCCACCTCCCGATCCCGACCGCCCGCACCATCGACATCGTCGCCTTCGTCCCGGCCGAGCGGATCGACCCGCTCCAGATGGGCGCGGCCTACTACCTGGCCGCCGGCGGAGCCCCCGCCGCCAAGCCGTACACCCTCCTGCGCGAGGCCCTCAAACGCAGCAACAAGGTCGCCATCGCCAAGTACGCCCTGCGCGGCCGGGAACGCCTCGGCATGCTCCGCGTGGTCGGCGACGCCATCGCGATGCACGGCCTGCTCTGGCCGGACGAGGTCCGGTCCCCGGAGGGCGTCGCCCCCGACACCGCCGTCACCATCCGCGACAAGGAACTCGACCTCGCCGACGCCCTGATGGACACCCTCGGCGAGGTCGACCTGGAGGACCTGCACGACGAGTACCGGGAGGCGCTGGAGGAGGTCATCGCCGCGAAGGCCTCCGGCGAGGCCCCGCCCGAGGCCCCGGAGCCCGCCGCCGGCGGCAAGGTGCTGGACCTGATGGCCGCGCTGGAGAACAGCGTCCGCGCGGCCCGCGAGTCCCGCGGCACCCCGCCCCCCGGTGAGGAGGCCGAGGTCAGACCCCTGCGCCAGGGCCGGGCCGAGCCGAAGGAGACGGAGGGCAAGAAGTCGACGTCGGCGAAGAAGACGGCCGCCGCGAAGAAGACGGCACCTGCCCGCAAGTCGACGGCCAAGACGGCGGAGGGGACGAAGAAGGCGACGAGCGCGAAGAGCACGACGTCCGCGAAGAGCACGGGGACCGGGAAGAGCACGGCGGCGAAGAAGACGACGACGAAGAAGACGGCGTCACGGAAGAGGACGGCGTGAGGAGTACGCGAGCCCGTGAGGGCTGATCACACCCATCCCCTGGGGCAACTCTGTCCGATTCGCGCTCTTTACACAGACCCCTCCCCCTGCCGAACCTGCCCTCAGGGTCTTGGTCGCGCAAAGGGGGGAGGCGCCTGCCCGGGCGCCGGCGACGATGGATGCTGCCTCGACGGCCACTCTGCTGGCCGCGTTCACCACCGCGTTGGTGGCACTCACGGGCTACTGGATCAACCAGCACGCCAAGCGCCGTGAGCAGAAGAGCCGTATGTACGCGGAGGCGCTCCAGGTCATTCACTCGTACGAAGACCTCCCCTACCTGATCAGATGCCGCCCCGCGTCAGACCCGGAAACCAGGGCGGCGCTGGCCCAGCAGATCAGCGACGTCTTCACGAAGATCAACCTGCACCAGAACCTTCTGCTCATGGATTCCCACGTGGTCGGCCAGGCGTACGCCGACTTGTTCCAGCAGACCCGCCGCCATGCCGGCCCCCACCGCCTTGAGGCATGGAACACGCCCCCTGTCGCGACCGACCCGGAAATGTCCGGGAGGGCGTATTTCCCCTACGACAACCAACCGGAACAGGAAATCTGCCTCTTGGCGATGAGGAGGGAACTGACCGCTTGGGGATGGCTGCTCCGCCCCCACACCCACAGGCGAATACGCAACCTGCGCCGCCAACGCACCCCATGGTCCGAGCCCGACTTCATGAGGGAGACCCGGGCCAGACTCCTGTCGCCTCGGGGCGGAGGGCTCAACGAGTAGACCGGGAACGCACAGCGCCGACTTGCCGCGCTTCCCGTGCGGGCTTACCGAGCGGGGAAGGTGAGCCGCAGAACGATCTCGCCATCGTCGATGTCCCCGGTGGGCTCGAACCCGAACTTCCGGTAGAAGGGCCACGGTTCACCGTCGCCGGGATCGTAGCTGGTCAGCAGTTCGGTGGCGCCGTCCGCACGCACCAGGGCGGCGATCTGCGTGAGAGTCTCCCGGCCGATCCCCCGTCGCTGGTGCCGTTTGTCGACGAGGAGGCGCCAGATGAAGTGCCGCCCTTCGTAAGGACCGGCCGGCGGCTTCCACGACAGCATCACGAAGCCGACCGGCTCGTCGCCGAGGTACACGGCGCGGTACCAGGGATTGGCCTCCGGATGCTGTGCCGCCTGCTTGAGCGACTTGGACACGGAGGCGACGAACTGCTTCTGATCACGTCGGACGCGGAGGGCACGCACGGCATCCCGGTTGTCGTCGGTGATCTCCCGCAGGTGCACACCTGGAGGCCTCATGCCACACTCCTTCCTTCATGCGGCGGCTGCCCCGGCCGGGCCGACGCGAGGAGCAGCGGCGTGCGCCAGTCAGTCGTGTGCACGCACCAGCGAGGACGTCAGGTCGGACGTGCTGGCAGCGTATGCGACGCCGCGAATCCGGAGCGGGACCGGCACGCCGAGCGGTGGCCGCTCCGGGACAACCGCTCCGACCTGGGCAGACGCAGATCACTGCGCCGTGAGGTCGCTCTAGTCGTCGAGCAAGGGGCTGTGGCGTTCGGTGAGTGGGCCGACGCCGAGGTCTTCACGCATGAGCTTGCGCATCTTGGCGGCTGCCTTGCCGCGTGCCTCCCAACGGGCGCGGTCCTCCGGACTGCCGGCGACGGTGCCGTCGACGTAGCCGTCATAGATGCTCCGTAGGCAGTGGAACACGCTGTTGGAGGCCTTGACGACGGGTTGAGGCGCGATGAGCCACATCCGCTCCGAAGCGATGGCTATGCCGGACTCCCGAAAGGCCGCGCGCAGCGCGAGCGCCCGCTCGCCGTCGGACGGGTGCTCTCGCTCGGCGAGGGCCCGCAGGCTCTCACCGAGGACCTTCACGGTGGTCGTGTACTGCGTGTAGACGTCGAGCCGCAACCGAAGGCCCTCTTTGGCATCCTCGCGCTTCCACCGATTCCGATCGGCGATGAGAGGAGCGACGATACCGATCGCGGCCCCGACCAGGGTGGAGAGCAGCGGCAACCAATCCATGCGGGCCAGCTTGGGCCATGCCGCAACGGCGGCACCAGGTGGGCGTCGAGGACGAACTTGTGCGCCGGGCCACCCCTCGTCAGGGCGGGGTGCCCTGTCAGTGCCGTCTCTTACGCTCCGCTCTTGAACAAGCAGTTCGAGTGGAGAGGGGACGCGGATGGGTGGCAACGCATGGACGCACACGGGCCCGTATCAGCGTGATCTGGCGGCCGCGTTCCGGCAGGAGCAGGAAGACGAGCTGGCGCGGGACAACCACGGCTTCGAGGGGCGGTCCGTCGAGGAACTGTGGCGCGACCCGGAGTGGCACGAGTACATCTTCACCGGCGGCACGGGCTCCGTGTTGGACTTCCCTTGCATGATCGAGGCCGCGGACACCGATGACGGTCCGTTCATGCGGCCGCTGACCGACGACGAGGTGCGAGCGTGGGCTCCACACGGCCGGCCCACCTACGAGGAGTGGGACGCCGCGCTCCACTCCGAGCAGTTGGACTTCCCGGGCCGCGCCCGGGGGAACTGCACAGTGCTCTACCGCGACGGTAGGCCCGAGGAGATCGCCTACTGGGGGGTCACCGCCGACTAGGGGAGTCGGTACCGCCTTGCGCTGTGGCCCCCCCACCTGTCCCGGGTCCGGGGCCACATCGTTGCGCGAGCTCACCTGGGAGAACTCCAAGATCCCGTTTACGCCTCGTCCACAGACCCGGACATACGGCCGCTCCGGACGGCTTTTGAAGCTGCCCCGGGCGCTGACCTGGGCAGAAACGCCGGATGGTGTCTCGTCGACTTCGGCGGCTTTCACCGTAATCCCCGCTGTGCCCCGCTCGATCTGGTGAGGTTGTGGTGCGAGTCTTGATCCGTCTGCGCCCGTCGATGCTAGCGGGCGTAGGCGTACAGCAGGACGACGACTACCACGACGCCCAGCCAGACCGGCATCCCGGTCTTGGTGAATCGGCCGCGGCGTCCCTGGGCTGCGGCCTTCGACGCTTCGCCATACCTCCCCCTACGGTCGTGACGCTCCTCTATGGCTCAGAGCGCGGTTGGCCGGAGCATGTAGGTAGAGCGCGAATCGGACACGGAGCATGGACGTCCCATGACGATTGAGCCTCGACGCGCGGGGACTGCCGACGAGCCTGGATCTGGGCGACATCGAGCCGCATCAGCCGATGCTCAGCACGCTTTCCAACCGTGTTGGTGGAGCGGTGGGGCATGTGCGGGGGCGTTCACTGCGTACATGGGCGGTTGGCCACCGGAAGCCAGGACGCGTTCGGGTCTCGTCTGAACGGCCGTGAACGGGGCTGGTGAGACGAACACCGAGGCGGTGTCACCGGCCGGACGTGCACCTCTCCCTAAGTGTCGCTCAGCCTGCTGGTGCCCCGCCCGCCAGCGTGGTGATGTCAGCGGTGTCTTTGGATGGTGGGGCCTCGACGGTCACCGGCTGGTTGACGTCGAGGAAGGTGATGGTCAAGTCGAGTTGCTTGCCCTCTGCGCCGCCCCGGGGGTCGTATGTTTTCCCCCGCATGCGGAACTGCTTGGTGTGGTCGTCGTCGTCGATCCACAGATCCATGGTGAGTGTGCCGTCGACGCGCAGCGCGATGAATTGATCAAGGCTCTCGATCTGCCGCTTCTGAGTCGTCTGATCAGCGGCGGCATCACGGGCAGCCCGCAAGCCGCTACCGGTGACCGTTCCCCTGTAGTGGGTGGTTCTGGTGGCGTCGATCGTTTCTGTCCCATTTTTATGCAGGTCCTTAGAGTCGGCCAGAAGCGTGGACTGTACGGCTGGGTTCCCTTCAAGCTGCTTGGGCAGTACGCCGTGAGAGTTGTTGTCCACCGCGCCACGGCCCCACATGGCTGGGTCGGCTCGGTACCAACTCTTGCCGTCCAACTTCTCGGAGGCGACCGCACTCCCGCCGACATACATCACCTCGTCGACGAACCGGATTTCCAGACGGCCGTTCTCGCCCTGGTCGGCCGTGGTCATCTGCATACTCATGGCCAGCGGTTCTGTGCTCATGGAGGCCTCAGCCTCCAAACGGCCCCTCCCCGGCACGGTCCCGGTGATCCGATAGTGGAGCGATGCGATGTCCTCCGAGTTCTTCGCCGCCTTCGCCACGGCCGCCGCAGGGGTCACTTTGGGCCGGCCTTGCTTCGCAGAATCACTCACGGAGCCTTCGCCACAGGCACCCGTTCCCCCAGCGAACAGTACGGCGGCGAAGGCCACGCTCGTCGCTCTGCGCGGTACGGAACCACGCGCTGAAATCCCCATAATTCCCCCGGAGCCAGGTGTCCAAGCCATGCCAAGACCGGGAGCGTATCCCAGGCGCGTCTGGTGATCCGATGGGTGCCGATGAGGCATGCTCAGGCTGCGGCACATACCTCAAGCCCACGGCATGATTCCGCGGCCCTACTGAGCGGTCGGACTCTCAGCTTGGGAGCTAAGCGCATCTGGAGCTTGCCCCGGAGCTGAACTGAGGCGGAGCGGTGTCGGTGCCCGGTGGGCGGTCGAGTGGGTCCCCGGTGTTCCCCCGCAGGATCTGGCATACATCTGGCACGTACGACCAGCCGGGCTGAGAGGCTGAGCCGGTGACTGACGATGAGGTTGTGGAGGCGTTGCGGATCGTAGCTCGGGCGGGGACTTTGCCACCGCCCGCAACACCAGGGGCTGTCGCCGCGGCGGAAGAAGTCATCGGGTTCCCGCTGCCCCCTCTCCTGCGGCGTCTGTACGTCGAAGTCGCCAACGGCGGATTCGGCCCGGACGAAGGAATCCTGGGAGTGAGCGGTGGGGCCGCGCAGGGCAACTTCGCGGACATCGCCGAGCTGTACCAGGACGGTCCGGATCCGTCCGGCCGTATCCCGGCCGGCCTGGTGCTGATCTACGACTGGGGCTGCACCATCTGGTCGCTCGTCGACTTCCGGGGTCCGGCGGGCGAGATGTGGTGCAGCCACGAAGGCGAGTGCTGGCCCCAGGGCGTGGACCTCGCAGAATGGCTGACCGGCACGCTGGCAGGAACCCTGGCGGTGGAAACACTGCTGGAGAGCCAACCCACTTCGTAGACCAGCCGCCTCACCGCCCTGAGCTGATACTTCTCCACCGTAGATGCCGAGTTTGAACCCACGACCTCTTCGTCCCGAAGCAACTTGGGCGGAGGCTCGACCTGCGGCGAGTGCGACGATAGCGAGGGGCAGGCATACTCGACTCCGATAAGGGTCACTACCTGCAGCGATGCTCCAAGATCCCGTTCACGCCTCGTCCACAGACCCCGACATACGCCCGCACAAACGCGAAGACCCCGACCTCAGCGTTTCCGCTGGTGACGGGGTCTTTGGGCACCTCATATTGGGTGCCCCCGGCAGGATTCGAACCTGCGCACACGGCTCCGGAGGCCGTTGCTCTATCCCCTGAGCTACGGGGGCGTGTCGGACGCTTGGCTCTCGCTTGCGGCGACGGGTAGAACATTAGCAGGTCCGGCGGGGTGATCAGGAACCCGTTTCCCCGGGTGGCGGTCGGCGGGTCCCCTGTACGGGGTGGAAGTGGGGAAAACCCGGACGCGGTGGCCGGTCCGGACCTACTCTCGACGTGTGCCAGGCGCTTCGGGTCGGGTGCTTGTTGTGGACGACAACAAGGTCATCCGGCAGCTGATCAGGGTCAACCTCGAACTGGAAGGGCTTGAGGTCGTGACCGCGGCCGATGGTGCCGAGTGTCTGGACGTGGTGCACGAGGTGCGGCCCGACGTCGTGACGCTCGACGTCGTCATGCCCCGGCTCGACGGGCTCCGCACCGCCGCCCGCCTCCGGGCCGATCCCCGTACGCACCACCTGCCCCTCGCCATCATCAGCGCGTGTTCGCAGTACGAGGTCGAGACCGGCCTCGACGTCGGCGTGGACGCCTTCCTCGCCAAGCCCTTCGAGCCGGCTGAGCTGGTACGGCTCGTGAAGCAACTCATGGAGCGGCGGATCGGGCCTGGAGGGCATCAGGGCCTTGTGGGGTTTGGGGGGCCCGGGAGGCCTGGGGCGCCTGGGGGATCTGGGGGCCCCGGGGGAGATCGCAGTGGTGGTGGTCCCGGTGCGGGCAACCCCGGTGACGGCAGTTCCGGTGCGGAGACGTCCGGTGCGGGAAGTCCCGGTGGTGGAGAGCAGGGTGGGGGTGGTGAGGGAGAGGTCGATCGTGAGGGGGGCTCTCCTGCTCATGGAGCCGTTTCCGCTTCCGACGTCCCCTCGGCTCATCTAGCCGTTTCCACTCCCCACGCCCCCTCTGCTCCCGACACCCCCTCCACTCACCGAGCACCCTCCGCTCAGGACGCCACCTCCTCTCACGGAGCCCCCTCCGCTCAGGACGCCACCTGCACTCACGGAGCCCCCTGCGCTCAGGACGCCACCTCCACTCATGGAGCCCCCTCCGCTCACGACGCCACCCACGCTCACGGAGTCGCTCCCGCTCAAGGAGCTACCCCTACTCACGCAGTCCCCCCTCGTCCCGCGCTCTCCGAGGATTCCGGGAGCGGCGCGGATCCAGCGCTGCTCGACGGTCTCGGCTCCCGGGACGGCGGTCTCTCCGACGGTGTGCCGGGTGGGATGTCCTTCGGTGGGTAGGTCGGCCGGGGGCAGGGATGACCGGGTAGGGACGCCCGGGTAGTGATAACCGCCTCGCGTACCCACCCCCCTCCTCCCCTACGCTTGTCCCGTGACCCCCGCCGAGCTCTCCCGCACAGTGCTGCACGCGGTGCGTCGTGCTGTCGATGACGGGGAGCTGAGCGTGACCGTGCCCGAGCGCGCCGTGGTGACCGAGCCGGGGCCCGGGGGGTGCGGGGACTTCGCCACCACCATCGCGCTCCAGCTCGCCCGGCCGGCCGGGCAGCCGGCGCTGCGGGTCGCCGAGATCCTGCGCACCCGGCTCGCCGCGGCCGAGGGCGTCCGGGACGTCGTCGTCACCGGGCCCGGGTTCCTCAACATCAGCCTCGACGAGCAGGTCGATCCCGTCGCCGGACTGGTTCGGGAGATCCGGGAGAAGGGCGCCCGGTACGGCTACGGCGACGCCCTCGCCGGACAGGTCGTCGCGCTCCGCGTGCCGTACGAGGTGCGGGCCGAGGTCGTCGCCGACGCCGTCGTACGCCTCGTGGGCACCCAGGGCGGGCGCGCCACCGTCGAGCACGGCGAGCCCGCCAATCTGCGGCCCGTGCCCGCGCCGGAGGACCCCGCCCCGCTCGGGCCCGACGCCGCCCGGTGGGCCCTCCTCCACCCCGCCCCGCACGACCGGCCCCGGATCACCGCCGATCACCTGATCCAGCGGGAGAGCAATCCGCTGTTCCGCGTGCGGTACGCCCACGCCCGCATCCGCGCCCTCAGCCGCAACGCCGCCCGCCTCGGCTTCTCCGCCGAGCCCGGCCCGATCGGACTCGTCCCGCAACTCGGTGCCGGGATCTCCGGCACCTATGCGCGCAGTGGTGGACGCCGTCCGGGCGTTTCCACGGAGGCCGCCGGCGACCCCTTCGCAACCTCCGCGAGCGCCGGTGGCCACAGCCTTCTCGGCACCCTCGCGCACGCCGATGCCGGCCCCCTCGTCGGCCCCAGGACCGCTGACCCTGACCCCGGCCGCCTTCTCGGCCCCGCCAACGCCGACTCCGGCCCCCTCGCCGATCACGGTCCCGCCAACCCCGACCTTGGCCCCGCCAACGCCAACCCCGACCCCCTCGACCCCCTGAACACCGGCACCACCCCCTCCGCACCCCCGACACCCGCCGACGCCCTCCCCCTCCCCCCACACGCCAACACCCCCGCCCCCACCCCCCTCCTGACCCCCCTAGCCGCCCACCCCCGCATCCTCGCCGTGGCCGCTACCCGTCGTGCCCCGGATCGGCTTGCCCGGCATCTCGTCACCGTCGCTGATGCCGTGCTGCCTCTGTTGCCCTGCGTGCTTCCCGTCGGCGAGGAGAAACCCTCGGCCGCCCACCGCGCCCGGCTGGCCCTCGCCGAAGCTGCCGGGACGGTGCTGGCCGGCGGCCTGTCCCTGCTCGGCATCGACGCACCCGAACACCTCTGAGGCGCGCGAGCAGACGCGCCCCGGAGAGAGACAGAGAGTCTGAGAGTCACGTCATGAGCCGTTCCGCCCACCCCGCCGGGCCCCGCCACGCCGACGTCCTGCCCGAGGGGCACTACTCCGCGCCGCCCGCCGACCTCAACGTCCTGGACCAGAAGGTGTGGGCCCAGACCGTCACGCGCGGCGACGACGGTGTGGTCACCGTCGGCGGGATCCCGGTCAGCCGGCTCGCCGAGGAGTTCGGCACCCCCGCCTACGTCCTCGACGAGGCCGACTTCCGGTCCCGCGCGCGTGCCTGGCGTACCGCGTTCGGGCCGGACGCCGATGTCTTCTACGCCGGGAAGGCCTTCCTCTCCCGGGCCGTCGTGCGGTGGCTGAACGAGGAGGGCCTCAACCTGGACGTCTGCTCGGGCGGCGAGCTCGCCACCGCGCTGTCCGCCGGGATGCCCGCCGAGCGCATCGCCTTCCACGGCAACAACAAGTCCGTCGCGGAGATCACCCGGGCCGTCGAGGCCGGTGTGGGGCGGATCGTGCTCGACTCCTTCCAGGAGATCGTGCGGGTCGCCCACATCGCCCAGGGGCTGGGCACCCGCCAGCGCGTCCAGATCCGGATCACCGTGGGCGTGGAGGCGCACACCCACGAGTTCATCGCCACCGCCCACGAGGACCAGAAGTTCGGGATTCCGCTCGCCGGGGGACAGGCCGCCGAGGCCGTACGGCGGGCCCTTCAGCTCGACGGGCTGGAGCTGATCGGGATCCACTCCCACATCGGGTCGCAGATCTTCGACATGTCGGGCTTCGAGGTCGCCGCCCACCGTGTCGTCGGGCTGCTCAAGGACATCCGGGACGAGCACGGGGTCGAGCTGCCGGAGATCGACCTGGGGGGCGGGCTCGGGATCGCCTACACCAGCGACGACGACCCCCGGGAGCCGCACGAGATCGCCAAGGCGCTCACCGAGATCGTCACGCGGGAGTGCGAGGCCGCCCGGCTGCGCACGCCCCGGATCTCCGTCGAGCCCGGGCGCGCCATCGTCGGCCCGACCGCCTTCACGCTGTACGAGGTCGGCACGGTCAAGCCGCTCGACGGGCTGCGCACGTACGTCTCCGTCGACGGTGGCATGTCCGACAACATCCGGACCGCGCTGTACGACGCCGAGTACAGCGTCGCCCTGGTGTCCCGCGCGTCCGACGCCGAGCCGATGCTGGCCCGTGTCGTCGGCAAGCACTGCGAGAGCGGGGACATCGTGGTCAAGGACGCGTTCCTGCCCTCGGACCTGGCGCCGGGCGACCTGATCGCCGTACCGGCCACGGGGGCGTACTGCCGGTCCATGGCCAGCAACTACAACCACGTGCTGCGCCCGCCCGTCGTCGCCGTACGGGACGGCGAGGCGCGGGTGATCGTCCGTCGGGAGACGGAGGAGGACCTCCTGCGTCTCGACGTCGGGTGACCCGGACGGCTGCCCGTGACGGGGGCCGGAAGATCTGCGGTCTCGCGGTCTCGTACAAATGAAATAGATGTCTCACGATCCGGACGAAGGGTAGAAACTCCCGTCCGGTGAGTGAGACTGGTCCAACCGTAGACGGTGAGAGGAAACGAGGTCGGATGATGCGTACGCGTCCGCTGAAGGTGGCGCTGCTGGGCTGTGGAGTGGTCGGCTCAGAGGTGGCGCGCATCATGACGACGCACGCCGACGACCTCGCCGCGAGGATCGGGGCGCCCGTGGAGCTCGCGGGCGTGGCCGTACGGCGGCCCGCCAAGGTGCGTGAGGGCATCGACCCCTCCCTCGTCACCACCGACGCCACCGCCCTCGTCAAACGCGGCGACATCGACGTCGTGGTCGAGGTCATCGGCGGGATCGAGCCCGCCCGGTCCCTCATCACCACCGCCTTCGAGCACGGCGCCTCCGTCGTCTCCGCCAACAAGGCCCTGCTCGCCCAGGACGGGGCCGCCCTGCACGCCGCCGCCGGGGCGCACGGCCGCGACCTCTACTACGAGGCCGCCGTCGCCGGTGCGATCCCGCTGATCCGCCCGCTGCGCGAGTCCCTCGCCGGTGACAAGGTCAACCGCGTGCTCGGCATCGTCAACGGCACGACCAACTTCATCCTCGACAAGATGGACTCGACCGGCGCCGGGTACCAGGAGGCCCTCGACGAGGCCACCGCCCTCGGGTACGCCGAGGCCGACCCGACCGCCGACGTCGAAGGGTTCGACGCCGCCGCCAAGGCCGCCATCCTCGCCGGGATCGCCTTCCACACGCGCGTGCGCCTCGACGACGTCTACCGCGAGGGCATGACCGAGGTCACCGCCGCCGACTTCCGCTCCGCCAAGGAGATGGGCTGCACCATCAAGCTGCTCGCCATCTGCGAGCGGTCCGCGGACGGTACGTCCGTCACCGCGCGCGTGCACCCCGCGATGATCCCGCTCAGCCACCCGCTCGCCTCCGTGCGCGGCGCGTACAACGCCGTCTTCGTGGAGAGCGACGCGGCTGGGCAGCTGATGTTCTACGGCCCGGGCGCCGGCGGTTCGCCCACCGCCTCGGCCGTGCTCGGCGACCTGGTCGCCGTCTGCCGCAACCGGCTGAACGGCGCCACCGGTCCGGGCGAGTCGGCGTACGCCGACCTGACCGTCTCCCCGATGGGCGACGTCGTCACCCGGTACCACATCAGCCTTGACGTGGCCGACAAACCGGGCGTGCTCGCCCAGGTCGCCACCGTCTTCGCCGAGCACGGCGTGTCGATCGACACCGTTCGGCAGCAGGGCAAGGACGGCGAGGCCTCCCTCGTCGTCGTCACCCACCGGGCCTTCGACGCCTCCCTCTCCGGGACCGTCGAGGCACTGCGCAAGCTCGACACCGTGCGGGGTGTCGCCAGCATCATGCGGGTTGAAGGAGAGTAACCAGCAATGACCCACCAGTGGCGCGGAATCATCGAGGAGTACCGGGACAGGCTGCCGGTGTCCGACACCACGCCGGTCGTGACGCTCCGTGAGGGCGGCACGCCCCTCGTGCCCGCGCAGGTGCTCTCCGAGCGCACGGGCTGCGAGGTCCACCTGAAGGTGGAGGGGGCCAACCCCACCGGGTCCTTCAAGGACCGCGGTATGACCATGGCCATCAGCAAGGCCAAGGAGGAGGGGGCGAAGGCCGTCATCTGCGCCTCCACGGGCAACACGTCCGCCTCCGCCGCCGCGTACGCCGTGCGGGCCGGCATGGTCTCCGCCGTGCTCGTGCCGCAGGGCAAGATCGCCCTCGGCAAGATGGGCCAGGCCCTCGTGCACGGCGCGAAGATCCTCCAGGTCGACGGCAACTTCGACGACTGCCTCACCCTGGCGCGGGCGCTGAGCGAGAACTACCCCGTGGCGCTGGTGAATTCGGTCAACCCGGTGCGCATCGAGGGCCAGAAGACGGCGGCCTTCGAGATCGTGGACATGCTCGGCGACGCGCCCGACATCCACGTCCTGCCGGTCGGCAACGCGGGCAACATCACGGCCTACTGGAAGGGTTACAAGGAGTACGCCGCCGACGGCGTCTCCGGCGGGACCCCCCGCATGTGGGGTTTCCAGGCGTCCGGCAGTGCCCCGATCGTGCGGGGCGAGGTCGTCAAGGACCCGTCGACCATCGCCACCGCCATCCGCATCGGCAACCCCGCGTCCTGGAGTCACGCCCTGGCCGCGCGGGACGAGTCCGGCGGCGCCATCGACGAGGTGACGGACCGTGAGATCCTGCGCGCCTACCGCCTGTTGGCCGCGCAGGAGGGCGTCTTCGTGGAGCCCGCCTCCGCCGCCTCCGTGGCCGGTCTGCTCAAGGCCGCCGAGCAGGGCAAGGTGGACCCGGGCCAGCGCATCGTGTGCACCGTCACCGGCAACGGCCTGAAGGACCCCGACTGGGCCGTCGCCGGCGCCCCGCAGCCGGTCACCGTCCCGGTCGACGCGGCCACCGCGGCCGAGCGCCTCGGCCTGGCCTGAGCGCCGGGAGCCGGAGCCCGAGCCCGAACCAACCGGAGCCGGAGCCGGAGCCCGGCCGGGGCTTGAGGGCCCAGGTGCCCGAGCCGGAGCGCGAAGGCACCTGAGCCCGGGCACAGAGGCGCCCGAGCCCGAGCGCACCGGCGCCCGAGCCCGAGCGCACCGGCACCCGAGCCCGAGCGCACCGGCACCCAAGCCCGAGCGCACCGGCGCCCGAGACCGGGTGCCGGCTCCGAGCGCTCCGGGTCCGGGAAATCCCTGACAGGGTGCACAGGGGGCCTACGACACGCATCGTGCGCCTCCTGTGCGCCCTATGTCGCCACAGAACCTTCCTTCGATAGGCTGTACCGAACCCCGCCCGTGGCACATGCCCGCCGCCCATGGGCGGCGCCGCGCCGGCCGCGCGGCCTGAGGGTCTCCCGTACGTATCGAATGTCTTCGACAGTCACGCAGCTCAAGGAGAGTCAACGAGCGATGGCCGGTCCAGCGTTCCGCGCCGCCGCCGTCCGGGTGCGCGTTCCCGCCACCAGCGCCAACCTCGGTCCGGGCTTCGACGCCCTGGGCCTCGCGCTGGGGCTGTACGACGACGTGGTCGTCCGGGTGGCCGACTCCGGGCTGCACATCGACATCGCGGGAGAGGGCAGCGAGACTCTGCCGCGGGACGAGAGCCACCTCCTCGTCCGCTCCCTGCGCACCGCCTTCGACCTGCTGGGCGGACAGCCCCGGGGCCTGGAGATCGTCTGCGCCAACCGCATCCCGCACGGCCGGGGCCTCGGCTCCTCCTCCGCCGCCATCTGCGCCGGCATCGTCGCCGCCCGCGCGGTGACCATAGGCGGCGAGGCCCGCCTGGACGACGCGGCCCTGCTGGAGCTGGCCACCGAGATCGAGGGCCACCCGGACAACGTGGCCGCCTGTCTGCTCGGCGGCTTCACCCTGTCCTGGATGGAGGCCGGCGCCGCCCGGGCCATCAGGATGGAGCCGCACCATTCCATCGTTCCGGTGGTTTTCGTGCCCGGGAAGCCGGTCCTGACCGAGACCGCGCGCGGTCTGCTCCCGCGCTCCGTGCCGCACGTCGACGCCGCCGCCAACGCGGGCCGCGCCGCCCTGCTCGTCGAGGCCCTGACCAGGCGCCCCGAGCTGCTGCTGCCCGCCACCGAGGACCGCCTGCACCAGGAGTACCGCGCGCCGGCCATGCCGGACAGCGCCGCGCTGGTGGAGCGGCTGCGGGCCGATGGCATCCCGGCCGTCATCTCGGGCGCCGGGCCCACCGTCATGGCGCTCGCCGACGCGGACAGTGCCGACAAGGTCTCTCACCTCGCGGGTGAGGGATGGGCCGCCAACCGGCTGGACCTGGACGTCCAGGGAGCGAGCGTGCTGCCGCTTGCGACCTGACACACGGTTGCCGGATTTGGAGAGGGGGAATGTTTGTTGGATCCGGTAGTGTTAATCTCAAGTCTGCACCCGACCCCACCATGGCGAGGTGCCTCGTGTCCCCGTCCGGGACAGACATTCTTCCGGGAACCTCCCGCGCCACTCCGTGTTCCTTGCGTCGTACCTGGGCAGTACGTCGTATGCGAGTACTGAGCGGGCCGCCGGTGGGGGTACCCCCTCCGGGGGAGCTTCGGAATCGGTGCTACCACGCCACGTGACACTGGGTGCCACGGCTCGCGGAAGCGCCATCACCGCACATTTCTTCCGCCGCTTTGGCGGACCACCGCCCCGGCACGGTCCACAGAAGACAGGACCGTAGCCGGACAGCACAACCGGTCGCCGAGCCAGACAGGCCGACGTCCGCTCCAGGGAAGGACCCTTCGTGAGCGACACCACCGATCTGATGGGCGCACGTGTCGAGGAGACCGCTGCCGCGCCCGCCACGGACGCCTCCGCGCCTGCCACCGGTGCCGGCTCCCGGCGGCGCCGCGGTACCGGCCTTGAGGGCATGGTGCTGGCCGAGCTGCAGCAGGTTGCCTCGGGCCTCGGGATCAGGGGCACCGCACGGATGCGCAAGAGCCAGCTGATCGAGGTCATCAAGGAGGCGCAGGCCGCCGGGGGTGCCCCCGCTGCCAAGGCCGACACCGCCACCGAGACCAAGCCGAAGCGCCGGGCCACCTCCAAGGCCCGCACCGGCGAGTCCGCCGACAACGGCGAGAGCACGGCGAAGAAGGCGGAGGCCAAGACCGAGGCCTCCGCCGAGAAGGCCGTGGCCCAGCAGCAGATCGAGATCCCCGGCCAGCCGGCCTCCGACGACGCCCCGGCCGAGCGCCGTCGCCGTCGCGCCACCGCCGAGGCGGGCAGCCCGGCCGGGGGCGGCGCCGAGACCGTCGCCGCCGAGGCCAAGGGCGAGTCCAGGGCCGAGACGCCCGCGCAGCAGCAGTCGCAGCCGCAGGGCGAGGCCAGGGGCGACGCCGACGGCGATGGCCGTGGCCGCCGGGACCGCCGCGAGCGCGGCCGGGACCGCGACCGCCGCAACAAGGGCGACGACCAGCAGGGCCAGGGCGGCGGTCGCCAGGACCGGCAGGACCGCCAGGACCGGCAGCAGCAGGGCCAGCAGCAGGGCGGCGGCCGTCAGGACCGCAACACCGGTCCGCAGGACGACGACGACTTCGAGGGCGGCCGTCGCGGCCGTCGAGGCCGCTACCGCGACCGCCGTGGCCGCCGTGGCCGCGACGAGATCGCCGAGCCGCAGCTCGCCGAGGACGACGTCCTGATCCCGGTCGCGGGCATCCTGGACATCCTCGACAACTACGCCTTCATCCGGACCTCCGGCTACCTGCCCGGCCCGAACGACGTGTACGTCTCCCTCGCCCAGGTCCGCAAGAACGGCCTGCGCAAGGGCGACCACGTCACCGGTGCCGTCCGCCAGCCGAAGGAGGGCGAGCGCCGCGAGAAGTTCAACGCGCTGGTCCGCCTGGACTCCGTCAACGGCATGGCGCCCGAACACGGCCGTGGCCGCCCGGAGTTCAACAAGCTGACCCCGCTCTACCCGCAGGACCGGCTCCGCCTGGAGACCGACCCGGGCGTGCTCACCACCCGCATCATCGACCTGGTCTCGCCGATCGGCAAGGGCCAGCGCGGTCTGATCGTGGCCCCGCCGAAGACCGGTAAGACCATGATCATGCAGGCGATCGCCAACGCGATCACGCACAACAACCCCGAGTGCCACCTGATGGTCGTCCTCGTCGACGAGCGTCCGGAAGAGGTCACCGACATGCAGCGGTCGGTCAAGGGCGAGGTCATCTCCTCGACCTTCGACCGTCCGGCCGAGGACCACACGACCGTCGCCGAGCTGGCCATCGAGCGGGCCAAGCGACTGGTGGAGCTGGGCCACGACGTGGTCGTGCTGCTCGACTCGATCACGCGTCTGGGCCGCGCCTACAACCTGGCGGCGCCCGCCTCCGGTCGCATCCTGTCCGGTGGTGTCGACTCGACCGCGCTCTACCCGCCGAAGCGGTTCTTCGGTGCGGCGCGCAACATCGAGGACGGCGGCTCGCTGACCATCCTGGCCACGGCTCTCGTGGACACCGGGTCCCGCATGGACGAGGTGATCTTCGAGGAGTTCAAGGGCACCGGCAACATGGAGCTCAAGCTCGACCGGAAGCTCGCCGACAAGCGCATCTTCCCGGCGGTGGACGTCGACGCGTCCGGCACCCGTAAGGAAGAGATCCTGCTCGGCGCCGAGGAGCTGGGCATCGTCTGGAAGCTGCGCCGGGTGCTGCACGCCCTGGACCAGCAGCAGGCGATCGAGCTGCTCCTCGACAAGATGAAGCAGACCAAGTCGAACGTCGAGTTCCTGATGCAGATCCAGAAGACGACGCCGACGCCCGGCAACGGCGACTGACGGTTCGTCCCAGGGAACAGAACAGAAGCCCGCCCCCGTCCACAGTGACGGGGGCGGGCTTCTGGCATACGGGCTTCTGACGGGCGGGCTCCCGGCACAAAGGCCGCAAGCGAGATCTTTGCCACACGGGTCTCGCTGGGCGCCGGTTTCCGGGCGGACGATCTCCGGCCTCGAATCCGCAGGTGAGCGCCGTACCCGCGGACGCAATGACTACGCACCGTGCCCGCCGCCGTACCCGGCGGGCACGGTGCGTTGTGCAACCCTTTCCCGAGTTTCCCCGTCTGACCAGGCGGAGTGACGATGGAGCGGTGCGACCGCGCCTGACCCTGACCTCAGGGGGTAACCGACCTACGAGACCTAGGAGCGACGTGGCCGCCGAGAGCACGCCTCAGCCCGCCCTCACAGAGCCGGGCACGACCTCGCGCCGCCGGGGCAAGGGCCGCCGCCGCAAGGCGCCCAGCACGGGACGCAAGGCGCTGCGCGCGACCGCCTGGACGGCGGCCGGCGTGGTGGTGCTGGGCGGGGCCGGCGCCGGGTACCTGTACTTCAAGCTCAACGGCAACCTGCACAGCGTCGACATCAACCAGGCCCTCGGCACCGACCGGCCCTCGAAGGCCGACAACGGCTCCGAGAACATCCTGGTCCTCGGCTCGGACACCCGCTCCGGCACGAACAAGAAGCTCGGCGGCGGCACCGACGACGGCAGCGCCCGCTCCGACACGGCGATGATCGTGCACGTGTACGAGGGCCACAAGCGGGCCAGCGTGGTCTCCATACCCCGGGACACCCTGGTGGACCGGCCCCAGTGCACCGACACCAAGGGCACCACCCACCCCGCCGCGTCCGGCGTGATGTTCAACGAGGCGTACTCCACCGGCGGCGCGGCCTGCGCGGTCAAGACCGTCGAGTCCCTCAGCGGCATCCGCATGGACCACTACCTGGAGGTCGACTTCCAGGGCTTCCAGAAGCTCATCGACGACCTCGGCGGGGTCCGGGTCACCACCACCAAGGACATCGACGACCGGCAGAGCCACCTCAAGCTCAAGGCCGGCACCCACACCCTGAACGGCGAGCAGGCCCTCGGCCTGGTCCGCACCCGGCACGGCGTGGGCGACGGCTCCGACCTGGGCCGCATCCAGCTCCAGCAGGCGTTCGTCAAGGCCCTGATCGACCAGGCCAAGCACGTCGGCGTCCTCACGAACCCGAAGAAGCTGTACGACCTCGCCGACACCGCCACCAAGGCCGTCACCACCGACTCCGACCTCGGCTCGGTCGACTCCCTGATCGACTTCGCCGGCGGTCTGAAGGGCATCGGCTCGTCCCACATGAAGATGGTGACGATGCCGGTCCAGTACGACCCGGCCAACCCCAACCGCGTCCTCCTGGCCAAGACCAAGGCCCAACTGGTCTGGAACGCCCTGAGGAACGACCGCCCCATTCCGAAGTCGGCCACGCAAGGCACGGCCACGGGCGAGGCCAAGGGCGTCGTCAGCGCCGGCTAGGGGCGCGGTGACCAAGCGGCTCCTCCCCGGGCGGATCTGCCACTCGCCTGAGCCGGAATAGAACAACCGCACCCCCGGTTTTGGGGGATGGCCCCAGTCCTGGCAGACTGGTACGTCGGCTCCGGTTCACGCCTCCGCATCCCGCGGCAGCGACCCGGCGCCCTCCCGAAACCTAGGAGACACCTTGAAGCGCGACATCCACCCCGCGTACGTCGAGACGCAGGTCAGCTGCACCTGCGGCGCGTCGTTCACCACGCGCAGCACCATCGAGTCCGGCACCATCCGGGCCGAGGTCTGCTCCGAGTGCCACCCGTTCTACACGGGCAAGCAGAAGATCCTCGACACCGGTGGCCGTGTGGCCCGCTTCGAGGCCCGCTTCGGCAAGGCTGCCGCCGGCTCCAAGAAGTAGCGAGCCCCATTTCGCCGGTCCACGGTCACGCCCTCACGGGGGTGTGCCCGGGACCGGCGTTTTTGGTCGCCCGCCCTTCCCACCACCGCAGTACAGGAGCCCAAGATGTTCGAGGCCGTCGAGGAACTCGTCGCCGAGCACGCCGACCTGGAGAAGAAGCTCGCCGATCCGTCGGTCCACGCCGACCAGGCGAACGCGCGCAAGCTGAACAAGCGCTACGCCGAGCTGACCCCGATCGTCGCCACGTACCGCTCCTGGAAGCAGAACGGCGACGACGTCGAGACCGCGCGCGAGCTGGCCGCCGACGACCCCGACTTCGCCGCCGAGGTCAAGGACCTGGAGAAGCAGCGCGAGGAGCTGACCGACAAGCTGCGCCTGCTGCTCGTCCCGCGCGACCCCAGTGACGACAAGGACGTCATCCTGGAGATCAAGGCGGGCGCCGGCGGCGACGAGTCGGCGCTGTTCGCGGGCGACCTGCTGCGCATGTACCTGCGCTACGCCGAGCGCGTCGGCTGGAAGACCGAGATCATCGACGCCACCGAGTCCGAGCTGGGCGGCTACAAGGACGTCCAGGTCGCGGTGAAGACCCGCGGGCAGATCGAGCCCGGCCAGGGCGTGTGGGCCCGGCTGAAGTACGAGGGCGGGGTGCACCGCGTGCAGCGGGTCCCGGCCACCGAGTCCCAGGGCCGTATCCACACCTCCGCCGCCGGTGTCCTCGTGACCCCCGAGGCCGAGGAGGTGGACGTGGAGATCAACCCCAACGACCTCCGCATCGACGTCTACCGGTCCTCCGGCCCCGGCGGCCAGTCCGTCAACACCACCGACTCCGCCGTGCGCATCACGCACCTGCCGACCGGAGTCGTCGCCTCCTGCCAGAACGAGAAGAGCCAGTTGCAGAACAAGGAGCAGGCGATGCGTATCCTGCGCTCCAGGCTGCTCGCCATGGCGCAGGAGGAGGCGGAGAGGGAGGCCGCCGACGCCCGCCGCAGCCAGGTCCGCACCGTGGACCGCTCCGAGAAGATCCGCACCTACAACTTCCCGGAGAACCGCATCTCGGACCACCGCGTCGGCTTCAAGGCGTACAACCTGGACCAGGTCCTGGACGGCGACCTCGACGCCGTCATCCAGGCCTGTGTCGACGCCGACTCGGCGGCGAAGCTCGCCGCCGCCTGAGAGCCGTACGCACGCACGAGCACGAGTACGACACGGAGGACTCGCGTGAACCTGCTGCTCGCGGAGGTGGCCCAGGCCACCCAGCGGCTGGCCGACGCCGGCGTGCCCTCGCCGCGCACCGACGCGGAGGAGCTGGCCGCGTTCGTGCACGGCGTGAAGCGCGGCGAACTGCACTCCGTGAAGGACGCCGACTTCGACGCCCGGTACTGGGAGGTCATCGCCCGGCGCGAGCAGCGCGAGCCGCTCCAGCACATCACCGGGCGGGCCTACTTCCGGTACCTGGAGCTCCAGGTCGGGCCGGGGGTGTTCGTACCCCGGCCGGAGACCGAGTCGGTGGTCGGCTGGGCCATAGACGCCGTGCGTGCCATGGACGTGGTCGAGCCCAGCATCGTCGACCTGTGCACCGGCTCCGGCGCCATCGCCCTCGCCCTCGCCCAGGAGGTCCCGCGCTCGCGCGTGCACGCCGTGGAGCTGTCCGAGGACGCCCTGGTGTGGACCCGCAAGAACATGGCCGGCTCCCGCGTCGACCTGCGCCAGGGCGACGCGCTGACCGCCTTCCCCGACCTCGACGGCCAGGTCGACCTGGTCATCTCCAACCCGCCGTACATCCCGCTCACCGAGTGGGAGTACGTCGCCCCGGAGGCCCGTGACTACGACCCGGAGATGGCGCTGTTCTCCGGCGAGGACGGCCTGGACCTCATCCGGGGCATCGAACGCACCGCGCACCGGCTGCTGCGCCCGGGCGGGGTCGTCGTGATCGAGCACGCCGACACCCAGGGCGGCCAGGTGCCGTGGATCTTCACCGAGGAGCGGGGCTGGGCCGACGCGGCCGATCACCCCGACCTCAACAACCGCCCGCGGTTCGCCACCGCCCGCAAGGCGCTGCCGTGAGCACCCCCCAGTTCTCAACCCCGCAGTACGTGTACGAGGAGGCCAGCTAGACATGGCACGGCGATACGACACCAACGACGCGACCGACCGTGTGACGGGTCTGCGCGAGGCCGCGTCCGCCGTCCGCCGGGGCGAGCTGGTGGTCCTGCCGACCGACACGGTGTACGGCATCGGCGCCGACGCGTTCTCCTCGGAGGCCGTCGCCGACCTGCTCGCCGCCAAGGGCCGGGGCCGCAACATGCCCACCCCTGTCCTCATCGGCTCCCCGAACACCCTGCACGGCCTGGTCACGGACTTCTCCGAGCTGGCCTGGGAGCTGGTCGACGCGTTCTGGCCGGGCGCCCTGACGCTCGTCGCCAAGCACCAGCCGTCCCTCCAGTGGGACCTCGGCGACACCCGCGGCACGGTCGCCGTCCGCATGCCGCTGCACCCGGTCGCCATCGAACTGCTCACCGAGGTCGGCCCGATGGCCGTCTCCTCGGCGAACCTCACCGGCCACCCGGCGCCGGAGGACTGCGACGCCGCGCAGGAGATGCTCGGCGACTCCGTCTCCGTCTACCTCGACGGCGGCCCCACCCCGGGCAACGTGCCGTCGTCCATCGTGGACGTCTCCCGCGAGGTACCGGTGCTGCTGCGCGCGGGCGCGCTCTCCGCGGAGGAGCTGCGCAAGGTCGTACCCGACCTTGAGGTGGCGAATTGACGGCCCCTGAAGCGGGGCGTGGCATAGGCGGCGGGGGCTACAGCGCGGAGGAGACGACGACGTTCGGGTTCCCCCGCGACACGTTCCGCATCCTCCACGTCAGCACCGGCAATGTGTGCCGCTCGCCCATCACCGAGCGGCTGACCCGCCACTTCGTCGCGGAGCGGCTCGGCGTACTCGGTGGCGGGCTGATCGTGGAGAGCGCCGGGACCTGGGGCCACGAGGGCGCGCCCATGGAGTCCCACGCGGAGACCGTGCTGGCCGAGTTCGGGGCGGACGCCTCCGGGTTCGTCGGCCGGGAGCTGCTGGACGAGCACGTGATCAGGGCGGACCTGGTGCTGACCGCCACCCGCGACCACCGCGCCCAGGTCATCTCCATGGGCCATTCGGCGGGCCTGCGCACCTTCACCCTGAAGGAGTTCACCCGCCTGGTCCGGGCGATAGATCCGGCCACCCTGCCGCCCCTGGAGGACGGCGTGGTCATGCGGGCCCGGGCGCTGGTGCGCGCGGCGGCGGCGCTGCGCGGCTGGCTGCTCGCCCCGACCGCGGAGGCCGACGAGGTGTACGACCCGTACGGCGCCCCGCTCACCTTCTTCCGGTCGATCGGCGACGAGATACGGGACGCCCTGGACCCGGTGGTGACGGCGCTGACCGGGGTCGCGGCACGGACGTAGGGCGCGCGGCCGCAATACCGGGCGTCCCGCACCTGCCCGGCCTACATTGGGGATACGTCACCGCCGACCGCCCCGGGAGCCCGCCATGTCGGTCACCCATTCCCTTGAGACCGACGTCCTGCGCCGGCAGGACCCGGCCCTGGCCGAGATCCTCCTGGCCGAGCTGGAGAGGCAGTCGACCACGCTCCAGCTGATCGCCGCCGAGAACTTCTGCTCGCCGGCCGTGCTGGCCGCCCTCGGCTCCGCGCTCGCCAACAAGTACGCCGAGGGCTATCCCGGCGCCCGGCACCACGGCGGCTGCGAGCTCGTCGACGTCGCCGAACGCGCGGCCATCGACCGGGCCAAGGCCCTGTTCGGCGCCGAGCACGCCAACGTCCAGTCCCACTCCGGTTCCTCGGCCGTTCTGGCCGCCTACGCGGCCCTGCTGCGCCCCGGTGACACCGTCCTCGCCCTCGGCCTGCCCTACGGCGGCCACCTCACCCACGGCTCCCCGGCGAACTTCTCCGGCCGCTGGTTCGACTTCGTCGGCTACGGCGTGGACGCCGAGACCGGGCTGATCGACCACGACCAGGTGCGCCACCTGGCCCGCAACCACCGGCCCAAGGCGATCGTGTGCGGCTCCATCGCCTACCCCCGGCACCTGGACTACGCCTTCTTCCGCGAGGTCGCCGACGAGGTCGGGGCCTATCTGATCGCCGACGCCGCGCATCCGATCGGCCTGGTCGCCGGGGGAGCGGCGCCCAACCCGGTGCCGTACGCGGACATCGTGTGCGCGACCACCCACAAGGTGCTGCGCGGCCCGCGCGGCGGGATGATCCTGTGCGGCGCGGAGCTGGCCGAGCGCGTGGACCGGGCCGTCTTCCCCTTCACCCAGAGCGGCGCCCAGATGCACACCATCGCCGCCAAGGCCGTCGCGTTCGGTGAGGCGGCGACCCCGGCGTTCGCCGCGTACGCCCACCAGGTGGTCGCCAACGCGCGCGTGCTGGCCGGTCATCTGGCCGCGGAGGGGCTGGCCGTCACCACCGGCGGCACGGACACCCATCTGATCACCGCCGACCCCGCCCCGCTCGGCGTGGACGGCCGCACCGCGCGCGGCCGGCTGCTGGCGGCCGGCCTGGTGCTGGACTGCTGCGCGCTGCCGCACGGCGACGGCCGCGGGCTGCGCCTGGGCACGGCCGCGGTGACCACCCAGGGCATGGGCGAGCCGGAGATGGTGCGGATCGCGGCGCTGCTGGCGGCCGTGCTGCGCGGTGAGACGGAGCCGGTCGCGGCGCGGGAGGAGGCGCGCGCGCTCACCGGCCAGTTTCCGCCGTATCCGGGCTGAACCGGGGTAGCCGACGGAGGTGCACAGACACTCGTGCAACCATCGTCGCTACCCGGAAGTCCTCATCCGTATGCGTCCGTCGCTAGGGTGTGGGGCTGTGATGGCCAGCGAGACCTGTGGGGAAGCCCGTGCGTGAATACCTGCTGACGCTCTGCATCACGGCTGCGGTGACGTACCTCCTGACGGGACCGGTACGGAAGTTCGCGATCGTGGCCGGGGCGATGCCGGAGATCCGTGCCCGGGACGTGCACCGGGAACCCACTCCGCGCCTCGGCGGTATCGCGATGTTCTTCGGGCTGTGCGCGGGTCTGCTGGTCGCCGACCACCTGACCAACCTCAACGAGGTCTTCGCGAAGTCCAACGAGCCGCGGGCGCTGCTCTCCGGCGCGGCCCTGATCTGGCTGATCGGTGTCCTGGACGACAAGTTCGAGATCGACGCCCTGATCAAGCTGGGCGGTCAGATGATCGCCGCGGGCGTGATGGTCATGCAGGGTCTGACGATCCTGTGGCTGCCCATCCCGGGCGTCGGCAACGTCGCGCTGACCCAGTGGCAGGGCACGCTGCTGACGGTCGCCCTGGTGGTCATCACGATCAACGCGGTGAACTTCGTGGACGGCCTGGACGGCCTCGCGGCGGGCATGGTGTGCATCGCGGCGGGCGCGTTCTTCCTGTACGCCTACCGGATCTGGTACTCGTACGGCATCGAGGCCGCCGCCCCCGGCACCCTGTTCGCGGCGATCCTGATGGGCATGTGCCTGGGCTTCCTGCCGCACAACATGCACCCGGCGCGGATCTTCATGGGCGACTCGGGGTCGATGCTCATCGGCCTGGTGCTGTCGGCCGGCGCGATCTCGATCACCGGCCAGGTGGACCCGGACGCGCTGAACCTGTACGCGGGTTCGGAGAAGGCGGCGGTCCACCAGACGGTCCCGGTGTACATCCCGCTGCTGCTGCCGCTGACGATCATCGCCGTACCGGCCGCCGACCTGGTGCTGGCGATCGTGCGCCGCACCTGGCGCGGTCAGTCGCCGTTCGCCGCCGACCGCGGCCATCTGCACCACCGTCTGCTGGAGATCGGCCACTCGCACAGCCGGGCCGTGCTGATCATGTACTTCTGGTCGGCGCTGATCGGCTTCGGGGCGCTGGCGTACTCGGTCAACTCGGCGTCGATGTGGATCGTGCTGGGCGTGGTCTTCCTGAGCGCGGTCGGTCTGGTCCTGCTGCTGCTCCCGCGCTTCACCCCGCGCGTGCCGGTGTGGGCCCAGCGGTTCGTGCCGCCGCGGTACCGCAGGCGCCGCCGGGCTCCCGAGGCCACCGCGGCGGCGGAGGCCGCCACCGGTTCGGAAGCGGAGGCTCCGGGCGGCGAGGAGCGGACCCCGGTCACGGCCGGTGTCTCGGGCGTCAACGGGGCGACCGCGATCGGCGCAAGGTCACGATTCCTCGATCGCCGTTGACGGCCAAGGTAAGAATCTGACTAGAGCATTGCCAACTCGTGGGGGAGCAAACGCCCCTAATACCAGACAAGTGGGCACGGTTTTTGCACAGACGCGCACTGTCACTCTCATGTGTGACAGCGAGCACACCTACCAGGTAAAGACCTCATCAAATAGTTTGTGATACGGTTCACGAGAACCCCGGATAGAGCCGAAGGACCCGAGTGCGACGGTCCATTGGTGTGAGGTCTCGATCACTCAGCCCGGGACTACGCTCGTCCATGACGACACCCTGCCCCCTGTGAAAAGCGGAGTTGCCGCCATGCCGTCCAATGACGTCCGGAACCTTGCGCAGATCGCCGTGCCCACGGCGGCTGCCGGCGTGATCGCCGTCGCCGTGAGCGCCGCGGTCGCGGGGGGCAAGGGCGCGCTCGGCGCGGTCGTCGGCACGGTGCTGGCCATCCTGTTCATGGGAATCGGCCTCTACGTGCTCCAGTGGACGGCAAAAACGCTCCCGCAGCTCTTCCAGGCGATGGGGCTGCTGCTCTACGTCGCCCAGCTGCTGCTCCTCCTGATCTTCGTCGCCGTCTTCAAGGACACCTCGCTCTTCAACGCGAAGACGTTCGCCGTGTCGCTCGTCGTCGCGACCGTCGTGTGGATGGCCGCGCAGGCACGCGCGCACATGAAGGCCAAGATCTTCTACATCGACCCGGACTCCGCGAAGAGCGAGAAGCCCGAGAAGACAGGGCGGAAGCCGTGAGGGGTAGGGGCGGGATAAAGGCTTGTGAGATCTCCTGCTATCGTCCGGTGCCAACTGCGGCATCGCGGGCGCGGGCATCTGAGCTGACGCCTGCTCGATCGCGAGGCTCGATGCCCCCCAGCCGCCCCCACATCCGTAACACCAGTCCGGTGCCGATCCGCGGCCGTGCGCCGCGCCGACACAACGAGGTTGCCGAACCCATGCGTCACGCCGAAGGAGCCCGCGGTGAGTGCTGACCAGACCCAGCTCGCCTTCGACTGGAGTTGTCGGATCATGTCCGACAACGGGTGTGGCTTCCCGGCTCCGGGCCTGCACTCCTTCCTGTTCAAGCCGCTCGCCACGGTCGGTGGCTTCGAGTTCAACAAGGTGATGCTGCTCGCGCTCGTCACCACCGTCCTCGTCGTCGCCTTCTTCTGGGCCGCCTTCGGCAAGGCCAAGGTCGTCCCGGGCAAGCTCCAGATGATCGGCGAGGCAGGCTACGACTTCGTCCGCCGCGGCATCGTGTACGAGACCCTCGGCAAGCGCGAGGGCGAGAAGTGGGTGCCGCTCATGGTCTCCCTCTTCTTCTTCATCTGGATCATGAACGTGTGGTCCGTGGTCCCGCTCGCGCAGTTCCCGGTCTCCTCGATCATCGCCTACCCGGCGGTGCTCGCCGCGATCGTCTACGTCACCTGGGTCGCGCTGACCTTCAAGAAGCACGGCTTCGTCGGCTTCTTCAAGAACGTCACCGGCTACGACAAGTCGCTCGGCCCGGTGCTGCCGCTGGTCATGGTCATCGAGTTCTTCTCGAACCTGCTGGTCCGCCCGTTCACGCACGCGGTGCGACTGTTCGCCAACATGTTCGCCGGTCACCTGATGCTGGTGATGTTCACCGTCGCCTCCTGGTACCTGCTGAACAGCTGGATGGTGCCGGCCGCCGGCGTCTCCTTCGTGATGACGATGGCCATGATCTGCTTCGAGCTCTTCGTCCAGGCCGTCCAGGCGTACGTCTTCGTCCTGCTGGCCTGCTCCTACATTCAGGGCGCTCTCGCCGAGCACCACTGAGTCGTACCACCGCCCCCAACCCCCCAGTCGTCCGGTGGCCAACCCCCACCGGTCCATGAAAGAGAAGGAAGAACCGGCATGTCCGCTCTCCAGACCCTTGCTGCTGAAACCGGCGTCCACGGCTCCGTCGGCTCCATCGGTTACGGCCTCGCCGCGATCGGCCCCGGCATCGGCGTCGGCATCATCTTCGGTAACGGCACCCAGGCCCTCGCCCGTCAGCCCGAGGCCGCCGGTCTGATCCGCGCCAACCAGATCCTGGGCTTCGCCTTCTGTGAGGCGCTCGCCCTCATCGGCATCGTTATGCCGTTCGTGTTCGGTAAGTAATCAGCGCTTACCCGACACGAATCGACGAAAGGCACTGATGTGATCGCCAACCTGGTTGCACTCGCGGCCGAGGAGGAGCAGAACCCGCTCGTTCCTCCGGGTCCCGAGCTGCTCGTCGGCACCATCGCCTTCGCCATCGTGTTCTTCTTCTTCTGGAAGAAGCTGCTTCCGAACATCAACAAGGTTCTGGAGGAGCGTCGCGCGGCGATCGAAGGCGGCATCGAAGAGGCCGACGCCATGAAGGTCGAGGCCCAGAGCGTCCTTGAGCAGTACAAGGCCCAGCTCGCCGAGGCCCGGCACGAGGCCGCGCGCCTGCGCCAGGAGGCGCAGGAGCAGGGTGCCGCGCTCATCGCCGAGATGCGGGCCGAGGGCCAGCGGCAGCGCGAGGAGATCGTCACCGCCGGCCACGCCCAGATCGAGGCCGACCGCAAGGCCGCCGCGTCCGCGCTGCGCCAGGACGTCGGCAAGCTCGCCACCGAACTGGCCGGCAAGCTCGTCGGCGAGTCCCTTGAGGACCACGCCCGCCAGAGCCGTGTGATCGACCGCTTCCTCGACGAGCTTGAGGAGAAGGCCGAGGCCGCGCGATGAACGGAGCGAGCCGCGAGGCCCTGGCAGCCGCACGTGAGCGTCTCGACGCGCTGACGGACTCCACGTCCGTCGACGCCGCGAAGCTCGCGGACGAGCTGGCGGCCGTCACCGCGCTGCTCGACCGCGAGGCCGGCCTGCGCCGGGTCCTCACCGACCCGGCGCAGCCCGGGGAGGCGAAGGCGCAGCTGGTCCAGCGCCTGATCGGCGGCCAGGTCAGCGGCTCCGCCGCCGACCTGGTGTCCGGACTGGCCCGGTCCCGCTGGTCGCAGCCCCGCGACCTGGTGGACGCGCTGGAGGAGCTGGCGAACATCGCCGACCTCACGGCCGCGGAGAAGACGGGCACCCTCGACGACGTCGAGGACGAGCTGTTCCGGTTCGGCCGGATCGTCTCCTCCAACACCGGGCTGCGCGCCGCGCTCACCGACCGTGCCGCCGGCACCTCGGCCAAGACCGAGCTGCTGCACCGGCTCCTGGGCGGACGGGCCAAGCCGGTCACCGAGCGGCTGGTGACGCGCCTCGCGACCGCGCCGCGTGGACGTAGCCTGGAGACGGGACTGGAGTCCCTGTCCAAGCTCGCCGCCGAGCGCCGGAACCGCGTGGTCGCCGTCGTCACCTCGGCGGTGCCGCTGAGCGACAGGCAGCGCGAGCGCCTCGGTGCCGCCCTGACCAAGCTCTACGGGCGCCGGATGCACCTCAACCTCGATGTCGACCCCGAGGTCGTCGGCGGGATCCGGGTGCAGGTCGGTGACGAGGTCATCAACGGCTCCCTCGCGGACCGGCTGGACGAGGCCGCCCGCCGCATGGCGAGCTAGCAGCAACTCGATATTTCGAGAAGAGCAGTACGTACTTACGGCCCTGGTTGGGCCGTGCAGAGGATTCCTGGGGGTCGCCCCCAGACCCCCAAAGTGAAACTTCGGGCCCAACAAGGAGAGCAGGGAACCCAGATGGCGGAGCTCACGATCCGGCCGGAGGAGATCCGGGACGCGCTGGAGAACTTCGTCCAGTCGTACAAGCCGGACGCGGCCTCGCGCGAGGAGGTCGGTACGGTCACCCTTGCCGGCGACGGCATCGCGAAGGTCGAGGGCCTGCCCTCGGCCATGGCCAACGAACTGCTGAAGTTCGAGGACGGCACCCTCGGCCTCGCGCTGAACCTGGAAGAGCGCGAGATCGGTGCCATCGTCCTCGGTGAGTTCAGCGGCATCGAGGAGGGTCAGCCGGTCACGCGCACCGGTGAGGTCCTCTCCGTCGCGGTCGGCGAGGGCTACCTCGGCCGTGTCGTCGACCCGCTCGGCAACCCGATCGACGGCCTCGGCGAGATCGAGACCGACGGCCGCCGCGCCCTTGAGCTGCAGGCCCCCACGGTCATGCAGCGCAAGTCGGTGCACGAGCCGATGGAGACGGGCTACAAGGCCGTCGACGCGATGACCCCGATCGGCCGTGGTCAGCGTCAGCTGATCATCGGCGACCGCCAGACCGGCAAGACCGCCCTGGCCGTCGACACGATCATCAACCAGCGCGACAACTGGCGCTCGGGCGACCCGAAGAAGCAGGTCCGCTGCATCTACGTCGCCATCGGCCAGAAGGGCTCCACCATCGCCGGCGTGCGCCGCGCGCTGGAGGAGAACGGCGCGCTGGAGTACACGACCATCGTCGCCGCCCCGGCGTCCGACCCGGCCGGCTTCAAGTACCTGGCGCCGTACACCGGTTCGGCCATCGGCCAGCACTGGATGTACCAGGGCAAGCACGTCCTGATCATCTTCGACGACCTGTCGAAGCAGGCCGACGCCTACCGTGCCGTGTCGCTGCTGCTGCGCCGCCCGCCGGGCCGTGAGGCCTACCCGGGTGACGTCTTCTACCTGCACTCCCGGCTGCTGGAGCGCTGCGCCAAGCTCTCCGACGACATGGGTGCCGGTTCGATGACCGGTCTGCCGATCGTCGAGACCAAGGCCAACGACGTCTCGGCGTTCATCCCGACCAACGTCATCTCCATCACCGACGGCCAGTGCTTCCTGGAGTCGGACCTGTTCAACGCCGGTCAGCGTCCCGCGCTGAACGTCGGTATCTCCGTCTCCCGAGTCGGTGGTTCCGCGCAGCACAAGGCGATGCGCCAGGTCTCCGGCCGCCTCCGTGTGGACCTCGCCCAGTTCCGTGAGCTGGAGGCGTTCGCCGCCTTCGGTTCCGACCTGGACGCGGCCTCGAAGGCCCAGCTGGAGCGCGGCCAGCGCATGGTCGAGCTGCTGAAGCAGGACCAGTACCAGCCGATGGCCACCGAGGACCAGGTCGTCTCCGTCTGGGCCGGCACCAACGGCCGCATGGACGACGTGCCGGTCGTCGACATCCGCCGCTTCGAGAAGGAGCTGCTGGACTTCCTGCACCGGAAGCACCAGGGCCTGCTCACCTCCATCCGCGAGGGCGCCAAGATGTCGGACGACACGATCCAGGCGATCGACGACGCCGTGGCGGAGTTCAAGAAGCAGTTCGAGACGAGCGACGGCAAGCTGCTCGGCGAGGACGTTCCTGCCGCTGCCGCCAAGTGACGTAAGGAAGGGACCTGACTCATGGGAGCCCAGCTCCGGGTCTACAAGCGTCGCATCCGATCCGTCAGCGCGACCAAGAAGATCACCAAGGCGATGGAGATGATCGCCGCCTCGCGCGTCGTCAAGGCGCAGCGCAAGGTGGCGGCCTCCACGCCGTACGCGCAGGAGCTCACGCGCGCGGTCACGGCGGTCGGTACGGGTTCGAACACCAAGCACCCGCTCACCACGGAGACGGAGAACCCGACCCGTGCCGCGGTCCTGCTCCTCACGAGCGACCGCGGTCTGGCCGGCGCCTTCAACTCCAACGCCATCAAGGCGGCGGAGCAGCTCACCGAGCGCCTGGAGCGCGAGGGCAAGCAGGTCGACACGTACATCGTCGGCCGGCGCGGTGTGGCCCACTACAACTTCCGTGAGCGCAAGATCGCGGAGTCGTGGAGCGGCTTCACCGACGAGCCGACGTACGCGGACGCCAAGAAGGTGGCGGCGCCGCTGATCGAGGCCATCGAGAAGGAGACGGCCGAGGGCGGCGTGGACGAACTCCACATCGTCTTCACCGAGTTCGTCTCGATGATGACGCAGACGGCGCTCGACGCCCGGCTGCTGCCGCTGCGCCTCGAAGAGGTCGCCGAGGAGGCTCACCCGAAGGGCGAGATCCTCCCGCTGTACGACTTCGAGCCCTCGGCGGAGGACGTCCTCGACGCCCTGCTGCCGCGCTACGTGGAGAGCCGCATCTACAACGCGCTGCTCCAGTCGGCCGCTTCGAAGCACGCCGCCACGCGGCGCGCGATGAAGTCGGCCACCGACAACGCGGGCGAGCTGATCAACACGCTGTCCCGTCTTGCCAACGCGGCCCGCCAGGCCGAAATCACCCAGGAAATCAGCGAGATCGTCGGTGGCGCGAGCGCCCTGGCCGACGCGACCGCGGGGAGTGACCGATAAATGACCACCACTGTTGAGACCGCGACGGCTACGGGCCGCGTCGCCCGGGTCATCGGCCCGGTCGTCGACGTGGAGTTCCCCGTCGACGCGATGCCGGACATCTACAACGCCCTCCACGTCGAGGTCGCCGACCCGGCCAACGCGGGCGAGAAGAAGACGCTGACCCTGGAGGTCGCCCAGCACCTGGGTGACGGCCTGGTCCGCACCATCTCCATGCAGCCGACCGACGGTCTGGTCCGCCAGGCCCCGGTCGTCGACACCGGCGACGGCATCACCGTCCCGGTCGGTGACTTCACCAAGGGCAAGGTGTTCAACACCCTCGGTGAGGTGCTGAACGTCGACGAGCAGTACGAGGGCGAGCGCTGGTCCATCCACCGCAAGGCCCCGAACTTCGACGAGCTTGAGTCGAAGACCGAGATGTTCGAGACCGGCGTCAAGGTCATCGACCTGCTGACCCCGTACGTCAAGGGCGGCAAGATCGGTCTGTTCGGCGGCGCCGGCGTCGGCAAGACGGTGCTCATCCAGGAGATGATCTACCGCGTCGCCAACAACCACGACGGTGTCTCCGTGTTCGCCGGTGTCGGTGAGCGCACCCGTGAGGGCAACGACCTGATCGAGGAGATGTCCGACTCGGGCGTCATCGACAAGACCGCGCTGGTCTTCGGTCAGATGGACGAGCCGCCGGGCACCCGTCTGCGCGTCGCGCTGGCCGGCCTCACCATGGCCGAGTACTTCCGTGACGTCCAGAAGCAGGACGTGCTGTTCTTCATCGACAACATCTTCCGCTTCACGCAGGCCGGTTCCGAGGTCTCCACGCTGCTCGGCCGTATGCCGTCCGCGGTGGGTTACCAGCCGAACCTGGCCGACGAGATGGGCCTCCTCCAGGAGCGCATCACCTCGACCCGCGGTCACTCGATCACCTCGATGCAGGCGATCTACGTCCCCGCCGACGACCTGACCGACCCGGCCCCGGCCACCACCTTCGCCCACCTCGACGCGACGACGGTTCTGTCCCGTCCGATCTCCGAGAAGGGCATCTACCCGGCCGTGGACCCGCTGGACTCCACGTCCCGGATCCTGGACCCGCGCTACATCTCGCAGGACCACTACAACGCGGCCATGCGCGTGAAGACGATCCTGCAGAAGTACAAGGACCTCCAGGACATCATCGCGATCCTCGGTATCGACGAGCTCGGCGAGGAGGACAAGCTCGTCGTCCACCGTGCCCGTCGGGTGGAGCGCTTCCTGTCCCAGAACACCCACGTCGCCAAGCAGTTCACCGGCGTGGACGGCTCGGACGTGCCGCTCGACGAGTCGATCGCCGCGTTCAACGCGATCTGCGACGGCGAGTACGACCACTTCCCCGAGCAGGCGTTCTTCATGTGCGGTGGTCTTGAGGACCTCAAGAAGAACGCGAAGGAGCTGGGCGTCTCCTGACTTCGGGCACTCGCCTGAGTCGTGAGGGGGCGGGGTGCGTCCCGCCCCCTCACTCACGCCCACTAGAATTGACCCCAACACCCGGCGCCCCTGCCGGGTGGTGACCCGAGGAGCCACCCTTGGCTGCTGAGCTGCACGTCGAGCTGGTCGCCGCCGACCGCCAGGTCTGGTCCGGCGAGGCCACCCTGGTCGTCGCGCGCACCACGTCCGGCGACATCGGCGTCATGCCCGGTCACCAGCCGCTGCTCGGTGTGCTGGAGTCGGGCCCGGTGACCATCCGTACGAGTGAAGGTGGAACGGTCGTCGCCGCGGTGCACGGCGGTTTCATCTCGTTCGCGGACAACAAGCTGTCCCTGCTGGCCGAGATCGCCGAGCTGTCGGACGAGATCGATGTCCAGCGCACGGAGCGGGAACTGGAGCGTGCGAAGGCGGAGGGCGACGCCGTCGCCGAGCGCCGCGCGGACGTCCGACTGCGTGCTGCGACGGCGCGCTGAACCAGCCGCGCTGTACGTTGACGTCACTCAGCCGCGGCCGGCCCGGAGCAATCCGGTGCCGGTCGCGGCTGAGGCAGATGTGGGTGTTTTTTCCGTTTCATTACTCAGTCGTAGAAGCAGTTCTACCTAGGAGACGAGGAGGTCGGTGCCGATGGTCCTCGCTCTGACTGTGTGCGGGATCGTGGTCGCGCTCGTGGTGGTGGGACTGTTCCTGTTCGGGCTGCGCCGCAGGCTCATCCAGCGCTCCGGTGGCACCTTCGACTGTTCGCTGCGCTGGGACCTGCCCGAGAAACCGGACACGGGCGGCAAGGGCTGGTCCTACGGTGTCGCCCGCTACAACGGCGACCGGATCGAGTGGTACCGGGTCTTCTCCTACGCCCCCCGCCCCCGCCGCGTCCTGGAGCGCGGTCAGATCGAGGTGGCCGGACGCCGGCTGCCCGAGGGCGAGGAGGAGCTGGCGCTGCTGTCCGACGCGGTGGTGCTGGCCTGCACCCACCGGGGCACGCGCCTGGAACTCGCCATGAGCGAAGACGCGCTGACCGGTTTCCTCGCGTGGCTGGAGGCAGCCCCGCCGGGTCAGCGCGTCAATGTCGCTTAGTGCTCTGTTCGCTCTTACAGGTTGCTGCTGATCGCGTTCACCAGTTCACCGTTGCTGGTGTCGCCGCTGAACTCCCAGAAGAACGCGCCGCCGAGGCCCTGGTTCTTGGCCCACGCCATCTTCGAGGCGATGGTGGCGGGGGTGTCGTACGACCACCAGTTGCTGCCGCAGTGCGCGTAGGCGGTGCCGGCGACGGTGCCGGTGGCCGGGCAGGACGTCTTGAGGACCTTGTAGTCCTCGATGCCCTGCTCGTAGGTGCCGGTCGCCGGGCCGGTGGCCGTGCCGCCCGGGGCGTCCTGGGTGACGCCGGTCCAGCCGCGGCCGTAGAAGCCGATGCCGATGAGCAGCTTCTTCGCGGGCACGCCGATCGCCTTGAACTTGGCCATCGCGTCGGCGGTGGTGAAGCCCGCCTTCGGGATGCCGTCGTACGAGGTGAGCGGGGAGTGCGGGGCGGTGGGGCCCTTGGCGTCCCAGGCGCCGAAGAAGTCGTACGTCATCACGTTGTACCAGTCGACGTACTGGGCGGCGCCCGCGTAGTCCGCGGCCTCGATCTTGCCGCCGGCCGAGCCGTCGGCGGTGGTGGCCGCGGTGACCAGGTTGTTCGAGCCGAACTTGGCGCGCAGCGCGGACATCACGTTCTTGAAGGCCGCGGCCCCGCTGGTGTCACAGGTCAGACCGCAGGCGTTCGGGTACTCCCAGTCGATGTCGATGCCGTCGAAGACATCGGCCCAGCGCGGGTCCTCGACCAGGTCGTAGCAGGACTGGGCGAAGGCGGCCGGGTTCTTGGCCGCGTCCGCGAAGCCGCCGGACCAGGTCCAGCCGCCGAAGGACCACAGCACCTTGATGTTCGGGTACTTGGCCTTCAGCTGGCGCAGCTGGTTGAAGTTGCCGCGCAGCGGCTGGTCCCAGGTGTCGGCGACGCCGCTGACCGACTGGTCGGCGGTGAAGGCCTTGTCGTAGTCGGCGTAGGAGTCGCCGATCGCGCACTTGCCGCCGGTGACGTTGCCGAAGGCGTAGTTGATGTGCGTGATCTTGGCCGCGGAGCCGGACGTCACCAGGTTCTTGACGTTGTAGTTGCGGCCGTAGATGCCCCACTCGGTGAAGTAGCCGAGCTTGACCTTGTCGCCGGTGGGCGGGGGAGTGGTGCCGCCGCCGGTGGTGTGCACCTTGACCGCGCCGCTGACCGGGCCGGTCTGGTCGGCGGTGTCCCGGGCCTGCACGGTGTAGGAGTAGTCGGTGCCGGCGGTCAGGCCCGTGTCGGTGTACGACGTGGTGGTGACCGTGGCGACCTTGGAGCCGTCGCGCAGGACGTCGTAGTTCTTGACGCCCTTGTCGTCGGTGGCCGCGCTCCAGGAGAGCTTCACCGAGGTGTCGGTGACCGAGGAGGCGGTCGGGGTGCCGGGGGCGGAGGGGGCCGCGTCGCCGGGGACCGTCGTACCGTCGCAACTGTCGCCGTTCAGCTTGCAGTTGGACGGGGAGCCGGAGCCCGCGCCGTTGAAGCCGAAGGAGACGGAGGCGCCCGGGGCGAGGGTGCCGTTGTAGGACTTGTTCTTCGCGGTCCAGTGGGTGCCGGAACCGGTGACGTCCGCGTCCCAGGCGGAGGTGACGGACGTGCCGGAGGGGAAGTCCCACTCGACGGTCCAGGAACTGATGCTGCTGCTACCGGTGTTCTTGATGGTCCACTGACCACCGAAGCCGGTGCCCCAGTCGCTCGTCTTGGCGAAGACGGCCGTCGCGTTGGTCGCCGCCTGGGCGGGGCCGGCGAGTCCGACCAGACCGGCCAGGGGGAGCAACAGGGTCGCGAACCCTGCCGCGGCTCTGTGTCTGAAGCGCATGCTGCGCCTCCCTCGTCATCGGGGATGTCAGGGGCATGACTGAGCCTTCACGCCCCACGGTGCTGCGAGGGTAGAAAGGTCTGGACCACCCGTCAATAGGTCTGGACCATTCCTGGGGCGAGCCGCGCTAGACCCCCAACTCCCGGGCGAGAACCGCCGCTTGCACCCGGCTGCGCAGCCCCAGCTTGGCCAGCAACCGGCTGACGTGCGTCTTCACCGTGCCCTCCGCCATGTCCAGCCGGGCCGCGATCTCCGCGTTCGACAGGCCCTCGCCGATACGGCGCAGCACCTCCCGCTCCCGCCGGGTGAGCCCCTCCAGCACGGCCGGGTCGGCCTCCGCCTCCCGCGCCGGGGCCGCGGCGAACTCGGCGATCAGCCGCCGGGTCACCGCCGGGGCGACGATCCCCTCGCCGCGCGCCACCGTACGCACCGCCTCCAGCAACTGCCCCGCCTCGGCGTTCTTCAGCAGGAATCCGGCCGCGCCCGCCCGCAGCGCCCCGAAGACGTACTCGTCGAGGTCGAAGGTGGTCAGCACGAGCACGTCCGCGAGCCGCTCGGCGACGATCCGCCGGGTCGCGGACACCCCGTCCAGCCGGGGCATCTGCACGTCCATCAGGACCAGATCGGGGCCGAGGGCGCGGGTCAGCTCGACCGCCTGCTCGCCGTCCGCCGCCTCGCCGACCACCTCGATGTCCGGCGCGCTGCGCAGGATCAGGACGAGCCCGGCGCGGACGGCGGACTGGTCCTCGGCGACCAGGACACGGATCATGCGGGATCTCCTTCGGTGAGCGGAAGCGTGGCGCGTACGGCCCACAGGGCACCCCGCGGCCCGGCCTCGAACGTGCCGCCGAGCAGCGCGGCCCGCTCCCGCATCCCGGTCAGGCCGGAACCGGAGCCGGGTGCGCGCGGGCCGTCGCCGGGCCGGTAGGGGCTGGTCACCCGGATGTCCAGCCGCCCGTCCCGCTGCCGGAGCGAGACCCGGACGCGCCCCTGCGCCGCGTGCTTCAGGGCGTTGGTCAGCGACTCCTGCACGATCCGGTAGGCGGCGAGCTCCACGGGCGCCGGCACCTTGCCGTGGCCGGCGTCGAGCGTGACGTCCAGGCCGCCCGCCCGAGCCCTGTCGACCAGCGCGCCGAGCCCGTCCAGCGTGGGGGACGCGGCGGGCTCCCGGTCCCCGGAGCTGTCCCGCAGGATGCCGATCAGCCGGCGCATCTCCGCGAGCCCCGCCACGCTGTTCTCCCGGATGACGGCCAGCGCCTCCCGGGAGGTCTTCGGGTCGTCGAGGGAGAGCGCGGCCGTGGAGTGGATGGCGATGGCCGACAGATGGTTGGCGACCATGTCGTGCAACTCCCGCGCCATCCGGGCCCGTTCCGCGGTGACCGCCTGGGTGCGGTCCATCTCGGCCAGCAGCGCGGTCTGTTCCGCGCGCAGCCGGGCGGCCTCGGCGGCGTCGCGGTGGTTGCGCACCAGGGCGCCGGTGGCGGCCGGGGCCAGCGCCACCACCCCGACGCCCACACCGATCAGCAGCCCCTGCGGGTCCCGCCACAGCGCCGCCGGCACGATCCCGCCGACGACCGTCAGCATCCCGGTGATCCACGGGATGCGGCGGGCGGAGGCCGGGGTGCCGTACAGGACGGCCGCGTACACCAGGTCGGTGTACAGCACGATGGTGACGATGCTGCCGAGGGTCACGGTGTCCAGGACCAGGGCGCCCGTGCCGGCCAGCAGCCCGAGGCGCGGGCGGACACGGCGCAGCGGCTCGCAGGCGGCGGTCACCGCCAGCGGCACCAGCGGCGCCCAGGGCGCGTGCCACAGCACCAGGCTGTCGGACGCCAGGCGGGGATGGATGCCGAGCGCCCACAGCAGCACCCCGCCGAGCAGCCCGGCCACGGCGATGCGCAGGTCGTCGCGGTGCGGGCGGGGCAGTGCGAGGGGCATGCCCCCATCCAACACGGGCCGGGGGCGGACCGCCTGCTTCCGGGGGAGGGTCCCGGAGTGCGACTTTCGCTTACCGCGGTCTCCTCTGCGCCGACGACGAAACCGGCGGCCCCGGCCGGGAGCCTGGAAGGGTGGACGAGGGGAGCGAACCGTGATCGTCGGACTGATCATCGCCTGCGAGGTGGCGTTCTGGGTGCTGCTGGCGGCCGGACTGGCCTTCCGGTACGTGTTCCGGATGCCGCGCACCGGTCTGGCCCTGCTGCTGTGCGAGCCGCTCCTGGAGATCGTGCTCCTCGCCGTCACCGCGATCGACCTGAGGAACGGCGCCGAACCGGACTGGCGGCACGGCCTCGCCGCGGTCTACATCGGCTTCACGGTCGGCCTGGGCCACTCCACCATCAGGTGGGCGGACGCCCGGGTGGCCCACCGCTTCGCCGGCGGGCCGCCCCCGGTGAAGCCGCCCCGGTACGGCACGGCCCGCGCCGTCCACGAGTGGAAGGTCGCGGCCCGCTGGATCCTCGCCTCGGCCGTCGCCCTCGCCCTGCTCCAGGGCGCGGTCTGGTACGTCGGCGATTCCGGGGACACCCGTTCGCTGCGGGCCTGGCAGCAGCGCATGCTGTGGGTGATCGGCATCAACGTGGTCATCGCCGCGAGCTACACGCTGTTCCCCAAGCGGGAGCGGCAGCGGGAGCGCGGGGCTGACGAAAACCCCGTCGACAGCGGGGCGGGCGCCGGGACATCATCGCCGCGATGACACGCACCGACACGCCTCCCGCCTGGGACGAGCGCACCCAGCTGACCACCTTCCTCACCTACGTCCGCGCCACCGCGCGCGCCAAGTGCGAGGAACTCTCCGACGAGGACGCCGTGAAGGCGATCCTCCCCGGCTCCCCGCTGATGACCCTGAGCGGGTTGATCAACCATCTGCGCTGGGTCGAGTACTACTGGTTCCGGGTCGTCTTCCTGGGTGAGCCGGACGAAGGCCCCTGGACCGACGAGGACCCCGACCGCGAGATGCGGATCGCCGTCGACATCCCGCTGTCCCGGCTCCTCGCCGAGTACGCCGAGGAGGCCGCCCGGCACGACGAACTCGTCGCCGCGCACGACCTGGACACCAAAGCGCGGATGAAACGGAGCGACGGCAGCGCGGTGGACCTGCGCTGGATCCTGCTCCACCTCATCGAGGAGACGGCCCGCCACAACGGCCACATCGACATCCTGCGCGAGCAGATCGACGGCCGGACCGGCGACTAGAACAGCGGGGCCTAGCGCTCCCCGCCCGGCACCCACAGCACGTCGCCGGTCTCCCGGTTCGCGCTGCGGGCCAGGATGAACAGCAGGTCGGAGAGGCGGTTCAGGTAGGTCGCGGTGAGCGGGTTCATCGTCTCGCCGTGCACCTCCAGGGCCGCCCAGGTGGAGCGCTCGGCCCGGCGTACGACCGTGCACGCCTGGTGCAGCAGGGCGGCACCCGGTGTGCCGCCCGGCAGGATGAAGGAGCGCAGCTTCTCCAGCCGCTCGTTGAAGCGGTCGCAGTCCGCCTCCAGCCGGTCGATGTAGAACTGCTCCACCCTCAGCGGCGGGAACTCCGGGTTCTCCACCACCGGCGTCGACAGGTCCGCGCCGACGTCGAACAGGTCGTTCTGCACGCGGGTGAGGACCGTGACGATCTCCTCGTCCAGGCCGCCCAGCGCGATGGCGGTGCCGATCACCGCGTTGGCCTCGTTGGCGTCCGCGTAGGCGGAGATCCTGAGGTCCGTCTTGGGTACCCGGCTCATGTCGCCGAGGCTGGTGGTGCCCCGGTCGCCGGTCCTCGTGTAGATGCGCGTCAGGTTGACCATGTGGCCAGCGTAGTTACGCCCCGGCCGTCCGGGACACCCGTGTGCCCCCCGTCACGGCCGGTACGGCGAGCCGATCAGCCTGCCGGCCGTCGGCGCAGGGGGTCCGTGAGGTGGGCGTGGGGGCTGGCGCCCGGAGTGAGCCCTGGCGGAGCGCACTCGCACCCCCTGCGTGTCGCCGTGTGACGGTCCGGGCGCAGAGCGTATCGGTGGGCATCTGGCCGCGGTGCCGGAAGGAGTGGTGCCGTACCGGTGCGGGCTGACGCCCACTCACCCGCCGCCGCCCCTGTACCTCTGCCGGTGTGATCTCCGTCAAATGGGACGTGACGCGCGTTACTTACCGGTCACACAGCGGCGCCGGAGCGCTATGGTCCGCCGAGGGGCAGACCTTTCACCGCGTTCATAGGGAGTCGGAGTGGCACGGAAGCTCGCCGTCATCGGGGCCGGTCTCATGGGTTCCGGCATCGCCCAGGTCGCCGCGCAGGCGGGCTGGGACGTCGTCCTGCGTGACGTCACCGACGAGGCGCTGAAGCGCGGCACCGACGGCATCAAGGCCTCGTACGACAAGTTCGTCGGCAAGGGCAAGCTGGCGGCCGAGGACGCCGAGGCCGCCCTCGCGCGCATCACCCCGACCACCGACCTGGACGCCGCCGCCGACGCCGACATCGTGGTGGAGGCCGTCTTCGAGAAGCTGGAGGTCAAGCACGAGATCTTCCGCGCGCTCGACAAGCTCGTGCGCGAGGACACCGTGCTCGCCTCCAACACCTCCGCCATCCCGATCACCAAGATCGCGGCGGCCACCGAGCGCCCCGAGCGGGTCGTCGGCGTGCACTTCTTCTCGCCGGTGCCGATGATGCAGCTCGTCGAGCTGGTCCGCGGCTACAAGACCAGCGACGAAACCCTCGCCACCGCCCGGCAGTTCGCCGAGTCCGTCGGCAAGACCTGCATCGTCGTCAACCGGGACGTCGCCGGCTTCGTCACCACCCGGCTCATCTCCGCCCTCGTGGTGGAGGCGACCAAGCTCTACGAGTCCGGCGTCGCCACCGCCGAGGACATCGACCTCGCCTGCAAGCTGGGCTTCGGCCACGCCATGGGCCCGCTCGCCACCGCCGACCTCACCGGCGTGGACATCCTGCTGCACGCCACGAGCAACATCTACACCGAGTCCCAGGACGAGAAGTTCGCCCCGCCGGAGCTGATGCGCCGGATGGTGGACGCCGGTGACATCGGCCGCAAGAGCGGGCAGGGCTTCTACACGTACTGAGTCAACCCGATCACGCACAACCACCCCGGGAGTGTCACTCCCCGGGGTGAATTCGGTATCGGTTCGCTTACAAGCAGCAACCGCACCGCCACCCGAACAGTCAGACGTTGCACAGCACCGTCACCGAGTACGCCAACCGCACTCAACGGGGGAGCGCATATGCACATCAGGGGCGACCACGCCGAGCTGGTCGTCGGGGGCCGCCTCGACGTCCGCAGCGCGGCGGACGCCCGTACGGCCCTGCACTCGGCCGTCGACACCGGAGTCGGCGACCTGGTGCTCGACCTGTCCGAACTGGACTCCTGGGACGCCACCGGACTCGGGGTGATCATGGGTGCCCACCGGCGGGCCGGCCGCTGCGGACGGCGTCTGGTACTGCGGGGCGTGCCCCCGCAGATGCAGCGTCTGCTGGTGGCGACCCGGCTGCACCGCATCCTCGCCATCGAGGGCGGCATCGGGGTGGAGTCGCTGCCCCGGGTGTGAGGTGCGCAATCCTCACAAGACCGTGACGTCTCGGACCGCACGGCACCCCGCCCTGTCGGGGACACTGAGGGAAGGTTTAGGGTGCGGTCGCCCGCCGCCTCCAACCCTCGACCGAGCGGGCCCGGACCAGAAGCGACAGCGCGGTGTGCGACAAGGCCGGGAGGGGCCGCAAACACGGGCACACGACGCTTTTGGGGAGCTTGAACCCATGGACCCGATCGAGCCGATCGACCCGATCCACCCGGTCTCCGAGGAGCACGGCCCGGCGCACGGCCGCCGCCCGCCCCGGGACTCCCTCACCGCCGACTTCGCCGCGGGCCCGGCCGTGCCCGCCCGCATGGCCCAGGTCGTCACCGGCGACCTGCAACTCACCGTCAATCCGGTCGACGGCAGCGAAATAGAGCCCTGCCCCCCGGCCGATCTCCCCGGCAGGCCCCGCAAGCGCACCGCCGCCGAGCGCGCCGAGACGGAACGCGCCGCCCTGCCGCCCGTGCCGCCCGGCCCCGATCGGTCCGCGCCCTCCCTGCTGGAGCGCCAGGACGAACGCGAACGCCTGGTCCGCCTCCTGGCCCGGGGCCGCTCGGTGCGGCTCACCGGCCCGGGCGGCTCCGGCCGCACCGCCCTGCTCGACCTGGTCGCCGAGGACTGCCTGGACCTCGCCCCCGACGGCGTGGTCCGCCTCAGCGGCTTCCACCGCACGGCCGGCGACCTCCTGCACGACCTCTTCCACGCCGTCTACGACGCCCCCCGGTACCGGCCCGACCAGGACGAACTCCTCGCCTGCGTCCAGGAGATCGGCGCGGTCGTCGTCGTGGACGACCTGGAGTTCGGCGGGGCCGCCCTGGACGAACTGCTCGACGCCACCCCCGAGTGCGCGTTCCTGTTCGCCGCCACCCCCGACGTGCCCGCGCCCTCCGCCGGGTCCGAGGTCGAGGAGGTCTTCCTCGGCGGCCTCGACCGCGCCGCCGGCGTGGAGATCCTGGAGCGGGCCGTCGGCCGGGTGCTCACCGAGGAGGAGGCCAACTGGGCCGGCGACCTCTGGTTCGAGTCCGAGGGGCTGCCGCTGCGGTTCGTCCAGGCCGGCGCGCTGCTCAGGCAGCGCGACCAACTGCGCGCCAGCACCGGCGCGGTCGACGAGTACGGCGTCTTCGAGGACGTGCGCCCGCCGGCCGACCCGCCCGTGGACCTGGAGGACGAGGTCCCGCTGCCCTCCCTCGGCGAGGCCGCGGCCCCCGCCCCGCTGCTCGCCTCCCGGCTCGGCGCCTCCGCCCGCGCCACCCTCCGCTTCGCCGTCGCCCTCGGCGGCGAGGTACCGCACCAGGCGCACCTGCCCGCGCTGGTCGGCGACACCCACGCGGACGCCGCCCTCGGTGAGCTGGCGAGCTGCGGGCTGGTCTCCCCGGTCGGCTCCCGTTACCGCCTCGCGGCCGGCGTGCAGACCCAGCTGGAGGCCGCGGGGTACGCCGACGACGCCCCCGGCCACGCCGACACCGCCGCCCAGCACTACGCCTGGTGGGCCGGCCACCCCTCCGTCACCCCGGAGCGGGTGTGCGCGGAGGCCGACGCCGTCCTCGCCGCGCTCGCCGCCGTCGTCCCGCGGACGGCGCCGCCCGTCGAGGGCGAGCAGAGCGGCGCCGTACGGCTGGCCCGCACGGCCGCGCCCGCCTTCGCCGCAGGGCTCCACTGGAGCGCCTGGGAGAGGGCCCTGCGGTCCGGCACGGAGGCCTCCCGGCTGTCCGGCGAGGTGGCCGAGCAGGCTTACTTCCAGCACGAGTTGGGCGTACTCGCGCTCTGCACCGGCCAACTCGACCGGGCCCGCGCCGAACTGGAGGCGTCGAGCGGGCTGCGCGGCGCCCTCGCCGACAAGCGGGGCACCGTCGTCGGCCGCCGCGCCCTGGCCCTGCTCGCCGACCGCGCGGGCGAGGCGCCCGGGCTGCCGCCGGTGGCCGTGGGGGAGGAGCCGGCGGGGGTACGGCAGGAGGAGCGGGCTCCGGCGCCGTACGAGACCGCGGTCACCCAGCGGGTCCCCGTGCCCCAGCCGCGGGGCGGCATCCGGCGCCTGGCCCGGCGCAACCTGGTGGCGGCCGGCTCCGGCGCGCTGCTCGCCGCCGTGCTCGGTACGGTCGTCGCGCTCGGCATGACCTCACCCGACGACGCGGGCCGCAACCCGGCCGGCAAGGTCGACGCCAACCCGTCCGCCGGCCAGGACGTCGGCGACGGCGGCGTGGGCACGGGGCCGACGGACACCGGCGACACCGGCTCGGCCGGCACCCGGCCTACGTCACCGGGGCCCGACGGCACGTACGGTACGGCGGACGACCCGGCACCGCCCGCGGCCCCGTCCCGTCCGTCGGAGAGCGTCGAGCCCTCCGACTCCGACTCCTCTTCCGGCTCGCCGTCCAAGTCGCCGAAGCCGGGAGGGTCGAGCGGCGGTACGACAGGGGGCACGACCGGCGGGTCGACCGGTGGCTCGACCGGTGGGACGACGGGCGGTACGACCGGCGGCACCACGGGCGGCTCGACGACCGGCGGCTCGACCAGCGGTGGCACGGGCGGTACGACGACCGGTGGTACGACCACGGGTGGGACCGGAACCGGAGGCTCGACCGGCACGACGGGCGACACCACCGGGAGCAGCGGCGGCTCCACGGACGGCACCACCGGGGGCACCACGGGCGGCGACACGGGAGGCACCACGGGCGGCGACACCGGCGGCACGACGACCGGCGGCTCGACGGACGGCACCACCGGGGGAACGTCGAGCAGCGCCTCGGCATCGGAAACGGCCCCGGGCACGACCGACCCGCTGATGTGACCCCGCCGGCGCCGTCCCGGCGGGAGGAGCGGGGCGGCGCAGAGGGAGTCGACGGCGGCGAAAGTGCCCGTCGCGCTCGGGTCAGTTCGGTACCGCCGGCTCCCGTCGTGGCGGGAGGTGTGGGCGGTGGGGCAGGGGCGGGTGACTCCCCTTATCGCTCCGGGCCCTTGAGCGGTCGGCAACTGCCTCTACCGCCGCGACGGCGGCGTCGGGCGGTATCCGGCGGGCTCGGGCCGGTTCGGTACCGCCGGTCCCCGCCCCCGTGGCCGGGTGCCGTCCCGGCGGGAGGTGCGGGGCGGTGCAGAGGGAGTCGGCGGCGGTAGAAGCACCCGGCGCGCTCGGGTCGGTTCAGCACCGCCGATCCCCGCCGCCGTGGCCGGGTGCCGTCCCAGCGGGAGGGTGGGGAAACGGTGCGGGGCCGCTGGACGGGACGGGGTCGTCGGCTAGAACAGGCGGAGCTTGTCGTCCTCGATGCCGCGTAGGGCGTCGTAGTCCAGGATGTGGCAGTTGATGCCGCGGTCGGTGGCGAGGACGCGGGCCTGGGGCTTGATCTCCTGGGCGGCGAAGACGCCGCGGACCGGGGCCAGGTGCGGGTCGCGGTTCAACAGGTCGAGGTAGCGCGTCAGTTGCTCCACGCCGTCGATCTCGCCCCGCCGCTTGATCTCGACCGCCACCGTCTGGCCGTCCGCGTCCCGGCACAGGATGTCCACGGGCCCGATCGCCGTCATGTACTCGCGGCGGATGAGGGTGTACCCGTCGCCCAGCGTCTCGATGCGGTCGGCGAGCAGTTCCTGGAGGTGCGCTTCCACGCCGTCCTTGATCAGGCCCGGATCCACACCCAGTTCGTGCGAGGAGTCGTGGAGGATCTCCTCCATCGTGATGATCAGTTTCTCGCCCGCCTTGTTGACGACGGTCCACACGCCCTCGTCCTCGCCCGTGCCCTCCTTCAGCGTGCAGGGCGGCGACATCCAGTTGAGCGGCTTGTAGGCCCGGTCGTCGGCGTGGATGGAGACACTGCCGTCCGCCTTGACCAGGATCAGTCGCGGGGCCGAGGGCAGGTGGGCGGTGAGCCGGCCGGCGTAGTCGACCGAGCAGCGGGCAATGACGAGACGCATGGTCGGCAACGCTACTCGACGCCCGCCGGTGCTCGCGATCCGTCCGCCCAGCTCCCAGTGGATCGCCCCATTTGTCCCTTGAAACTCTTGTTCATCCCTGGCCGATTGTGGGCGTAACGGGATCGGTTCATATACGCATTCTGCTGGTGTGGTCACCGACCGTTGCCTACCGTAGGAACGGGAGGTCGCGGCCCCTGTACGGAGCGTGTTCGAAATCGCGAACTCCCCTATCTGTCCGGCAACCCCTGCTCTTCGGGGGTGCGAGAGGAGAACCCATGTCGCTCGACGTCTCACCGGCCCTACTCGAACAGGCCGAGCGAGGCGAGGTCGACGAAGCAGCATTCGTCGACTGCGTCCGGACCTCCCTGCCCTACGCATGGGAGATGATCAGCTCCCTGGTGGCCCAGCTGAAGGTGGACGGCGGCCCCTTCGCCGACAACCAGACGCCCCCGCCGGACGAGCAGGCACGCGGTCAGCTGCTGCGTGCGCTCGCGAGTGACGCGATACGCGGCGCGTTGCAGCGGCACTTCGGGGTGCGGCTGGCCTTCCAGAACTGCCACCGCGTGGCGGTGTTCCCGCTGGACGCCTCGGTGGACGAGACGTTGGCCCGCTTCACGTCGGTGCGCAACCAGTTGCTGAACCAGTCGCCGGAGCTCCGGGACTGCTGACGCGCGGTTCCGGTACGGCCGAGACGGACAGTCGCCGGCTTGCCGTTCCACCCGAGGGGGAGGTGCATCGAGGACCGGGGCGGCAAGCCCCCCAGGTGGCTTGCGCGTGGGGGGCCGGTCAGCGCAGTTGGGGCAGCACCTCGGCGCCCAGGCGCCGTAGGTTCTCCTCCGTGGCCGCGAGGTCGCCCGAGCCCTCCACCAGGAGGGCGAAGCGGGAGATGCCGGTGCGCTCCGAGGTCGCCGCGAGCCGGTCGGCGGCGAGCCGCGGGGTGCCCACCGGGTGCAGTCCGCAGAGCAGTTCGGTGTAGGCGTACGGGTCGCGCATCGCGCGCGCCCGTCCGTCCACCGTCACATGGGCGTCCAGGCCCTGCCGCAGCCAGCCGGGCATCGCCTTCAGCAGCGTCTCCACCGCGTCCGTGCGCCGGTCGGCGAGCTGGCAGACCCCGGCGGAGACATGGGCGGCGCCCGCGATCTCCTCGGCCGGCCGGCCCGCCGCGCGGGCGCAGCGCCGCCACAGGGCGACCATCTCGGCCTTCTCCTCGTCCCCGACGTGCATGCCGAGCAGCATGGGCAGCCCGCGCTCCGCGGCCAGCCGTACGCTCGCCGGTGAGGTGCAGGCGAGCACGACCTCGGGGCCGGGCGCGTCCGTCAGCGCCTCCGACGGGCGGGGGACGACCGGCACCTCGCGGAAGGAGAACCGCTCCCCGGAGGCCGCCACGGACGGTTCGCCCAGCCAGCGCAGCAGCAGATCGAGCGACTCCGGGAACCCGTGTTCGTACGCCTCCAGTCCCGTGCCGAACACCTCCAGGTCCACCCAGGGGCCACCGCGCCCGATGCCCAGCGTGAACCGCCCGCCGCTGGTCAGGTGCAGCAGCGCGGCCTGCTCGCCGAGGGCGACCGGGTGGGCCGTGGGCAGTACGCTGACGGCCGTGCCGACCCGGATGCGGCGGGTGCGGCCGAGCAGCAGCGCGGCCAGGGTGACCGCGGACGGGCATGTGCCGTAGGGCACGAAGTGGTGCTCGGCGAGCCAGACCGAGTCCAGCCCGGACCACTCGGCGACCTCCGCCGAGCGGACGGCCCGGTGCAGGGCCTCCCCCGGGCCCTGGCCCGGGAACTGGGCCGCCAGCACAAAACTTCCTACGTGCATCGCATTTCCTGCTTCCTTGGCTCCGACCCGGAGCTCCCCACCCGGCATAACCGTCTGACACGTGCCCAGGACACGGCCCGGCCGAAGGGATTTGCGGATTGTCAGGAGAATGGGTCGCACGGGAGGGGCACTTGTACGGGTTGGTTCCCTACGCGTACCCCACGCGTACCCGCCTCGACGGCGCGTAGGCTGGATGGAGCCGTGCTCCCTGTATAGCTCCGAGAGGTGTCCCGTGTCCCCGCGTCGCAACCGACCGAAGGCAGCCGGATCGTCGGGCCGGAGCGCCGAGGACGACCCGGCCGGCCGGTACGGCGGCTGGCAGTCCACGGAGAGCTGGCAGGGCGAGGAGTGGAGCGTGCGCCATGTCGCCGGGGCCAGCGCGGAGGGCAAGACCTACCGCTGCCCGGGCTGCGACCAGCTGATCCCCTCCGGTGTCCCGCACGTGGTGGCCTGGCCGCAGTACGCGGGCGTCGACGACCGCCGGCACTGGCACAAGGCCTGCTGGAACGCGAAGGACCGCCGCACCACGCGGGTGCAGCGGTCCCGTAACGCGCCGAGGTTCTGAGCCGTACGGCCACCGTCCCCGGCTCTCACAGTCCCGGTTCTTACACGTCCCGGTTCTGGAGCAGCGCGTACGCCCCCGCGTACGCCGCCGCCGTCACGCCGATCATGATCCACAGCGGGTCCCAGCCGGACGGGCCGGACTCGGTCAGGGAGTTGGCGTAGAAGACGCCCAGCTGGTTCGGGATCGAGTACTCGAAGAGCCACTGGCGCAGCTTGTCCAGCGACTCCGTCACCATGAACAGCGCGAGCACCAGCGGCGCGAGCACCACGCCGATCATGATGGTGATGGCGCCCGCGGAGTGCCGGATGACCGAGCCGATGAGCAGCGAGAGCAGGCCGAGCAGCGCCATGTAGAGGCTGATGCCGACGGTGGCCTTGAACCAGTCGCCGCCGGTCGGGGTGCGGGCGCCGGTGTTCCCGAGCAGGGACGCGTGGACCATGGCCACGAAGCCGGAGGTGACCAGGGTGACCACGAAGGCGAGGGCGAAGAACACGATCGACTTGGCGGCGAGCACCCGGGCCCGGCTGGGGCACGCGGTCATCGTCGTCCGGATCATGCCGGTGCCGTACTCCGACGCCGTGGTCAGCACGCCGAGCGTGATGATGCAGATGCTGCCGAGGAGCAGGCCGAAGAAGCCGAACGACAGCGGGTTCTCGCCGGACAGGCTGGTGGAGTCGGAGTTGGCCTCGACCAGCGCGCCGGTCAGCAGGCCGATGCCGACGACGAGCAGCACGAACACGCCGATCGTCCACATCGTGGAGCGCACCGACCTGATCTTCGTCCACTCGGAGGCCAGCGCGTGCCCGAGGTGGGTGCGCACGACCGGGATGGGCGAGGTGTAGCCGGGGTACGGCCCGCCGGGCGCCGCCTGCCAGTCAGGCGCGGCGGCCGGGGCCTGCGGCATGGGGGGCTGGTGGGTGCTCATCGGGCGTCCTCGGGCTGGGTCGGGTCGGCGGGGGCGGAGGCGGGAGCGGCGGCCGGGGGAGCCGCCGCGGGCGCCTGCTGCGGGGCGGACGGGGCGGCGGGGGCCTGCGGGGCGGCGGCGCTCGCCGGGGCCGCCGGCGTCGTCTTGGCCAGGGCGGGCGGCTGGTCCTGCGGCGCCGGACCGGCGGAGGGAGCCTGCGGTGCCTGTCCGGCCGGCTGAGCCGGTGCCTGCGGCTGCCCCTGGGCGCTCGGCTGCGCGTACGGGTTGGCCGCCCCCGCCGCGCCACCGGGCGCCGTACCCGGTGCCGTGCCCGGAGCGCCGTACCCGGCCGCCGGGGCGCCGCCGTACGGGCCCGCCGGAGGCATCCCGAAGGGCTGGCCGCCCTGCTGGGGCGGTGGCGGGGCGTACCAGCCGGGCTGGCCCTGGCCCGGTACCGGCATGGGCGGCTGGACGCCGGGCGGCAGCGGCTGCTGGAGGCCCGCCTTCTGGTCGATGGTCGAGCGGTAGTCCACGGCGCCCTGCGTCATCCGCATGTACGCCTCCTCCAGCGAAGCCTGGTGCGGGGACAGCTCCCACAGCCGGACGCCCGACTCGTGCGCGAGGTCGCTGATCCGGGGCAGCGGCAGTCCGGTGACCCGGAGCGCGCCGTCCTGCTCGGGCAGCACGTGCCCGCCCGCCCCGGTCAGCGCGGAGGTCAGCTTCTCGCGCAGCTGCGGCTCGGTGTCCGGCGTGCGCACGCGCGCGAAGTCGGCCGAGTTGGCCGAGATGAAGTCCTTCACGCTCATGTCGGCGAGGAGCTGTCCGCGCCCGATGACGATGAGGTGGTCGGCGGTCAGCGCCATCTCGCTCATCAGGTGGGAGGAGACGAAGACCGTACGGCCCTCGGCGGCGAGGGCCTTCATCAGGTTGCGGACCCAGAGGATGCCCTCGGGGTCGAGGCCGTTGACCGGCTCGTCGAAGAGCAGCACCTGCGGGTCGCCGAGCAGCGCGGCGGCGATGCCGAGGCGCTGGCCCATGCCGAGCGAGAAGCCCTTGGAGCGCTTTTTGGCCACATCCTGGAGGCCGACCACGCCGAGCACCTCGTCCACGCGCCGGGCCGGGATGCCGGAGAGCTGGGCCAGGCTCAGCAGGTGGTTGCGGGCGCTCCGGCCGCCGTGCACGGCCTTGGCGTCGAGCAGCGCGCCGACCTGCCGGGGGGCGTTGGGCAGCTTGCGGTACGGGTAGCCGCCGATGGTGACCGCCCCGGACGTGGGGTTGTCCAGCCCGAGGATCATCCGCATCGTGGTGGACTTGCCCGAGCCGTTGGGCCCGAGGAAGCCGGTCACGGCTCCTGGCCGCACCTGGAAGGAAAGGTTGTACACGGCGGTCTTGTCGCCGTAGCGCTTGGTCAGGCCGACAGCCTCGATCATGCTCCGCACCCATCGAAAGGTTCAGGACAGCGGGGCACACGCCCCCGTAAGGGTTAGGAGGATATCGAGGCGCTGACGGTTCCGCCCAAAAGAAAGTAAAGCCAGAGCACTACGGCGTGTGACGGCGGTGCCTACTGGGCGTCCCGGCGCTTGAGGAGGAGGTAGCCGCCCGCCAGCGCGGCGGCCACCCACAGCGCCATGATCCCGAGCCCGGCCCAGGGACCGTACGGCGTGTCGTCGGCCACCCGCGGCACCACCCGCATGATCCGGCTGCCGGCCTGGTCGGGCAGGAAGCGGCCGATCTTCTTGGTCGCGTCGACGTTGCCGAGGATGTTGGAGATCAGGAAGAAGAACGGCATCAGGATGCCGAGGGACAGCATCGGCGAGCGCAGCATCGCGGCGATGCCCATGGAGAACATCGCGATCAGGGTCATGTACAGCCCGCCGCCGAAGACCGCGCGCAGCACGCCGGGGTCGCCGATGGCGGCCCGGTGGGAGCCGAGCATGGCCTGGCCGAGGAAGAACGCGGCGAAGCTCGTCACCATGCCCACGGCGAGCGCGAGCGCGGCGGCCACCGCGACCTTGCCGAACAGGAAGGTGCCGCGCCGGGGCACGGCCGCCAGCGAGACCCGGATCATGCCGGTGCTGTACTCGGTGGAGACGACCAGCACCCCGAACACGATCATCGCGAGCTGGCCGAGGGTCATGCCCGCGAAACTGACGGCCGTGGGATCGAAGGAGAGCCGCTCGCGCGCGGGCATGTTCGCGAACTGCCGGTTCGACAGCGCGGAGATCAGCGTCCCGAGGGCGACGGTGACCACCACGGCCAGCGACAGGGTCCACACCGTGGACGCCACCGACCGGATCTTGGTCCACTCGGACCGGATGACCTGTACGGCCGCCATGGTCAGGCCCCCTTCCAGCCGGCGCCCCAGTCCTGCGGGACGGGACCGGGACCGGCCTGCGCGTGGTACTCCACCGCTTCCGCCGTCAGTCGCATGAACGCCTCCTCCAGCGATGCCTGCCGCGGGCTCAGCTCGTGCAGCACGAGCCCGTACCGCGCGGCCAGCTCACCGATCTGCTCCGCCTTGCCGCCCTCCACCTCCAGCGCCCCGCCGCCCGCCGCCACGACGGTGATCCCGGCCTGGTGCAGCACGTCGAGCAGCCGCTCGCGCTGCGGGGAGCGGATCCGCACGTACGACCGCGAGTTCGTCCGGATGAAGTCGGCCATGGAGGTGTCCGCGAGCAGCCGCCCCTGCCCGATGACCACCAGGTGATCGGCCGTCAGCGCCATCTCGCTCATCAGATGGCTCGACACGAACACCGTCCGGCCCTCCGCGGCCAGCGACTTCATCAGGTTCCGGATCCAGTGGATGCCCTCCGGGTCGAGGCCGTTGACCGGCTCGTCGAACATCAGGATCCGCGGGTCCCCGAGCAGCGCGGCGGCGATCCCGAGCCGCTGCCCCATGCCGTACGAGAACCCCTTGGCCTTCTTCCGGGCCACGGCGGTCAGCCCGACCGTCTCCAGGACCTCCGCCACCCGGCGCTCCGGGATGCCGTTGCTCTGCGCGAGGCACAGCAGGTGGTTCCAGGCGCTCCGGCCGCCGTGCACCGCCTTGGCGTCCAGCAGCGCGCCGATGTACGTCAGCGGGTCCTTCAGCCGGTCGTAGTGCGTGCCGTCGATCCGGACGTCGCCCGCGGTGGGGCGGTCGAGCCCGAGGATCATCCGCATGGTCGTGGACTTCCCGGCGCCGTTGGGCCCGAGGAACCCCGTCACGATGCCCGGCCGGACGGCGAAGGTGAGGTGGTCGACCGCCACCTTCTCGCCGTACCGCTTCGTCAGCCCGTCCAGCTCGATCATGCGGCCACGCTAGGACGGGCTCGGGACGGCTGCCACTTGAGCGGGCGCGGTATGCTCCAGCCCCCTTGAACGGCGCGGGGGGCGCCGGGGGCGGGACACGGTGGGGGAGACAGTGGTCCAGGACGGCAGACCGCGCGCGGGGTGGCGCGGAGCGCGGGCGGGCCTCGCGGTGGTGGCCGCCGGTGCGGCGGCCGGGCTCGCGGTGGAGTTCCACGTCCTGGGCTGGACGTCCGTCCCGGGCGGCTCCTGCGGCGGCCGGTACCGGCCCTGCCCGGAGGGCACCGCACCCACCCTCCTCCTGGCGTTCGCGCTGACCTTCGGCGGCTACATCGCCCTGCTGCTCACCATCGGGAAATTCACCGACCGGCGCCCCGGCAAGGTCCTGCCCGCCGTCCTCGCCGTCACCGGCGTGCTGCTCGCCCTGTGGCCCGGGTGGCAGGCGTACCTGTGGATGCGCGGACCGGTGCTCGACCTCGCCTGGCAGACCGAGAAGGACCGGCCGTCGAGCGTCCGGGCCGAGGGCGTGTGGACCACGGGCGGGCACGGCTCGACCGTGGTCCGGGTACGCGGCGACGCGCTGGTCGCCTACGACGCCCACGACGGCGACCGCCGCTGGACCCTGCGGGCGCCGGTGCGCGAGTCGGTGTGCGCGATGAGCGAGGACGTCGCCGACGGCGTCGGCCTGGTCGCCTTCGCCCGCTACGAGAAGCCCTGTGACACCGTGTGGGGCGTCGACACCCGCACCGGCCGCACGCTGTGGGAGCGGAAGACCGAGGGCGTCTCCGCGTTCACCTCCGGCAGCGACAGCCTGCTCGCGGCCGACGGCGGCGTGGCCCTGGCGCTCACCGACACCGGGGTGCGCGCGTACGGCCTCACCGACGGCCGCCCGCGCTGGAGCGCCGATCTGCGCGGGGCGAAGAGCGACGTGACATGCGCGCCGAACGTCGTCTCCGCCACCGGCGGCACCGCCCGGGTCGTGGTCGCCTGCGAGGACGAGGACAAGGGCAGCGCACGGGTGGTGACCCTGGACGACGCCACCGGCAGGCAGCGCGGCAGCCGGGCACTGCCCGTGGAGAGCCCCGTCGACACGGCCATGGTGCTCTCCGCCGAACCGTTCACCCTGCTGCTGGCGGAGCGCGACGAGCGCGGTGTCGCGGCCGTCCTCGCCTACCCCGACGGCGACGGCGACCCGGTGAGCGTCCCGCTCTCCGCCGACGACGAGGACCTGATGCTCCGCGAGGTCGGCGGCGACGACTTCAGGGCACGGCCCGCCCTGCCGGCGACGGTCGTCGGGAACACCCTCGTCGTCGCCACCCAGAAACCGGGCGGCTACGACGCCGACCACGTCTCGGCCTACTCCCTCGGCGACGGGCGGCGGCTGTGGCGCGCCGGGGTGGACGGGATCGCCGGGCTGGTGTCCACCGGCCCCGACCGGGTCGCCGTACTCGGCCCGAACGGCCGGCTGTGGACCTTCGACACCGCCGACGGGGACCGGATCGGCGAGGACGACGGCGTCACGGTCACCACCAACCGGCTGGCCGGGCACACCCGACTGCTGCGCGCGGACGGCACCTGGATCGTCGTCAACGGCGACGGCACGAAGGAACCGCCCCTGTACGGCCTGCGCTAGCGATGCCGAAGGGGCGGCGGGACCAGGTCCCACCGCCCCTCAGGGTCGTACGACTGCCCGGACCTACCGGGACTGCTGCGCCGGAACGCCCCGGGAGATCGGCTCGTCGTCGGTCGACGTGCCGGCCGCGGCCACCGCGGCACCGGTCAGCGTGGCGAGCATCTCGCGGACGTTCGTCAGCTGGGCGTTGATGCTGTCGCGGCGGTTGGTGAGCGCCGCCAGCTCGCGCTCGGATTCCGAACGGATCCGGTCGGCCTTGGCGTTGGCGTCGGCCACGATGTCCTCGGCCTGGCGCTGGGCGGTCTCCACCGTCTGACGGGCGCGGCGCTCGGCGTCGGTGCGCAGCTTCTCCGCCTCCAGGCGGAGCTGCTCGGCCCGGTGCTCGATCTCGGCCAGGCGCTTCTCGGCCTTCTGCTGACGCGAGGCCAGGTCGCGCTCGGACTGCTCGCGGCGCTTGGCCAGGTTCGTCTCGAAGTCGGCGGCGGCCTGCGCGGCCTTGGCGCGGGTCTCCTCGAAGAGGGCGTCCGCCTCCTCGCGCTTGGACTGCGCGTCCTTCTGGGCCTCGGCACGGAGCTGGGCCGCGTCGGACTTGGCCTTCTCGACGATCCGGACGCCCTCGTCCTCGGCCTTGGCCTTGCGCTCGGCCGCGTACGACTCGGCGTCGTTGCGGACCTGCTGGGCCGCCGACTCGGCGAGGTCGCGGTGCTGCTCGGCTGCCCGCCGGGCCTCCTCACGCAGCTCCTTGGCCTCTTCCTCGGCCAGGCGCAGGATCTTCTCGACCCGCGCGCCGAGACCCGCGTACGACGGCTCGGCGTCCGTGATCTGGGCCTGGGCGTTCTGCGTTTCGAGGTGCAGTTCCTCGATGCGCTTCTCCAGGGCGGTGATGCGGGCGAGAGCGCTGTCACGGTCGGAGACGAGCTTGGAGATACGTTCGTCCACCTGAGCGCGGTCGTATCCACGCCGCACAAGCTCGAAGCCGTAGGGGGAAGTGTCGCTCATGGGGTTCCTGTCGAATGAGACCGGTGAGTGAGGTGATAAGGGGAATCCTAGGGGCCGAAGCGGTGTGTCATCGAGCAGATACGGTTTTGATCTGGAGAATGGCACCCCATTTGGGTGGCTGACCGTCGGACGGCTTGCCAGGGAGTCGGGCAAAGCCCCCAGGAGACACCCGAACGTACCTCGTACGCTAGCTGTCTGACGACTTGCCACCCGAACGGGGGGCACCCACCGTGGCGCCCGCCTTGACTCCGTTGTCCTTGCCGGCCGCCGGGGCCTCGAAGGACTCCAGCGCCTCCAGCACGTCCTGGACCCGGGAGATCTCGGCGTTGATGTCCTCGCGCCGGCGCACCAGGATCTCCAGCTCCCGCTTGCCCTCCTCGACCGTGCGCCGGGCCTCGCGGATCGCCTCCGCCTTCAGCTCCTCGGCCTCCTTGACGAGGCTGGCCTTCTTCTGCTCGGCCTCCTTGAGCAGCCCCTCCGCCTTCTTGACCGCGGCGATCCGCACCTTGCCCGCCTCGGAGTTGGCGTCCGACACCAGCTCCTTGGCCTTCGCCTCGGCCTTCGCCAGCTGCTCCTCGGCGGCCTTGATGAGCGCGTCGCAGCGGTCGCCGGTGGCCTTCATCGTCTCGGCGGCCTCGCGACGGGCCCGCTCGTGCAGCTCCTCGATCTCGGCGGTGATGCGGTCGCGCAGCTCCTCCGCGCGCTGCCGGATCGCGGTGGCGTCCCGGCGGGCGCCGACCAGCAGCTCGTCCGCGTCCGTCCGGGCCTTCTCCACCAGGGAGTTGCCCTCGATGGTGGCCTCGGAGACGATCCGGTCGGCCTCGCTGCGGGCCGCGCCGACCATCGTGTCGGCCTGCGACTCGGCGTCCGCGGTGGCCTTCAGCGCCTGCTGCTGCGCCTCGGTGAGCAGCTTGTCGGCCTCGGCCGTGGTCTCCGTGATGAGCTTGTCGACCTGCTCGGCCGCCTCCGAACGCCGTTTGTTGGCGTCCTTGCGGGCCTCGTCCAGGGTCCGCTCGGCCTCCTGGCGCGCGGAGTTGACGAGCCGTTCGGCCTCCGCCCGCGCCTCCGCCTTCGCCCGCTCGGCCTCGGCCCGCAGCCGCTCCGCGTGCGTCTGCGCCGAGCCGACGGTCTCGGCCGCCTCGGCCCGCAGCCGCTCGGCCTCGTCGGTGGCCTCCCCGAGCAGCTGCTCGGCGCTCGCGAGCGCCTCGGCGCGGACCCGGTCCGCCTCGCTCAGCGCCTCCGTGCGCACCCGCTCGGCCTCGGCGAGCGTCTCGGTCTGGAGCCGTTCGGCCTCGTTGCGGGCCTCGGTGATGAGGGTGTCGGCCTGGGTGGCCGCGTCGGAGCGGATGCGGTTGGCGTCCTTGCGGGCGTCGGCCCGGGTGCGGGCCGCCGCCTCGGTGGCCTCGGTGAGCGTCTCCGCCGCCTCCGTGCGGACGCGCACGGCCTCCGCGGCGGTCTCCGTCTGGAGCCGCTCGGCCTCGGCGAGCGTCTCGGTCTGGAGCCGTTCGGCCTCGTTGCGGGCCTCGGTGATGAGGGTGTCGGCCTGGGTGGCCGCGTCGGAGCGGATGCGGTTGGCGTCCTCGCGGGCGTCCGCCCGGGTGCGGGCCGCCGCCTGGTCGGCCTCGGCCAGCGCGTCCGACGCCTCGGTGCGCACCCGCTGGGCGTACTCGCCCGCGTCCGTGCGCAGCCGCTCGGCCTCCGCGATGGCCTCCGCCATCGTCCGCTCGGCCAGCGCCTTCGCGGCCTCGGACTCCTCGTTCGCCTCGCGCCGGATCCGGGAGGCGTCCTCGCTCGCCCGCTCCCGCTCGGCGTAGGCGTCGGCGCGGACCCGGTCCGCCTCCTCCTCGGCCTCCCGGCGGGTACGGTCCGCCGCGTGCTCGGCGGCCGAGCGCAGCCCGGCGATCTCCTCCTGCGCCTGCTCGTGCAGCCCGGCGACGGAGTCCCGCACCTGCTGCGCGTGCTGCTCGGCGGCGGCGACCATCTCGGTGGCGCGCCGGTCGGCCTCCTCCACCAGGCGGGTGGCCTCGGCCTGCGCCTCCTCCACGCGCTTGCGCGCCGAGGCCAGCAGCTCCTCGCTCTGCTCGCGGGCCCGCTGCCGCTCCTGGTCGGCCTCCTCGCGCGCGGCGCCGAGGAGTTCCTCGGCCTCGCGGCGGCGCCGGGCGGCCTCCTCCTGCGCGGCGGCCAGCGTCTCGGACGCCTCGGTGCCGAGGCGCTCGGCGGCGGCCTGCGCCTCCGCGCGCACCCGGTCGGCGGTGTCCTGCGCCTCCGCCTTCAGCCGCTCGGCCTCGGCGGCGGCCTCGGACCGCAGCCGTACGGCGATGGCCTCGCCCTCGGCGCGGGAGGCGGACGCGTCGGACGCGGCCTCGTTCCGCAGCCGCTCGGCCTCGGCCTCGGCCTGCTGCTGGAGCGCACGGATCCGCTCGGCGGACTCCGCGCGCAGCCGCTCGGTCTCCTCGGCGGCCTCCCGGCGGATCCGGGCCGCCTCGGCACGGGCGTCCGTCAGCGCCTGCTCGGCCGACGCCAGCCGCTCCTGCGCCTCGGCCTGAAGCCGGCCCAACTCGTCGGCGGCCTCGGCACGACGGGACTCGACGGCCTTCTCGGTCTCCTCGCGCAGCTCCCGCGCGGCCTTCTCGGCGTCCGACCGGACCGTCTCGGCCTGCTCGGCGGCCTCGGAGCGCAGCCGCTCGGCCTCCTTGCGGGTGCGCTCCAGGGTCTCCTCGGCCTGCCGGCGCAGACCGGTGGCCCGCTCGATGGCCTCGGTGCGGACCTTCTCGCTGTCGGCGGTCGCGGTCTGCCGCAGCTCGTCGGCGTCCGCCTTGGCCTTGGCCAGCAGCTCCTCGGCGGACCTGGCCGCCTCCTCGATCTGCGCCACCGCCTCCCGGCGGGCCTCGGCGCGGATCGACTCGCCCTCGGCGACCGCGTCGGCGCGCAGCTGCTCGGCCTCGCCGCGCAGCCGCCGGGCCTCCTCCTGGAGCTCGACCGTCTTGGCGCGGTACTCCTTGGTGTCGTCCTTCGCCGCGCCCTTGAGCTGCTCGGCGATGTCGTGCGCCTCGGCGCGCAGCCGGTCCGCCTCGGCCTCGGCCTCCGAGCGGATCCGCTCGGCCTCCTCGGCCGCGGCCCGGGTGGTCTTCTGGGCGTCCTCGGACGCCTTGTTGAGGACGTCCTCGGCGGTCTTGGCCGCCTTGGACAGCTGGGTGGCCGTCTCCTCGGCGGTGATCGAGCGGGCCTTCTCGGCGGCCTCGGCGACGATCTTCTCGGCCTCGGCGCGGGCGTCCGCGACCAGCTGCTCGGCCTCGGACTTGGTCTGCTCGGCCTCCTTGGTGGCCTCCTCGACCAGCCGGGCGACCTGCTCCTTGGCGGTGCGCGTCCGGGTCTCGTTGGCGGACTCGGCGGTGGCGAGGGCCTTGGCCGCGGCCTCCTTCGCCTCCGTGACCACCTTCTCGGCCTCGGCCTGCGCCTTGCGCAGCGCCTCCTCGGCCGCCGCCATCCGCTCCTGGGCGGCCCGGCTCAGCTCGGCGGCCTGCCGGCGCGCCGCGTCCGACTCGGTGACCGTGGCCGTCCGCAGCTGCTCGGCGTGCTCGGTGGCCTCCTGCGCCTGCGTGGAGGCCGCGTTCAGCAGCCGCTCGGCGTCCGCGCGGGCCCGGCGCAGGATCTGCTCGGCCTCCGCGCGCGCCGACTCGGCCTCGCTCTGGAGCCGCTCCCGGGCCTCCCGGGTCAGCCGTTCGGCCTCCGCGCGGGCGGCGGCCATCGCCTGCTCGGCCTCCGCGCGGGACTCCTCCAGCAACCGGCGGGCCTGCTGCTCGGTCCGGGCGCGCAGCTGCTCGGCCCAGGCCACGTTCTCGTTGACGTGCGACTCGACGGTGGCCCTGCGCTCGGCCAGCTCCTGGTCGAGCTGCTGGCGCCGGGTCACCGCCTCCTGGTGCAGCTCCGCCTGGAGCCGCGCCGCCTGTTCGGCGTGCTCCTGAAGGATGCGCTGGGTCTGCGCACGGGCCTGGCTCAGCTCCCGCTCGGCGTCCTGGCGCAGCTGCTCGGCCTGCATCTGGGCGTTGCGGAGCAACTGTTCGGCCTGGTACCCGATGTCACCCGCGTCGTGGGCGGGCCGGGTCATGAGGGTGCGCCGCGCCTCGTGCAGCTTGGCGCGCAGCACCTCGACCTGGTAGCCGAGGTCCTCGGCGTGCTGGATCGCCTTCTCGCGCTCGGTCCTCAGCCGCTTCATCTCGGCCTCGAACCGAGAGAGGTGGTCGACGTCAGCCGCCGGCTCTCGCTCCTGGCTCTCGTAGCCCCGCACTGCGCGGTCTCATCCGTCCCCTGGTCAGCTTCTCCAACGAGCTCCGTCCATCCGCCGAACGGGGCCCCCGGGGAATGGTGTCAGACAGACGGCGGAGCACGGGCTGCTGCCCCGACGCTCGTCCCCCGAAACCCGGACCCCGGCATGCGGCCGTCCCCGTTTCGGAGACGACCGCCCCCAACCCTACCGGCCCTTATGTACGCGGGTCAGTGCTCAGGTGACTCAACAGGGGCCGAAGTGACCAGTTCTGTCAGAACGCCATGGCAATCCTTGGGGTGCAGGAAGGTGATCCGCGACCCCATGGAACCGCGTCGTGGCTCGTCGTACAGCACCCGGACGCCCTTTGCGCGGATGTCCGCGGCGTCCCCGTCGACGTCCGCCGTGCCGAAGGCGATGTGGTGGACGCCCTCCCCGTTCTTCGCGAGCCACTTGGCGACCGTGGAGTCCTCGCGGACCGGTTCGAGGAGCTGGAGGTAGGAGGCGCCGCCGTCCGAGGTGTCGTTGATCTTGAGCATGGCCTCCCGCACGCCCTGCTCCTCGTTGACCTCGGTGTGGAACACCTCGAAGCCGTACGTGGCCCGGTAGAACTCGACGGTCGCGTCGAGGTCGTGGCAGGCGATCCCGATGTGGTCGATTCGCGTCAGCATGGATTCAGTGCAGCGCTCCCCGGGTGGTTACGCAACGTGCGCGCGATCACACCGGCGGGCCGGTGACGCCGTGTCCAACCGCTCAGTACATTCGAAGTAAACCCTCGTTCACTCCTCGGCTGTGTGCAGCTGGAAGGGGATCGCACCTCATGTCTTCTGGATCTTCTGGAACGACCAGCTCGGTGATCGTCGCGGGCGCCCGGACGCCCATGGGGCGGCTGCTGGGCTCGCTGAAGTCCTTCTCCGGAGCCGACCTGGGCGGCTTCGCGATCAAGGCCGCCCTCGACCGTGCGGGGATCGGCGGCGACCAGGTGCAGTACGTGATCATGGGCCAGGTCCTCCAGGCCGGCGCCGGCCAGATCCCGGCCCGCCAGGCCGCCGTCAAGGCCGGCATCCCGATGACCGTGCCGGCGCTCACCGTCAACAAGGTGTGCCTCTCCGGCCTCGACGCCATCGCCCTCGCCGACCAGCTGATCCGCGCGGGTGAATTCGACATCGTCGTCGCGGGCGGCCAGGAGTCCATGACCAACGCCCCGCACCTGCTCCCCAAGTCCCGCGAAGGGTACAAGTACGGCGCGGTGCAGATGCTCGACGCGATGGCCTACGACGGCCTGACCGACCCGTGGGAGAACATCCCGATGGGCGAGTCCACCGAGAAGCACAACACCCGCCTCGGCATCAAGCGCCCCGAGCAGGACGAGATCGCCGCCCTGTCCCACCAGCGGGCCGCCGCCGCCCAGAAGAACGGCCTGTTCGAGGCCGAGATCACCCCGGTGGAGATCCCGCAGCGCAAGGGCGAGCCGGTGCTGTTCAGCAAGGACGAGGGCATCCGCGGCGACACCACCGCCGAGTCCCTGGCCAAGCTGCGCCCGGCCTTCGCCAAGGACGGCACGATCACCGCCGGCTCCTCCTCGCAGATCTCGGACGGTGCGGCGGCCGTGGTCGTGATGAGCAAGGCCAAGGCCGAGGAACTGGGCCTGACCTGGCTCGCCGAGATCGGCGCGCACGGCAATGTGGCCGGCCCGGACAACTCGCTCCAGTCCCAGCCGTCGAACGCCATCCTGCACGCCCTGAAGAAGGAGGGCCTGGAGGTCTCCGACCTGGACCTCATCGAGATCAACGAGGCCTTCGCCGCCGTCGCCGTGCAGTCAATGAAGGACCTCGGCGTTTCCACGGAAAAGGTGAACGTCAACGGCGGCGCGATCGCGCTGGGTCACCCGATCGGCATGTCCGGCGCCCGGCTCGTGCTCCACTTGGCGCTGGAGCTCAAGCGGCGCGGCGGCGGCATCGGCGCGGCGGCGCTGTGCGGCGGCGGTGGCCAGGGTGACGCGCTGATCGTGCGGGTACCGAAGGCCTGAGACACCGTAGGTCTGATTCCGGTACGGCAGGTCTGATTTCCGGTACGTCGGTGAAGTGAACGGAGCTGTGATGCAGGACGTCTCCTCTCTGGTGGCCCAGGCCAGGGAAGGCCGGCCGCGGGCCGTGGCCCGGCTGATCTCCCTCGTGGAGGGGGCGTCCCCGCAGCTGAGGGAGGTCATGGCGGCGCTGGCCCCGCTGACCGGCAACGCGTACGTGGTCGGTCTGACGGGCTCGCCGGGCGTCGGCAAGTCCACCTCCACCTCCGCGCTCGTCACCGCGTACCGCAAGCAGGGCAAGCGGGTCGGCGTCCTGGCCGTCGACCCCTCCTCGCCGTTCTCCGGCGGCGCGCTGCTCGGCGACCGGGTCCGGATGTCGGAGCACGCCTCCGACCCCGGCGTCTACATCCGCTCCATGGCGACCCGCGGCCACCTCGGCGGCCTGGCCTGGGCGGCCCCGCAGGCCATCCGGGTGCTGGACGCGGCCGGCTGCGACGTGATCCTGGTCGAGACGGTCGGTGTGGGCCAGTCGGAGGTGGAGATCGCCTCCCAGGCGGACACCAGCGTGGTCCTCCTGGCCCCCGGTATGGGCGACGGCATCCAGGCGGCGAAGGCCGGAATCCTGGAGATCGGCGACGTGTACGTCGTCAACAAGGCCGACCGGGACGGCGCCGACGCCACCGCCCGCGAACTGAACCACATGCTGGGCCTGGGCGAGGCCCGGGGCCCCGGCGACTGGCGCCCGCCGATCGTGAAGACGGTCGCGGCGCGCGCGGAGGGCGTCGACGAGGTCGTGGAGGCCCTGGAGAAGCACCGGGCCTGGATGGAGGAGCGCGGGACCCTCGCCGAGCGCCGCAAGGCCCGCGCGGCCCGCGAGGTGGAGACCATCGCGGTGACGGCCCTGCGCGAACGCATCGGCGACCTGCACGGCGACCGCCGCCTCAGCGCCCTCGCCGAACGCATCGTCACCGGCGAACTGGACCCCTACCGCGCGGCGGACGAACTCGTCGCGGGACTGACGGAGAGCTGACCGAGGCGAAGAACCACCACCGGCGCACCGGCCGCCGCCTCAGGTGTGGGGGAGGGGTACGAGCGGGGCGAACGCCTCTGGTGCGTAGGGACGCGTAGGCGCTGGGCGGGGCGGACGGTGAGCCGAGGGTGAGCACTGTGGCCGGTTGGGTGTCGCGGGCTGGACTCCTCCCGTACGGCGGATGAGCTGTTCGGAGCTGCGGCGGGCGGAGGGTCGCGAGTGGACCGTCGTCGGTGCACTGGGCGGGCCCGTACCGAGCGGTGGACGAAGTGGTCGTGGAGCTGAGGATGCGTGTGGACCGTCGTCGGCGGGCCGGGCCCCGGTGCCGTGCGGCGGACGAGGTGGTCGTGGGGCTGAGCACCGCGGGTGGATCGTTGCCGGCGAGCTGGACGCCTGCGGTGCGGGGATGAGCTGAGAGCGGGCGGCGAGGTGAGCACTGTGGCCGGTTGGGTGCCGCGGGCTGGGCTCCTCGTTGTGGGGCTCGTGGAGGGCCGCGGCGCGCGAGTGGACCTCGTCGGCGGGCTGGGCCCCCGGTGCCGCGCTGGGGACGCGTGCGGATCGTTGCCGACGGGGCGGACGCCCGTGCCGCGCGGCGGATGCGCTCGGCGTGGGCTTGGCCGGTTGCCGAGGGTCGGCGGCACGGTGATCGTGCTGCTACCTTGACCCGCATGTTCCTCTCCTTGGCGTAGAGCGCACCCGGAATCGCGCGGTCGGGCTGACGGCCGCCGCGCCCTTCGGTGCCCCTCTTTCCGCCTCTTCCCGAGGAACCCCGCGTGTCCACGCCCCCTTCGCGGCCCTCGTACGCCGCCGTCCTGCGCGTCCCGCACGCGCGCCGCACCTTCACCGCCGCCCTGACGGCCCGCCTGTCCTACGGCACGGTCTCGCCGGCGGTGCTGCTGTCCGTCACCCACGCCACCGGGTCGTACGCCGTCTCGGGCACCGTCCTCTCCCTCTTCGGCGCCACGACGGTCTTCCTGACGCCGCTGCGGGCCGCCCTGATCGACCGCCACGGCCCGCGCAGGGTCCTGCCGCCCATGTCCGCGCTGTACGGCGCCCTGCTGAGCATCCTGGCCGTGCTGACCTGGCGTCCCGGTGCACCGGCGGCGGCCATCGGGCTCACGGCCGCCCTCGCGGGCTCCTGCGCGCCCCCGCTGGGCCCGACGATGCGCGCCCTGTGGTCCGAACTGGTGACGGACCGGGACCTATTGCGACGCGCCTACAGTCTGGACGGCGTCGCGGAGGAACTGCTGTACGTCTCCGGCCCGGCCCTGATCGCCACGCTCGGGGGCTTCGCCCCGCCGGCCGCGGGAATCCTCCTCAGCGCGGCCCTGAACGCCGGCGGCACGTGCGCCTTCGTCACGTCCCCGGCGATGACCCGTCAAGGCCCGGGGCCTGCCTCGGCGGGCCCCGCCGGGGAGGAGCCCGGCCGGGAGCGGGTCGCCCCGCTCCGGGGGCTGTGGCCCCCGGTCGTGGTCGTCCTGGGGACGGGGCTGGCTCTCAGTGCCGTGGAACTGCTGGTGATGGCCTTCGCCACGGACCGTTCCTACGACCCCGCCCTGGTCCCCTGGGTCCTGGGCGCCCTCTCGGCGGGGAGCGCGCTGGGGGGGGCTGGCCAACGGGGTGGTGCGGTGGCGTGCGAGTGCCCGGACCCGGCTGTGCCGGTTCGCGGCGGGGCTCGGTCTCGTGCTCGCGGCAGCGGGCCTGGCCCCCGGCCTGGGGACCCTCGCGGCGACCCTGGCCTGCGCGGGGGCGTTCATCGCCCCGGCCCTGACGACGGCCTACCTCCTGGCCGACGAATCGGCTCCTGAGAGCGCCCGTACGCAGGCCGGGGCATGGGTGAACATGGCGGTGAACGCGGGAAGCTCGGGCGGGGCGATGGCGGCCGGGTTGGTGATCGGCCGCTTGCCGCTGCCCCTGTGCTTCACCCTGGCGGGTGCAGCCGCCCTGGTAGCCGCGGTGGCCGCGGGCAGTCGCACCGCCGGGACGGCAGGGGTGGGCGCGGCGCCCGTTCGGCGCCGGTAAGCGCACCCACCCCCCGCCCGGCTACCGCGCGTCCCGGGTCGGCGAGTCCGGCTCAGGGACGCCCGCGCTGCCCCCGCAGATGCTCGGCGATGGGCTTCAGCGCCTTGTCCAGTTCCATCAGCGCGTCCTGCGACAGCAGATCGATGAAGTGCCGGCGCACCGACGCGACATGGTGCGGCGCGACCTTCTTCATCGTCTCCAGGCCGTGATCCGTGAGCACGGCGTACAGCCCTCGCCGGTCCGTGTCGCAGTTCTCCCGGCGCACCAGGTTCGCGTTCTCCATACGCGTGATCTGGTGCGAGAGCCGGCTCTTGGACTGCATCGTCGCGGAGGCGAGGTCGCTCATCCGCATCCGCACGTCTTCCGACTCGGACAGGTTCACCAGGATCTCGTAGTCGTTCATTGTCAGGCCGAACGGTTGCAGATCCTTTTCGAGCTGGTACGTCAACAGCCTGTTGACCTCCAGGTGGGTGCGCCAAGCGCACTGCTCCGCATCGGTCAGCCAGCGCGTGGCCGTCTCGGTCTCCATGAATGAAGTCTACCTAAGAAGTTGAATGGCGAACTACTTCGGGTGGTGTGACAGTGCGCACGCGTTCGACGTCACACTCCGCAGACTACCGCTCACAGCCCGAAGCGACGCTGGAGGTCCCCCAGCTGTCCGGGAAGGCGCGGTACGCCCGACGATTGCGGACCGTGTCCGCCCGGTGCCGTTCCGCCACCGCCCGGGACCCCCGGTTCGGGGGGAACCGCCCCCGTGGCCGCGTCGGCCATGAGGGTCTCCGTCGACTGGAGCAGGACCGTCCCGGCGCCCACGAACTCGAACTGGTGCTCCTCCCCGGACACCCCGCCGAGGCCCGTCATCGCACGTAGACCGCCCAGTACACCCGTCAGATACCCGTGGTCGTAGTGATGGCACGGGGAAGGGCAGTCGGCCCACCCGACGAGCGCCTGGGGGTCGACCCGGATCGGAGGTTCCAGGAACACCACCGGTCCGTTGGATGCCGCCACGAACTTCCCGGTTCCGATAAGGGTCAGAAAACCCGGCACGATCGACTGCTTGAGCGCGAGACTTGGCTGAAAAGCGAGCAGGTTGCCCGCGCGAATGGTCAAGTTCCCGTCGTCCAGGTCATAGGAGTTGACGTCGAAGGCCCGGTCGGCCAGCAGCATCTTGCCGGAGCCCTCGGCCACGACCCAGTCGCTCGCGTGCAGTGGCGAATGGAACGACGTACGGACAAGTCGGTCGAGTCGCCCGTGCCCGATGCCGTTGAACTCGATCGTCCCGTAGTAGGCGATCATCTTCCCCTTCTGGAGGAACCACTGCCCGCCCTTGAGCTCCACGCAGAAGGTGTACTTGTTCACGTTGTCGTCGGCGGGCAGCGTCATCGGGTCGTGCACGACCGGCCCGGCGCCGGGAGTGACGTAGGTGCTCACAGCTTCTCCTCCGAGGCCTGGACGTACACCGTGCCGTTGCCGCTCAGCTCCAGCTGGAAGGCCTCGCCGGAGCCCCGGCCCACCATCTCGCGCCAGCCGAGCGCGGTGGACAGCCTGTTGCGGACCTCGCCGTGGTGGGCGACGTACGCCTGGGGGTCGACATGGACCGGACGCTGCGGGGTGACCGGGATCTCGAAGACGCCGCCGTGCGCCATCACGGCCACCGCGCCCTGTCCCTGGAGAGTCGTCGTGAACAGACCCTGCCCCGTGACCTGTCCGCGCACCATGCCCATGACCCCGCCCTGGGAGCCCATGAACATCGTCCCCTGCCGTAGCGTGCCCTCGAAGGCGAGCAGCCGGTCGGCCTCGACGTAGAGCGTGTCGCCGGCGAGGGTGATCACATGGACGTGGTGGCCGCCGTGCCCGAAGAACACCGTGCCGCTGCCCTCGACGGTCATCAGCGGGGTCGCCTCGCCGGCCACCCGGCGCCCGATCATGGACATCAGCCCGCCCTGTCCGGCCTGGGCGTTGGGCGTGAAGGACACGTCCCCCTGGTAGGCGAGCATCGCGCCGCGCTGACTGAACAGCCGCTGCCCCGGCACCACCGTCGCCTCGACCATCTTGGAGTTGATCTCTCGGAAGGTCATCTCACAGGTCCCCCGCGATCGTGTTCCGCTCGCTCGGCTGCACGTACACCAGTCCGTCGCCCTCGAAGCGGATCTGGAAGGCCTCGCCGCCGCCCTCCCCGAGCAGCGTGCGGAACGTCACACCGGACTGGAAGGACTGCCGGACGTTGCCCTGATGGGCCACGTAGGCGCCCGGGTCGACGGTCAGCGGGTACTGCGGGCTGACCCGGAACACGACCGCCGGCCCGTCCGAGACGATCGCCGCCTGGCCGTGGCCCTCCACGGTCGTCGTGAACAGGCCGTTGCCCTGCGAGGCCCCGCGCAGCCCCGTGAACGTCGTGCCCGTTCTGAGCCCCGCGTCCGTGGCCAGCAGGTTGCCCGCCTCCACGTAGAGCTTGTCGCCCTGGAGGCTCACCAGGTTGATCTCGGACGCCCGGTCCGCGAACCAGCAGGTCCCGTGTCCCTTCACCTCCATCACCGTCATCTGCTCACCGGTGAGCCGCCGGGTCACCATCCCGCGCAGCCCCTCGCCGCCACCGCTCAGCTTCTTGAAGGCCATCTGCCCGTCGTACGCGACCATCGAGCCGTTCTTCGCCTTCACGGCGTCCCCGGTCATGTCGACGGCGAGGACCTTGCTCCCCTGGAGCCGGAACATCGCCACGCTGCGAAAGTAGCGGCCGGGCGGGTGGACGGAACAGGGCCCATGGGTGGAGACCCACCCTGAGCGGACCCCTAAGGGCGCGGTTTGCCACAATGGGGGAACGCTTGTGCGTGCGTTCACAAATGACTCTCCCACCGAAGGTGACCCGTGGACATCAAGACCGCCACCGCCCTCCGCCGTCTCCGACTGGTCTCGGCCCCGGAGGCCGTGTCCTTCCTGATCCTGCTCCTGTGCTCGGTGCTCAAGCGGACCACGGACTTCAACGCGGTCCCCGTGATGGGCGCGGTCCACGGCGTCCTCTTCATCCTCTACGTGATCTTCTGGGCGGACGCCTGGAACCGCGCCAAGTGGCCGCTGAAGACGGCGGCCCTCTACTTCGTCCTCTCGGTGCTGCCGACCGGAGGCTTCTTCGCCGAGCGCAAGCTGCGCCGCGAGGCCGAGGACGCCGTCATCGCCGCCCGGGCCCGCAAGGAAGGGGTCGTGAACGCATGATCGTCGCCTTCTCCGTGACGCCCCTCGGCGTCGGTGAGGACGTGGGGGAGTACGTCGCCGACGCCGTGCGCGTGGTCCGCGAGTCGGGCCTGCCCAACCGCACCGACGCCATGTTCACCTCGATCGAGGGCGAGTGGGACGAGGTCATGGACGTCGTCAAACGGGCCGTCGCCGCCGTCGAGGCGCGCGCCCCGCGCGTCTCGCTCGTCCTCAAGGCCGACATCCGCCCCGGAGTGACCGACGGGCTCACGTCCAAGGTGGAGACCGTCGAACGGCACCTCGCCCAGTAGCCCCACCCCTCGGCGAAACCCCGAAACCCCGAGACCCCGAAACCCCCGAGACCCCGGTCCCGCAGGGCCGGGGTTTTGCCGTACCCACCCTTTGAGCGGTCGCTCAAAAAGGTGTACGTTCGGCGCCAGACGATTTGAGCAGTCGCTCAAACGCGGGCTCACGTGGGGGGAACACATGGGTCTCTACATAGAGACGCACATCCGCGCCGACCTCGACGAGCTCTGGGCCCGCACCCAGGACCCCGCCCGCCACCAGCGCTGGGACCTGCGCTTCACCGAGATCGAGTACCTCCCGCGCGCGGAGGGCGAGCCGCAGCGCTTCCGGTACGCCACGCGCGTGCTGCCGTTCCTCACGGTCTCCGGCACCGGCGTGGCCGCCGGCGAGAAGGAACGCCCCGACGGCACCCGCACCTCCGCCCTGCGCTTCGCCTCCCCGCACCCCCTCTCCCTGATCGCCGAGGGCAGCGGCTACTGGCGCTACGTCCCCGACGCCCACGGCGTCCGCTTCCTCACCGGCTACGACTACCGCCCCCGCTGGGGAGCGCCCGGCGCCCTCGCCGACCGCCTGCTGTTCCGCCCGCTCATGGGCTGGGCCACCGCCTGGTCCTTCGACCGGCTCCGGCTCTGGCTGGAGCGGGGCATCACCCCCGAGCGGGCCCTGTACCGCTGGCTGGCCGAACTGACGGCCCGGGCGCTCCTGCTCGCCCTGTGCCTGACCGGACTGGGACGGGGCTCGCTCCCCGGCCCGTCCGGCCCCTTCGCGGACTCGCTGGCCTACCTCTGCCCGCTCCTGCTCCTGCTCGGCGTCTCCCTGGCCCTGTTCAAGGCACCGCTCGCCGGCACCCCGGCCGCCCGCCGCTGCCTGCGCGCCCCCGCCACCCGAACCCGCGCGCCCCGCCTGCTGCGCACCCTGGAGAAGCACGGATGACCTCGATCTTCCAGACCGCCATGGGAGCGGAGTTCCAGCGCCTCCACCCCGCCCTGCGGCGCCGCTTCTCGGTGGGGCTGGCCGGCGGCGAGGCCTGCACCGGCCGGGGCGTGATGGACCGGATCTGGCACGGACCGGCCTTCGTGAAACCGTTCCTCGCGCTGGGCGCCACCCGGAACATCCTGGTCCCGAGACCCGGCCGGAACGTCCCCTTCGTGATCGAGAACGTGCCCTACAGGGACACCTTCGGGCGTGAGACGGTGAGCTTCGTGCGCACCTTCCACCTGCCCGGCCGCGCCCGCCGTTTCGACGCCCAGATGGTGCTCGGCCCCCGGGGCGACCGTGTCCTCGACTACCTCGGCACCCACCAGCACCTGGCGACCGACCTGCACTTCCGCGCCGAGCCCGACGGCTCCCTGCTCATCCGCTCCGGCGCGCACCGGTTCCGGGAGGGCCCGGTGGACGTCCGCGTCCCCGAGCTCATCGGCGCGACGGCCGAGGTCCGGGAGTCGTACGACGAGACGACCGGCCGCTTCCGCGTCCGCGTGCGCGTGGTGAACCGCTGGTTCGGCCCGCTCTTCGGCTACGAGGGCTCCTTCATGGCGTCGTACACCGACGTCCGCGCCCATGGCGTGCGGCCCGGCCTCCGCCCGGTGCGGGAGGAGGCGCGCGCGTGAGCCCGGAGACCGCGAAGGCGCAGGAGACCAAGACGAAGCTGCTGGAGGGCGCCCTGCGGACGCTCACCGAGCAGGGCATCGCCAAGACGTCGGCCCGTACGGTGGCGGCGGCGGCCGGGGTCAACCAGGCGCTGGTCTTCTACCACTTCGGATCGGTGGACGAGCTGCTCGCCGCGGCCTGCCGGTACGGCGCGGAGAAGGCCGTGGCCCGGTACCGCGAGCGCCTCGCCGCGGTGGACTCGCTCGCCGAGCTCCTCGCCGTCGGCCGCGAGATCCATGAGCACGAGCGGGCCGGCGGCCATGTGGCCCTGCTCGGCCAGCTGCTCGCCGGCGCCCCGACGCACGCGGCACTGGGCCCGGCGACGGCCGACGGGCTGCGGCTGTGGATCACCGAGATCGAGCGGGTGCTCCGGCGCGTGCTGGCGACGACCCCCTTCGGCGAGTTCGCCGATCCGGCGGGCCTGGCGCGGGCGGTGGCCGCGTCGTTCGTCGGCATCGAGCTGTACGAGGGGGTGGACGAGACGGGGGCGCACGCGGCGCTGGACGCCCTGGAGCAGCTCGGCGCGCTCGTGGCCGCGGTGGAGTCCCTGGGCCCGGTCGCCCAGCGGGCCGTCCGGCACCACCTGCGGCGGCGGGGACGCGGCTGACCGCTCGGACGGCCGGGGTGCGCGGGCGCCAGGTGTGCGGCAGCCACGCCCCGCACCGAGACGACCCGTACCCGGTCCGGGACACGCGGCTGCGGGCCGTCGGAACCGCACTGCGGGGCCTTCCGCCTCGACCGGGTCCGCCGCGAAGGCCGCACCCCCTTCGCCGGCGCCCCCGGCGGCCGGCACCGCCCTGGCATCCGCCCCGTGCGCTTCACCCGCCGACGTGTCCTCACCGGTGCGCCGGGCGTGACGGATTGTCGTGACCCCGCGTCCGCCGCCCCGCGCGGAGCCGCCGGCACGCGTTCGTGAGCGGCAGGGGACCGAAAGGCGAGACGGAGCTGACCGGCATATGACCGGCCGGTAGGGTCTGAAGACGTGCCGAAGCCTCTCAGCCTCCCGTTCGACCCCATCGCCCGCGCCGACGAACTCTGGAAGCAGCGATGGGGCAAGGTGCCGTCCATGGCCGCGATCACCTCGATCATGCGGGCCCAGCAGATCCTGCTCGCCGAGGTGGACGCGGTGGTCAAGCCGTACGGGCTGACGTTCGCCCGGTACGAGGCGCTGGTGCTGCTCACCTTCTCCAAGGCCGGTGAGCTGCCGATGTCCAAGATCGGTGAGCGGTTGATGGTGCACCCCACGTCCGTGACGAACACGGTGGACCGGCTGGTGAGGTCCGGGCTGGTCGCCAAGCGGCCCAACCCCAACGACGGGCGCGGCACGCTGGCCGTCATCACCGACAAGGGGCGCGAGGTGGTCGACGCGGCCACCCGTGACCTGATGGCCATGGACTTCGGGCTCGGGGTGTACGACGCCGAGGAGTGCCAGGAGATCTTCGCGCTGCTGCGCCCGCTGCGGATCGCGGCACACGACTTCGACGAGTGACCCGGGGCAAGATCTCCCGGAACGGGTGGTTACGCTCGCTCCATGAAGAAAAGCGTGCTGACCCGCTACCGCGTCATGGCCTACACCACCGGCGTGCTGCTGGTGCTGCTCTGCCTGAGCATGATCGCGAAGTACGGGCTGGACGTCGACGGTGCCGCCGACTTCACCCGGGTCGTCGCCATCGCCCACGGCTGGCTGTACGTCGTCTACCTGATCTTCGCGTTCGACCTGGGCTCCAAGGCCAAGATGCCGGTCGGCCGCCAGCTCTGGGTGCTGCTGGCGGGGACGATCCCGACCGCAGCGTTCTTCGTCGAGCGGAAGATCAGCCGCGAGCTGGAGCCCCGGGTCGCCGACGAGACCCCGGCCGTCGCCAAGGCGTAGCGGGTACCGCCGTACGGATGCCGTGCGGCGGTCTGCCATCGACATTTACTAGGACGTCCAAGTAAATTCGAGGGTATGGACGCTCACGCCATCGAGGAGGGCCGCCGACGCTGGCAGGCCCGCTACGACGCCGCGCGCAAGCGCGACGCGGACTTCACCACGCTCTCCGGCGACCCCGTGGAGCCGGTGTACGGGCCCCGGCCGGGTGACACGTACGAGGGATTCGAGCGGATCGGCTGGCCCGGGGAGTACCCCTTCACGCGCGGGCTCCATCCGACCGGCTACCGCGGCCGCACCTGGACGATCCGGCAGTTCGCCGGGTTCGGCAATGCCGAGCAGACCAACGAGCGGTACAAGATGATCCTCGCCGCCGGCGGCGGGGGCCTGTCCGTCGCCTTCGACATGCCGACGCTCATGGGGCGGGACTCCGACGACCCCCGCTCCCTCGGCGAGGTCGGGCACTGCGGGGTCGCCATCGACTCGGCCGCCGACATGGAGGTGCTCTTCAAGGACATCCCGCTGGGGGACGTCACGACCTCCATGACCATCAGCGGGCCCGCCGTGCCCGTCTTCTGCATGTACCTGGTCGCCGCCGAGCGGCAGGGCGTCGACCCGGCCGTGCTCAACGGGACCCTCCAGACCGACATCTTCAAGGAGTACATCGCCCAGAAGGAGTGGCTCTTCCAGCCCGAGCCCCACCTGCGGCTGATCGGCGACCTGATGGAGCACTGCGCGGCGGGGATCCCGGCGTACAAGCCGCTCTCCGTCTCCGGGTACCACATCCGGGAGGCCGGGTCCACGGCCGCGCAGGAGCTGGCGTACACGCTGGCGGACGGGTTCGGGTACGTCGAGCTGGGGCTCAGCCGCGGTCTCGACGTCGACGTCTTCGCGCCCGGCCTGTCCTTCTTCTTCGACGCGCACGTCGACTTCTTCGAGGAGATCGCCAAGTTCCGGGCGGCGCGCCGGATCTGGGCGCGGTGGATGCGGGACGTGTACGGCGCGAAGTCCGAGAAGGCGCAGTGGCTGCGGTTCCACACGCAGACCGCGGGTGTCTCGCTGACCGCGCAGCAGCCGTACAACAACGTGGTGCGCACGGCGGTGGAGGCGTTGGCGGCCGTGCTCGGCGGGACCAACTCGCTGCACACCAACGCGCTCGACGAGACCCTCGCCCTGCCCTCCGAGCAGGCCGCGGAGATCGCGCTGCGCACGCAGCAGGTGCTGATGGAGGAGACCGGGGTCGCCAACGTGGCCGATCCGCTGGGCGGCTCCTGGTACGTCGAGCAGCTGACGGACCGGATCGAGGCGGACGCGGAGAAGATCTTCGAGCAGATCAAGGAGCGGGGGCTGCGGGCTCACCCGGACGGGCGGCACCCGATCGGGCCCATCACGTCCGGCATCCTGCGCGGGATCGAGGACGGCTGGTTCACCGGGGAGATCGCGGAGTCCGCGTTCCGGTACCAGCAGGCGCTGGAGAAGGGGGACAAGAAGGTCGTCGGCGTCAACGTCCACACCGGGTCCGTCACCGGGGACCTGGAGATCCTGCGGGTCAGCCATGAGGTGGAGCGGGAGCAGGTGCGGGTGCTCGCCGAGCGGAAGGCGGCGCGGGACGAGGCGGCTGTGCGGGGGGCGTTGGACGGGATGCTCGCCGCGGCCCGGTCCGGGGCCAACATGATCGAGCCGATGCTGGAGGCCGTGCGGGCCGAGGCGACGCTGGGGGAGATCTGCGGGGTGCTGCGGGACGAGTGGGGGGTGTACACGGAGCCGGCCGGCTTCTAGGCGCCCCTGGCCGGGCCGACCGCCGGGGGGCTCCGCGCCCCCCGGCCACCGGTCTACGCCCGCTCGCCACCCGGCTCGGCGGGCTGGGACGCGAGGCCCGACAGCAGCAACCGCGTGAAGCTGCGGACCCAGTCCTCGTCCGCCGGTTTGCCGCTGACCAGGGTGCGGTGGACCACCGCGCCCGCGACCACGTCGAAGATGAGGTCCACCGTGCGGGCGGACTCCCCGGGGTCGGGTTCCGGGGGGAGCTCGCCGCGGCACTGGGCACGGGCGCGGCCCTCCAGGACCAGCCGCATCTGCCGGTCCACGATGGAGGCGCGGACGCGTTCGCGCAGGGCGTCGTCGCGGGTGGCCTCGGCGACCACCGCCATCAGGCCGCTCTTGGCCTCCGGGCGGGCCAGGATGGCCGCGAACTGGAGGACGACGCCCTCGATGTCGGCGGCGAGGCTGCCGCGGTCGGGCAGCTCCAGCTCGTCGAAGAGCTCCGCCACCGCGTCCACGACCAGCTCGTTCTTGCCCGCCCAGCGGCGGTAGAGGGTCGTCTTCGCAACCCCGGCCCGCGTGGCGACGTCTCCCAGGGTGAGTTTCGACCAGCCGAGTTCGACCAGAGCCTCCCGGGTCGCGGCCAGGATCGCGGTGTCCGCGGCGGCGCTGCGCGGGCGCCCGGTACGGCGGGCGGGAGTGCGGCTCTGCATCCTCCGACCATAACCGGCGGGTTCTGTGCGGCCGTGAGGGAGATCACCGGGGCGGGGTGCCGCGCGGTGCCCTCTTGGCATTACGCTACGGGTCGTAGCGAAAGCTCGCGAGGGACGTACGCGGGCGACGACCACCAGGCGTGGGGTGGGGACCCGGCGCCGCACATCGTTTTTTTCATCAGACGCGGGATCGGGGGAGGATAGACGCATGCAGCCACGGAACATGTCCATGAGCGGTGTCGTCGACCTCGCCGCGGTGAAGGCGGCCCAGGAGGCCAAGGCCAAGGCGGAGCAGGCGCGCGCCGAAGCCGCCCGGCAGGGCGGGACGGGGGCCGTCTCCCCGGCCGATCTCGTCATCGACGTCGATGAGGCGGGCTTCGAGCGGGATGTCCTCCAGCGCTCCGCCGAAGTCCCGGTCGTCATCGACTTCTGGGCCGAGTGGTGTCAGCCCTGCAAGCAGCTGAGCCCGGTCCTGGAGCGGCTGGCCGTCGAGTACAACGGGCGCTTCCTCCTCGCCAAGATCGACGTCGACGCCAACCAGATGCTGATGCAGCAGTTCGGGATCCAGGGCATCCCGGCCGTGTTCGCCGTCGTGGCGGGCCAGGCGCTGCCGCTCTTCCAGGGGGTGGCCGGCGAGCAGCAGATCCGGGAGACCCTCGACCAGTTGGTGGCGGTCGCGGAGCAGCGCTTCGGGCTGACCGGTCTGACCGTCGACCCGGACGCGGAGCCGGGCGGTGGCCCGCAGGCCGCGGCGGCCGAAGGGCCGTACGACGCCGCGCTGAACGCCGCCGCGCAGGCGCTGGACGCCGGCGACCTGGGCGGGGCCGTCCAGGCGTACAAGAACGTGCTGGCCGACGACCCGGCCCACCCGGAGGCCAAACTGGGCCTGGCGCAGGCCGAGTTGCTCCAGCGCGTGCAGGGCATGGACCCGCAGAAGGTGCGTCAGGAAGCCGCCGAGAAGCCGAAGGACGCGCGGGCGCAGATCGCCGCCGCCGACCTGGACCTGGTGGGCGGGCACGTCGAGGACGCCTTCGGGCGGCTCATCGAGACCGTGCAGCGCACGGCGGGTGACGACCGCGAGGCGGTACGGCTCCGGTTGCTGGAGCTGTTCGAGGTCGTGGGCCAGGAGGACCCGCGGGTGGTGGGCGCACGCAGGGCCCTCGCCCGCGCCCTGTTCTGACCAGTCCCTAAACGCCACGGCTTGTGATGCCGGGGTGAAAGGTTCGCCGAGACGTGTCACGGCGGCCGCGCTTTACCAAATCTTGGTAATCGCGGCCGCTGTTACTCCGAGTAAATCGAGGCCGTTGGTCTGTCTGGATTCGTCCAGGGATCAACGGCTTTGCTCTGCCCTGCGGTGCCACCGAGCGTCGCAGTCCGAGACCGGTCGGTCGTTCTCCGGTTATCCCGCCGTTACTAGCCAGTAACGAACCCCCTTGTGTCCGGGCCGAGAATGCACCACGATCGGCGACGCTCGGTCCATTCCCGTACCCCGGCAGCCGGTCGGGTCACCGGGAGATTCTGGTTCCCCACCGAGCAGAGCCGGCGGCAGTGGCGCCGGGTCTAGGGCAGGGGGGTCTTCGCCGGCCGGCGAAGCCTGTCCAGCAGGGTTGTGCGTGATGCGTGTCAGGCGCGACCAGTGGTTGTCGCTCGGGGGTGATCGCCGGTGATTCGGGCGCTGTTCGCGCCGCCGAGCGCGGGCGCTCTCCTTCCCGAGGACGTAGCACTTCTCCCATCCCTGCCCGGCTGAGCCGCTGATACGGGGCGAGCCCGGGCCAGGAGATGTACGTCCGAGAAGGAGGAAATATGGAGTCCCAGGTGCGTGGCGGGACCAGATGGAAGCGGTTCGCTGTGGTCATGGTGCCCAGCGTGGCCGCCACGGCGTGTATAGGTGTCGCGCTCGCGCAGGGCGCTCTCGCCGCCTCGTTCAGCGTGTCCGGCCAGTCGTTCAAGGTGTCCGCCGACGAGCTCGTCGGCACCGGCTTCTCGCAGTACGGCGCCATCGACAGCGGCTACACGCTGGACGGCAAGAAGACGGCGCACCCGGTGGCCGTCTCGGCGTTCAAGCACGCCGAGATCACCAACCTGTGCCAGTCCGTGGTCACGCCCGACGTGCCGATCTTCGGCAACGTCAGCCTGATCCTGCGGGCCGGCGGCGCGGGCGCCGAAAAGGTGCAGGCCGACAACATCTACATCGACGTTGCCGACCTCAACGCCGACGCGACGTTCGAGAACATCGACATCGGTGTGGCCGCCAAGGACGCCTCCAAGGGTCCGGGCATGAAGGGCGGCGGCGAGCAGGCCAACCCGTACGGGTTCGCCCAGCAGGCCGACAAGGCCACGCTGGTCGGCGTGAAGCAGACGGCGTGGGCGACCACCGCCGGAACCTTCAAGCTCAGCGGCCTGAAGATGTCGCTGTCGACGGGTGCCAAGGAGTGCTACTAAGCACTCGCTGACGGGCGGGGGGGCCGGTGGCGCCCCCGCCCGTCCACACTCCGGCCGCGTCCTCACACGCGGCACACATCACCACCACAGCAACGCCGCACCAGGGAGCTGTTTTCCATGAGCGCCGAGACTCCTGCCGCCGCACCCGGCCAGTTCACCCGCCGGAGGCTGCAGTTCCGCGCCTGGCGGGGCACGCGGCCGTTCTGGGCCGGTCTGTTCGTCATGCTCGGCGGCTTTCCGATCATGTACTTCCCGTACGCCCACCTGCAGCTCGGACACCTGACGCTGGCCATGGCGACCACCGCGGGAGCCGGGTCCCTGATCATCGGTGTGCTGCTCATCGTCCTGGGATTCAGCCTCTGGTTCCAGAAGCACGTACGGACCTTCGCGGGCGTCGCCGCGATCCTGCTGGCGCTGGTGTCCATCCCCGTGTCCAACTTCGGCGGCTTCGTCATCGGCTTCCTGCTCGCCCTGGTCGGCGGGGCGCTGGCCGTGGCGTGGGCGCCGGGTACGCCTCCGCAGGAGCAGCCGCCGACCGAGGCCACCCCGGACGCGGGCGGTGCCCCGGGCACGGCTCCGCTGCCGCACCAGGGCACGACCCCGGCGGCCGACGCCGGCCCGGCCGGGCCGTACAAGGCGCCGTGGGAGAACGACCTGTCAGGAACGAGCCCGGCCAACGGGGCGAACGGGAGGCACAGTGCCGGCTGACGAGGTGACCCGCGGGACCGACGCGAACGGGTCCCGCGCGAGAACCGGGCCCCGCCACGCGGCCCCCAGAAAGCCGCTGTTCACCAGGTTCCACATGCCGGCCGGCAAGGCGATAGCCTCGGTGGCCATGCCCACGGCGGTCCTCATGGGCATGGGCTTCACCTCCACGCTCGCCCTCGCCGACAACAACGGCAGCCCGTCCCCGTCCCCGTCGACGTCGGCGAAGAGCCTGACGGCCGACGAGTACAAGGACTGCGTGAAGGCGCTGGACGACGGCTCCAAGGACCCCTCGGCCACACCGTCGCCGTCCGCGTCCCAGAGCACGCCGGCCGCACCGTCGCCGTCGCAGACCACCGGGAGCGGGAAGACGCAGGAGCCGGGCGGTACCTCTTCGTCGGATTCAGGTTCCGACGACAAGGACACGCCCGAGCCGACCGCGACCTCGGGGTCCTCCGACTCCGGGCCGGGCTCCGGCTCCTCGGGTTCCGGTTCCTCCGGCTCCGGGTCGGGCTCCGGTTCCTCGGATTCCGGCTCGTCGGGCTCCGGGTCGGGCTCGGACTCCGGTGCGGGCTCCGGCGGCGACACCACCACGCCGACGCAGTCGCAGCCCCACAGCGGCGGCGGGAACGTCCTCGACACCATCGGCGACACGCTCGGTGACCTCCTCACCGGCGGCGACAAGGACTCCGGTGCGCCGTCGCAGACGCCGGCCCCGACACCGTCCGCGTCCCAGTCGTCCGCCGCGGACACCACGGACACCACGGACACCTCGTCCACGGGCACTTCGTCCGGCGGTGGCAAGGATTCCGGCGGTGGCAAGGATTCCGGCGGCGGTGCCTCCGACACCGTCAAGGACACGGTGAAGAAGACCACGGACACGGTCGAGGACACCGTCGACGGCACCACCGGCACCGTCTCCAAGACGGCTGGGGACGCCACGGAGGCGGCCGGTGACGCGACCGGGCCGGCCACGCCGGACCCGTCCGCGAGCGCGTCCGCCTCCGCCGACGACTGCCCGGTGGCCACGGACGAGGAGGGCGGCGTCGACAACAAGGTGCCGGTGGCGGACGACCCCTGGTACCTGAACGCCAGCTCCCTGCTCCTCAAGGGCGCCGACTACCAGGGCATCGTCGAGGTGAAGACGGCGGGCGGCACCACCAAGAAGGTGCTGAAGTACGTCATCTCCGGCGGCACCGACATCGGTGACCTGCACCAGACCGTGAAGGACACGCAGGCGAACAGGACGTACCACGTCCAGGCGGCCAAGGGCTCGACGTCCACCATCACCGGCGGCGACACGGTGATGTACACCGAGAGCATCTCGGGCAACCTGTTCGGGCTGATCCCGGTGACCTTCAGCCCCGACAGCCCGCCCCCGCTGAACATCCCGCTGATCTACTTCACCAACGTCAAGGTGACCCAGGCGGCCCAGTTCGGCGGCAACCTGCACGTGCCCGGCATGCACGTGTACACGACCGACTGAGCGGTCGTACAAGCCAGTTCGGGAGCCGCACAACACCGAGGGCGCCCCCCGTCGCGGGGGGCGCCCTCGGTGCCGTGCAAGACCCTTGCCGGATCGGTCAGTTGCTCTGGGTGCCCAGGTGGTGGACGCGGAGCATGTTGGTGGTGCCGGGGACCCCGGGGGGCGAGCCGGCGGTGATGATGAGGGTGTCGCCCCGCTCGAAACGGCTGAGCCGGTCGACCTCCTGGTCCACCAGGTCGACCATCTCGTCGGTGGTGTTCACGAACGGCACGACGTGCGACTCCACGCCCCAGCTCAGGGTGAGCTGGTTGCGGGTGCCCTCGTCCGTGGTGAAGGCGATGATCGGCTGGATAGCGCGGTAGCGGGAGAGGCGGCGCGCGGTGTCACCGGACTGCGTGAAGGCGACCAGGCCCTTGGCGCCGAGGAAGTCGGCGATCTCGGCGGCGGCACGGGCCACCGAACCGCCCTGCGTACGTGGCTTCTTGCCGGGGACGAGGGGCTGGAGGCCCTTGGAGAGCAGCTCCTGCTCGGCCGCGGTGACGATCTTCGACATGGTCTTGACCGTCTCGACCGGGTACGCGCCCACGCTGGACTCGGCCGACAGCATGACCGCGTCGGTGCCGTCCAGGATCGCGTTGGCGACGTCGGAGGCCTCGGCGCGGGTCGGACGCGAGTTGGTGATCATCGACTCCATCATCTGGGTCGCGACGATCACCGGCTTGGCGTTGCGCCGGCACAGCTCGATCAGGCGCTTCTGCACCATGGGGACCTTTTCGAGCGGGTACTCGACGGCGAGGTCACCGCGGGCGACCATCACGCCGTCGAACGCCATCACGACGTCCTCCATGTTCTCCACCGCCTGCGGCTTCTCCACCTTGGCGATGACGGGGACGCGGCGGCCCTCCTCGTCCATGACGCGGTGGACGTCGTGGATGTCCTTGGCGTCCCGGACGAAGGACAGCGCGACCAGGTCGCAGCCCATGCGGAGGGCGAAGCGCAGGTCCTCGACGTCCTTCTCGCTCAGCGCGGGCACGTTGACGGCCGTGCCGGGCAGGTTGATGCCCTTGTGGTCGGAGACGACACCGCCCTCGATGACGATCGTCTTCACCCGCGGGCCCTCGACGTCCAGGACCTTCAGCTCGACGTTGCCGTCGTTGATCAGGACCTGGTCGCCGCGCGAGACGTCACCCGGCAGCCCCTTGTACGTCGTGCCGCAGATGTGCTTGTCACCCGGCACGTCCTCGGTCGTGATGACGAACTCGTCACCGCGCTCCAGCTCGACCGGACCCTCGGCGAAGGTCTCCAGGCGGATCTTCGGGCCCTGGAGGTCGGCGAGGACGCCGATGGGGCGGCCGGTCTCCTTGGAGGCGGCCCGGACGCGGTCGTACCGCGCCTGGTGCTCGGCGTGGGTGCCGTGGCTGAAGTTGAACCGGGCCACGTTCATGCCCGCCTCGATCATGGCGACGAGCATCTCGTGGGAGTCGACCGCGGGGCCGAGAGTACAGACGATTTTCGAACGGCGCATGGGGCGATCCTATCGGTTTGTTTCGCTACGGAATATTCCGTCTGGCGGAAGATACAAATGAGTGCCACACCGCTCAGGTGCTATTCAGTTGTTCTTTCCGACCAGTGCGTAGGTCTGCGTCGCGATCTCCAGTTCTTCATCCGTCGGCACCACCGCGACCGCCACCCGGGCGGACTCCGGCGAAATCAGCCGCGGTCCGCCGCCGCGTACGGCGTTCCGCTCCGGGTCGACCGCCAGGCCCAGGCCCGTCAGCCCCGCGATCGCCGCCTCCCGCACCGGTGCCGCGTTCTCGCCGACCCCGGCGGTGAAGGCCACCGCGTCCACCGTGCCGAGCACGGCGAAATAGGCGCCGATGTACTTCTTGATCCGGTGAATGTAAATGTCGAAGGCGAGCGCGGCCTCTTCGTCGCCCTCGTCGATCCGGCGGCGGATCTCCCGCATGTCGTTGTCCCCGCACAGACCGAACAGACCGCTCCTCTTGTTGAGAAGAGTGTCGATCTCGTCCATGGACATATCCCCAACCCGGGCCAAATGGAAGATGACGGCCGGATCCAGATCACCGGATCGCGTACCCATCACGAGCCCCTCCAAGGGGGTCAGTCCCATGGAGGTGTCCACGCAGCGGCCCTTCTGAACCGCGGAGGCGGAGGCGCCGTTGCCCAGGTGCAGCACGATCACGTTGACCTCGGACGGGTCCTTGCCCAGCAGCCGCGCGGTCTGCCGCGAGACGTACGCGTGCGAGGTGCCGTGGAAGCCGTAGCGGCGGATGCGGTGGCGGTCGGCGATCTTCGGGTCGATCGCGTAGCGCGCCGCCCGCTCCGGCATCGTCGTGTGGAACGCGGTGTCGAAGACGGCGACCTGGGGCAGGTCCGGGCGGAGTGCCCGCGCGGTGCGGATGCCGGTGAGATTGGCCGGGTTGTGCAGCGGGGCGACCGGGATCAGCCGCTCGATCTCGGTGAGCACCGCGTCGTCGATGACGGTGGGCTCGGTGAAGAACATCCCGCCGTGCACCACCCGGTGGCCGATCGCGGCCAGCTCGGGGGAGTCCAGGCCCAGGCCGTCCCGGGTCAGCTCCTCGGCGACCGCCTTGAGGGCGGCGTCGTGGTCGGCGATCGGCCCTGTCTGCTCACGGGTGTCGCCGCTGGTGAGGCAGGTGTGCTCGATCCGGGAGGTCTGCTCGCCGATCCGCTCGACCAGGCCCACCGCGAGGCGGCTGCTGTCCCGCATGTCCAGCAGCTGGTACTTCAGGGACGAGGAGCCGGAGTTGAGGACGAGGACACGGGTGGGGGAGGTCACTGCTGGGACGCCTTCTCGCTGGGGTTCCGGGCGGGGCCCTGGGCCTGGATCGCCGTGATGGCGACGGTGTTGACGATGTCCTGGACGAGCGCGCCCCGGGACAGGTCGTTGACCGGCTTGCGCAGACCCTGGAGCACCGGGCCGACGGCGATCGCGCCGGCCGAGCGCTGCACGGCCTTGTAGGTGTTGTTGCCGGTGTTGAGGTCGGGGAAGATCAGCACGCTGGCCTGCCCGGCGACCTCGGAGCCGGGCAGCTTGGTCGCGGCGACGGACGGCTCGACGGCCGCGTCGTACTGGATGGGGCCCTCGATCTTCAGCTCGGGCCGGCGCGAGCGGGTCAGCTCGGTGGCCTCGCGCACCTTGTCGACGTCGGCGCCCGATCCGGACGTGCCCGTGGAGTACGACAGCATCGCGATCCGCGGCTCCACGCCGAACCGCGCGGCCGTCGTCGCCGACTGGATGGCGATGTCCGCGAGCTGCTCGGCGTCGGGGTCCGGGTTGACCGCGCAGTCACCGTAGACCAGCACCTTGTCGGCCAGGCACATGAAGAACACGGACGAGACGATCGACGCCTCCGGCTTGGTCTTGATGATCTCGAAGGCGGGCCGGATGGTGGCCGCCGTGGAGTGCACCGAGCCCGACACCATGCCGTCGGCCAGGCCCTCCTCGACCATCAGGGTGCCGAAGTAGTTCACGTCCGACACGACGTCGTAGGCCAGCTCCACCGTGACGCCCTTGTGGGCGCGCAGGGCCGCGTACTTCTCGGCGAAGGAGTCGCGCAGCTCGGAGGTGGCCGGGTCGATCAGCTGGGTGTCGCCGAGGTCGATTCCCAGGTCGGCGGCCTTCTTGCGGATCTGGTCGACCGGGCCGAGCAGGGTCAGGTCGCACACGTCCCGGCGCAGCAGCACCTCGGCCGCGTGCAGCACCCGCTCCTCGGTGCCCTCCGGCAGCACGACCCGCCGCTTGTCGGAGCGGGCCTGCTCCAGCAGCTTGTGCTCGAACATCATCGGGGTGACCCGGTCGCTGCTCGGCGCCGAGACCCGGCGGGCCAGGTCGGCGGTGTCGGCGTACCGCTCGAACAGGCCGAGCGCGGTCTCCGCCTTGCGCGGGGTGGCCGCGTTCAGCTTGCCCTCCAGGGAGAAGAGCCGCTCGGCGGTGGGGAAGCTGTTGCCGGACACCGAGAGCACCGGGGTGCCGGGGGCGAGGCGCGCGGCGAGGGTGAGGATCTCGTCGCTCGGCACCTCGTTCAGGGTCAGCAGCACACCGGCTATCGGCGGGGTGCCGGCGCTGTGCGCGGCGAGCGAGCCGACGACCAGGTCGGCGCGGTCGCCGGGGGTGATGACCAGGCAGCCCGGGGTCAGGGCGCCGAGGAGGTTCGGCAGCATGGCGCCGCCGAAGACGAAGCCCAGCGCGTCCCGGGCGAGCCCGGAGTCGTCGCCGAGCAGCACCTTGGCGCCGAGGGCCTGGGCGATCTGGGAGACCGTCGGGGCGGACAGGGCGGGCTCGTCGGGGACCACGTACGCCGGCACCGGCAGCCGGTCGGCGAGCCGCTCGGCGATCTCGTCGCGGTCCTCGCGGGCCACCCGGTTGGCGACCATGGCGAGCACGTCGCAGCCGAGGCCGTCATAGGCGCGGTAGGCGTTGCGGGTCTCGGCCAGCACGGACTCGGCGGACTGCCCGCGGCCCCCGACCACCGGGATGACCGAGGCGCCGAACTCGTTGGCGAGCCGGGCGTTCAGCGACAGCTCGTCCGGCAGCTGGGTGTCGGCGAAGTCGGTGCCGAGGACGAGGACCACGTCGTAGTCCCGGGCCACGAGGTGGAAGCGGTCGACCAGGGCGGAGACCAGCTCGTCGGTGCCCTGCTCGGCCTGGAGCGCGGACGCCTGGTGGTAGTCCATGCCGTAGACGGTCGCCGGGTCCTGCGCGAGGCGGTACCGGGCCCGCAGTAGCTCGAACAGGCGATCCGGGCCGTCGTGGACGAGCGGACGGAACACGCCCACCCGGTCGACCTGCCGGGTCAGCAGTTCCATGACCCCCAGCTCCACGACCTGGCGTCCGTCACCGCGGTCGATCCCGGTCACGTACACGCTGCGCGTCACGTGTCCACTCCGTTCCTCATGTCGCCTTCGTCGCCACTTCGGCATAAAAATCGCTCACCGAGGTGAGCAGAACCCTCTTGACAATACCCCTGTCGACGGATAAGGCGCCCGTCAGGATCTCATTGGCGCGATGGACGTGAAACAATCGACACCGGCTCACCGGCACACGACAGCGAGCAGGAGACACAGCACGATGCGCATCGGAGTTCTCACCGCAGGCGGCGACTGCCCCGGCCTGAACGCCGTGATCCGGTCGGTCGTGCACCGGGCGGTGGCGCAGTACGGCGACGAGGTCATCGGCTTCGAGGACGGCTACCGGGGTCTCCTCGACCGCCACTACCGCACCCTCGACCTGGACGCGGTCAGCGGCATCCTGGCCCGCGGCGGCACCATCCTCGGCTCCTCCCGGCTGGAGCGCGACCGGCTGCGCGAGGCCTGCGAGCGGGCCACCGACATGGTCGAGGAGTTCGGCATCGACGCGCTGATCCCGATCGGCGGCGAGGGCACCCTGACCGCGGCCCGGATGCTCTCCGACGCCGGCCTCCCGGTCGTCGGCGTGCCCAAGACCATCGACAACGACATCTCCTCCACCGACCGCACCTTCGGCTTCGACACGGCCGTCGGCGTGGCGACGGAGGCCATGGACCGCCTGAAGACCACGGCCGAGTCCCACCAGCGGGTGATGGTCGTGGAGGTCATGGGCCGGCACGCCGGCTGGATCGCCCTGGAGTCCGGCATGGCCGCCGGCGCCCACGGCATCTGCCTGCCCGAGCGCCCCTTCGACCCCGCCGACCTGGTCAAAATGGTCGAGGAGCGGTTCGCCCGCGGCAAGAAGTTCGCCGTCATCTGCGTCGCCGAGGGCGCCCACCCCATGGACGGCACCATGGACTACGGCAAGGGCGACATCGACCAGTACGGCCACGAGCGCTTCCAGGGCATCGGCACCGCGCTGGCGTACGAGCTGGAGCGGCGCCTGGGCAAGGAGGCCAAGCCGGTCATCCTCGGTCACGTCCAGCGCGGCGGCGTCCCCACCGCCTACGACCGCGTCCTCGCCACCCGCTTCGGCTGGCACGCCGTCGAGGCCGCCCACCGCGGCGATTTCGGCAGGATGACCGCGCTGCGCGGCACCGACATCGTGATGGTGCCGCTCGCGGAGGCCGTCACCGAGCTGAAGACGGTGCCCAAGGACCGGATGGACGAGGCGGAGTCGGTCTTCTAGGCGGTCCGCTCCTTCAGGTCACCGCGCTGTGCGGCGGGCCGGCGAGTCCGGCGTGCGCGGACACGAGCGGTGCGCCCGTGCCGGCGGCACGGGCGCACCGCCCTTCCGGTTCACCCCTTGACCGCGCCGCCGAGCGCGAAGCCGCCGCCCAGCCGCCGTGCCACCAGGACGTACAGCAGGACCACCGGCGTCGAGTAGACCACCGAGAACGCGGCGAGCTGGCCGTACGCCACCATGCCCCGGTTGCCGAAGAAGTCGTTGATGCTCACCGAGGCCGGCATCTGCTCCGGGGTGAGCAGCAGCATGAACGGGACGAAGAAGTTCCCCCACATCATCACGAACGAGAACACGGTCACCACGGCGAGCCCCGGCCCCATCAGCGGCAGCACGATCCGGACGAGGGACTGCGCCGCCGAGGCCCCGTCCGTCCAGGCCGCCTCCTCCAGTTCCGTCGGCACGCCGTCCATGAAGTTCTTCATCAGCCAGATGGCGAACGGCAGTTGGGAGGCGGCGAAGAAGAGGATCGTGCCCTGGAGGGTGTCGATGAGGTTCACCCGGACGAACAGGGCGTACACCGGCACCATGATCGCCGTGATGGGCAGGCTCGTCGCGAACAGGATCGTCAGCAGGAACGGCCGGTTCAGCCGGGACCGGAACCGGGACAGCGGATACGCGGCGAGGGCGGCGCAGCCTACGGTCAGCGCCGTGGCGCCCCCGCACAGGACGAGGCTGTTCAGCAGCGGGGTGTAGGTGATGTCGGGGGTCAGGATCGCGTGGAAGTTGGCCAGGGTGAGGCCGCCCGGGACCTTCACCCGCAGGCCCGCGTGCGGGTCCACGGCGGACAGCAGCACCCAGGCGAGGGGCAGCGCGAAGGCGGCGGCCACCGCCAGCAGCGAGACATCGGCGACGAGCCGCCGGGAGGCACGGTCGCGGGCCATCAGACCTCCGTCCGCAGCAGCCGCAGATAGACGACGGAGAACAGGGAGCCGACGACCAGCAGGAGCAGGGCGACCGCGGTGCCGTACCCGATCATGCTGTTCTGGAAGGCCTGTTCGTACATGAACAGCGGCAGCGTCTGGCTCCGGTCGCCCGGACCGCCCCGGGTCATCACCCAGATCAGCCCGAACACGGAGAGCGTCTGGAGGGTGTTGAGCATGAGGTTGGTGCCGATGGAGCGCCGGATCATCGGCAGCGTGATGTGCCACAGCCGCCGCCAGCCGCCGGCCCCGTCCACCTCGGCGGCCTCCGTGATCTCGGCGGGGATCTCGTCCAGCGCGGCGGAGTACACCAGCATCGAGAACGCCGTCCCGCGCCAGACGTTGGCGAAGGACACCGCGAGGACGGGCAGCGTGAACAGCCAGTTCTGCCGGGGCAGGTGCAGCCAGTCCAGGATCGCGTTCAGGGTGCCCTCGCGCCGGAAGAACGCGTAGAGCAGGAACCCGGCGACGACCTCCGGCAGCACCCAGGCGGTGACGACGACCGCGCCGGTGAGGGTGCGGACGGGCTTCGACGCACGCTTCATCAGCGCGGCGAGGGCCAGCCCCAGGGTGTTCTGCCCGACGAGCGAGGACAGCACCGTGAACACCAGGGTCAGCCGGACGGCGTTCAGGAACGCGTCGTCCCGGAACGCCCGGCGGAAGTTGGCGAGGCCCACGAAGGAGGAGTGCGCCTGGCCGGTGAGCTGGAGGTCGGTGAAGGCGATCCAGACGCAGTAGGCGATCGGCCCGGCGAGGAACAGCAGCAGCAGGACCAGGGCGGGGGCGACCGGGAGGACCCGGACGGCCGGGTTCCGGCGCCTCACCCGCGGACCACTTGGCCGCCGGTGACGTCCTCGACGGTGGCGTCGTACTCGCCCGCCGCCTTCGCCACGGACAGGTCACCGGTCGTGACCGCCTCCATGGCCTCCTGCACGGCGGTCGACACCTTCGGGTACGCCGGGTACGCGGGCCGGTAGTGGGTGCTCGCCACCAGGTCGGTGAAGAACTTGATGCCGGGCTGGGCGCCGACGTACTTCGGATCGGCGGCGACGTCCTCGCGGACGGCGATCCCGGAGTTGGCGATGTACCACTTCCGGGCGTTGTCCTTCGTCTGCATCGTCCGGACGAAGTCGAAGGCGAGGTCGGGATTGGCCGCCTTGGCCGGGATGGACCAGGTCCAACCGCCGGACATGCTCACCTTGCCGGGCGCCTGCCCGTGTTGCGTCGGCATGGCCGCGAGCCCCAGCCGCCGGGACCAGTCCGGCCACTCGTGTCCGCTGCCCGGCAGCCAGGCGTACGGCAGCCAGGAGCCGTCGAGGGCGATACCGAGCTTGCCCTGGGGGAGCAGTTCGCCGTTGACGGTGGTGTTGAAGTTCGGGTCGAGGGCGTCGGAGACGTCCGGGCCGAGTTTTTCCTTGTAGACCGTCTCCACGAAGCCGAGGGAATCCTTGAAGGCTTGCGATCCCGTGATCCACTTCTTGCTGCCGCTGTCGTACAAGGGGTCCCGCGTACCGTCGCCCGTGCCGTACAGCAGCATCTCGAAGCCCTGCATGGTGGCCCGCTCACCGGCCGGCTTGCCGGTGTAGACGTTGAGCGGGATGACGCCGGGCACCTTCCGCTTGATGGTGCGGGCGGCGGCGAGGACGTCGTCCCAGGTCCTCGGCTGCCAGTCCGTCGGCAGCCCGGCCTTGCCGAACACCCGCTTGTCGAACCAGAGCCCGCGGGTGTCGGTCCCGTCCGGGACGCCGTACGTCTTCCCGTCCTGCCCCTTGGCCGCCGCCTTCGCGGTGTCGATGAACTGTCCCCAGTCCGGCCACTTGGCGAGGTAGGGGTCGAGCGGCTTCAGATACCCGCTGGTGATGTCGGAGTTGATGAGGAAGGTGTCCTCGTAGACCAGGTCCGGGGCGGTGCGCGGCGAGCGCAGCATCTGCTGGAGCTTGGTGTAGTACTCCGAGTCCGGGGCCTTGATCGGCACGAACTCGACCTTCTTGCCGGGGTACTTGTGCTCGAACTGCTTCTTGATGCCGGCGAGGTAGGTGTCCATCACCTTGACGGAGTTGTCGGTGGACTGCTTGTACGACACCTTGATCGTGTCCGGACTGCTGCCGGAACCGCCGCCGCAGGCGGTGAGGGCGGTGGCGGCGAGAGCGGCGGTGAGGAGGAGGGAGAGGGGGAGGCGGTGGGAGTGGGCGGCGGTGAGGCGCACGGGCATGACCTCCTGAGCACACGTGGGGGTGGCGCGGAGATGACTGCCGTGTGAAGGTAAGAGGAGTGGTCTAGTCAGGTCAATGTGTCTGCGCGGGATTGACAGCGGGCGGCCTCGGCGGGGGCGTCGGCCCGCGTGTAGGCGTCGGCCGCCGCGAGGAAGGTGGCGCGGGCCCGGACCGGGTCCCCGGTGGCCGCGTGGACACCGGCCAGGTTGCCGAGGGTCATGCCGGCGCCGAACCAGTCCCCGAACTCCCGCTGGACCTCCAGGGCGTTGCCGTACGCCCCGATGGCCTGGGCCGTCAGACCGGCCGCCTCCCAGGTGCGGGCGAGGTTGTTCCAGGCGATGCCCGCGCCGTGCCGGTCCCCGAGGGCCAGGTAGAGGTCGCGAGCCCGCACATGGGCGTCGATCGCCTCCTCCGTGCGGCCCACGGCGTGCAGTGACAGCGCGAGGTTGTTCCACTCGTCGGCCTCCGCCTGGGCATGGCCATGGGTCTGGTGCAGGGTGCGGGCCCGCAGGTGCGCGTCGATCGCCTCCTCGGGGCGGCCCGCGACGAGCAGCGCGTTGGCGAGGTGCCCCCACTGGATCGCCTCACCGCCGCGGTGCCCTTCGGCCCGGCTCAGACCGAGGGCGCGCAGATGGGCGTCGATCGCCTCGTCGGTACGGCCCGCGTGCCGCAGGGCCAGGCCCAGGTAGTCCCATCCGACGCCCTCCGCCCGGCGGTCGCCCGTGCGGTGCGCCGCGTCCCGGGCGGCACTGGCGACGGTGATCCAGTCGTCGAAGTACCGCCGCCATTCCAGGTACTCCGCCAGATACTCGGCGAGTTGCACCGACAGACGCGCGTACCGGTCCTCCGCCGCCCACCGCACGGCCGCCACCAGCGCGGTCCGCTCCCGGTCCAGCCAGGCCAGAGCCCGGGCCCGGTCCGCGAACAGCTCGGGCTCCGGCTCGCCCGGCAGCCAGCGCAGCCGGGCGTCGGCCATGTGCGCGCACAGGACGTAGAAACCCAGGGCCCGCTCGCGCGCCTCCTCGCCCTCCTCCCGCAGGTCCGGACGTGCCGCGACCACCCCGGCGGCGAAGGCCCGCACCAGGTCGTGCACCAGCCACCGGGGGTCGGCGTCCCCTGCGGTGCCGCGGACCCGGGTGACCAGGCAGGTGGCGGCCAGATCCTCCAGCAGGGACAGCGCGGCCTCCCAGCCGAGACCGGTGAGCGCGGCGACGGTCCACGTGGCCGTTTCGGTGCCCGGGGCGAGGGCGAGCAGCCGCAGCAACCGGGCCTGGCCGGGCGGCAGCCGGCGGTACGACGTCTCCAGCACCGGGCGCAGGACGAGCGAGCGGCCGTACTGGTCGGTGCCGACCGGCCCGCCGTCCAGCAGCGGCGTGCGGTCTGTGGTCTTCCGGATGTCCCGCACCAGCGAGGCGATGGCGCGCGGGTGCCGCCGGCGCAGCATCGCGGCGGCGATCTGAAGGGCCAGGGGCAGGTGCCCGCATAGGTCCGCCAGCTCACGCAGCGCCTCCGGCTCCCGGGCCGGACGGTCGTCGCGTTCGTCCGCGTCCAGCAGGGCGCGCGTCACCAGGGCGACGGACTCCGCCGCGGCGAGCGGGTCGAGGTCGATCCGCCGCACCGGCAGCGCGTCCGGCCGCTCCCGGGACGTGACCAGCACCCGGTGGCGGTCCGTGCCCGGCAGCAGGGGCAGGAACTGGCCGGGGTCCGAGACGTTGTCCAGGATCAGCAGCGTCCGCTCACGCCGGGCGGCGAGCAGGGCGCGATAGGTGTCGTACTGCCCCGTCGCCGTCGCCGGCAGGTCCGGGCCGCGCACCCCGAGCGCGTCCAGCAGCGCCAGCACCGCCTGGTCGGCGGTGACCGGGTCGTCGTCGTACCCGCGCAGATCCACGAAGAGCGCGCCGCCGGGGAACCAGCCCGCCGCGCAGGCCCGGTGCGCCGCCTCCAGCGCGAGCGCAGTCTTGCCGATGCCGCCCATGCCGGTCAGGGCGGAGATCAGCACGGGCGGCGCGCTGTCGTTCTCCGGGAGGGGCGCGAGACACGGCAGCAGGCGGTCCAGCGCCTGCGTACGGCCGGTGAAGCCGAGGGGGCGGGGCGGGAGGGTCGCACTGGCCCGGGGCGCCGGCCCGTGGACCGGTCCCTTAGCGGGTTCCGGTCCGCTTCCCGACGACGGTCCCGTGGAAGACGCCGCCCCGGAAGTCGATGTGGTCACCGCCGCCGCGTCCTTGAGGATCCTCCTCGGAGTCGGCGGAACGGCCACCGCGCGGCAGGTGTCTGCGCAGCACCGCCACCGTCACCGAGGCCGCGTGGGCCGCCGCCCGCTGCTGCGAGCCCCCGGCGTCCGCCTCGGCCTTGCGCGCGTTCGCCCGGTCGCTGACGCCCCGGACGACGAGCGCGTCCAGACGCCCGCTGAGGTGCGCCGCGTTGGCCGCGCCGGAACCCTCCATCTCGATCGCCCCGGCGTCGTTGTAATGCCTCTCGATGTGCCGTGCGATGCCGGACTCGGAGTCGGCCAGCACCACGTCACCGGTGGCGATCGGCGCGAAGTGCACCCGCACGTCCGCCAGGTCACGCGCGGCCGACCGGGCCGCCTGCTCCAGCGCGTGCGAACTGGGCAGGGCCTTGGGGCGGACCTTGAAGCCCTCGTCCGTCTGCTTCCCGCCGTGGATCTCGTAGATCTGCGTGCCCACCACGATGTCGCCGATCCCGATGCCGTCCTTCAGGCTCCCCGCGACCCCCACGAAGAGGACGGCCTCGGGGTGCAGCCAGTCGATGAGCTGGGTCGTGAGCGCGGCGGCACGCTCGGCCCCCACGCCCAGCTCGCTGATCGCCAGGTGCCAGGAGCTGTCCGGCAGCCGGCCCGTCTCGACGCGGGTTCCCGTGGGGTGGACGCGTTCGACCCGCTCCGGGAGGTACGCCCGCACAGCGGCGTATTCGAGGGGCAGCGCGGTCAGGACGAGAACGGTGGGTCGAGTCTCCTGCACACTCATAAGGTACTGCCGGTACTGCCGGGGGAAGGGGCTTACGTGCCGGAACGAGACGTCACCGTGGGGCAGTTGCTGCTCGCCGAGTACCAGACCGTCAAGGACGAGCAGAAGACGCGGATCGGCTTCCGGGACAACCTGCTGTACGTCACCCTGACCGTGGTGGCCGCCGTCATCGCCGCGGCGGCCCAGGCCAGACAGACGGCGATGCTGCTCGCGCTGCCGCCGGTGTGCGTCGTCCTCGGCTGGACGTACCTCGTCAACGACCAGAAGATCTCGGCGATCGGGGCGTATGTGCGGGGGGACCTGGGACCCCGGCTCGCGGAGCTGGCGCAGGCCGGGGGTGACGCGGCCTTCCGCTGGGAGACCGCGCACCGGGGGGACGCCCGGCGCGTCTCCCGCAAGGTCGTGCAGTGCGTGGTGGACCTGCTGGCCTTCTGCGTCGTGCCGTTGAGCGCGCTCGTCGTGTACTGGGTGGGCGGTCACGTCCCCGCCGGGCTGGTGGTCGTGTCCGTGCTGGAGGCGGTCGCGGTCGTGGGGCTGGGGGTGTGCGTGGTGCAGTACGCCGTGCCGTTCGGGGCGGGGGGCGGGGCCGGGTGAGCGATGTCGTCGACTTCCGGGGCGGGGACTTCCGCGGGCCGGTCATCGGCAAGGCGGAGTACCGGCAGCAGGCGCCCCGCGCCGACCGCGCTGGACGCGTTGCCGCCGCCGGCTGCCGGATTCACCGGCCGGGACGAGGAGTTGGGGCGGCTGCGGGCCGCGCTCGATCCCTCCGGCCCCGGTGGGGAACAGGCCGTCCTCGTCACCGCCGTCTCCGGACTCGGCGGCATCGGCAAGACGGCGCTCGCGGTGCAGGCGGCGTACGCGGCGCGGGAGGCCGGGTGGTTCCCGGGGGGCGTGCTCTTCGTGGACCTGCACGGCTACGACGACGCTCCGGTCACGGCGGACCAGGCGTTGCAGTCCCTGCTGCGGGCGCTGGGTGCGGGGCCTGAGCACGCGTGGCTGGACAGAGAGCGTGCCGGACTGGTGGCCGCCGTGCACCGGGCCCGGGAGGGGAAGCACGTCGATACGGCCATGCGTCTGGCCCTGTGCCTGAGCGGTTACCTCCGGTGGCGTCGCCATTTCGATGACGCGATCGGCGTCGGCAGTGCCGCCCAGAAGGCCGCGCACGCCATCGGTAATCGCCGTTGTCAGGCCATGGCGTGGAACAACCTCGGCGTCGCCCTGCACGAATCTGGCCGCGTCGACGAGGCCATAGCCGCCCACGTCCGGTCACGCGATCTGCTTCGGGACCTGGGCGATCGCCGGGGCGAGGCGGAGGCGTGGCACAACTTCGGCAACGCACTGGCAGCGAAAGGCCAGATCGACCAGGCGATGGAAGCGTACGACCCTTGAAAACCTGGGAATCGAGACCCACCGCCCAGCCGAGGCCCGCGCCCACTACCTCCAGGCCGCCGACGCCTTCGCCCGAGCCAACGCCCCCGAAGAAGCCGCCCGAGCCCGCGCCGCAGCCGCCGCCCTCACCGCCCCTGAGGCACCCACCGGTACACCAGCTCCGGTCGTCCCACCTGCCCGTACAGCGGACTCCGCCCGGCCCTTCCCGCGTCCACCAGGTGCTCCAGGTAGCGGCGTGCGGTGATCCGGGAGATGCCCACCGCCTCGGCGACCCCGGCCGCCGTGAGCCCCTCCGAAGCCGCCTCCCGCAGCGCGGACGTCACCCGTTCCAGCGTCGGCCCGCTCAGCCCCTTCGGCAGGGCCGCCGGGGTCGGGGCGCGCAGGGTCGCCAGGGCGCGGTCGACCTCGTCCTGGCCGCTCGCCTCGCCCACCGCCGCGTGGAACTCGGCGTACCGGACCAGCCGGTCGCGCAACGTGGCGAACGTGAACGGTTTCAGGACGTACTGGACGACGCCCAGGGAGACGCCTTCCCGTACCACCGCCAGGTCGCGCGCCGACGTCACCGCTATCACGTCCGCGTGGTGCCCGGCCGCCCGCAGGGACCGGGCCAGTTGCAGGCCGTGGACGTCGGGCAGGTGCAGGTCCAGCAGCAGGAGGTCCACCGGTGTGCGGTCCAGGAGGCGCCGTGCCTCCGCCCCCGTGTGCGCCTTCCCGACCGCGACGAACCCCGGCACCCGGCCGACGTACATCACGTGCGCGTCGGCGGCCACCGGGTCGTCCTCGACGACGAGGACGCGGATGGGCTGCTGCTCGTCGGTCATCCGGCACCGCCCGTGGCCGTGCGCAACGGCAACCGCACCTCGAACACCGCTCCGCCCTCCTCCGCCTCGGCCACCGTCAACGTGCCCTCGTGGCGGTTCACCGCCTGCCGGACCAGGGCCAGCCCGAGCCCCCGTCCGCCGGGTTCGGCCGGCTTCGTGGAGAACCCCCGCTGGAACACCAGGCCGGCATGGGCGGGGTCGACCCCCGGGCCGGTGTCCGACACCCGGAGCACCACTTCGGCGGCCGTAGCGTACGCCGTCACGGTCACCCGGGCCCGCGCGCTGCCCTGCGCCGCGTCCACGGCGTTGTCGATCAGGTTGCCGAGGATCGTCACCAGGTCGCGGGCGGACAGGCTCTGCGGGAGCAGGCCGTCGTCCAGCCGGCTGTCCGGTGAGACCACCAGCTCCACGCCCCGCTCGTTCGCCTGCGCGGTCTTGCCCAGCAGCAGCGCGGCCAGCACCGGCTCGCCGACCGCCGCCACCACCTGGTCGGTCAGGGCCTGCGCCAGTTCCAGCTCGGCCGTGGCGAACTCCACCGCTTCCTCGGCCCGGCCCAGTTCGATCAGGGAGACGACCGTGTGCAGGCGGTTCGCGGCCTCGTGCGCCTGCGAGCGCAGCGCCTGGGTGAAGCCCCGCTCCGAGTCCAGCTCACCCATCAGCGACTGGAGTTCGGTGACGTCGCGGAGTGTCACGACCGTGCCCCGGTGTTCACCGCCCGACACCGGCGACGTGTTCACGACCAGCACCCGGGACGCCGTCAGGTGCACCTCGTCCACGCGGGGCTCCGAGGACAGCAGGGCGCCCGTCAGCGGGGCGGGCAGGCCCAGGTCGGCCACCGAGCGGCCGACCACGCCCTCCTCCGGGCCCACTCCCAGCAGCTCCCGGCCGCCGTCGTTGATCAGCGCCACCCGGTAGGCGCCGTCCAGCATCAGCAGCCCCTCGCGGACGGCGTGCAGCGCCGCCTGGTGGTAGTCGTGCATCCGGCTCAGCTCGGTGGCGTTCATACCGTGGGTGTGGCGGCGGAGCCGGGCGTTGACCACGTACGTGCCGACCGCGCCCAGCAGCAGGGCCACGCCCGCCACCCCGAGCAGGGCCGCGACCTGGTCCTGGACCCGGGCGCTGATCGTCTCCACCTTGATGCCGGCGCTCACCAGGCCGACGATCCGGCCGTTGTCCGAGATGGGGGTCACCGCGCGGACGGACGCGCCGAGGGTGCCGGTGTAGGTCTCGGTGAAGGTACGGCCGTGCTGGGCGGGGCCGATGTTGCCGAGGAAGCGTTTGCCGATCTGGTTCCGGTCGGGGTGGGTCCAGCGGATGCCGGACGGGTTCATGATCGTCACGAAGTCGACGTTGGCGTCCCGCATGACCTGGAGGGCGTACGGCTCCAGCCGGGCCGTGGGGTCGGGGGTGCGGATCGCCTCGCGGACCGAGGGGGAGTCGGCGATCGACCGGGCCACCGCCGTGGCCTGCCGGGCGGCGGCGTCCTCGGCCTGCCGCTGGTCGCTGACGTAGGTGAACAGCGCGTACCCGGCCACGACCACCGCTATCAGCACGGCCTGCATGGCGAACAGCTGGCCGGCCAGGCTCCGGGGCCGCGGAAGGGTGGGGACGCGCATGTCAGCAGTGTGCCTCCCCGGTTAAGCGTGAACTAAATGAACGGAAGGGTGACCGCCCTCACAGGCCGGGAGATAGTCACGGCATTCCCCAGAAACGCCCGGACGTGAGCCGCACGCCGGTAGTTCGCCGACGAAGACGTCAAGGAGGGCAGTCGTGGCCGCCAGCACTCCCGATACGGCACCTGCCGCACCCCGCGTGAAGCGGGACCGGACCCATTACCTGTACATCGCCGTCATCGTGGCGGTCGCGCTCGGCATCGGCGTGGGCCTGATCTGGCCCGATGCCGCGGTGGAGCTGAAGCCGCTGGGCACCGGGTTCGTGAACCTGATCAAGATGATGATCTCGCCGATCATCTTCTGCACGATCGTGCTCGGCATCGGATCGGTACGGAAGGCCGCCAAGGTCGGCGCCGTCGGCGGTATCGCCCTCGGCTACTTCCTCGTGATGTCGCTCGTCGCGCTCGCCATCGGGCTCGTGGTCGGCAACGTGCTGCACCCGGGCGACGGGCTGCACCTCACCAACGCCATCAAGGCGACCGGACACGACCAGGTGTCCGCCGACGCGCTGCCGCCCGTCGACTTCGTGCTGTCGATCATCCCGACCACGTTCGTCTCCGCCTTCACCGAGGGCCAGGTGCTCCAGACACTGCTGGTGGCCCTGCTCGCCGGGTTCGCGCTCCAGGCCATGGGCTCGGCCGGACAGCCGGTGCTGCGCGGCATCGAGCACATCCAGCGGCTCGTCTTCCGCATCCTGTCCATGGTGATGTGGGCCGCGCCGATCGGTGCGTTCGGTGCCATCGCGGCGGTGGTCGGTTCGGCCGGCGTCGACGCGCTCAAGAGCCTCGCCGTGCTGATGCTCGGCTTCTACGTCACCTGCTTCCTGTTCGTCTTCGTCGTGCTGGGCGCGCTGCTCCGGGTCGTCGCGGGTCTGAACGTCTTCTCCCTGTTCAAGTACCTTGCCCGCGAGTTCCTGCTGATCCTGTCGACCTCGTCGTCGGAGTCCGCGCTGCCGCGGCTGATCGCGAAGATGGAGCACCTGGGCGTCAGCCGGCCGGTCGTCGGCATCACCGTGCCGACCGGGTACTCGTTCAACCTCGACGGCACGATGATCTACATGACCATGGCGTCGCTGTACATCGCGGACGCGCTGGGCACGCCGATGTCGGTCGGCGAGCAGATCCCGCTGCTGCTGTTCCTGCTGCTGGCCTCGAAGGGCGCGGCCGGTGTCAGCGGCGCGGGCCTCGCCACCCTGGCCGGCGGTCTCCAGTCGCACAAGCCGGCGCTGGTGGACGGGGTCGGGCTGATCGTCGGCATCGACCGGTTCATGAGCGAGGCGCGGGCGCTGACGAACTTCGCGGGCAACGCGGTCGCGACGGTGCTGGTCGGCACGTGGACCAAGGAGATCGACACGGTCCGGGTACGGCGGGTGCTGGCCGGGGAGCTGCCGTTCGACGAGACCACGCTGCTGGACGAGGGCGGGGCCGGGGTGAAGGAGGTTCCCGAGCCTCGGGAGGACGGCGAGAAGGAACTCGCCAAGGCCTGATCCACTCCGAAGTTCCGGACGTCCGGCCCCGCCTGAACCGGGGCCGGGCGTCCGGGTACCGCCGCCGGGCGGCTGAGGCTCCCCCGTGCCTCAGCCGCCCGGCTCCTTTTCCCGCGGTACTCCCTCTTCGCTAGGACACCCCGGCCACCAGCTCGGTGGCCCGTGAGGCGGGTACGCCCGCCGCGGTCAGAACGGCGACCGTGGCGGAGCGGCCCGCCTCCTGCGCTGCCAGGAGTCCGTCGTTCACCGCCTCCATCACCGCGAACAGCATCTGCTCGTGCACGTACGCGAGGGCCGGCGCGGGCAGCGGGGAGCTGAAGACGCCTTCGTCCAGGCCGCGCTGGAGGAGGCGGATCTTGTTCTCGCGCAGGGGTGCGAGGCGTTCGCGGATGCCCTGCACGGTGACCGTGCGCTGGGCCAGGGCGATCAGCAGCCGGTAGCGGTCGGCGACCGGCCACAGCGCGAGCACCGAGCGGGCCACCGTCTCCGCCGGGTCGCTCACGTGGGCGCCGGCCCGGGCGTCCGCGTCCGCCAGCGCCTCCACGGCTCCGTCGACCAGGGTGCTGATGAGCGCCTCGCGGCTGGGGAAGTGGCCGTAGACCGTCCGTCGTACGACCCCTGCCGCGCGCGCGATCTGGTCCATCGAGGCGTCCGGATCGCGCAGCAGTTCGGCGAGGGCGACGTCGAGGATGCGGCGCCGGTTGGCATCGGCACGGCTGGTGTTACCCGTGGTCATAGCGGTCATTGTGCCTCCCCGGAGGTTTGCCGGGCGTTTTCCGGTCGACTTGCACAGTGCTGTGCAGCGTCGTACATTGCACATGGTTGTGCAATTGCACGCCACTGTGCAAGTCCTGTCGCGTACCCGAGGAAGGCGACCCCTGCCATGCGACTCGTCATGACCGAACCGGTCGAGAGGACGGACCGCCCCTACGCCCGGCGGTGGTGGGCGCTGCTGGTGCTCTGCCTCAGCCTGCTGATCATCGTGATGGCGAACACCGCCCTCACGGTCGCGGCGCCCGACATGACCCGGGACCTGGGGCTCTCCAGCGCCGACCTCCAGTGGGTGATCGACGGCTACACCGTCCCCTACGCGGCGCTGATGCTGCTGCTCGGCGCGATCGGCGACAAGTACAGCCGGCGCGGGGCGCTCGTCCTCGGTCTGCTGGTGTTCGGCGGCGGGGCCGTCTTCGGGTACCTCGCCGACAGCGCGGCGACCGTCATCGCGGCCCGCGCCGTGATGGGCGTCGGCGCCGCGCTGATCATGCCGGCCACGCTCTCCCTGCTGGCCGCGACCTTCCCGCGCGCCGAGCGGGCCAAGGCGATCACGCTGTGGACCGCCACCGCCGGGCTCGCCATCGCCGCCGGACCGGTCGTCGCCGGCGCCCTGCTGCGCGACCACGGCTGGTCCTCGACCTTCCTGATCAACGTGCCCGTCGCGGCCGTCGCGATCGTCGCCGCCTTCGTCCTCGTCCCGCCGTCCCGGGCCGGCCACCACGACCGCATCGACTACGTCGGCGGGCTGCTGTCGGTGCTCTGGACCGGCGCGCTCGTCTACATGATCATCGAGGGCCCGCACTTCGGCTGGGGCACCAAGGCCGTCGCGGCGGCGGTGGTCGCGGGCACCGGCCTGGTCGCCTTCGTGCTGTGGGAGCTGCGCCACCCGCGCCCCATCCTGGACGTGCGCCGCTTCACCGGCCGCCGGTTCGCCGGCTCCAACCTCGCCGTCGCCCTGTTCTTCCTCGCCGTCTTCGGCGCCTTCTACTACCTCACCCAGCACCTCCAGTTCGTCCTCGGCTACGACGCCCTTCAGACCGGTGTGCGCATGCTGCCGCTCGCCGGCGCCGTCTTCGTCGGCTCGGCCCTGACCGGCTGGCTCACCCCGCGCGTCGGCATGAAGTGGACCGTGAGCGCGGGCATGGTCGGCGGTACGACCGCCCTCGCCCTGCTCACCCGGGTGGACGCGAACTCCGCCTACGGCGACTTCGTGGCGCCCCTGATCATCCTGGGCCTCGCCATCGGCCTCGCCCTCTCGCCCTGCACCGACGCCATCATGGGCGCGTTCCCGGAGTCCGAGCTGGGCGTCGGCGGCGCCGTCAACGACACCTCGCTGGAGCTGGGCGGCTCGCTCGGCATCGCGATCCTCGGCTCCCTGCTCGCCACCTCCTACGGCGACCACCTGAGCGACGCCACCGCCGGCAGCAAGCTCCCGGCGAGCGCCCTGGACACCGCACAGGACTCGGTCGGCGCCGGGTACGCCGTCGCCCAGGGCATCGGCGAGAAGGCGCAGCAGGCCGCCGCGCGGGCCCAGCAGGCGAGCGACCCGCAGCAGGCCGCGCAGCTCAAGCAGCAGGCCGGTGAGCTGGCCGCCGGTGCCCGGCAGATGGCCGACGCGGTGGGCTCCGCCTTCTCCGACGCGGTCGCCCACACCAGTATGGTCGGCGCGGTGATCCTCGGTATCGGCACCGTCCTGGTGGCCGTCCTGCTGCCGCGCCGCGAGGCCGGCGCGCCGGAGGCCGCGACCGAGGAGGAGGAGCTGGTGGACAGCGCGGCCCGCTGACCGGCTCCTGTCCCGTCCGTGCCGTTCCGGATCAACCGGAACGGCACGTTCGTGTACGGCGTCCGTACGGGTGGTGTCCATACGAGTGCGGAGGCATGGGGGATGAAGATCGACTGGGACCGGCGGACCTGCGCGCGCAAGGGCCATGTGACCTACGCGCCGGACGACCCCCGGCTGCGGATCCGGCTGCACGCGCGGACCGCGCTCGGGGAGGCCTGGCGGTGTCTGCGCTGCGGTGACTTCGTGCTCGGCGAGCCGCACGGCTCGGGGCCGGCCGCCGAGGCGCCGCTGGTGCCGCGCGGCAAGGTGCTCCGGGACCTGTTCGTCCTGCGTTTCCTCGCCGTCGAGCGGGCCGTGCGCGGGGTGTTCATCGTGCTGGTCGCGGTCGCGGTGTGGAAGTTCAGCAACAGCCAGGACGCGGTGCGCCGCCTGTTCGACGAGTACCTGGACGTCTTCCGGCCGGTCTTCCGGCACTTCCACTACGACCTGGACCACTCGCCGGTCGTCGGTTCCGTGCAGAAGGCGTTCGGTTACCGGCACTCCACCCTGGTGCTGGTCGCCGGGCTGCTGCTGGCCTACGCGCTGATCGAGCTGGTCGAGGCGGTCGGCCTCTGGTACGCCAAGCGCTGGGCGGAGTACCTGACGGTGGTCGCGACGGCCGCTTTCCTGCCGCTGGAGATCTACGAACTCACCGAGCACATCAGCTGGCTGAAGATCGCCACGCTCGTGCTGAACATCCTCGCGGTCCTCTACATCGCCCTGACCAAGCGGCTCTTCGGGCTGCGCGGCGGACGCCGGAAGTTCGACGAGGAACGGCACAGCGCCTCGCTGCTGGAGGTGGAGGAGTCGGCGGGCGTGGCGCACGCACCGCTGTAGACCGGCCCCGCCCAGCAAAAATCCCCTGAGCAATTGCGCCCGGGGGATTGCTGTGCGTATATTCAATGATTCGCGACTTCGATTCGTACTGTATTTCGGAGAGTCGCGAAGCAATTAACTGAGCACAGTATATCCGGGCGGGAGCGGAATTGTCAAACACCGACTTTCCTGACGATGAAATCCGGCACGAGCAGGAATTCATCGACGGACTGTACGCGCGCGTGGACGTGCTGCGCGGCGAGACCGAGACCTCCGTCGCCGACGCGCTCGCCCAGGGCGACAAGCCCATGCAGGCCCGGCTGGAGCGGGACATCCTGGTCGCCGAGCGCTCCGGGCTGCTCGCCGCGCTGAACGCCGTGGACGGCTCGCTCTGCTTCGGCCGGATCGACCTCGCCGACGGCACCGAGCACCACATCGGCCGCATCGGGCTGCGCGAGGACGACGCCGAGCGCACGCCGGTCCTCATCGACTGGCGGGCCGACGTCGCCCGCCCCTTCTACCTGGCCACCGGCCACACCCCGATGGGCCTGCGCCGCCGCCGGCACATCGCCTCCGAGGGCCGGACCGTCACCTCCCTGCACGACGAGATCCTCGACCTCGGCGACGCCACCCGCACCGGACACGAGGACCCGAGCGGCGACGCCGTCCTGCTGGCCGCGCTGAACTCGGCCCGCACCGGCCGGATGAGCGACATCGTGCAGACCATCCAGGCCGACCAGGACCGCATCATCCGGGCACCGCACCGGGGCGTGCTGGTCGTGGAGGGCGGCCCCGGCACCGGCAAGACCGCGGTCGCCCTGCACCGCGCGGCCTACCTGCTGTACGAGCACCGCGAGCTGCTGGCCCGCCGCGCGGTCCTCATCGTCGGCCCGAACCCGGCCTTCCTCGGCTACATCGGCGAGGTGCTGCCCTCCCTCGGCGAGACCGGGGTGCTGCTGGCCACGGTCGGCGAGCTGTTCCCCGGCGTGAAGGCCACCGCCGCCGACACGCCCGAGGCCGCCGCCGTCAAGGGCCGCGCCGGCATGGCCGACGTGCTCGCCGCCGTCGTACGCGACCGGCAGGCCCTGCCCGACCCGGTCATCGCGATCGAGCACGACCGCGAGGTGCTCATGCTGGACGACGGCCTGGTGAACGTCGCCCGCGAGCGCACCCGCGCCGCCAAGCTGCCCCACAACGTCGCCCGCGAGTACTTCGAGGGGCACATCCTCAACACGCTCACCGAGCTGTACGCCGAGCGCGTGGGCACCGACCCCTACGACGGCAGCAGCCTGCTCGACGCCTCCGACATCACCCAGATCCGCGACGAACTCGCCGAGAACCCCGAGGTCTGGGACGCCATCGACCGGCTCTGGCCCCGGATCACCCCGCAGCGGCTGGTCGCCGACTTCCTCGCCGAGCCCGACGGCCACCTGCCGAAGGAGGACGCCGACGCGATCCGCCGCCCGGTGACCCGCGCCTGGACCGTCGCCGACGTCCCGCTGCTGGACGAGGCCGCCGAGCTGCTCGGCGAGGACGACCGGGTGGTGCGCGCCCGCGCCGAACGCGAACGCGAGACGCAGGTGGCCTACGCCCAGGGCGTCCTGGACGTCTCCTACGCCTCGCGGACCTATGAGTTCGAGGACAAGGAGGACGACGACCCGGACGCCTCCGAGGTCCTGGCCGCGCACCACATCATCGACGCCGAGCGGTTCGCCGAGCGGCACGAGGAGGCCGACCACCGCAGCGCCGCCGAGCGGGCCGCCGCCGACCGCACCTGGGCGTTCGGGCACATCATCGTGGACGAGGCGCAGGAACTGTCGCCGATGGCCTGGCGGCTGCTGATGCGGCGCAGCCCGACCCGCTCGATGACCCTGGTCGGCGACCCCGCCCAGACCGCGGAGGCGGCCGGCGTCGGCTCCTGGGCGGACATCCTCACGCCCTACGTCGAGGACCGCTGGGAGCACACCCGCCTGGGCGTCAACTACCGCACCCCCGCCGAGATCATGGACCTGGCGGCGGCCGTGGTCCGCGCCGAGAACCCGGACTTCGCACCGCCGAGCTCCGTCCGCTCCACCGGCGAACGCCCCTGGGTGCGGCGGGTGACCGACGACCTGCCCGGCGCGGTCGCCAAGGCGGTCGCCGAGCTGACCCCGGCGGAGGGGCGGCTCGCGGTGATCGCCCCGCGCGGCCTGCACCGTGCCCTGGCCGCCCGCCTGGACGGCGTCACGGCCGGCGCCGAGCCCGACCTGACGCACACGGTCGTCCTGCTCGACCCCCGGCAGTCCAAGGGCCTGGAATTCGACTCCGTCCTGGTGGTCGAGCCGGGCGCCTACGGCACGAGCGACCTGTACGTCGCCCTGACCCGGGCCACCCAGCGGCTCGGGGTGCTCTACACGGACGAGCTCCCGACGGCGCTCGCCACGGGCGTCACCGCGCCGTAGCGGTCGGGGCGGAGCTGCCACCGGCCGTCGGCGGCGCCGACGCCGGTGGGTGGCTCGGGTGCAGCGCGGCGGACAAGGGGGCCAGCTCCGCGCACAGGGCGACCGGGAATTCCGGGACCTGGCGGCGGACCGCCCCGCAGCCTCCGGCAGCGCTCTCGAAGACCGGCTTCCAGCCGGAGGGTTCCGCCCGGAAGAACCAGCGGTCGCCCAGCCGGGAGGAGCAGGCGGGGTCGCCGTCGTCGGAGCCGCACGCCGGGCCGGTGCGCCAGGAGAAGTCCAGGACCAGCCACCTGCCGTCGCAGTGCTCGGCGTCCCGGTAGGTGTGCATGGGCGCGCCGGCCGCGATCAGCGCCTGGTCGTAGGAGGCGGGGGTGCAGCCGGTGGCCGGCGGGTGGCAGCCGAGCCGCCCGCACATCCGCAGGGCGGGCGGCTTCGCGCCGTCGGCGGTGAAGACCGTGCCGTTGTCGACCACCAGCTTCCGCCCGCCCAGCGGCTCGGGCAGCCGTACCCGGGCCGTGGCCGTCGTCTCCTCGACGCACCCGGAACGCCGGTCGCCGGACGGGGAGGTGAAGGTGACCTGCACATGGACGCTGCCCGGCACGGCGCCGTACTCGGCGTCGGTGTCGACCGCCTTCAGGTCCCGCACGCAGGGGTGCTCCCCGCTGGGCACGTCCACGTCGATGCTCAGCGTGCGGTGGTCGGCGCCGATCCGGGCGGCGGTGACCCGGGAGGGCTCCCCGAGGGTCCACGGGACCGGCCCGGTCGCCGAGGGGGACGCTCCTTTGCCCCGCCCCGCCACCTGGGTGCCGCAGCCGCCCAGCAGGAGAACGGCCACGGCACACAGCAGGGCCGTCAGTGCTCTGTGGTGCCGCACGTACCTCAGTCCCCCCGTGCTCCGCCGAAGACGTGCGGCCACTATAGGGCGTGCACCACCCGGTCAGGCCGGGCGCAGCCACACCGTCGCCAGCGGGGGCAGGGTCAGCCGGATGCTCGCCGGGCGGCCGTGCCAGGGCTGGGGCTCGGGCTTGACGACGTCCGGGTGGGTGAGGTCGCCGCCGCCGTAGCGGGCCGCGTCGGTGTTGAGGACCTCCACCCAGGCCGGCACCTCCTCCGGCACCCCGAGGCGGTAGTCGTGGCGGACCACCGGAGCCAGGTGGGAGACCGCGAGCAGCGGGGTGCCCTCGGCGTCGCGGCGCAGGAACGCGAAGACGTTGTCGTCCGCCGCGTCCCCCGTGATCCACTCGAAGCCCGCCGGGTCGGTGTCCCGCTGCCACAGCGCCGGGGTCGCCCGGTACACCCCGTTCAGGTCCCGGACGAGGTCCCGCACACCACGGTGGTCCGCCTCGGCGCCGTACGCCGGGTCCAGCAGCCACCAGTCGGGGCCGTGCGCCTCGGACCACTCGGCGCCCTGGGCGAACTCCTGCCCCATGAACAGGAGTTGCTTGCCGGGGTGGGCCCACATGAAGCCCAGGTAGGCGCGCAGGTTGGCGCGTTGCTGCCACCAGTCGCCGGGCATCTTCGACACCAGGGACCGCTTGCCGTGGACGACCTCGTCGTGGGAGATCGGCAGGACGTAGTTCTCGCTGTACGCGTACACCATCGAGAACGTCATCTCGTGGTGGTGGTAGGCGCGGTGCACGGGATCGTGGCTCATGTACTGGAGCGAGTCGTGCATCCAGCCCATGTTCCACTTCATGCCGAAACCCAGCCCGCCGAAGCCGCTCGGCCCCTTGTGGTGGGTGGGCCGGGTGACGCCGTCCCAGGCCGTGGACTCCTCGGCGACGGTCACCACGCCCGGGCAGCGCCGGTACACGGTGGCGTTCATCTCCTGGAGGAAGGCCACCGCGTCCAGGTTCTCCCGGCCGCCGTGCTCGTTCGGCGTCCACTGGCCCGGCTCGCGCGAGTAGTCCAGGTAGAGCATCGAGGCGACGGCGTCCACGCGCAGCCCGTCGATGTGGAACTCCTCGCACCAGTACACGGCGTTCGCGACGAGGAAGTTGCGCACCTCGCGCCGGCCGAAGTCGAACTCCAGCGTGCCCCAGTCGGGATGGGCGGCCCGCAGCGGGTCGTGGTGCTCGTACAGCGGACGCCCGTCGAACTCCGCGAGCGCCCACTCGTCGCGCGGGAAGTGCGCCGGCACCCAGTCCATCAGCACCCCGATGCCCGCCTGGTGCAGCTTGTCCACCAGGTACTTGAAGTCGTCGGGGGTGCCGAGCCGGGCCGTCGGCGCGTAGAACCCGGTGACCTGGTAGCCCCAGGAGCCGCCGAAGGGGTGCTCGGCGACCGGCATCAGCTCGACGTGGGTGAAGCCCATCTCCTTGACATAGGCCGGGAGCTGCTCGGCCAGCCGGCGGTACGTCAGCCCCGGCCGCCAGGACGGCAGGTGCACCTCGTAGACCGAGAAGGGGGCCTCGTGCACCGGGGTGTCCGCCCGGTGCGCCAGCCACTCCGCGTCACCCCACTCGTGGTGCGAGGCGTGCACGATCGAGGAGGTGGCGGGCGGGACCTCGGTACGGCGGGCCAGCGGGTCGGCGCGCAGGGTGCGCGAGCCGTCCGGGCGGGTGATCTCGAACTTGTACAGCTCGCCGTCGCCGATCCCCGGCACGAACAGCTCCCAGACCCCGGTGCCGCCGAGCGAGCGCATCGGGAAACCGGTGCCGTCCCAGAAGTTGAACCCGCCCGTGACCCGCACGCCCCGCGCGTTCGGCGCCCACACCGCGAACCGGGTGCCGGTGACGCCCTGGTGGGTGGTGACGTGCGCGCCGAGCGCCTGCCAGAGCTGTTCGTGCCGGCCCTCGCCGATCAGGTGCAGGTCCAGCTCGCCGAGGGTGGGCAGGAAGCGGTAGGCGTCCTCGGTCTCGTGCACGGCGCCGTCGTACGTCACCAGCAGCCGGTAGACGGGGACCTCGGTGAGCGGGAGCAGGGCGGAGAAGAAGCCGTCGCCGTCGTCGTGCAGCTCCGCCCGCAGCTCGCCCGAGACCACGGTGACCGCCCGCGCGTACGGGCGGAACGCGCGGAAGGCGACCCCGCCCGGCACCGGGTGCGCGCCCAGCACGGAGTGCGGATCGTGGTGGGTGCCGTGCAGCAGCCGTGCGCGGTCCCCGGCGTCGACGGCCGGGGACACGGCGACCTCCGCACGGGGGACCGCCGCCTGCGCGGGGACCGGCGCGGCGGGCGCCGGTGCCCGCGGCGGGACGTCAGCGGCGGGCGGCGCCTGTGCGGGGACCTCCTGCGCCGGCGGCTTCCGGGCGGCGGTCTTCCTCCTGGCCGCTGCTTCCTTCTTGGCCTTGGATTCCTTGTGTCCCTTGGGGGTCACGGACGAGCCTCCTGGTCGGGCAGGGCGAGGCGGCGCACCGCGTTCAGCGGTACGGGGAGCCAGTCGGGCCGGTGCCGGGCCTCGTAGACGACCTCGTAGACCGCCTTGTCGGTCTCGTAGGCCCGCAGCAGCACCGGGTCGGTACGCGGATCGCGGCCGGCGACCTCCGCGTATCCGGAGCAGTAGGCGGCCCGGCAGGTGTGCGCCCAGTCGGGGGCGGGCGGGGTCGCCGAGTGGGCCGCGTAGTCGAAGGAGCGGAGCATTCCCGCGATGTCCCGCACCGGCGGCTGCGGCATGCGCCGCTCGGCCAGCGGCCGGGCCGGTTCGCCCTCGAAGTCGATCAGCGACCAGGCGCCGGACGGCGAGCGCAGGCACTGGCCGAGGTGCAGATCGCCGTGGACGCGCTGGGCGGTCCAGGTGCGGCCCTCGGCGGCGAGCGTGCCGAGCGCCTCGTACGCCGAGCGCAGCCCGCGCTCGTACGGCCGCAGCGCCGGCACCGCCTGCGCGGCCGCCGCCAGCCGCTCGGTCATGCCGTCGACCAGCAGCTCCAGCTGGGCGTGGCCGAGGGTGACCGTCGGCAGGGCCCGGGCCAGCGCGGTGTGGACCTCGGCGGTGGCCCGGCCCAGCGCGCGGGCCTCGGCGGCGAAGTCCTCGCCCTTGGCCAGTTCGCGCAGCGCCAGCTCCCAGCCGTCGGCGGCGCCGCTCACATACGGCTGGAGCACGGCCAGGACGTAGGCGTCCGCCGCCACCTCGGCGTGCAGCCAGGCCGTCGGCGCGGGCACCCTCGGGCAGCCCTCGCGGGCCAGGGCGAGGGGGAGCTCCAGATCGGGGTTGACGCCGGGCACCACCCGGCGCAACAGCTTGAGGATGAACGTATCTCCATAGACGACGGACGAGTTGGACTGCTCGGCGGTCATCAGCCGGGGCACGAGCCCGGCCCGGATCTCCTGCGCCGGGTCCCGCTCGAAGCGCAGCCCGCCGATGCGGGCCTGGGTGCGCAGGGCCTCCAGGAGCACGTCGGCGGGCCGGGTGTCGTACAGGGCCTCGTACACCGTGCGTCCGGCGAGCGGGCCCTCGGTCACATGTCCGATCAGCGCGGGCGCCAGCCGGGGCGGCAGCGCCTCGCGCACGCCTATGAGGAGCTGGTAGCAGTCGCCGGGGTGCGGCGGGGCGCCGGGCACGGTGGGCTGGTGGACGCGTACCAGCAGGTGGTAGAGGCCCAGCCGGCCGTCGGGCGGCAGCAGTTCGGTGACGGACACGGGGGTGAACCCGGTGACCGGGCGGCCCTTGCCCGCGAACCAGCGCTGCCGGGGCAGCCAGGCGCGCAGCAGGGGATCGAGCGAGGCGAGGAGTGAACCGGTGGTGCCGGAAGAGGTGACCGTTTCCGCCATGGGCGTCACGTCCTTTCCCCGGGGGGCGTCGGGGTGTTACTGATGCGTGCCCCGGGTGGGACGGTGGAAACGCCGCACCGCCCCAACCGGGCCCGCGCTATACGGGTTCCCGGCGCAGCCGGAACCAGTAGAAGCCGTGTCCCGCGAGGGTGAGCAGGTACGGCAGTTCGCCGATCGCCGGGAACCGGACCCCGCCGAACAGCTCGACGGGGTGCCGCCCGCCGAACCGGCTCAGGTCCAGCTCCGTGGGCTGGGCGAAGCGGGAGAAGTTGTGGACGCACAGCACGAGGTCGTCCTCGTACTCCCGCAGGAAGGCGAGCACCGCCGGGTTCGACGACGGCAGCTCGGTGTAGGACCCCAGTCCGAAGGCAGGATTCTGCTTGCGGATCTCGATCATGCGGCGGGTCCAGTGCAGCAGGCTGGAGGGTGAGGCCATGGACGCCTCGACATTGGTGACCTGGAAGCCGTAGACCGGGTCCATGATCGCGGGCAGGAACAGGCGTCCCGGGTCACAGGACGAGAATCCGGCGTTGCGGTCGGGGGTCCACTGCATGGGGGTGCGCACGGCGTCGCGGTCGCCGAGCCAGATGTTGTCGCCCATGCCGATCTCGTCGCCGTAGTAGAGGATCGGCGAGCCGGGCAGGGAGAGCAGCAGGGCGGTGAACAGCTCGATCTGGTTGCGGTCGTTGTCGAGCAGGGGGGCGAGGCGGCGGCGGATGCCGATGTTGGCGCGCATCCGCGGGTCCTTGGCATACTCGGCCCACATGTAGTCGCGTTCCTCGTCGGTGACCATTTCGAGGGTGAGCTCGTCGTGGTTGCGCAGGAAGATGCCCCACTGGCAGTTCGAGGGGATGGCCGGGGTCTTGGCGAGGATCTCGGAGACCGGGTAGCGGGATTCCCGGCGTACGGCCATGAAGATGCGCGGCATGACGGGGAAGTGGAAGGCCATGTGGCATTCGTCGCCGCCGACCTGGTAGTCGCCGAAGTAGTCGACGACGTCCTCGGGCCACTGGTTGGCCTCGGCGAGGAGCACCTTGTCGGGGTACTGGGCGTCGATCTCCTTGCGCACCCGCTTCAGGAACTCGTGGGTCGCCGGCAGGTTCTCGCAGTTGGTGCCCTCCTGCTGGTACAGGTACGGCACCGCGTCCAGCCGCAACCCGTCGATGCCGAGATCCAGCCAGAACTTCAGCGCGGAGATGATCTCCTCCTGCACGGCCGGGTTCTCGTAGTTCAGGTCCGGCTGGTGCGAGAAGAAGCGGTGCCAGTAGTACTGCTTGCGTACCGGGTCGTACGTCCAGTTGGAGACCTCGGTGTCGACGAAGATGATCCGGGCGTCCTGGTACTGCTTGTCGTCGTCGGCCCAGACGTAGTAGTCCCCGTACGGACCGTCCGGGTCCCGCCTCGACTCCTGGAACCACGGGTGCTGGTCGCTGGTGTGGTTCATGACGAAGTCGATGATCACGCGCATGCCGCGCTGGTGGGCGGCGTCCACGAACTCCACGAAGTCGGCGAGGTCACCGAACTCCGGGAGCACGGCGGTGTAGTCCGAGACGTCGTAACCGCCGTCGCGCAGCGGCGACTTGAAGAACGGCGGCAGCCACAGGCAGTCCACGCCGAGCCACTGGAGGTAGTCCAGTTTGGCGGTCAGGCCCTTCAGGTCGCCGACACCGTCGCCGTTGCTGTCCTGGAAGGAGCGGACCAGGACCTCGTAGAAGACGGCGCGTTTGAACCACTCCGGGTCCCGGTCCTTGGCGGGAGTGTCCTCGAAGGTGTCCGGAACAGGCTCATTGACGATCATATGGTGGGTGACCCTCCGGTCTGCGGGATGGACGGTCGCAGGACGGTGAAGACATGCGCGGGCCTGTGACCCGGTTCGAGGCGCACATAGTTGGCCCTGCCCCAGTAGTAGGTCTCGCCGGTGAGCTCGTCGCGCACCGGCACGGACTCGTGCCAGTCCAGGCCGAGTTGCGGCATGTCCAACGAGACCGTGGCCTCCTGGGTGTGGTGCGGGTCGAGGTTCACGACCACCAGAACCGTGTTCGATCCGCTCCGCTTCGAGTAGACGATCACCGCGTCCTTGTCGGCGTGGTGGAAGTGCAGATCGCGCAGTTGTCGCAGGGCCGGCTGCTGCCGTCGGATGGTGTTGAGCTTGGTGATGAGCGGTGCGATGGTCCGTCCCTCGCGTGCGGCGGCCTCCCAGTCGCGGGGTTTGAGCTGGTACTTCTCGGAGTCCAGGTATTCCTCGCCGCCCTGTGTGAGCGGGGTGTTCTCGCACAGTTCGTAGCCGGAGTAGATGCCCCACGCGGGGGAGAGGGTGGCGGCGAGCACGGCGCGGACCTCGAAGGCGGGGCGTCCGCCGTGCTGGAGGTAGGCGTGCAGGATGTCGGGGGTGTTGGCGAAGAAGTTGGGCCGCATCCAGGCCGCGGCCTCGCCCGACAGCTCCGTCAGGTACTCGGTGAGCTCCTGC
>NZ_KQ948358.1:250333-360725 GCF_001514055.1 Streptomyces corchorusii | reverse complement strand
ACCGCCAGGCGCCAGGCCGCCGGTCGGTTCTCGTCCCGCAGGGCCGCCGCCGCGTCCAGGACGACCTGACGCCGGTCCTCCGGGACCCCGCCGGCCGCACGCTCGTACAACTGCGCGCCCTCGGCCAGGACCAGTTCGGTGTCGATGCCCGCCGGGATCTTGATCCGGGCGTGGTGCCGCCAGGTGGCGAGCGGGTCCGACCAGGCCTCCACCGTGTAGGTCCAGTGGCCGGGTTCGCCCGCGGTGACCGTGGCACCCCAGCGGTCGGTGCCCGGGGCGAGTTCCCGCATCGGCGTCCAGGGGCCGGGCCGGCCCGCCGGGTCCCGCAGCACCACGTTCGCCGCGACGGCGTCGTGGCCCTCCCGGAACACGGTGGCCGACACCTCGAAGGACTCCCCGGTCACGGCCTTGGCGGGCCGGCGACCGCGCTGGACCACGGGACGTACGTCGAGGACGGGGATACGGCCCACGGCGGTGGCCGCGTCCGGGGAGGACCGTTCCCCGGCGGTGGCGGCGGACGGACCGGCCGCGCCGGCCGGCGTCGCGCCCTTCCTGCCCGTCGCCTTCTTGCCTGGTGCCTTGGCCTTGCTGCTTGTCGGGGGTGCTGACGAGTGGTGCGTGGCGGGCATGACCGCTCCTGTCCGCTTCAACGAGGGTATGGCGGATGGATATGGGGAGGTGGGTCCTGCGGAGGTGCTGTGGTGCTGCTGTGGGGTGCGTACCGGAGGAGCCTTCCCACCCGGTTCGGGTGGGCAATCCGGCACTTTGTTAACTACTCACGCGTACGTCCACCCGCAAGACCGGCCCCTCTTTCCGAGTGCCCGGTGACCGGGTCTTGACGCCCCCGACACCCCCGACGGGTACGTCCCCACCGACCGCGCGGTAACCACTACCGTCGAAGACGACGACGAGACGTACAACGCCGTGCGTCTCATCCCGCGACGCGTCGAGGTGGCATGTGAAGGCGATCCGTCGGTTCACCGTCCGTCCCGTACTCCCCGACCCCCTGCGGCCCCTGAGCGACCTGGCGCGCAACCTGCGCTGGTCCTGGCACGCCGAAACGCGCGACCTGTTCCAGTCCGTCAGCCCCGAGGGCTGGGCCGGTGCCGGCGGCGACCCGGTGCGGCTGCTCGGCAGCGTGCGGCCGGCCAGGCTGGCCGAGCTGGCCGGGGACCGGCGGTTCCTGCGCCGCCTCACCGCCGCCGCCGACGACCTCGACGACTACCTCACCGGCGACCGCTGGTACCAGGAACAGGCCGACGGCCTGCCCGCCGCCGTCGCCTACTTCTCGCCCGAGTTCGGCATCACGGCCGCGCTCCCGCAGTACTCCGGCGGCCTCGGCATCCTCGCCGGCGACCATCTGAAGGCGGCCAGCGACCTCGGGGTGCCGCTGATCGGGGTGGGGCTGCTGTACCGGCACGGGTACTTCCGGCAGACCCTCTCCCGGGACGGCTGGCAGCAGGAGCACTACCCGGTGCTCGACCCGAACGAACTGCCGCTCACCCAGCTGAAGGAGGCCGACGGCACCCCGGCGCAGGTCTCCCTCGCGCTGCCCGGCGGCAAGGCGCTGCGCGCCCGGATCTGGCTCGCCCAGGTGGGCCGGGTGCCGCTGCTGCTGCTCGACTCGGACGTGGAGGAGAACGAGCTCGGCGAACGCGGGGTGACCGACCGGCTCTACGGCGGCGGCAGCGAGCACCGGCTGCTCCAGGAGATGCTGCTCGGCATAGGAGGTGTGCGGGCCGTACGGACGTACTGCCGGCTCACCGGGCACCCGGAGCCGGAGGTGTTCCACACCAACGAGGGGCACGCGGGCTTCCTCGGCCTGGAGCGGATCGCCGAACTGTGCGCCGACGGACTGGACTTCGACTCGGCGCTGGAGGCCGTGCGGGGCGGGACGGTGTTCACCACCCACACCCCCGTCCCGGCCGGCATCGACCGCTTCGACCGGGAGCTGGTGGGCCGGCACTTCGGCCCGGACGCCGAACTGCCCGGCATCGACGTGCAGCGCGTCCTGGCGCTGGGCATGGAGACCTACCCGGGCGGCGAGCCGAACCTGTTCAACATGGCCGTGATGGGGCTGCGGCTGGCCCAGCGGGCCAACGGGGTGTCGCTGCTGCACGGGCAGGTCAGCCGGAACATGTTCGCCGGGCTGTGGCCGGGATTCGACGCCGAGGAGGTGCCGATCACCTCCGTGACCAACGGGGTGCACGCGCCGACCTGGGTGGCGCCGGAGGTGCTGCGGCTCGGCGTCCGGCAGATCGGCGTCCAGCGGGCCGAGGACGCGCTGAGCGTCGGCCGCTCCGAGCGCTGGGACGCGGTCGCGGACATCCCGGACCAGGAGATCTTCGAGCTGCGCCGCACCCTGCGCGAGCAACTGGTGCTGGAGGTACGGGAGCGGCTGCGGGCGTCCTGGCGGCAACGCGGAGCGGGTGACGCCGAGTTGGGCTGGATCGACGGGGTGCTGGACCCGGACGTCCTGACGATCGGCTTCGCGCGCCGCGTCCCGTCGTACAAACGCCTGACGCTGATGCTCCGCGACCGCGACCGCCTGATGGAGCTGCTGCTGCACCCGGAGCGCCCGGTGCAGATCGTGGTCGCGGGCAAGGCGCACCCGGCGGACGACGGCGGCAAACGCCTGGTGCAGGAGCTGGTCCGCTTCGCCGACGACCCGCGGGTCCGCCACCGGATCGTCTTCCTCCCCGACTACGGCATGGCGATGGCGCAGAAGCTCTACCCCGGCTGCGACATCTGGCTGAACAACCCGCTGCGCCCCCTGGAGGCCTGCGGCACCTCCGGCATGAAGGCGGCGCTGAACGGCTGCCTCAACCTCTCCGTCCTGGACGGCTGGTGGGACGAGTGGTTCCAGCCGGACTTCGGCTGGGCCATCCCGACCGCGGACGGCTCCGGCACCGACCCCGACCGGCGGGACGACATCGAGGCCGCCGCTCTGTACGACCTGCTGGAGCAGCGGATCACGCCCCGCTTCTACGAGCGCGGGCGCGCCGGTCTGCCCGACCGCTGGATCGAGATGGTCCGCCAGACCCTGTCCCTGCTCGGCCCGAAGGTGCTGGCCGGCCGCATGGTCCGGGAGTACGTCGACCGGCTCTACGCCCCCGCCGCGCGGGCGCACCGCGCACTGACCCCGGACACGGCCCGGGACCTCGCCGAGTGGAAGGCACGGGTGCGGGCCGCCTGGCCGGGGGTGAGCGTCGACCACGTCGAGACGACGGCGACGACGGCCACGGCGGAACTGGGCGGCACGGTGGGCCTGCGGGTGCGGGTGGGCCTCGGCGAACTGGGCCCGGACGACGTGGAGGTGCAGGCGGTGTCCGGGCGGGTGGACGCGGAGGACCGCATCACGGACGCCACGGTGGTCCCCCTGAAGCCGGCCGGCCCGCCCGACCTGGAGGGCCGCCTCCTCTACGAGGGCCCCCTCTCCCTGGACCGCACCGGCCCCTACGGCTACACGGTCCGCATCCTCCCCACCCACCCCCTGCTGTCCTCCGCCGCGGAACTCGGCCTGGTGACGTTGCCGTCGGAGGAGGTGGTGGAGGGGGCGGGGATGGTGTTGCGGTGACCTGAGCGCCGGGGCAGGCGGAGCCGGCTAGCGCGCGCCGAACGGATCGATCACGAGCGATTCCTGGACGCTGAGCAGCCGGCATTCGCCGGTCACACTGTGCACGGAAATCTGGTTTTCGCCGTCGATCCGGCATCGCCCCCGTGATCGTTCACGGCGGGATCATCACATCGCCACGTTCTGGATCGCAACGCGGAGCGGGGGTTCGGGCGGCAGGACGACCGGATCTCGACCGTCGTGAACGGTCATGCCTCGGGCAGTCCCCCGCTCAGCCTCCGCAGCACCGCCCCGCAGCGTCGGGCGTACGCGTGTTGCAGTCCGCGGGTCGCCGGGCCGCCCGCGCGGGCGTACCACTTGGCGGCCTTGCTGAAGGCCGCCACCGTCAGCCAGACCGTGCCGTCGCCGGTGCGGTCGACCACGAAGGCCTCCTCGCCGCACTCGGGGTGGCCTTCGAGGGTGCCGTAGGCCCAGCCGGCCCGGCGGTGTTCCTCGGCCGTCCATATGATGCGGCAGGGGGCCTTGATGACGCCTGCCAGGGTGACGGTGACGTCGGTTCCGGGGGCGGCGCGGTCGGCGCCGGCGTCTATGCCGACGCCCAGCGCGCGGTGCATCTCCCAGGTCAGGACCGCCTCGGCGGCTCGCTGGAACACCTCCTGGCCCTCGCCGAGGCGGGTGCGGACCAGCAGGGGGTGGAAGCCGGGCGGGCAGAAGGTGAGATCGTCGCGGGTCGCGCCGACCGGCTCGTAGGTGAAGGTCGCCGAGGACATGGGTCACAAGGGTAGGGCGGCACCCGGGAGAACCGCTTCCCGGGTGCCGCCCCCTCACGAGCCGGCGCGGACTAGCTGACGTTGACCGCCGTCCAGGCCGCCGCGACCGCGTTGTACTCGGCGCTGCCGGAGCCGTACAGCGCGGACGCCGCGTTCAGGGTCGCCGTGCGGGCGGCCTTGTAGTTGGTCGTCGACGTCATGTACGTGGTCAGTGCCTTGTACCAGATCTGGAGCGCCTTGGCGCGGCCGATGCCGGTGACCGCGGCGCCGTTGTAGGTCGGCGAGTTGTAGGCCACGCCGTTGATCGTCTTCGAACCGCTGCCCTCGGACAGCAGGTAGAAGAAGTGGTTCGCGACGCCGGACGAGTAGTGCACGTCCTTGCTGCCGACGGACGAGGACCAGTAGTCGGCCGAGGCGCCGTCCTTGCTGGGCTTGTCCATGTAGCGCAGCGGGGTGCCGTCGCCGTTGATGTCGATCTTCTCGCCGATGAGGTAGTCACCGGGGTCGGACGCGTTGTTCGCGTAGAACTCCACGCCGGTGCCGAAGATGTCGGAGGTGGCCTCGTTCAGGCCGCCGGACTCACCCGAGTAGTTCAGGCCGGCGGTGTTGGAGGTGACGCCGTGGCTCATTTCGTGGCCCGCCACGTCCAGCGAGGTCAGCGGGTCGACGTTGCCGGAGCCGTCGCCGTAGGTCATGCAGAAGCAGCTGTCGTCCCAGAACGCGTTCACGTAGGCGTTGCCGTAGTGCACGCGGGAGTAGGCGCCGACACCGTTGTTCTTGATGCCGTTGCGGCCGAAGGTGCTCTTGTAGAAGTCCCAGGTCTCGGCCGCGCCGTAGGCGGCGTCGGCGGCCGCGGTCTGGTCGGAGGAGGAGCTGGAGGCGGTACCGGTGCCGAAGACGTTGGTGGAGCTGGCCACCAGGGTGCCCGTGCCGGACGTCTTGCGGGCCAGGTTGTAGGTCTTGTGGTTGCCCCGCGCGCTGTCGGTGAGCTGGTAGGTCGAGCCCGACTGGACGGAGTTGAGCGTGACCGTGCCGGAGTACAGCGTCTTGCCGGTCGCGGTCTCGACGCCCTGGTACTCGAAGAGCTTCTTGCCGGTGGCCGCGTCGGTGATGACGTGCAGCTGGTTCGGGGTGCCGTCGTCCTGGAGGCCGCCGACGACGGTCTCGTAGGCGAGGACGGGCTTGCCGGAGCCGGCCCAGATCACCTTGCGGGCGCCGTCCGCGGTGGTCTTGGCGGAGCCCAGCGTCTTGGCGGCGGACACCGCCTGCTTCTCGGCCTTGGCGGCGGTGATCTGCGGCTTGAGCGAGGCCACCTTGATGGCCGACTTGGCCGCCTTGGTGACGCCCTGGGTCTTGCCGGACTTGTCCGTGTGGACGATCAGGTCGCCGCCGAGCACCGGCAGGCCCGCGTAGGTGCGCTCGTAGCGGGTGTGGACGGTGCCGTCGACGTCCTTGACGACGTCCTTGACGACCAGCTTCTCCTGGGCGCCGAGGCCTATCTGCCGGGCGGTGCCGGCCGCGTCGGCCTGGGCCTGCTGGATCAGGGTGGTGCGCGCAGCGGCGGACAGCGCGGTCGGCGCGGCGGCGAGCGGCTTGGCCGCGGGCTGGGCGGTGGCACTGGTGGTGACACCGGTGGCGAGCAGGGCTCCGGCGGCGACGGCGGTGGCGATGGCCAGAGTGGTGCGCTTGTGACGCGCGTAGAGGGGGCTCACAGAAGCTCCTTCTCGTGGGGGAGTCCGGGCAGTGTGGGGTTACTGGCCGGAGTGTGTGGCGTTGTGAAGTTGCTGTGCTGCTGCGGCGGGTGGAGAGAGAGTGACATCAAGGACGCGTACATGTCAGGCCCCTGACGTGATGTTGGCCGAAAATCAACTGTCCGGGAAACATTGCAGGCAGATGAACCGGGTGCCGTCCGAGGGCCTCGGCCCCCGGACGGCCCCGTGGCGCCGGGCCCGTGGCGTGCGGTTTACGGGAAGGTCAGCTTCCAGCCGTTGAGTGTTCCGGTGTCGTAGGTGGCCTGATCCTGCACCCGCAACTTCCACGTGCCGTTGGCCGATTCGGCCGAGGCGTTGACCGTGTAGGTCTCGTTCACGTCGTCCGCCGAGTCCGAGGAGCTGAAGTTCTTCAGCCGGTAGGCGGTGCCCGACGGGCCGACGAGGTCGATCACCAGGTCGCCGCGCCAGGTGTGGGTGATGTCCACGCTCACCTGGAGGTTGCCCGGCGCGTTCCCGCTGCGGCCGGAGACGGTGATGTCCGACGTGACGGCGGCGCCGTTGTCCGGCACCGGCACCGGCGTGGTGCTCTCGTACGACGTACCGCCGCCGCCCCCGCCACCGGAGCGCGAGCCGACCCCGACGCCCGCCCAGGCGTCCTGCACCGCCTTGTACTCGGCGCTGGTGGTGCCGTACAGCTCGCCGGCCGCCGCGAGCGTGCCGGTGCGGGCGCCCGCGTAGTTGGTCGTGGACGTCCACTTGGTGGTCAGCGCCCGGTACCAGATCTGGAGTGCCTTGTCGCGGCCGATGCCGGTGACCGGAAGCCCATCCGACGTCGGCGAGTTGTAGCTGACGCCGTTGATCACCTTGGCGCCGCTGCCCTCGCTGAGCAGGTAGAAGAAGTGGTTCGCGGGGCCGGAGGAGTAGTGCACGTCGACGCCGCCGATGCCCGAGTACCAGCTGTCCTTGGACGCGCCGTCCTTGCTGGGCTTGTCCATGTAGCGCAGCGGGGTGCCGTTGCCGTTGATGTCGATCTTCTCGCCGATGAGGTAGTCGCCGGGGTCGGACGCGTTGTTGGCGTAGAACTCCACGCCCGTGCCGAAGATGTCCGAAGTGGCCTCGTTCAGGCCGCCGGACTCCCCGCTGTAGTTGAGGTTCGCGGTGTTGGAGGTGACGCCGTGGCTCATCTCGTGGCCGGCGACGTCGATCGCGGTCAGCGGCTTGGCGTTGCCGGAGCCGTCGCCGTAGGTCATGCAGAAGCAGCTGTCGTCCCAGAACGCGTTCACGTAGGCGTTGCCGTAGTGCACGCGGGAGTAGGCGCCGACACCGTTGTTCTTGATGCCGTTGCGGCCGAAGGTGCTCTTGTAGAAGTCCCAGGTCTCGGCCGCGCCGTAGTGGGCGTCCGCGCCCGCGGTGGCCGCGTTCGACGTGGTCCCGTTGCCCCAGGTGTCGCTGGTCTGCGAGAACAGGGTGCCGGTGCCGGAGGTGCCCCGGTTCAGGTTGTACGTCTTGTGGCCCCCGCGCGCCCCGTCGGTGAGCGTGTACGCCGAGCCCGACTGGGTCGTGGTCAGCGTGACCTGCCCGCTGTACTGGGTGTTGCCGACGCCGTTCCGGACGCCCTGGTACTCGAAGAGCTTCTTGCCGGTGGCCGCGTCCGTGACGACGTGCAGCTGGTTCGGGGTGCCGTCGTCCTGGAGGCCGCCGACGACCGTCTCGTACGCCAGCACGGGCTTGCCGCTCGCCGCCCAGATCACCTTGCGGACGCTGTCCGCGGCCGAGTCGGTCCCGCCGAGCGCCTTCGCCCGCTGGACGGCCTGCTTCTCGGCGGCGGCCTTCGACACGGCCGGGGTGAGTCCGGCGACCTTCAGCGTGGCGCCGGTGGCCCGGATCACGTCCATGGTCTTGCCCGACCTGGCGGTGGTCACCACGAGGTCCCCGCCGAGCACTGGCAGACCCCCGTACGTGCGCTCGTAACGGGTGTGCAGCGTGCCGTCGGCGTCCTTGACGACGTCCTTGACGACGAGCTTCTCCCGGGCGCCCAGGCCGATCTGCCGGGCGGCGGCGGCCGTGCCGGCGTCGGCGTGGCGTATCAGCTCGGCGCGCTGCGCGGGTGTGAGCCCGACCGCCGCGTGGGCCGGGCCGGCCTGGCCGGCCCGCGGTGTGGCCGGGGCGGCGGTGGCCGCGCCGGACTGGACGGCGGCGGCGATCAGGGCGGCGACACCGGCCAGGGCGACGGTGGCGGTGCGGCGGTGCGGGATGTGGCGGTGCGGGGTGTGGGAGGTGCGTCCGCGAGAGGGATTGCTTCTCACACTGACTCCTTCTGCGTGACCGCGGGTCGCGCGGCCGGGGAGACCGGACGGTGGGTTGGGGCGTCCGGGCAGAACAAGGCGTTACGCGAAAGCCACGTGCAGGTGCGGAGCCGCTCACACAGAAGTGCGGAAACTGTGGGGTTGCTGTGAGTCGGCCAGGGAAGAGTGGCAGGCGATCTCACCACTTGTCAGGACCGCGTCACCAACTTGGCCGGAAATGGTTCGTTGACCGGATGTTCAGGTTCGGTATGCGGACTGTTGGGTGGCCGGACCACCGCTCGGGGCGGCGGACCACCGGGCGGGGCGGCGGCGGATCACCGCCCGGGTGCCCGCCCGTGCCACGTCCGCCACAGCGCCGCGTACGCACCGCCCGCCGCCACCAGCTCCTCGTGCGTGCCCAGTTCGGTCACCCGGCCGTCCTCCATCACCGCCACCCGGTCCGCGTCGTGCGCCGTGTGCAGGCGGTGCGCGATGGCGATGACCGTACGGCCCTCAAGCACCGCGGCGAGGGCGCGCTCGGTGTGCCGGGCGGTGGCCGGATCCAGCAGGGCCGTCGCCTCGTCGAGGATCAGCGTGTGCGGGTCGGCCAGGACCACGCGCGCGAGGGCCAGTTGCTGGGCCTGCGAACCGTCCGTCGGCCGGCCGCCCTCGCCCAGCCGGGTGTCGAGCCCGTCCGGCAGCGCCCGCACCCAGTCCTCGGCGCCCACGGCCGCGAGCGCCGACCACAAGGCGGCGTCGTCGGCGGCGGGTTCGGCGATGCGGAGGTTGTCCCGCACGGTCCCCAGGAAGACGTGGTGCTCCTGGGTGACCAGCACCACCTGCCGGCGCAGCAGCTCCGGTGCCAGCCCGGCCACCGGCACCCCGCCCACCGTCACCGTGCCGGAACCGGGCCGGTCGACGCCCGCGAGCAGCCGGCTCAAGGTCGTCTTCCCGGCGCCGGACGGCCCCACCACGGCGAGCCGCTCCCCGGGCCGTACCGTCAGGTCCACCCCGCCCAGCACCTCACCGCCGCGCTCGTACGCGTACCGCACCCCGCGCACCTCGATCCGGTCGTCCGCCGGCACCGCGGACGCGCCCTCGCCCCCGTCCCGGGGCGCCTGCGCCAGCCCCTCCACGCGCGCGAACGAGGCCCCGCTGCTCTGTAGTTGCTCCACCCGCATCAGGATCTGGTCCAGCGGCTCGGTGAACTGCCGCAGGTACAGCGCCGCCGCCACCACCGCTCCTACCCCGACCGACCCCCGGGCGTGCAGCCAGCCGCCGAGCAGCAGCACTCCGACCACCGGGACGGTGTACGTCACCTCGACCGCCGGGAAGAACACCGACCGCAGGCGCAGGGTGTACAGCCGGGTGCGCCGGGACGCCTCCAGCGCGTCCCGGCTCGCCGCGGTCCGTCGCTCCCGCAGCCCGAACGCCTCCACGGTCCGCGCGCCGGCCGCCGTCGCCGCGACGATCTCCGCGACCCGCGAGGTCGCCGCCCCCTCGGCGAGATAGCCGTCCCGGGCACGCCGCAGGTACCAGCGCAGCGCCAGCCGGATCGGGGTGAGACCGAGCAGGCCGAACGCCCCCAGCAGGGGGTCGAGCGTGAACACCGCGCCCAGCACGAAGACCGCCTGGACGCCGTCGACCAGCAGCTCGGGGCCGACGTCCCGCAGGGTCGTGCCGACGGTCGCCACGTCCGCGGTGCCCCGCGCGGTCAGATCGCCGGTGCCGGCCCGCTCGACCACGGACGCGGGCAGCGCCAGCACCCGCTCGACGTACTCCTCGCGGACCCGGGCCAGCGTGCGCTCCCCGAACCGGTGCCCGACGTAGCGCGCCCAGCGGGCCAGCAGGGTCTGCGCCAGCGCGCACACCACGATCCAGGACGCCAGCCGGTCCACCGCGCCGGCCCCGTGCCCGGCCCGCACCTCGTCGACGATCCGGCCCACCAGCCAGGGCCCCGCCAGGCCCGCCGCGGCGGCCAGCGCGTTCAGCCCCAGTGCCCCGGCGAACGCCCACCGGTCGGCCGACACCAGCCGCACCGTGGCCCGCCGCACGGCCGCCCGGCCGGCGACGGGCAGCAGGGCCTCATCGGAGGTCATGCGCGGGGCTCCGGCGCGGGCGGGGCCGCCGCGCCTGCCGTGGTCGCGGGGGCCGCCGGGTCCGGCGCGTCCCCCGTCTCCCCGCCGTCCCGTGCGACCAGCGCCCGGTACGCCGGTTCCCGCGCCAGCAGGCACGGGTGCGGCCCGGTCGCCGCGACCTTGCCGTCGGCCAGGAACACGACCGTGTCCGCCCGGGCCAGGACCAGCGGGGACGTCGTCGTCACCAGCGTGGTGCGGCCCTCCCGTGCCGCCCGGAGCCGGTCGGCGACCGTCGCCTCCGTGTGGGCGTCCAGGGCCGAGGTCGGTTCCACGGCGAGCAGCACCTCGGGGTCGGCCAGCAGCGCCCGGGCGAGGCGCACGCGTTGCCGCTGTCCGCCGGAGAGGCTGCGCCCCTGCCCGGCCACCGCCGAGTCCAGGCCGTCCGGCAGGCCCCGGACCACGTCCTCGGCCGCCGCCGCGTACACCGCCCGGCGCAGCGCCGCCCCGTCGGCCGGGTGCGCGGCGGCCAGCACCTCCCGCAGCGGCCCGGCGAACAGGTCCGCCTCGTTGTCCGCGACCAGCACGCGCCGTCGTACGTCCGCCAGCGGGACCGCGTCGAGCCGTACCCCGCCCCAGGTGGCGTCGGTGGGCCCGTACCGGCCGAGCCGGTCGACCACGGCGGCGGCCTCGGCGGGCCGGGCGGCGGCAAGCGCGGTCAGCCGGCCCGGCACCACCCGCACCCCGGACGCCGGGTCGTGCAGCTCGGCCGGTCCGGCGGGCGCCGGCAGGGTGCCGGTGTCCGGTTCCGGTTCCAGCCGCAGCAGCCGTACCGCCCGGCGCGCGGCGACCACGCCCCGGTTGAGGTCGTAGGCCATCCGCACCAAGAACGCGACCGGTCCGACGAGCACCGCCACATAGCCGTAGACCGAGACCAACTCGCCCACCGACAGGGAGCCCCGCGCGGTGAGCCGGGCCGCCAGCCAGGTCACCACGGCGAGGAACAGGGTCGGCAGCCCCACTCCGAGCGCCTGCACCCAGCTGGCCACCGCGCCCACCCGGTACCCCTGCGCCCGCAACCGCCGCGAGTCGTCCCGGAACGCGTCCGCGACCAGCCCCTTGCCGCCCAGCCCGTTGAGGACGCGCAGCCCGCCCGCGAGGTCGCCGATGCGCGCGGTGAGCACCCCCTGGAGCTCGCGGTACCCGCTCTCCGCCCGCTGAAGCCGCAGCGCGGGCGGCCCGGTGAGCAGCCCGATCACCGGCACCCCGAGCAGCACCACCGCGGCCAGCGGCGCGGAGATCGCCAGCAGCAGCCCGGCCACCACCCCGTAGACCACGAGCGAGCCGACCCCCGGCCCCACCACGGTCAGCGCCGACGCCAGGGTCTGCACGTCCCCGACCCCGATGGTGACGACCTCACCGGCCCCGGCCCGGCGCGGCAGCGCGGCCCCCAGCCGCACCACATGCCCCACCACCACTTTGACCGTGCGGAAGTTGGCGTCCATCCGGACCCGCGTCATCACCCGGTGCCGCAGGATGCTCACCCAGGCGTTCAGCGCCCCGACGACGAACATCGCCCCGGCCCACCCGGCGAGCACCCCCAGCCGCCCCGGCAGCAGCCCGTCGTCCACGGCCCGCGCCATCAGGTACGGCTGTGCGGCCAGCAGCACCATCCAGGTACTGCCCAGCAGCGCCCCGGCCACCGAACGCCCCGGCTGGCACCGCACCAGCCACCACAGGAACCACCAGCCGCCACGGGTGTCGGGCGTGCCCGGATCCTCGTACGCGTCGATCATCCGTCCCCCGATCCGCGCGCCCCGCCCCCGGCGCGCCCGGCCATTTTCCCCGAGGCGCCCCGTCCGGCGGAACCCACGGCCACGGCCCGGCCGGGGTCGGGCCGAAACTCGGTGGGCGTTGTCAGCGGCGGTCCGTACGCTCGCGGTTGATGCCCACGACACGTGAAACCACCGACCGCTCCGCCGTACGCACCCTGCTCAGGCTGTGGCCGTACGTCCGTCCCGTGCGCGCCCGGCTGTTCACCGCCGCGTTCGTCGCGGTCGTCGCCTCCTGCACGGGGCTGGTGATCCCGCTCGTCCTGAAGTGGATGGTCGACGGGCCGGTCGCCGACCGCGATCCGGCGGGCGTATGGCGCGGCGCGCTGTACCTGCTCCTGCTCGGCATCGCCGAAGCGGTCCTGTTCGGCATACGGCGCTGGCTCGTGGCCCGGCCGCTGTCGCACGTGGAGGCGGAGATGCGCGCCGGCCTGTACCGGCGGCTGCAACGGCTGCCGGTGGCCTTCCACGACCGCTGGGCGTCCGGCCAGCTGCTCTCGCGCGCCACCACCGACCTGATGCTGCTGCGCATGTTCCTCGCCTTCCCGCTGACGTTCCTCCTCGTCAACGGCGTCACCATCCTCGTCGGCCTGGTCATCATGCTGCTCCAGGACTGGGTGCTGGGACTGGTCATCCTCGGCCCCGCCGTGCCCGTGATGTGGACGTGCGTGGTCTTCGAACGGCGGTACGCGCGAGTGGCGCGGCGCGCCCAGGACCAGATCGGCGACCTGACGACGGTGGTCGAGGAGAGCGTGCTCGGCATCCGCGTCATCAAGGGCTTCGGCCGCCACCGCAGCCAGGCGCGCGCCTTCCGCGAACTCTCCGGCCGGCTCCGGGGGACGGAGCTGCGCAAGGCGCGGCTGCTGGCCACGATCTGGGCCGTCATCGTGACGCTGCCGGAGGTGGCGATCGGGGCGGCGCTGGTGCTGGGGGTGCTGCGGGTGGCCGACGGGGAGCTGTCCGCCGGGACGTTGGTGGCCTTCCTGAGCACGGCGCTCGCCCTGCGCTGGCCCGTGGACTCGATCGGGTTCCTGCTGGCGATGAGTCAGGAGGCGGCGACCGCCACGGAGCGGTACTTCGAGGTGATGGACGAGCTGCCGGAGGACCAACTGGATGGGGACGGGGGCGGGGGCGGGGGCCCTCGTCCGCAGGCGCGGGACGCCGCGCCCGCCGCGCCGGGACTCCGGTTCGAGAACGTGTCGTTCCGCTACCCCGACGCGCCCCCCGGCTCCCCGCCCCTGCTCACCGCCGTCGACCTGCACATCCGCCCCGGTGAGTCCATGGCCCTCGTCGGGGCCACCGGCAGCGGGAAGACCACCCTCACCGCGCTCGTCCCACGGCTGCACGAGGTGACCTCCGGGCGGATCACGCTCAACGGCGTCGACATCACCGCCATGTCCCGCGAGGAACTGCGCGGCAGAGTCGCCGTGGCCTTCGAGGAGCCCACGCTGTTCTCCGCCAGCGTCGGGGAGAACGTGCTCATGGGCGCCCCGGACGCCGCGGGGAAGCCCGAACTCGACCGGGCCCTCGCCATCGCCCAGGCCGACTTCGCGCACGCGCTGCCGCAGGGCACCGACACCCGCGTCGGCGAGCAGGGCCTCAGCCTGTCCGGCGGCCAGCGGCAGCGCCTCGCGCTGGCCCGCGCGGTGGTCGGCCGGCCCGAGTTCCTGGTGCTGGACGACCCGCTGTCCGCCCTGGACGTGCACACGGAGGCCGCCGTGGAGGCCGCGCTGCGCCAGGTGCTCGCCGACACCACCGCGCTGATCGTGGCCCACCGCCCGTCCACCGTGCTGCTCGCCGACCGCGTCGCCCTGCTCTCGGGCGGCCGGATCGCCGCCGTCGGCACCCACCAGGAACTGCTGCGCGAGAACGCCGAGTACGCCCATCTGATGTCCGGGGAACAGGAGGAATCCCGTTGACCACCACGACCCCCTCCACCCCCGCCGTCAGCGACGACGACAGCGACGGACCGGCCCGCCCCCAGGACGCGGGCGGCCCGGGCGGCCCGGGCGACCAGTTCGACCGGGACGTCCTGCCCAGTCCGCCCGGCGCCACCGCCGCCCTGCTGCGCTCGCTGCTCGCGCCCATGAAGGCCCGGGTCGCGCTCACCACGCTCCTGCTGCTGCTCCAGCAGGCGGCGGTGCAGGCGGGCCCGCTGCTGGTGGCGTACGCCATCGACACCGCCGTACCCGCGTTCCGGGACGACCGGAACGGACCGCTGTTCGCGGTCGCCGCCGGCTATCTGCTGTGCGCCCTCGCCTCCGGTGCGCTCCAGTTCGCGTTCATCGAGACCTCCGCCCGGGTCAGCCAGGACGTGCTGCTGGACCTGCGCGGGCGGATCTTCCGGCACGCGCAGGCGCTGAGCGTCGACTTCCACGAGCGGTACACCTCGGGCCGGCTCATCTCCCGCTCCACCACGGACGTCGAGTCGCTGCGCGAACTCCTCGACGAGGGGCTCCAGGAGCTGGTGACCGTCATCCTGTCCTTCGTCTACATCTCGGCGACGCTGCTCTGGCTCGACCCCGGCCTCGGCGCGGTGGCGGTGGCGTCCTTCCTGCCGCTGTACCTGCTCGTCCGGCTCTACCGCGGGCGGGCGGCGCGGGTGTACGGGGCGCGGTCCACGGCCATCGCGGCGGTGATCGTGAAGTTCGTGGAGACGATGAACGGCATCCGGCCGGTGCGGGCCTTCCGCCGCGAGGCCGCGAACGACGCCGAGTTCGCCGTGCTGAACGCGCGGCACGAACGCACGAACGGCGACTCCCTGCTGGAGATGGCCCGCTATGTGGTCGGCTCCCGGCTGGTGGCCAACACCGCGGTCGCCGGGATCGTGCTCTGGGGTGCCCACCGGGTGGCGGCCGACTCGCTGGAGCTGGGCGTGCTGGCGGCGGCCGTGCTGTACCTGCGCCGGCTGTACGACCCCATCGACCGGCTCGGCATGTTCCTGAACTCCTACCAGTCGGCCGCCGCCTCCCTGGAGAAGATCGCCGGGCTGCTGGCGCAGACGCCGTCCGTGCCGGAGCCGGAGCACCCGCGCGAACTGCCGCCGCTGAAGACCGAGTTCCCGGGGCGCGAGGTCGTCTTCGACGGGGTCCGGTTCGGCTACCGCACCGGCGGCGAGGTGCTGCCCCGCTTCGACCTGACCCTGCCCGCCGGGCAGACGGTCGCGGTCGTCGGCTCCACCGGCGCGGGCAAGTCCACCCTGGCCAAGCTGCTCGCCCGGTTCTACGACCCCTCCGCCGGGCGCGTGCTGCTGGACGGCGTGGACCTGCGCGAGCTGCCGATGCCCGAACTGCGGCGCGGGGTGGTCATGGTGACGCAGGAGGCGTTCCTGTTCTCCGGCACGGTCGCCGACAACATCGCCCTCGGCCGGCCCGAGGCCACCCGGGAGGAGATCGAGCGGGCCGCGAAGGCGATCGGCGCGCACGAGTTCATCAGCGCCCTGCCCGACGGCTACGACACCGACGTCCGCAAGCGCGGCGGCCGGATCTCCGCCGGGCAGCGCCAACTGGTCGCCTTCGCCCGCGCGTTGCTCGCCGACCCGGCCGTGCTGATCCTGGACGAGGCGACCAGTTCGCTGGACATCCCGGGGGAGCGGGCGGTGCAGCGGGCGATGGCGACGGTGCTGCGGGGCCGTACCGCCGTGGTGATCGCGCACCGGCTCTCCACGGTGGAGATCGCGGACCGGGTGCTGGTGATGGAGCACGGCCGGATCGTCGAGGACGGCCATCCGGACGAACTCATCGCCGGCACGGGCCGGTTCGCCGACCTCCACCAGGCATGGCGGGACAGCCTGGCCTGACCCGCGCGGCGTCCGGGCGCCCGCCGAAACCCGGTTGCCCTCGCCGGTACGCCGCTGACAGGGTCCCGGCCATGCCCGCCTCCTCGGCGTACGACGGGACCCGGCTCGCCTGCCACGCGGCTGGGGACCTGTCAGGACGTGGAGGACGAGCGGAGGAACCCGGAGATCGTCGCCGCCTCCGCCCCGGCGGCCACCCGCGCCGCGCTCGCCCGGTTCGCGCGGCCCGTCCTCCTCCTGGCCGGCGAGGTCGGCCCGCAGGCCCCTTTCGGCACCACGGCCGAGTGCGCGGGCCCCTTCGTTCCCGGAACCGGCTACCGCCGCGTCGTCACAGCCTCGGCCCTCGCCGGCCGGCGGACGGGATCACGGCACTCCCAGTTCGAAGAGCGCGTACCCGGCGTACGAGCCGGACGCCAGGGCCGCGATGCCCAGCAGCGTGCACTGCACGGGCAGGCTCAGCCGCCGCATGGCCACCGCGAGCGGCAGGAACAGCGGGAAGCAGGGCAGCAGGTAGCGGGAGATGTTGGCGACGATCTGCTGGCTGCCGAGCACCAGGACCAGGGTGAGGACGGTGTACACGACCAGCACCGCCGGCGGGCGCAGCCGCAGCAGCAGCGGCAGCAGCGCGCAGGCGAGCAGGATGACGCCGACGGAGATGACGTCCGCGAAGGGGGAGGCGAAGAGGTAGTCGAACCTGCCCACGGGCACGGACGTCAGGACGTCCAGGGTCTGTTCGCCGTAGTCGAAGCTGTGCGCCCAGGCGCCCGACTGGAGCTCGAAGTAGCCGCCCAGGTCGCCCATGCGGTCGCCGACCCAGAGCAGATAGCCGAGCAGTCCCAGCGGGGCGAGGGCCGTGGCCAGCAGCGGGCGCAGCGCGCCGTCCTCCCGGCGGCGCAGGGACAGCAGCGCGGCCACGCCGAGCGCGGCGATCAGCGCGGCGGCCGTGGGCCGGTTGAGACCGGCCGTGAAGGCGAGCACGCCGGCGGTGAGCCAGCGGCGGGTGAGGACGGCGTGGCAGGCCCAGGCGGCCAGGGCCACGTAGAGGGAGTCGGAGTAGACCGCCCACTCCACGCCCGAGCCCGGCCACACCGCCCACAGCCCGGCCGCCGCGAGTCCGGCCCGCCGGCCGCCGAACCGCTCGGCGACGGCGTGGATGCCGAGGGCGGCGGCGAAGGACGCGACGACGGAGACCAGCAGCCCGGCGCCGTAGGAGCCGAGGCCGGTGACGGCCGAGGTCAGCCGCATCAGGGCGGGATAGAGCGGGAAGAACGCCGCCGAGTTGCCCTCCAGCGTGATCAGGCCGGTGGCGCCCGGGACCGGGACGAGCTTCGGGTCGTAGCCGTGCAGGGCGATCTGCTGGTACCACCAGCCGTCCCAGGTGGCCAGCACGTCCCAGGCGTGGGCGCCGCCGCCGAACCGCGGGTGCTTGGTGCGGTAGTCCCCGGTGGAGGACAGCAGGTACATGAACGAGCAGAAACCGGCCAGCTTCAGCGTGCCGAACAGGGCGAGGACCGGTCCGTGGCGGCGGACGGCGGCCCGTGGCCGGGAGACGGGCGCGGTCCCGGGGGCCGGGGCGCGGATGCCGGACAGGGTCGCGGTCACCGGACCACCGGCTTCGGCCGGCGGCGGCTCAAGGTGCGCCGCATCCGTACGATCCCGCGCAGGTCGGCCAGGGCGGTGGCGAGGATGTCGACGCTGCTGTCCGGGTCGTCCACCCAGTCCACCGGCACTTCGTGGATCCTGAGGCCGGCCCGCTCGGCGAGCACCAGCAACTCGGTGTCGAAGAACCACTCCCCGTCCCGCACCAGCGGCAGCAGCCGCTCGGCGGTCTCCCGCCGGACCGCCTTGAACCCGCACTGCGCGTCGGAGAAGCCGACGGCGAGCGTGCAGCGCAGCAGGGCGTTGTAGCAGCGGGATATGACCTCTCGCTTCGTCCCGCGCACCACCCGGGCGCCGGGCGCCAGCCGGGTGCCGATGGCCAGGTCGGAGTGGCCGGAGATCAGCGGGGCCACCAGCGGCAGCAGCGCGGTGAGCCCGGTGGACAGGTCCACGTCGACGTACGCCAGCACGGGGGCCCGGGAACCGGACCAGGCGGCCCGCAGCGCCCGGCCCCGGCCCTTCTCGGGCAGCCGCAGCGAGACCACCTCCGGGAGTTCGCCGGCGAGCCGGGCGGCGATGACCGGGGTCCGGTCGGTGCTCGCGTTGTCGGCGATGGTGATCCGGAACGGGTAGGGGAAGCCGTCCCGCAGATGCGTGCGCAGCCGCCGGACGCTGGGCTCCAGGTCCTTCTCCTCGTTGAACACCGGCACGGTCACGTCCAGGACGGGGCCCTCCTGGGGCGTCGGCACGGGGGTGCGCCGGGGTGCGGCGGCCGGTGACCCACTCGGTCGGGCGGGTCGGCTCGGTCGGATGTATGTCACGTAAGTACCTGTTTGTTCCGGTGGGCAGGGCGCGCGGAAGGGCATGCGCGTGCGGGAGGGGTAGGGGCGCGGCTAGTCGCTCGGGCCGACCGACGGCGAGGGATCGTAGGACGGCCCGGCCGGCCCGCTCGCCGTCGCGGTGGCCGTCGGCGTGGTGCTGTCCTCCCCGGAGGTGGCCGTGGCCGTCGGCGGCGGGTACGTGGCGGTCGTCGAACCCTCCGGGGCGGTGGGCGGGGCGGAGGTGGTCGCGGTGTCGCCCGGTGACGGCACGTCCGTCGGCGTCGACGTCGTCGTGGACGGCGGCGGACCCGGCGTCCCGGACGGCGACTGCGACGGCGAGGTGCTCGGCGTGGGCGCCGGGCTCAGCGCGGGCCGGGGGCGCGGGGCGGTGGGCCGGTCGGCGGTGTGGCCGTGCGGCCACAGGAACAGGCCCAGGCCGAGCCCGGCCACCGCCAGGACGGAACCGGCGGCCCGGCGCGCGGCGCGCACCCGGCGCCGGGTGCGCACGCCCGCGCGCAGCGCCTCCCGGTGCCGTGCCTCGAACGGCACCGGCTGCTCGGCCCGCTGCATGAGCCGCGTGAGCTCCCGCTCGAAGCGATCCGTGCCGTCCGGCGGAGCCGTGCGGTCTTCCCTGTGGTCCGTGCGGTCCCTGCGCTCCATGGGTTCTCCCTCACCCCACCGGCTCGATGACGTCGGCCAGCAGCCCGCGGAGCCGGGCCACGCCGCGCGCGGCATGGGACCGGGCCGTGCCCACCGGGCAGCCCAGGGCCTCCGCGACCTGCCGGTCGGGCAGGTCCTGGTAGTAGCGCAGCACCACGGCGGCCCGCTGCCGCGGCGTCAGCTGGGCGAGCGCCGCCTCCAGGCGGGACCGCTCGGCCACGGTCGCCGACATGTCGCCGGACGCCGCCACCTCGGGCAGCTCCTCCACGGGCCGTTCGCCCCACCAGCGCCGCCGCGCCGACCGGGCCGCGGCCCGCGCCAGCACCTTGCGCACATAGGCCTCCGGCGCCTCGTCGGCGACCTTCGGCCAGACGAACCACAGCTTGACCAAGGACTCCTGCAACAGGTCCTCGGCGCGGTGCCGGTCCCCGCCGGTGAGCAGACGGGCGAGATGGAACAACACCGACCAGCGGGCCGCCACGAACGCGTCGTACTCACCGGCCCTGGTCTGCTCCATCCCACGGTCCCCGTCCTCGCCGGCTCGTCCTCCACCAGGGGAAAGGCACTGGACCCCCGCCGGCGCTGCACTCGGCGAGCGTGATCCGCGTCACGCACGGCTCTCCCGCGGGTTCAGACCACCCTCAGCAGCAGCACCGCCCGCGCCGGGACCGTGATCTCCGCCCCCGCCCGGTGGACCGTGCCCGGCGCCCGCTCCTGCTCCTCCAGCGAGGTGTCCACGACCACCTCGTACCGCTGCGCCCACGGCGGGCCGGGCAGCACGAAGCCGGTCGGCCCCTCGCCCGCGTGCAGCACGGCGAGGAAGCTGTCGTCCACCACCGGCGCGCCCCGCTCGTCGCGGCCCGGGATGTCCCGGCCGGACAGGTACATGCCGAGCGTGGCGGCGGGCGCGTACCAGTCGCCCTCGGTCATCTCCGCGCCCCGCGCGGTGAACCAGGCCAGGTCGCGCAGCCCGTCCGCGGTCTGGGCGCGGCCGGAGAAGAAGGCCCGCCGGCGCAGGACCGGATGCCGGTGGCGCAGCGCGATCAGCCGCGAGGTCAGGTCGAACAGCGCCCGCCAGCCGGGCTGCTCCAGCAGCGACCAGTCGAGCCAGCCGATCTCGTTGTCCTGGCAGTAGGCGTTGTTGTTGCCGCGCTGGGTGCGGCCCAGTTCGTCGCCGGCGACCAGCATCGGCACACCGGTGGACAGCAGCAGGGTCGTCAGCAGGTTCCGCAGCTGCCTGCGGCGCAGGGCCCGGACGCCCTCGTCGTCGGTCTCGCCCTCGGCGCCGCAGTTCCAGGAGCGGTTGTCGTCCGTGCCGTCCCGGTTGTCCTCGCCGTTGGCCTCGTTGTGCTTGCTCTCGTACGACACCAGGTCGCGCAGGGTGAAGCCGTCGTGCGCGGTGACGAAGTTGACGGAGGCGTAGGGGCGCCGGCCGCCCCAGGCGTACAGGTCGCTGGAGCCGGAGAGGCGGTAGCCCATCTCGCGCACGTCGGGCAGGGCGTGCCGCCAGAAGTCCCGGACCGCGTTGCGGTAGCGGTCGTTCCACTCGGTCCACAGGGGCGGGAACGCGCCCACCTGGTAGCCGCCGGAGCCGATGTCCCACGGCTCGGCGATCAGCTTCACCCGGCGCAGCACCGGGTCCTGGGCGATGACCGCCAGGAACGGGGAGAGCATGTCGACGTCGTGCATCGAGCGGGCCAGCGCCGCCGCGAGGTCGAAGCGGAAGCCGTCCACGCCCATCTCGGTCACCCAGTAGCGCAGCGAGTCGGTGATCAGGCGCAGCACCTGCGGCCGTACGACGTGCAGGGTGTTGCCGCAGCCGGTGTAGTCGGCGTAGCGGCGGGCGTCGTCCTGGAGCCGGTAGTAGCCGCGGTTGTCGATGCCCTTCAGGGACAGCGTGGGGCCCAGCTCGCCCGCCTCCGCGGTGTGGTTGTAGACCACGTCCAGGATGACCTCGATGCCGGCCGCGTGCAGTGCGCGCACCATCCGCTTGAACTCGCCGACCTGCTGGCCGGTCGTGCCGGAGGCCGCGTAGGCCGCGTGCGGGGCGAAGTAGCCGATGGAGTTGTAGCCCCAGTAGTTCCGCAGGCCCCGGCGCAGCAGGTGGTCCTCGTGCGCGAACTGGTGCACCGGCAGCAGCTCGACGGCCGTGACGCCCAGCCTGACGAGGTGGTCGATCGCGGCCGGGTGCGCCAGCCCCGCGTAGGTGCCGCGCAGTTCCTCGGGGACGCCGGGGTGCAGCCGGGTGAAGCCCCGCACGTGCAGCTCGTAGATCACCGAGTCGGCCCACGGCGTCTTGGGGCGCCGGTCGTCGGACCAGTCGTCGTCATCGTGGACGACGACCCCCTTGGGGACGTACGGCGCCGAGTCCCGTTCGTCGCGCACCGTGTCGGCGACCGACTGGTCCGGCCAGTCCCGCACGTGCCCGTACACCTGCGGTGACAGCCCGGACGAGGCGAACTCCCCGTCCACCGCGCGCGCGTACGGGTCCAGCAACAGCTTCGCCGGGTTCCAGCGGGCGCCGGTCCACGGGTCCCAGCGGCCGTCCACCCGGTAGCCGTAGCGCTGACCCGGCATCACACCGGGCACGAAGCCGTGCCAGATCTCGTGCGTCAGCTCGGTCAGCGGGAGCTGCGTCTCCCGGCCGCCCTCGTCGAAGAGACACACCCGGACGGCCTCCGCACCGGCCGCCCACAGCGCGAAGTTGGTGCCCGCGACCCCGTCCGGGCCGGTCCGGAACCGGGCGCCCAGCGGGGTCGGCGTCCCCGGCCACACCGCCGGGACAGGCGGCACGGCCCGCCGGGCGCCGTTCACCGCCGCCGGTTGCCCGCTCCCCGCGGCCGGCCCCCCGGCCGGTGCCCGCTGCTCGGCTGCGCTCGTCACTGTCGCCCCTCTTCCCAGTGGCTCGCCCGAGGGGCGCGACCGGCCGCGCCGGGTGGCCGGGGCGCCCTCGGCACCCCGGCCACCCGGTCCGGCCGCGCCCCGACGGCTCCGACGCGGGCCTGGGGTCCCCTGCGGGGGACCCTCAACGTGTCGTCCTTCCCTCTGTTCTGCCCAGCGCGTGGCTCGCACTCACGTTTCCCCGGGGCGGGCCGGTCGTTGGGTCTCGCGTGAGGCACGTAACTGGACGCGCACGGCGCGCGGGGGCCGCGCTGGCCGCCGTACTGACATGGGCGGGGCTGCTCGCGGGCTGCTCCATGGACGGCTCGGGCCCCCTGGGCATGGGCGGGACGCTGGGCAGGTCCCCGGCCCCCGAGGACGTCATCCGGGTGACCCCCGACGACGGCAGCAAGGCCGTCCGTCCGGGCGACCGGCTACAGGTGCGGGTGCCCGGCGGGCGCCTGGAGAAGGTGACCGTGGTCAAGTCGCAGGACGCGCAGGAGACGCCGGTCCCGGGGCGCATCAGCGAGGACGGGCTGACCTGGCGCCCCGACGAGGACCAGTTGGCGCTGGCCGCCCGGTACACCGTCGACGCGGTGGCGCTGGACTCCCACGGCCGCCGCTCGGCCCGGCACACCACCTTCACCACCTACGTCCCCGACCAGCGGTTCATCGCCTACGTCAGCCCCGAGAACCGCGCCACCGTCGGCACCGGCATGATCGTCTCGCTCTCCTTCAGCCAGGAGATCACCGACCGCGCCGCCGTCCAGCGCGCCGTCCGGGTCAGCGCACGGCCCCCGGTCGAGATCCGCCCGCACTGGTTCGGCAAGGGCCGCCTGGACTTCCGCCCGGAGCGCTACTGGAAGCCCGGCACCGAGGTGACCGTCGACCTGGACCTGCGGGACGTCGAGGGCGCCCGCGGGATCTACGGCCTCCAGGACAAGACGTTCTCCTTCACCGTCGGCCGCAGCCAGACCTCCCTGGTCGACGTGGCCCAGCACACCATGGACGTCCGGCGCGACGGACACCTCCTCGCCACCGTCCCCATCACCGCGGGCGCCCCCAAGCACCCGACGTACAACGGGAAGATGGTGGTGATGGACATGCTGGAGGTCACCCGCATGAACAGCCAGACGGTCGGCCTCGGCGCCGAGTACGACATCCCCGACGTCCCGCACGCCATGAAGCTCACCGACTCCGGCACCTTCCTGCACGGCAACTACTGGGCGCCGGACGCCCCCGGCCAGGTCAACGTCAGCCACGGCTGCGTCGGCCTCATGGACGTCAAGGGCGGCAGTTCGGACACCCCGGCGGGCTGGTTCTTCGACCGCAGCCTCGTCGGGGACGTCATCGAAGTGGTCAACAGCAAGGACAAGACCGTCGCTCCGGACAACGGCCTCGGCGGGTGGAACATGGGCTGGAAGGCATGGAAAGCGGGCAGCGCGGTGAAGTAACCAGGTGAGGGGGCGGGACGCGCGCACGGGTGCCGGGCGGAAGTTGCGACGGAACGGTGACATTCGCCTGACACCCAGCTCAAATCCTGGCAGTTAATATGCGCGCACAATGTGGTGGGGAGCGGGCCTGACCAGGTCCGCTGGAGGGGAGAACAACGTGAACACGCGGCCTGTGGCGGGGGCGTCGGCTCGGGGGCGGCGAGGCCGTGGGGGACTGGCACTCATAGCCGGTGCCCTGGTGCTGTCGCTCGCCGCGTGCGGCGGGGGCGGCGACTCGGGCTCCGGTTCCGGGGACGGTAAGGGCAAGGGCGCCGGCAGCCAGAAGGGCGAGCAGTCCACGGCCGCGGTCAGCATCGCGCCCAAGTCCGGTGCCACCGGCGTCGACACCAGCGGGGCGCTCAAGGTCAGCGTCGCCCGGGGCAAGCTGACCGAGGTCACCGTCAAGGACGCCAAGGGCGCGAAGGTCGAGGGCGCGATATCCGGCGGCGGCGCCTCCTGGACGCCGTCGACCCACCTGGCCGCCGGCACCAAGTACTCGGTGCACGCGGTCGCCAAGGACTCCGAGGGCCGCGAGGCCGCCGAGGACTCCACCTTCACCACGCTGACCCCGAAGAACACCTTCGTCGGCTACTTCACCCCCGAGGACGGCTCCACGGTCGGCGTCGGGATGCCGTTCTCCATACGCTTCACCCGCGGCATCACCAGCCCGGACGCGGTCGAGAAGGCCATCCGCATCAAGACCGAGCCGGCCGTCGACGTCGAGGGCCACTGGTTCGGCAACGACCGCCTCGACTTCCGCCCCGAGAAGTACTGGAAGGAAGGCACCAAGGTCACCGTCGACCTCGACCTGGACGGCGTCGAGGGCCGCGACGGCGTCTACGGCAAGCAGCGCAAGACCGTGAAGTTCACCATCGGCCGCAACCAGGTCTCCGTCGTGGACGCCAAGAAGCACACGATGAAGGTCACCCAGGACGGCAAGGTCGTCAGGACCGTCCCGGTCACCACCGGCAAGCCCGGCTACGACACCTGGAACGGCCAGATGGTCATGAGCGAGAAGCTCACCGTCACCCGCATGAACGGCGAGACCGTCGGCTACGGCGGCGAGTACGACATCAAGGACGTCCCGCACGCCATCCGGCTCACCAACTCCGGCACCTTCATCCACGGCAACTACTGGGCGCCGGACGCCCCCGGCCACTACAACGCCAGCCACGGCTGCGTCGGCCTGCGCGACGTGCGCGGCGGCTACGACGGCTCCGTCCCGGGCGCCTGGTTCTTCAACCACTCGATGATCGGTGACGTGGTCGTCGTCAAGAACTCCCACGACGCCACGGTCGCCCCCGACAACGGCCTCAACGGCTGGAACATGTCGTGGGCCGACTGGAAGAAGTGAGCCCCGTCTGACGTAAGGGCCCGGTGCTGTGACCTACGGCACCGGGCCCATTGTCGTTAGTGGCCGTTAACCTGAGCCCCATGACCGTCACTCTCGAAGTCGCCGAAGGCGTCGGCACCCTGCGGCTGGACCGGCCGCCGATGAACGCGCTGGACATCGCCACCCAGGACCGGCTGAAGGAGCTGGCCGAGGAGGCCGCGGACCGCGACGACGTGCGCGCCGTGGTGATCTACGGCGGCGAGCGGGTGTTCGCGGCGGGCGCGGACATCAAGGAGATGCAGAACATGGACCACGCGGCGATGGTCCGCCGCTCCCGCGCCCTCCAGGACTCCTTCACCGCCGTCGCCCGCATCCCCAAGCCCGTCGTCGCGGCCGTCACCGGCTACGCCCTCGGCGGCGGCTGCGAGCTCGCCCTGTGCGCCGACTACCGCATCGCCGCCGACAACGCCAAGCTCGGCCAGCCCGAGATCCTGCTCGGCCTGATCCCGGGCGCCGGCGGCACCCAGCGGCTGCCCCGGCTGATCGGCCCCTCCAAGGCCAAGGACCTGATCTTCACGGGCCGTCAGGTCAAGGCCGACGAGGCCCTCGCCATCGGCCTGGTGGACCGCGTCGTACCGGCCGCCGAGGTGTACGAGCAGGCGCACGCCTGGGCCGCGCGGCTCGCCCAGGGCCCGGCCATCGCGCTGCGCGCGGCCAAGGAGTCCGTCGACACCGGTCTGGAGGCCGACATCGACACCGGGCTCGCCGTCGAACGGAACTGGTTCGCGGGTCTGTTCGCCACCGAGGACCGCGAGCGCGGCATGCGCAGCTTCGTGGAGGAGGGGCCGGGCAAGGCCAAGTTCGTCTGACCGTCAACCGCGTGAACGCCCCGCCGACTTCCGCGGGTCGCCTTGCAATTGACGCGTCGTCTGATTCGGGTCCCTCGATGGGGCGGTTTATGGGAGCCTTAACACAACCTTAAGCCTGCCTTGCCGAGGGAGCCCGACGATTGCCAGGAAGTGAGCCGTCGCCGCAGGTCAGCCGGGATGTGCCGGACATTGACATGCCGACGGCATATGCCGATCGGCGGGCGCGGGGCAGGGGCGTGCGAGGGGCGTATTCCCCCGGAACGGCCCCCAAGACGGCTCCGGACGGCCATCATGGGGGCATGGCGGGGCTGGAGGGCATCGAACAGCCGCGGGGAGACAGCCGTGCGGCCGCGGCTCGCTGGTCACCCGCGGTCGAGGACGAACAGGGGCTCAAGGCGCTCGAACTGTTCGGGAACCCGACGGAGGCGGAGGTCCCGCTGCCGTCCCGCCCGGAGTCCGCGGCCACCGCCCGCCGGCTCGCCCAGGTCGTCGTCCTGCGCACCTGGCGGCTCACCCCCAAACTGGCCGAGGACACCGTCCTGCTCGTGTCGGAACTCGTCGGCAACGCCGTACGGCACACCGGCGCCCGCGTCTTCTGCCTGCGCATGCGCCGCCGCACCGGCTGGATCCGGGTCGAGGTCCGCGACCCCTCGCGCGGGCTGCCCTGCCTGATGCCCGTCCAGGAGATGGACATCAGCGGACGCGGGCTGTTCCTCGTCGACAAGCTCGCCGACCGCTGGGGCGTCGACCTGCTGCCGCGGGGCAAGACGACATGGTTCGAGATGCGGGTCGCCGACCGCTAGGAGCGTTCTCAAGGGGCGCGGGAACCGGGTGACCAGCCACGACGACCCGCGCTCGACGCACGGCACCAATCGCCCGATTTCTTACTCATCACCCCTTAAATGGTGCGGGTGACCCCCACCCACCGCCGTGCTGTGCTGCGCACCGGCGCCAAAATCGCCGCCGGCGGTGCGCTCGCCGCCGGATGCGGCACCGGACACGCCGCCCGGCCCCCCGCCTCGGCCGCCCCCAAGCCGCCCCCGGCACACCCCCCGGCGGGCCCCCGCGCCTACCCGGGCCAGCCCGCCCAGATCACCCACGGCCCCCGCACCCGCCCCCGGGTGGCCCTCACCTTCCACGGCCAGGGGGACCCGGCCCTCGCCCACGCCCTGCTCGACACCGCCGAACAGCGCGGTGCGCGGCTGACCGTGCTCGCCGTCGGCACCTGGCTGGACCAGCACCCGGACCTCGCCCGCCGCATCCTCGACGGCGGCCACGACCTCGGCAACCACACCCAGCGGCACATCGGCGTCAACACCCTGCCCGAGGCGGAGGCCCGCCGGGAGATCACCGACTGCGCCGCGCGGCTCAAGCGGCTCACCGGCTCCATCGGCACCTGGTTCCGCCCCTCCCGCGCCCCGGCCGCCTCCCCGCTCGTCGCCCGGCTGGCCCGCGCCGCCGGCTACCCGCACGTGCTGTCGTACGACGTCGACTCGCTCGACTACACCCGCCCCGGCGCCGCCGCCGTCACCCGTGAGGTCCTCGCCGGCGTACGCAACGGATCGGTGGTGAGCCTGCACTTCGGATACCCCGACACGGTCGCCGCCCTCCCCGACGTCCTGACCGAACTCGGCCGCCGCGGACTGCGCGCGGTCACCACCACGGAGCTGCTGAGCTGATGCGAACCACGAAAGCCGCCCGCCTGCTGGCCACCGCTGCCGCCGTCACCGCCCTGACACTGCTCTGCGCGTGCGGCGGCGGGTCCCGCGACCACGCGGACGAGGCCGTCGGCAGCAAGGCGCCGGTCCAGCCGAAGGTGAGGAAGCCGCTGGTCGACGTGTTGCCGGGGATGCCGCCGGTGGACGACCCGGCCGACCTCTACGCCGCCGACCGGCCGAACCGGCTCTCGCCCGTGGTCAAGGACTTCCCCTCCCGGGTGTACGTCCCCAACACCAACTCCGACACCGTCACCGTCATCGACCCCGCCACCTACCGGATCGTCGAGACCATCCCGGTCGGCCGCCAGCCCCAGCACGTCGTGCCGTCCTGGGACCTGAAGACCCTCTGGGTCAACAACGACCTCGGCAACAGCCTCACCCCGATCGACCCGCGGACCGGCCGGGCCGGCAAGCCCGTCGCCGTGCACGACCCGTACAACCTGTACTTCACGCCCGACGGCAAGTACGCCGTCGTCATGGCCTCCATGGACCGCCAACTGGTCTTCCGCGACGCGCACACCATGAAGGTCGTCAAGGCCCTCCCGGTCAGCTGCTACGGCGTCAACCACGCCGACTTCTCCATCGACGGCCGCTACTTCGTCGTCTCCTGCGAGTTCAGCGGCGAGATCCTCAAGGTCGACACGGCGCGGATGAAGGTCGTCGCCCAGGAGAAGCTCCCGTTCCACGGCGCCATGCCGCAGGACGTCAAGATCTCACCGGACGGGAAGCTGTTCTACATCGCCGACATGATGGCGGGCGGCCTGTGGATCCTCGACGGCGACAAGTTCACCCCGCCCCGGTTCCTCGCCACCGGCAAGGGCGCCCACGGCCTCTACGTCAGCCGCGACTCCCGCGAGATGTACATCTCCAACCGGGGCGAGGGCACCATCTCGATCTTCGACTTCACCCGGAACCGGCTCACCAGGAAGTGGCGCCTGCCCGGCGGCGGCAGCCCCGACATGGGCGGGGTCTCCGCCGACGGCAAGGTGCTGTGGCTGTCCGGCCGCTACAACTCCGAGGTGTACGCCATCGACACCCGCACCGGCGCCGAACTGGCCCGCGTCAAGGTCGGCAGCGGCCCGCACGGCCTCGCCGTCTACCCCCAGCCGGGCCGCTACTCACTGGGGCACACCGGCATCTTCCGCTGAAGCAGCAGTTCCGCGCCCACCGGACGGTACCCGGCGGCCTGGAACGCCCGCAGGCTGCGGGCGTTCCCCGGGGCGACCTGCGCCCACAGCGGCTCCGTGGAAAGCTGCCGGGCGGCGGTCACCAGCAGCCGCCCGAGCCCCCGGTGCCGGGCGTCCTCGGCCACCTCGACCGACACCTCCAGCCGCCCGGCGAGCCCGCGCCCCATGACCAGCACCCCGCCGTCGGCCACCCAGGCCCGCACCTCGTCCCGGCGCCCCCGGGCGTACCGGATCCGCGGGTGGCCGGCGTCCTCGATCTCGGTCAGCGCGAGCGGGGGCCCACCCGGCAGCGGGTCGCCCACCAGGACCGCGTCGACGGTCTCGGCCCGGCGTCCGGTCCGGTCCAGCAGGGCGGTCAGGAAGCGCGGGTGCATCGTGGCCGCCAGGGGATCGCAGTCCAGGCCGCGCAGCGTCGCGTGCACCCACTCGGGGTCCTCGTCGGTGAAGACCACCGAGTGCGCGGTGAAGGACAGCACCCCCGCGTCCCGCGCCGAGGGCTGCGCCACGACCGTCGTACCGCCGTCCGCCGGCGGGAAGACACCGGCCGCCACCGCGTCGAGAATGTCCCGCAAGGTCTCCAAGGCCCGCTCCTTGAGTCTCCACCCACTGGAAGGCCCAGACTCGCAGACATGATCGAGGACGGCACCGGACTTCTCACCATCGGCGAGCTGGCCCGCGCCACCGGACTGAGCGTGCGCACCATCCGCTACTGGTCCGACGCGGGCGTGCTCACCCCGGTGGCCCGGTCGGCCGGCGGCTACCGGCTCTACGACGCCGCGGGCGTCGCCCGCCTGGAGCTGATCCGCACCCTGCGCGAACTGGGTCTCGGCCTGGCGGACGTGCGCGGGGTGCTGGCCGGCGAGCGGACCGTGGCCCAGGTCGCGGCCGCGCACGTGGCGGCGCTGGACGCGCAGATCCGGTCGCTGAAGGTGACCCGTGCGGTGCTGTCCACCGTGGCGCGACGCGGTTCGACCGCGAAGGAGACGACACTCGTGAACAAGCTGGCGCGACTGTCCGCCGCCGAACGGCAGCGGATCATGGAGGAGTTCGTGGCGGAGACGCTGCACGGGCTCGACACCGTGGACCCCGACGTCCGGGACCGGATGCGGCGCACCGCCGTCCACCTGGCGCAGGACCCCACGCCCGAGGAGGTGGACGCCTGGGTGGAGCTGGCCGAGATGCTCCAGGACCCGGCGTTCCGGGCGCAGATGCGCCGGGCCGTCGAGTTCAACGCGGCCGACCGGCGGCCCGGCGAGCCGGGCGGGCGGTCACTGTGGTTCGCCAAGCGGCTGGTGGAGCTGGTGGCACCGGCCCGCGAGCGTGGCGTCGACCCCACCGGACCCGGGGCGGAGGAGGTGCTGGACGAACTGTTCGGCGACGCCGACCGGGGTGACGTACTGGACCGCATGACGGCCGGCTTCGACGAGCGCGTGGCCCGCTACCGGGAGCTGGTCGCCGTGGTGAACCGGCAGTCGGCGCCACCGCACGCCGAGGACTTCGCCTGGGTGGTCGCCGCACTCCGCTCGCGTGCGGGCCGTTAATCTGACCTGCGTCAGTACGCCAGCACGGCATGAGAAACACGACCAAAAGGGGCGGATCGGTGGCGGACATCGAGGAAGCACGCAAGCAGTTCCAGCGGATCGACGCGGACGGTGACGGATTCATCACCGCAGCGGAGTTCAAGTCCGCCCTCGCGCAGCAGGGTGACTGGAACGTCACCGAGACGGTCGCGGAGGCCGTCATCAAGACCCGCGACCTCAACGGCGACAAGGTGCTGTCGTTCGACGAGTTCTGGGCCTACCTGAGCAAGTGACCCGCCGGCGACAGGGGGTGCCCGCCCGAGCGGCCTGGGCACCCCCTTCGTCATGCCGTCGTGCCCCTCACGTCCCGCGCCGGATCCGCACGCTCCAGCGTCCCTCGTGCCGCGCCAGCGTCAACGGCAGGTCGAAGCACTTGCCGACCTGGTCGCTGGTGAGCACCGACGCGACCGGCCCCGAGGCCAGCACCCGTCCGTCGCGCAGCAGCACGGCGTGCGTGGTACCCGCCGGCAGCTCCTCCAGATGGTGGGTGACCAGCACCGTCGCCAGCGCCGGGTGGGCCGCCCGCAGCTCCTCCAGCGCATCGATCAGCTGCTCACGGCCGGGCAGGTCCAGGCCGGTCGCCGGCTCGTCCAGGAGCAGCAGCCGCGGCCGGGGCATCAAGGCCCGCGCGATCAGCGTCCGGCCGCGCTGCCCCTGCGAGAGGGTCGGCCACCGGGCGTCCCGCAGCGACCCCAGCCCCAGCGTGGCCAGCAGCGCCTCGGCCCGCTCCGTCTGCTCCGGGGTGGGCCGCCACCGGGGGACCGGCTCGACCGAGTTCGTCACCCCGGTGAGCACCACGTCCCGTACCCGCAGCGGCGAGGTCAGCGGATGGCGCGGGTCGACGTGCCCGACCAGGGCCCGTAGCTCGCGCAGGTCCACCCGGCCCAGCCGGTGCCCGAGCACCTCCACCGTGCCCCGGGTCGGATGGACCACCGCGCCGAGCAGCCCCAGCAGCGTGGACTTGCCCGCGCCGTTGGCGCCGAGCAGCGCCCAGTGCTCACCGGCCCGGACGGTCAGGGAGACCTCTTGGAGGATGGGCCGCCCGTCCCGGACGACGTGCACGTCCTCGGCGCGCAGCACCTCCGTCGTCGTCTCCGTCGTCGCCCGCGTCATCGCACCGCCCGGTTCACCGCGGACAGCACCGCGTGCACGGCGGCCGACGGCCCCGTTCCCGCGCCCCAGGCCGTGACGCCGCCGACCCGGCACTCGGCGAAGGCCGCCGTCCCGTCCTGGGTGAAGTCCACGACCTCGACCGCGACGCCCGCACCGGCCAGCGCGTCGACGAAGGCGGTCAGCGGACCGGCGCCCGTGCCCTCGTGGTCGCCGACGCGGTCGCCGGCCTCCAGGGTGCAGACGAAGCGGTGCACGCCGGGTGCCTCTTCCCGCACGGACCAGTCGTGCAGCCGTACCGCCGCCCCGTCCGTCAGGTAGGTCGCCCGGAACAGCTCGTACAGCTCCTTCGGCGTCGCCTCCCGCCCGCTGTCGTCCGTCGCCTCCTGCACGACCCGCGCGAAGTCGGCCCGCATCCGCGCCGGCAGGTCGATGCCGTGGTGCGTGCGCAGCAGATACGCCACCCCGCCCTTGCCCGACTGGGAGTTGACGCGGATCACCGCCTCGTACGACCGCCCCACGTCCGCCGGGTCGATCGGCAGATACGGCACCGACCACGGCGCCTGGGCCTTAGGCACCCCCGACTCCCGGGCGCGGCGCGCGTGCTCGGCCAGGCCCTTGCCGATCGCGTCCTGGTGGGTGCCGGAGAACGCCGTGTGGACCAGTTCCCCGGCATAGGGGTGGCGCGGGTGCACCGGCAGCCGGTTGCAGTGCTCCACCGTCTCCCGTACGGCGTCGATGTCGCCGAGGTCGACCATGGGGTCGACCCCCTGGGCGTAGAGGTTGAGGGCGAGGGTCACCAGGTCGACGTTACCGGTGCGCTCGCCGTTGCCGAACAGGCAGCCCTCCACCCTCTGGGCGCCGGCCAGCACGGCGAGTTCCGCGCAGGCGACCCCCGTGCCGCGGTCGTTGTGCGGATGCACCGAGAGGATCACGGAGTCCCGGCGGGCGAGGTTGCGGTGCGCGTACTCGATCTGGTCGGCGTAGACGTTCGGCGTGGCGATCTCCACGGTCGCCGGGAGGTTGTGGGTGACCGGGCGGTCGGGGCTCGCGTCCCACAACTCGGTGAGCCCGTCGCACAGTTCCAGGACGAAGTCCGGCTCGGTGAGGTTGAACGTCTCCGGCGAGAACTGGAAGCGGACGCCGGGCGCGTCCCCGGCCCGCCGGGCCATGTGCTCCGCCGCCTCGCGCACGGTCCGCCACACCTCGGCCCGGCTGCGGCCGAGCACCACCTCCCGCCAGACCGGCGAGGTGGCGATGTACAGGTGGACCACGGCCCGCGGCAGCCCCTCGATCGCGTCGAAGGTCCGGTCGATCAGGTCGGCGCGGGCGGGCGTGAAGACGACGGGCGTCACGTCGTCCGGCACCACCCCGCCGTCCGCCAGGTGCCGGACGAAGTCGAAGTCGGTACGGCTCGCGGACGGATAGCCGACCTCGATCTCCTTGAAGCCCACCGCCACCAGCAGGTCGAAGAAGCGGCGCTTGCGGGGCGTGTCCATGGGCTCGGCCAGCGCCTGGTTGCCGTCGCGCAGATCCACGGGCACCCACAGCGGGGCGCGCTCGATCCGGGCGGCGGGCCAGGCGCGGTCGGTCACGGGCACGCTCACCCGGTCCTGGAAGGGGCGGTAGCGGTGGTACGGCATCGGGCTGGGCCGCTGGGGGTTCCAGACGGGGGTGGTGGTCATCGTCGGCTGCCTCTCGGCTCGGTCGGACGGTGACCGGCAGCGCGGAGCCCCGCGGCGGGGGGCCGGTCGCGTCACACCCCGCCGCGGCAGCCGAGAAGAAGCAGACCGCGAAGTGTCATGCCGGGTACGCTAGCGACACCTCAGCTCCTCAGACAAGTCAGAATCCATCCGCACACCCCTCGTCTCCCCAGCAAGTTGGTGACCTCCATGCCGCTCGGCGCCCTCCGCCCCAGCCCCCTGGTCGAACAGGCCGCGCAGCGCCTGCGGGACCAGATCACCGCCGGGCACTGGCCCGTCGGCACCAAGCTGCCCGGCGAGACCACCCTCGCCCGGGAACTCGGCGTCGGCCGCTCCACGGTCCGCGAGGCCCTGCGTGCCCTCGCCGGCGCCGGACTGGTCCGGCCCCGGCACGGCGCCGGCGTCTTCGTCATCGCCACCGAGCCCGCCGAGGACTGGCCCGCCCGGCTGCGCCGGGCCGCGGTCACCGATGTCTACGAGGTCCGCATGGGCGTGGAGGTGCAGGCGGCCCGGCTCGCCGCGCGGCGCCGTACCGACGAGGACGTCACGGCGCTGCGGGCCGCGCTGGAGGACCGTCGTACGGCCGCCGCCGGGGACGACGCGGGCTTCGTGGACGCCGACATCGCTCTGCACGCGGCCGTGGTCGCCGCCGCGCACAACCCCGTGCTCACCGGCCTGTTCACCGAGTTCCTCCCCGTCCTGCGGGAGGGCCTGGTGACCCTGCTGGACCTCACCCGGCTGCGCGAGGAGGACCCGGGCACCGGCGACGACACCCACGCGGCCCTGGTCCACGCCATCGCCGGGGCGGACCCGGACCGGGCGGCGGCCGTCCTGCTGACGGAGCTGGAGAGGACGCTGGAGCTGCTGCGCGAGCGAGGATGACGGGGTACGCCGGCCCAGCGGTCCAGCGGCCCAGCGGCCCGGCAGGTTCAGGACCCCTTGCCGCGGTACCGGCCCGGTGCCATCCCGTGCTCCCGTTTGAACGCCTTGGCGAAGGCGAACTCCGAGGTGTAGCCGGTGCGCGCGGCCACCTCACGCAGGGACAGGTCGTCGTGGCGCAGCAGCCGGCCCGCCGTCGTCATCCGCCACCAGGTCAGATACGTCAGCGGCGGCTCGCCCACCAGCCCCGTGAACCGGCGTGCGAAGGCCGCGCGGGACAGCCCGCCGGTGGCGCCCAGTTCCGCGACCGTCCAGGGACGGGCCGGGTCGCCGTGGATCGCGCGGAGCGCCGCGGCGACCGCCGGGTCGGCCAGCGCGGCCGACCAGCCGCGGGCCCGGCCCGCCGCCCGCTCGCTCTCCCACCAGGCCCGCAGGATGTACAGCAGCAGGGTGTCCAGCAGCGAGGTGACGATCGCGTCGGTGCCCGGCCGCCCCTCCTCCAGCTCCATCCCGAGCAGTTCCACCGCCGCCCGCAGCGAACGATGGCCGCCCACCCGGGCCGGCAGGTGCACCACCTCGGGCAGCTCGGCCAGCAGGCGGTGCGCCCGGTCCCGGTCCAGCCGGTAGGTCCCGCACAGGGTGACGGTGTCCGGGCAGCCCTCGCGCGGTTCGCCGGGCGGTCCGCTCCAGGTGCCGTCCGGCAGCCGCCGCATCTCCCGCGGCGCCACGTCGAGCCCGCTGACCAGCGCGTGCCCCTGCCCGTGCGCCAGGAAGACGACATCCCCCGGTGCCAGCGCCACCGGCTCCCCGTCCCGCGGGATCAGCCAGGCCGAGCCGCGCAGCACCACATGGAACCCGGCCTCGTCGGAGTCGGCCCACCGCTGGCCCCAGGGCGCGTACTGGTACCGGCGCGCGGAGTGCGGCCGGCCGGTGCGCATGGCGGCGACCACGTCGCTCAGCACGTCCATGCGGCGACTCTAACGGGCAGTGCGGCAGGCAGAGACGATCGGACAGGAAACCGAGACAGAAGGACATGGATCGTCCATGGCACGGGACTTAGCGTCGACGACATGACAACCACCGCACGCACCGTGCTCTTTCACGAACTCGGCGGCCCCGACGTCCTCGGCGTCGAAGAGGTCGAGCTGCCCGCGCCCGGTCCCGGTGAGGTCCTGGTCGCGGTGGAGGCGCTGGGCCTCAACCGAGCCGAGGCCCTCTTCCGCGCGGGCGGCTACTACTACCAGCCGACCCTGCCGGCCTCCCGCAACGGCTACGAGGCGGCCGGCGAGGTGGAGGCCGTGGGCGAGGGCGTCACCGGCTTCGCGCCGGGTGACAAGGTCCTGGCCGCCGCCAACTTCGAGCTCAGCGCCCACGGTGTGCACGCCGAGCGGGTCCTGCTGCCCACCGACGCCCTCGTCCCGCGCCCCGCCGGCGTCGACGCGGTCACCGGCGCCGCCGTCTGGCTGACCTACACGACGGCCTACGGCGCCCTGGTCGAGCGGGCCGGACTGGTCCCCGGGCAGCGGGTGCTGATCACCGGTGCGTCCAGCGGGGTCGGCACCGCGGCGATCCAGGTGGTCCGCCGGGCCGGCGCCGTCCCCGTCGTCACCACACGCACCGAGGCCAAACGGCGGCGTCTGCTCGACCTGGGCGCCGAGCACGTGATCGTCAGTGAGGACGAGGACGTGGTGAAGGAGACCCGCAGGGTGACCGGCGGACGGGGCGTGGACATCGTCCTGGACGCGGTCGGCGGCCCCGGCTTCGCCGCGCTCGGTGACGCGGTCGCCCCCGACGGCACCCTGGTCGGCTACGGCTGGCTCGACGAGCAGCCCATCCTGCTGCCCCGGCAGTGGCCGCTCACCGTCCACGGCTACGCCAACTTCGTGATCACCGGCGATCCGGAGGGCCGCCACCGCGCCGCCCACTACCTCGGCGCCGGCCTCGGTGACGGCACCCTGCGCCCGGTGATCGCCGAGGTCTTCGACGGCCTGGACCGGATCACGGACGCCCACCGGCTGATGGAGTCCAACGAGCACACGGGAAAGATCGTGGTACGGATCTGAGTGCGCCGCGCGCCGCGCCGGCCGGGGTGGCCGTCACCGATGCGGCGTACGACGCGGAATAGTCCGGGGCGCGGCGAAGTTGTCCTTGGGACATTCGCATGCACGTGCATAAATCACCCGGAGGTCAGCCATGAAGATCGGCATCATCGGCGCGGGGAACATCGGCGGCAACCTCACCCGGCGGCTCACCGCCCTCGGCCATGACGTCTCCGTCGCCAACTCCCGCGGCCCCGAGACGCTCCGTGACCTCGCGGAGGAGACCGGCGCCACCCCCGTCCGGGCCGAGGAGGCGGCCGAGGGCGCCCGGGTCGTGGTCGTCACCGTGCCGCTGAAGGCGGTCCCGGACCTGCCCGCCGGCCTGCTGGACGGCGCGGCCGAGGGCGTCGCGGTGATCGACACCGGCAACTACTACCCGCAGCAGCGGGACGGCCGGATCGCGGCCATCGAGGACGAGGGCCTCACCGAGAGCCGCTGGACCGAGCAGCACCTCGGCCACCCGGTGATCAAGGCATTCAACGGCACCTACGCCCAGGACATCCTGGACCGGCCCCGTCCCGCGGGCGACCCCGAGCGCATGGCCCTCCCGGTCGCCGGCGACGACGAGGAGGCCAAGCGGATCGTCCGCGACCTGATCGACGAACTCGGCTTCGACACGGTCGACGCCGGCACCATCGCCGACTCCTGGCGCCAGCAGCCCGGCACCCCGGTCTACGGCCTGCGCGCCGGCGTGGACGCGGTACGCAAGGCCCTCGCGGAAGCCTCCCCGGAACGCCCGGCGGACTTCCGGGGCTGACCCTGGTGGGGCGGTGCGGCGGCGGGGGCCGTGCGCCCGTCACGCGCTCGTGGCCCACTCCTTCAGCGCCGCCCTGCTCGCGAAGTTCGTCACGTCCTTGTCGTGCGGTTCGCTGGTGTACTGGTGGAACCGCCACTTGGCCTTGATCCGGGGCTTGCCCGCGGTGACGTAGTCGGCGATCCACAGCCCGTCCCCGGCATAGGAGGTGCTGTCGATGTTCAGCCAGAAGTGGCGGTTGCAGTAGAGCACCACCCGGTTGTCCGGCCGTAGTTCCTTCAGTTTGCGGATGAAGCGGTCCTTCTCGGCGTTGCTCGCGTGGGTGCCCTCGCCGGTGGTCTCCCAGTCGACGGCGAGGAGGTCGCCGCGGCGGTCCGGGGCGTGGCTGAGGAAGTACTCGGCCTGGGCGGTGAGGTCGCCGGGCCACAGGAAGTGGTAGAAGCCGACGACCAGGCCCGCGTCCCGGGCGTGCTTGGTCTGGGCGGCGAGTCTGGGATTGACGTACGAACGGCCTTCCGTCGCCTTGATGAAGACGAAGGAGAGACCGTTCGTCGCGTAGGAGGAGGACTGGTAGGCGCTCACGTCGATGCCATGCAGCATGTGAAGGTTGTCCCCCGTGAGCGCCGGTCCGGAACCTCAGCTCCGGGTGGTCGCCGAACTGAGGACCGCGGCGGACTTCGCCGACCAGTCCGAGGTGATCAGGCTCGCGTGGTTCTTGGCCAACAGGGCCAGGCGCGCGGCGACTTCGGCGTCCGTCGGGCTGGTGGAGGAGATCGCCGGTGAGACGTTGTGGGCGTCCGTGGTGATCAGGATGTAGTGGTTCGCGGAGTAGAACGAGGTGTCGTATCCGCTGGTGACGTACGTGGCCGCGTCACCGTCGAAGAACACGAACCAGGGGCGGATCGAGGCGTCGTAGCGGCTGGTGCGCGGGTCGCCGTTCGCGGCGCCGAGGACGGCCGGGAAGGCCTGGGCCGCGGAGATGTTCCCGGCCGCCTTCAGGTCGCGCAGGTGGTCGCCGTACTCCTCGTCCGTCCAGTAGCTGTCGAACGGGTTGGACTGCTCCACCGTGCCGGGGATCAGGTCGAAGACGAACTTGCCCTTGAGGGCGTCCCGGGCGGGCCAGGCGTTGGCCTTCGCCGCCGCGTCCAGGGTGCCGTACGTCCCGCCGAGCAGGTCGGCCGGCTTGTAGACGCTGCTGCCCAGCTTCTGCGCGACGAGCGTGTCGAACTCGTCCGGTCCGAGGCCCGCCTTGTCGTTGAAGCCGACCTTCATCTCGACCTTGACGACGATCGGCGGGTGGTCGGGGTGGAGCTGGTTCCAGGCGGCCATGTTGTCCAGGCAGCCGCCGAGGTCCTGGTCGCGGCTCTTGCTGTACAGCTCGCCCGGGGTCTTCGCCGCCTCGCAGTTGTTGTCGTTGCCCAGCGGGTTGCTGTGGCTGACCCGCCAGCGGTGGCTGAGGCTGTCGACGTAGACGTCCAGTTCCAGCAGCGAGGCGCCCGAGTCCAACGCCTGTGCGAAATAGGGGTACTTGGCCTTGTCGTACGCGTTGTGCGTGCCGATGGCCGTCGTCTCGGAGAACTTCGGCGACGCCGCGTGGGCGTTGCCCGGCACCACCACCAGCAGAGCGGCGGCCCCCACGAGCGCCGCCGGCCCTCTCAATCCGCGCATGCCTCAACTTCCCTTGTTAGGAGGAGAATTGGCGGCAGCGTACGGGTGTGCGGTTATCGCGCGGTAGCCCCACGGGGAACAACGGCCGGGAAGGCGGGTGCGAGCTCCTGATCCAGCCGATGTCGCGAGCCGGGGCTTGACCTGTTCTTGGCGTGTCCATGACTATTCGGGGTGAGGCGGCACGGCTCCCCAGGCCCGACCCTCACCTTCCGTTTCCTCACCCCCACAAGGAGACACGGTGCGCGCAGCACGAAGAACGACCCTGACCGGCCTCGCGCTCGTCACGGCCGCCGCCGGCCTCGCCGCGCTGCCCCCGGACGCCGAAGCGGCCTCCCCCGCCCCCGCCCTCACCACGGCCGCGCCCGACATCGACGTTGCCAGGGTCCAGGCACACCTCACCGAACTCAACGCCATAGCGAGCCGCAACGGCGGCAACCGCAGATCGACCGGCCAGGGCTACCGCGACTCGGTCGCCTATGCGAAGGCCAAGCTCCAGGCGGCCGGCTACACCGTCACCGAACAGGCGTGCACGTCAGGCTGCACCCGTGGCGCCGGACCCAACCTGATCGCCGAGTGGCCCTACGGCGACGCGTCGAAGGTGTACATGTTCGGCGCACACCTCGACGGCGTCTCCGCCGGACCCGGCATCAACGACAACGGCTCCGGCAGCGCGACCCTCCTGGAGGTCGCGCTGAAACTCGCCGAGACCCGCCCCTCGATGGCGGCCCGCGTCCGCTTCGGCTGGTGGACGGACGAGGAGCAGGGGCTCAACGGCTCGGACTTCTACGTCCGTTCCCTGACCTCCGCCCAGCGCTCGGCGATCAAGGCGTACTACAACTTCGACATGGTCGCCTCGCCCAACGGCGGTTACTTCATCAACCACATCAACTCCACCGCCGCCGCGCCGATGAAGGCGTACTGGGACTCGCTGAACCTCCGGCCCGAGGAGAACACCGAGGGCGCGGGCCGCTCCGACGACTACTCCTTCGAGGTCTACGGCATCCCGACCTCCGGCTACGCCATGGGCGCGAGCGCCCGTAAGACCTCGGCGCAGGCGGCCAAGTGGGGCGGCACGGCGGGTGCCGCGTACGACCGCTGCTACCACTCCTCCTGCGACACCACCGCCAACATCAACGCCACCGGCCTGAACCGCAGCGCCGACGGTGTCGCCCACACGCTGTGGCAGCAGGCGGTCTCGGCCACCGCCCTGAACCGGGCACCACGCTGACGGCAGGCCGACCCGCCCACGGGACGGCGAAGGGGAGGCGGACCCTGATCCGCCTCCCCTTCCCGCGGCCCTCCGGCAGGGCCTAGCACTCGATGATGTTCACCGCCAGCCCGCCCCGGGCCGTCTCCTTGTACTTCACGCTCATGTCCGCGCCGGTGTCCTTCATCGTCTTGATGACCTTGTCCAGGGACACCTTGTGAGAGCCGTCGCCGCGCATCGCCATCTTCGCGGCCGTGACGGCCTTCACCGCGGCCATGCCGTTGCGCTCGATGCACGGGATCTGGACCAGGCCGCCGACCGGGTCGCAGGTCAGGCCGAGGTTGTGCTCCATGCCGATCTCGGCCGCGTTCTCCACCTGCTCGGGGGAGCCGCCGAGCACCTCGGCGAGCGCGCCCGCCGCCATGGAGCAGGCGGAGCCCACCTCGCCCTGGCAGCCGACCTCGGCGCCGGAGATGGAGGCGTTCTCCTTGAAGAGCATGCCGATCGCGCCCGCGGCCAGCAGGAACCGCACGACGCCGTCCTCGTCGGCGCCCGGCACGAAGTTGATGTAGTAGTGCAGGACCGCCGGGATGATGCCGGCCGCGCCGTTCGTGGGGGCGGTCACCACACGGCCGCCCGCCGCGTTCTCCTCGTTCACCGCCATCGCGTAGAGCGTGATCCACTCCATGGCGTGCGCCAGCGGGTCGCCCTCGGCGCGCAGCTGGCGGGCCGAGACGGCCGCGCGGCGGCGGACCTTCAGACCGCCGGGCAGGATGCCCTCGCGGGACATGCCGCGCTCCACGCACGCGCGCATCACCCGCCAGATCTCCAGCAGGCCCGCCCGGATCTCCTCCTCGGAGCGCCAGGCCCGCTCGTTCTCCAGCATCAGCGAGGAGATCGACAGGCCCGTCTCCTTCGTCAGGCGCAGCAGCTCGTCGCCCGTGCGGAACGGGTACTTCAGGACCGTGTCGTCCAGCTTGATCCGGTCCGCGCCCACCGCGTCCTCGTCGACGACGAAGCCGCCGCCCACCGAGTAGTACGTCTTGGAGAGCAGCTCCTTGCCGTCGGCGTCGTGGGCCCACAGCGTCATGCCGTTGGCGTGGTACGGCAGGGCCTTGCGGCGGTGCAGCACGAGGTCCCGGTCGAAGTCGAAGGCGATCTCGTGCTCGCCCAGGAGCCGGATCCGCCCCTCCGCCTTGATCGCCTCCACGCGCGCGTCCGCCGTCTCCACGTCCACCGTGCGCGGCGAGTCCCCGCACAGGCCGAGCAGGACGGCCTTCGGGGTGCCGTGGCCGTGGCCGGTCGCGCCCAGGGAGCCGTAGAGCTCCGCGCGGACGGCGGCGGCCTGCTCCAGGAGGCCCTCGTTGCGCAGGCGGCGGGCGAACATCCGCGCCGCGCGCATCGGGCCGACCGTGTGGGAGCTGGACGGACCGATGCCGATCGAGAACAGGTCGAAGACCGAGATGGCCACGGTCACTCCTCAAGACAGCAGGGGGGTGGTGGGGCACCCGGTGCGGGTGCCCCACCGGGGACTTACTTGTTCAGGCCCGGGTACAGCGGGTGCTTGTCGGCGAGCGCCTTCACGCGCGCCTTGAGGGCCTCGGCGTCGTAGGACGGCTTCAGCGCCTCGGCGATCACGTCCGCGACCTCGGCGAAGTCCTCGGCCGCGAAGCCGCGGGTCGCCAGGGCCGGCGTACCGATGCGCAGACCCGAGGTGACCATCGGCGGGCGCGGGTCGTTCGGGACGGCGTTGCGGTTGACCGTGATGCCGACCTCGTGGAGCCGGTCCTCGGCCTGCTGCCCGTCCAGCTCGGACGCGCGCAGGTCCACCAGGATCAGGTGCACGTCCGTGCCGCCGGACAGCACGTTCACGCCGGCCTCGCGGGCGTCCGGGGCCGTCAGGCGCTCGGCGAGGATGCGGGCACCCTCCACCGTACGACGCTGGCGCTCCTTGAACTCCTCCGAGGCCGCGACCTTGAAGGACACCGCCTTGGCCGCGATCACGTGCTCCAGGGGACCGCCCTGGAAGCCCGGGAAGACGGACGAGTTCAGCTTCTTCGCGAAGTCCTTCTTGGCGAGGATGATGCCGCCGCGGGGGCCGCCCAGCGTCTTGTGGGTGGTGGAGGTGACCACGTCGGCGTACGGCACCGGGTTCTCGTGCAGACCGGCCGCGACCAGGCCCGCGAAGTGCGCCATGTCGACCCACAGGTACGCGCCGGCCTCGTCGGCGATCCGGCGGAACTCGGCGAAGTCCAGCTGCCGCGGGTACGCCGACCAGCCCGCGATGATCACCTTGGGGCGGTGCTCCTTGGCGAGCCGCTCGACCTCGGCCATGTCGACCAGGCCGGTCTCGGCGTCCACGTGGTAGGCGACCACGTCGAACTGCTTGCCGGAGAAGTTCAGCCGCATGCCGTGGGTCAGGTGGCCGCCGTGCGCCAGGTCCAGGCCGAGGATGGTGTCCCCGGGCTGGGCCAGCGCGAAGAGGGCCGCCTGGTTCGCGGAGGCGCCGGAGTGGGGCTGCACATTGGCGTACTCGGCGCCGAACAGCTCCTTGACCCGGTCGATGGCGATCTGCTCGGCGACGTCGACGTGCTCGCAGCCGCCGTAGTAGCGGCGGCCCGGGTAGCCCTCGGCGTACTTGTTCGTCAGGACCGAGCCCTGGGCCTCCATCACCGCGAGCGGCGCGAAGTTCTCGGAGGCGATCATCTCCAGGGTCGACTGCTGACGGCGCAGCTCGGCGTCGACCGCGGCGGCGATCTCCGGGTCCAGCTCGTGCAGGGGCGTGTTCAGGACAGTCATACGGCTACGACTCCTCAGCCGGCGGAAAAGGCGGTGTACTCGTCGGCGGAGAGCAGGTCGGCCGGCTCCTCCGCGACGCGTACTTTGAACAGCCAGCCACCCTCGAAGGGGGCGGAGTTCACCAGCGACGGGTCGTTGACGACGTCCTCGTTGACCTCGGTGACCTCACCGGTGACCGGGGAGTACAGGTCGGACACCGACTTCGTCGACTCCAGCTCGCCGCAGGTCTCGCCCGCGGACACCGTGGAGCCGACCTCGGGGAGCTGGACGAAGACGACGTCACCGAGCGCGTTGGCCGCGTGCTCCGTGATGCCGACCGTCGCGACGCCGTCCTCGGCGGCCGACAGCCACTCGTGCTCCTTGCTGTAGCGCAGCTGCTGGGGGTTGCTCATGGCCTGAATTCTCCTGTACGCGCGAGGGTGCTGATGACGGGGTGACTAAGGAAACCGCTGGTGAGCGGGGGAATGTGCGCAGAGTCACGCCCCGGCCACGGGACCGGGGTCCCCGGGCGGGCGCGACCGCGGCCGGTGTCTACTTCCGGCGCTTGTAGAACGGCAGTGCCACGACCTGGTACGGCTCGTGGGTGCCCCGGATGTCCACGCCGACGCCCTCGGTGCCCGGCGCCGCGTGCGCGGCGTCGACGTAGGCCATGGCGATCGGCTTGCCCAGGGTGGGGGAGGGAGCGCCGGAGGTGACCTCGCCGATCACCTCGCCGCCGGCGACGACGGCGTACCCGGCGCGCGGCACCCGGCGGCCCTCGGCGACCAGGCCGACCAGGACCCGCGGCGGGTTCTCCTGGGCCCGGGCGGCGGCCTCGGTGAGCGCCTCGCGCCCGACGAAGTCGCCCTCCTTCTCGAACTTGACCACGCGGCCGAGCCCGGCGTCGAAGGGGGTGAGGGAGGTGGTCAGCTCGTGCCCGTACAGCGGCATGCCCGCCTCCAGGCGCAGGGTGTCCCGGCAGGACAGCCCGCACGGGACGAGCCCGGCGCCCTCGCCGGCCTTGGTGAGCGCCTGCCACAGCTCGACCGCGTGCTCGGGCCGCACGAACAGCTCGAAGCCGTCCTCGCCGGTGTAACCCGTGCGGGCGATCAGCGCCGGGACGCCGGCGACCGTGCCGGGCAGGCCGGCGTAGTACTTCAGGCCGTCGAGGTCGGCGTCGGTGAGGGACTTCAGGATGCCGGGGGACTCCGGGCCCTGCACGGCGATCAGCGCGTAGGCGTCCCGGTCGTCCCGGACCTCGGCGTCGAAGCCCTCGGCGCGCTCGGTCAGGGCGTCCAGCACCACCTGGGCGTTGGAGGCGTTGGCCACGACCATGTACTCGGTCTCGGCGAGCCGGTAGACGATCAGGTCGTCCAGGATGCCGCCGTCGGCCTGGCAGATCATGGTGTAGCGGGCGCGGCCGACGCCGACGGAGGCGATGTCGCCGACCAGGGCGTGGTTCAGGACCGCGGCTGCCTGGTCGCCGGTGACGGTGATCTCGCCCATGTGGGAGAGGTCGAAGAGACCGGCCCGGGTCCGCACGGCGAGGTGCTCGTCGCGCTCGGAGCCGTAGCGCAGGGGCATGTCCCAGCCCGCGAAGTCGGTCATCGTCGCACCGAGCGCGCGATGTACGGCATCGAGCGCGGTGTGGCGGAGTTCAGTGCTGCTCATCGGACGGTCGTCTCCCAAGGCGAGCGGACAGGCGAGGAACGTTCCTCCCCATCTGTCATCGGAACCTGAGAGGTTCGCCACGACCGCCACAGGGACGATCAGGGCTTGCACCTTGGGTGGAGCCACTGACACAGCGGCCCGCTTTTCAGATGTGCCTCGCCCGCGCGGTAACGGGGCCTGAGAGATTCAAGGGAGGGACTTGCTCCTTCGGCGTCCCAGCCCGGGGCTGGGAACTCTCCCGCGCGGATTCAAGCGGCCGGTATGCAGTTGGCGGGCACATCATTGCACGCCGCTCCCCGCCCATCCAGAGCGCGCTCCTTGTGACCGAGCTGTGGCAGAACGCACACGTACCTCCTACCGTTGCCCATTACCTTCTCTTTACAGAGAACGGGCATGGGGATGACCAAGCCCACTGGGGAGGACGATCACGGTGAACAGGACATCGGCCTACGCCACCGACGCCGGCATCGCGGTGCCGGGACGGCCCTCCGCCCAGGCCCGCGGGCGCCGCGCGGACGGTCCCGCCCCGGTCGTCCGCGACCTGCGCGACCGCGCGGGCCGCAGCCCGCACGCCCTGCTCTTCGGCCCCCGCGACCTGGTGGTGATCACCGGTCTGCCCGGCAGCGGCAAGTCCACCCTGATGCACCGCGCGGTCACCGGCCACCGCGTCGACTCCCAGGACACCCGGGACCGCTGGGACGCCCGCGTCCCCCGCTCCGTCCCGTACGCGCTCTACCGCCCCCTGGTCCGCCTCGCCCACTACGCCGCGCTGCGCAGGGCCCTGCGCACCGGCGAGGGCGTCGTCGTGCACGACTGCGGCACCCAGCCCTGGGTGCGCGCCTGGCTGGCCCGCGAGGCCCGGCGCCGCGGCGCCACCCTGCATCTGCTCCTGCTCGACGTCAGCCCCGAGACCGCCTGGGCGGGCCAGCGCGAGCGCGGCCGGGGCGTCTCCCGCTACGCCTTCCGCCGCCACCGCCGTACGACCGCCCGGCTGCTGCGCGCGGTGGAGAAGGGGGCGCTGCCCGCCGGCTGCGGGGCGGCGGTGCTGCTGGACCGGGACGCGGCGGACGTCCTCAGCCGGGTCGGCTTCGTTCGGTGAGGCACTGTCACAGCCACCCGCTAGCCTTCTTGCTCACAGCAGTGGTTCCCAGCAGGCGGTAGGCAGATGGACTTCCCGGCGGACATCCCAGCGGACTTCCCGGCACAGGCGCACCCCCACCCGCACGGCGGTTGGCCCGGCAACGAGCTGGAGGAGGTGCTGTCGGCCTCCCTCGGCATCCCCTCGGCGGGCGACCGGATCATCGAGGTCATCGGCCGCAGCTTCCTGTGGATACCGCTGCCCAACGGCGGTGGCCCGCACAGCGGGCCGCTGGACCTGCCCACGATGGAGATCGACGGCCAGGTGTACGTCCCGGTGTTCAGCTCCGAGGAGCAGCTGCGCCAGGCGGCCGGTCCCCACATGTCGTACACCATCGCCCCCGCCGTGGAGTTCGCGCGCGGCCTGCCGCCGCAGGCGGGCATCGCGGTGAACCCGGGCGGTGTGGTCGGCATCCCGCTGCCGCCCGGCGCCGTGGCCGAGCTGTGCCGCGCCGGCCGCACCCCGCTCGACGGGCCCAACGCCGGCGGCCGGGTCCGCCTCTTCGAGCCCGACTGGCAGGACGATCCGGTCGACTTCCTCTCCGCGGCCTCCGCCGAGTTCGCCGAGACCGGCGTGGTCCTCACCGCCCGCCGCTGCCTGGCCGCCATCGAGACGGCCGACCCGGTGATGTTCGTGGGCGTGGAACTCTCCCAGTGGGAGGGCGACATCCGGACGCTGCCCCTGGACGCCCTCGGCAGGGCCCTCGGCCGGGTCCCGGTCAAGTGGCCGGTCAACCTGATCCTCATGGACGTGGCCGAGGACCCGGTCTCCGACTGGCTGAAAACGAACGTCCGGCCCTTCTACCAGTACGGCCACTAGGGTCCTTCGTTTGGATCAGGCCGGCGCAGGGGGCGCGGGGCGCCGCGCGGGAACCCACCACCACCCGCACCCGCGCACGAACAGAAGGCCCCGAGCCACTGGGCGCTTAAGCTGTCTCCAAACGCGGGGCACGGAGTAGAAGGGCCGGTACAACAGGTGAGCGCGAGCCACAGCGGCAGCGTCGAGCACATGCTGCGCCAGGTCACCCCGGGACGCTACGACGCCTACGAGGCCCTGCTCCGCGCCCTCGCCACCCCCTCCTCCGGCCAGATCTGGATGCTCCTGTGGCACGGCCAGGCCGGCTCCCCGGACGCCCAGTACGGGGACATGGAGGTGGACGGCTCCCACTACGCCCCCTGCGTCACCTCCGCCCAGGAACTGTCGGCCAGCGGCTGGAACCGCTCGTACGAAGTGGTCGACGGCCTGGACGTGGCCCGCACCCTCTACCCCGACCACTACGGCCTCTGGCTCAATCCGCACGCCCCGGGCGGCGGAGTCGGCATCCCCTGGCTGGACCTGCGCCGCATCGCCACCGGTCTGGACCGCCAGCCCGCCGGCCCGCTGCGCCTGTCGGAGCCCGGCATCGAGATCCCGCAGTTCTACGCCCTCCTCGCGCAGAACGCGCACCGCACCCCCGCGCTGCGCTCGCTGCGCCGCGCCTGGGTCCAGCCCGCGCTCGGGGCGCCGTATCTCGCCATCGGCCTGGACGTCTACGAGACCTCGCCCGCCGCGGTCGACTCGGTGCGCGCGATGATGCAGCAGTCCATCGGCGCGGTCCCGGAGGGGCTGCCGGTGTCGACGGTCGCGATGACGGACGGCTACGACCCGGTGGTGATGTGGATGCGGGCCAACGCGCGCCCGTTCTACGACCGCGAGGCGCACGCCCCCGTGCCGCAGCCCCAGCTCCAGGCACCGGTCCCGCCGCAGGCCCCGGCCGGCGGGTACGGCTACCCACCGGTGCACGGCGGTTACTGACAACCAAGCGGAGTGACAGGGGTTTTGACGCCGGGTCGCAGAATTTACACGGACGACACACTTCTGCGCGCGTAGACATCGCCTGATCGCCCCGAACCGCGTAGATTCACCGTTCTGCCCCAACTGGCCCGCGTCCGATACCCGTTACCCACTGATCGGATAACGGAATCCCCTGGACTGCATCACGGTTGCGCATACTTTCGCCGTCAGCTCTGGCGGGTGATCGCAAAGACGCTGAAGACTCCCGACTCAGACATGAGGTCGAGACCTCATGCTCGATGGCAAGTCGACAAAGCCGCAATCCGCGGCAGCGCAGGCCGGTCACCACCGGCGAGAGGGGTCGCTCACCGTGACCGCACCGATCGAGACCACCGGGGCGGCAGCCGAGGCACAGCCGGAGGCTGTGCTGGAGGGTGCCGGTAAGGGGCAGATCGAGGGTCGTTCCCTGGGCCAGATCGCCTGGACCCGGTTCAAGAAGGACAAGGTCGCCGTCGCGGGCGGCGTCGTCGTGATCCTGCTGATCCTTCTCGCGATCCTCTCCCGCCCCATCCAGGCCCTCTTCGGCCTCGACCCCAACGCCTTCCACCAGGACCTGATCACGCCCGACACCTCGCTGCCCTCGGGCGGCTGGGGCGGCATGAGCCTCGATCACCCGCTCGGCGTGGACCCCAAGTTCGGCCGTGACATCGCCACCCGCATCCTGGAGGGCTCCTGGGTGTCGCTGGTGGTGGCGTTCGGCGCGACGATCCTGTCCAACGTCATCGGCGCGATCATGGGCGTCGTCGCGGGCTACTACGGCGGGCGGGTCGACTCGGTCATCAGCCGGCTGATGGACACGTTCCTCGCCTTCCCCCTCCTGCTCTTTGCGATCGCCATCTCCGCCACCCTCCAGGGCGGCGCGTTCGGTCTCAACGGGCTGCCGCTCCACCTGAGCGTGCTGATCTTCGTCATCGGCTTCTTCAACTGGCCCTACCTGGGCCGGATCGTGCGAGGCCAGACCCTCGCCCTGCGTGAGCGCGAGTTCGTGGACGCCTCCCGGGGCATGGGCGCCAAGGCCCCGTACATCCTGTTCCGGGAGCTGATGCCCAACCTGGTCGGCCCGATCATCGTCTACTCGACGCTGCTCATCCCGACCAACATCCTCTTCGAGGCGTCCCTCAGCTTCCTCGGCGTCGGCATCCAGCCCCCGCAGGCGTCCTGGGGCGGCATGCTCCGTGAGGCGGTCACCTACTACAAGGTCGATCCCCAGTACATGATCGTCCCCGGTCTCGCCATCTTCGTGACCGTCCTGGCCTTCAACCTGCTGGGTGACGGTCTCCGCGATGCTCTCGACCCGCGCAGCCGCTGACGCCTGCCGCGGAGAGCCCGAAAAGTTTCCAACAATGGAGGGGAAAGCGCCCATCATGCGAAGGTCAGCGCTGGCCGCGATCGCGGCCATCGGCTCCGCCAGCCTGTTTCTTGCGGGTTGCAGCAAGGCCGATGACAACAAGAACGAGAACGGCAACACCAAGTCGGCCGGTGCCAACGCCGCGACCAAGGGCATCGTGAACGTGTCCGACAAGAAGGGCGGCACGGTCACCTACGAGATGGCCGACGTGCCGGACTCCTTCGACCCGGGCAACACGTACTACGCCTACATGTACAACCTCAGCCGGCTGTGGGCCCGCCCGCTGATGACCTTCAAGCCGGGCGCCGGCCAGGAGGGCAACACCCTGGTCCCGGACCTCGCCGCGAGCAAGGGCGTCCCGAGCGACGGCGGCAAGACCTGGACGTACAAGCTGCGTTCGGGCCTGAAGTACGAGGACGGCTCGCCGATCACCTCGAAGGACGTCAAGTACGCCGTCGAGCGCTCGAACTTCGCGCGTGACGTGCTCTCCCTCGGCCCGAACTACTTCCAGCAGTTCCTGGCCGGCGGCGACAAGTACAAGGGCCCGTACAAGGACAAGAGCGACAAGGGCCTGTCCTCCATCCAGACGCCGGACGACACCACGATCGTCTTCCACCTGAAGCAGGCCTTCCAGGAGTTCGACTACCTGGTCGCCGCCCCGCAGACGGCCCCGGTGCCCAAGGCCAAGGACACCGGCGTCGACTACGTCAAGCACATCGTGTCCTCCGGCTCCTACAAGTTCCAGAGCTACGACGACGGCAAGCAGGCCGTCCTCGTGCGCAACGAGAACTGGGACGCGAAGACCGACCCGCTGCGCAAGCAGCTGCCGGACAAGATCGTCGTCAACCTGAAGGTCAACCCGGAGAAGATCGACCAGGACGTCATGGCGGGCGACGCCATCGACCTGGCCGGCACCGGCGTCCAGGCCTCGACCCAGGCCGACGTCCTCACCGACCCCGCCAAGAAGGCCAACACGGACAACACCTACGGTGGCCGCCTGGTCTACATGGCGATCAACACCAAGGTGAAGCCGTTCGACAAGGTCGAGTGCCGCAAGGCCGTCCAGTACGCGATCGACAAGGTCTCGGTGCAGACCGCCGAGGGCGGCCCGATCCGCGGTGACGTCGCCTCCACCGTGCTGCCGCCGGACATCCCGGGCTACAGCAAGTCCGACGTCTACGCCACCTCCGGCAGCAAGGGTGACGCCGCCAAGGCCAAGGAGCAGCTGAAGGCCTGCGGCAAGTCCTCGATCTCGACGAACATCTCGGCCCGTTCGGACCGTCCGCAGGAGATCGACGCCGCCACGGCGATCATCAACTCGCTGAAGAAGGTCGGCATCAACGCCAGCCTGAAGCAGTACCCGTCGGGCAAGTACTTCACCGACTACGCGGGTGTGCCGAAGTTCACCGAGAAGCAGAACATCGGCCTGATCATGATGCAGTGGGGTGCCGACTGGCCCTCCGGCTACGGCTTCCTCCAGCAGATCCTGAACGGCAAGGCGATCAGCCAGTCCGGCAACACCAACCTGTCGCAGTACAACAACAAGGACGTCAACGAGCTGCTGGGCAAGGCGATCGGCACTCAGGACACCAACGAGCGCAACACGCTCTACACGCAGATCGACAAGAAGACCATGGACGACGCCGTCCTGGTCCCGCTGACCTACTTCAAGGTCCTCCTGGGCCGCCCGCAGAGCTACACCAACCTGGTTTCCACGGCGGCCTTCAGCGGTCAGTACGACTACCTCAACATCGGCGTCGCGTCGAAGTAGCAGCCCCGGAAGGCAGGTGAAGGCATTGGTGCCCGCGGGCTTCGCGGCCCGCGGGCACCAGCGCCGGTCCCCGTGATCTCGTACATCCTCCGCCGGACGGTCGCGGCAGTGATCCTGCTGCTGGTCGTCTCCGCGGTCACCTTTGCCATCTTCTTCCTGCTGCCACGGCTCGCCGGCCAGACAGCGGATCAGCTGGCGCAGCAGTACATCGGCAAGAGCCCGTCGAAGGCGGACATCGCCGCGGTCAAGCACAACCTCGGTCTGGACCAGCCGGTCTACCTCCAGTACTGGCACTTCATCAAGGGGATCGTGGCCGGTGCCGACTACAACATCGGTCCCACCACGGTGCACTGCGACGCCCCGTGCTTCGGCTACTCCTTCAAGACCCACGAGGCGGTCTGGCCGCAGCTCACCAGCCGGCTGCCGGTGACCATCTCGCTGGCCGTGGGTGCCGCCGTGCTGTGGGTCCTGTCGGGCGTGGCCATCGGTGTCGTCTCGGCGCTGAAGCCCCGTTCCTTCTTCGACCGTGCCTTCATGGGTGTCGCCCTCGCCGGTGTCTCGCTCCCCATGTTCTTCACGGGCAACCTGGCCCTCCTGCTCTTCACGTACCAGTGGCCGATCTTCGGTACCACCTACGTCCCGTTCACCGAGAACCCCTCGCAGTGGGCCAACACCCTCTTCCCGGCGTGGTGTTCGCTCGCGCTGCTGTACTCCGCCATCTACGCGCGGCTCACCCGTTCGGGCATGCTGGAGACGATGAACGAGGACTTCATCCGCACGGCCCGCGCCAAGGGCCTGCGCGAGCGCAACGTCGTGGTCCGGCACGGACTGCGCGCCGCCCTCACCCCGATCATCACCGTGTTCGGCATGGACATCGGTCTGCTGCTCGGCGGCGCCCTGATCACCGAGTACGTCTTCTCGCTGCACGGCATCGGCGAGTACGCGGTGAAGGCCATCACCGACAACGACCTGCCCCCCATCCTCGGCGTGACCCTGCTCGCCGCCTTCTTCGTCGTGATCGCAAATCTCCTGGTGGACGTGCTCTACGCCGCCGCCGACCCGCGGGTGAGGCTCTCGTGACCGAACTCTCCAAGACCGGCGCCGCGGTGGGCGAGCCCACCGACTCCGGCAAGGCACCCGAAGCCTTCCTGGAGGTCCGCGACCTCAAGGTGCACTTCCCGACCGACGACGGCCTGGTGAAGTCCGTCGACGGGCTCAGCTTCTCGCTGGAGAAGGGCAAGACCCTCGCCATCGTCGGCGAGTCCGGCTCCGGCAAGTCCGTCACCTCGCAGGCCATCATGGGCCTGCACCGGCTCGGCACCCGGGGCAAGAACGTGCGGATGTCCGGCGAGATCTGGCTGGACGGCAAGGAACTGGTCTCCGCCGCCCCGGACGAGGTGCGCAAGCTCCGCGGCCGCGAGATGGCGATGATCTTCCAGGACCCGCTGTCCGCGATGCACCCCTACTACAAGGTCGGCGACCAGATCGTCGAGGCCTACCGGGTGCACCACGACGTCAGCAAGAAGGTCGCCCGCACCCGGGCCATCGAGATGCTCGACCGCGTCGGCATCCCCGAGCCCGCCAAGCGCGTCGACGGCTACCCGCACGAGTTCTCCGGCGGTATGCGCCAGCGCGCCATGATCGCCATGGCGCTGGTGAACAACCCCGAACTGCTCATCGCGGACGAGCCGACCACCGCCCTCGACGTGACGGTCCAGGCGCAGATCCTCGACCTGATCCGTGACCTCCAGAAGGAGTTCGGCTCCGCGGTCATCATGATCACTCACGACCTCGGCGTGGTCGCCGAGATCGCCGACGACGTCCTCGTGATGTACGGCGGCCGGTGCGTGGAGCGCGGTCCGGCCGGCGAGGTCTTCGAACAGCCGCAGCACCCCTACACCTGGGGCCTGCTCGGCTCGATGCCCCGCATCGACCGCGAGACCTCCGAACGGCTCATCCCGGTCAAGGGCTCGCCGCCGAGCCTCATCAACGTCCCCTCGGGCTGCGCCTTCCACCCCCGCTGCCCGTACGCGGACATCCCCAAGGGGAACGTCACCCGCACGGTGCGCCCCGAGCTGGAGCAGGTGAGCACCGGGCACTGGTCCGCCTGCCACCTCTCGGCCGAGGACCGCCGGCGGATCTGGACCGAAGAGATTGCGCCCAAGCTGTGAGTGAGACCAAGAAGACGGACACCGTCGCCGAGGCCGCGGTCCCGAAGCAGGCGTCGGCTCCCGAGGAGCGGGACGTGCTGCTCAAGGTCGAGGGGCTGACCAAGCACTTCCCGATCAAGAAGGGCATCCTGCAACGCCAGGTCGGCGCCGTGAAGGCCGTCGACGGCCTTGACTTCGAGGTGCGCAAGGGCGAGACCCTGGGCGTGGTCGGCGAGTCGGGCTGCGGCAAGTCGACCATGGGCCGGGTCATCACCCGGCTCCAGGACCCGACCGGCGGGAAGATCACCTTCGAGGGCCAGGACATCACGCGGCTGAACACCGGGCAGATGCGCCCGCTGCGCCGCGACATCCAGATGATCTTCCAGGACCCGTACGGCTCCCTGAACCCCCGGCACACCATCGGCTCGATCGTCTCGGCGCCCTTCCGGCTCCAGGGCGTGGAGCCCGAGGGCGGGGTGAAGAAGGAGGTCCAGCGGCTCCTCGACCTGGTCGGCCTCAGCCCCGAGCACTACAACCGCTACCCGCACGAGTTCTCCGGCGGTCAGCGCCAGCGCATCGGCATCGCCCGCGCGCTCGCCCTGAAGCCGAAGCTGGTCGTGGCCGACGAGCCGGTCTCCGCGCTGGACGTGTCGATCCAGGCGCAGGTCGTGAACCTCATGGACGACCTCCAGCAGGAGCTGGGTCTGACCTACGTGATCATCGCGCACGACCTCTCGGTCGTCCGGCACGTCTCGGACCGCATCGCGGTGATGTACCTCGGCAAGATCGTGGAACTCGCCGACCGCACCTCGCTGTACGAGTCGCCGATGCACCCGTACACCAAGGCGCTGATGTCGGCCGTGCCCGTGCCGGACCCGAAGCGCCGGGGCCAGAAGAGCGAGCGCATCCTGCTGCGCGGCGATGTGCCCTCCCCGATCGCCCCGCCCTCCGGCTGCCGCTTCCACACCCGGTGCTGGAAGGCGACGCAGATCTGCAAGACCACCGAGCCCCAGCTCGTGGAGCTGCGGCCGGGCCAGCGGGTCGCCTGCCACCACCCCGAGAACTTCGCCGACCAGGCCCCGCAGGACACGGTCCTGCTGACGGCGGCGAAGGAGGCGTCGGAGCTGGTGCCAGACGCGGTGCTCTCCGAGGGCGCGGCAGAGAAGGAACCGGCGACGGACAAGGCGCCGGCCGCGGAGGAGACGGCTGCGGAGGAGACGGCTGCGGAGGAGACGGCTGCCGCCGGAGCGGCGGCGGCTTCCGAGGCGGTGGCTTCCGAAGAGAAGCCGGCGGTTTCTGAGGAGAAGCCGGCTTCCGAGAAGGAGGCGGCTTCCGAGAAGGAGCCGGCGGCTTCCGAGGAGGAGACGGCTTCCGGCAAGACGGCTTCCGAAGAAGACGCTTCCGAAGAAGAGGCTTCTGACGAAGAGGCGCCCGAGGCCAAGGCGGCTTCCGAAGAGGCGGCGGCTTCCGAAGAGGAGCCGGCCTCCGGTGTGAAGACCGGTCCCGGTGCGAAGGTCTCGGCAGGCAAGGCCGCGCCCGCGGCCGACGCCCCCGCCGAGGAGCCCGCCACCGCCACCGGCGCCGCGGCCGACGCTCCGGCGGAGGGCTCGGGTGACACCGAGGCCGTCGCCGAGGAGACCGGCCGCGAGGCCGAGGCCACCGGCAAGGCGTCCGGCGCCGACTCCCAGGAGTCAACCGACAAGTAGCACATGACAACTAGGTAAAGTCATGTACATGCCCGAACGGGGGAGTGCAGAGTCGTCCGTGCCCGACCACTGATCGGCACGCTCGAAAGGGACGACACATGGCACTCTCCCGTTCGGCACGTCTGGGGGCTGTCGCCACCGCGGCAGCCTCCTTCCTCGTCATCGCCGCCTCCTCCGCCCCCACCCCCGGCGCCCCCGGCATCGGCGACCCCTACTTCCCCCGGCTGGGCAATGGCGGTTTCGACGCCCGCCATTACGACCTGGACATCGCCTACGCCCCGGACACCGGCCGGCTGGACGGCCGTACGACCCTCACGGCCCGTGCCACCCAGAAGCTCTCCTCCTTCGACCTCGACCTCCAGCAGCTGGAGGTCACCGGCGTCCAGGTCGACGGCAGATCCGCGCGGTTCACGCGGGACGGCGACGAGATCATCGTCACCCCCCGCCACCCGCTTTCCGCGGGACGGGACTTCACCGTCTCCGTGACCTACGGCGGCGTACCGCAGCCCCTCGGCGGACCGATCATCTTCGGCTCCGACTACGGGTGGATGAAGACCTCCGACGGCGTCTTCGTCGCCTGCGAACCCAACGCCGCCTCCACCTGGTTCCCGTCCAGCGACCACCCCGCCGACAAGGCCACCTACGACATCCGGATCAAGGCTCCCCGGGGCCTGACCGGCGTCTCCAACGGCCGGCTGGTGTCGACGTACGACAAGGGCGGCTCGACGTACACCCACTGGCGGGAGTCGAAGCCGATGGCGACCTACCTCGCCACCGCCACCATCGGGAAGTTCGACGTGCGCACCGGGCGCACCCCCGGCGGCACCCCCGTCTACGTCGCCATCGACCCCGTGCTCAAGAACAGCAACAACGTCGACGTGTACGCCGTCACGGCCGCCGCCACCGACTACTGGTCGCAGGTCTTCGGGCCGTACCCCTTCGAGGAGACCGGCGCGATCGTCGACGACATGCCGCAGGCGGGGTTCTCGCTGGAGGTGCAGAGCAAGCCCGCCTACTCGGCCGTGCGCAACGAGTCGACCATCGTGCACGAGCTGGCCCACCAGTGGTTCGGCGACTCGGTGAGCGTGGCCCAGTGGAAGGACACCTGGCTCAACGAGGGCTTCGCCACCTACGCCCAGTGGCTGTGGGCCGAGCACCAGGGCACCCGCACCGCCCACGACGCCTTCCTGGCCGGCTACGACTCCCGTCCCGCCGACTCCGCCTTCTGGCAGATCAAGGTCGCCGACCCGCAGCGGGACACGATGTTCGCCTCCGCCGTCTACCAGCGCGGCGCGATGACCCTCCAGGTGCTGCGCGAGCGGATCGGTGACACGGCCTTCTTCAAGCTGCTGCCGGCCTGGACGAAGCTCCACCGGTACGGCAACGCGGACACCGCCGACTTCGTCCGCCTCGCCGAGCGCGTCAGCGGGCAGCAGCTCGACGATCTCTTCGACACCTGGCTGTTCACCACAGGGAAGCCCACCCTGTGAGCCTGGCTTTGTAAGGTTCACGCACTCGGGCAGGCGAGAATGTCAGGGTGCAGCTCCAGCAACTCTTCAGTCCCTCCGTCCAGCACACGCTCGATGTGATCGGCATCTTCGTCTTCGCGATCTCCGGCGCCCTGCTGGCCGTACGGAAGAACTTCGACGTGTTCGGCATCGCCGTCCTCGCCGAGGTCACCGCGCTGGGCGGCGGGCTGTTCCGCGACGTGGTGATCGGGGCCGTACCCCCGGCCGCCTTCACGGACCTGGGGTACTTCGTCACCCCGCTGCTCGCCACGCTCGTCGTCTTCTTCCTGCACCCGCACGTGGAGCGCATCCAGGCGGCGGTGCTCGTCTTCGACGCGGCCGGCCTCGGCCTGTTCTGCGTCAGCGGTACGACGAAGGCGTACAGCTACGGCCTCGGCCTGACCGCGTCGGCGACGCTGGGCCTCGCCACCGCCGTGGGCGGCGGCGTCCTGCGGGACGTGCTGGCCAACGAGGTGCCCTCGCTACTGCGCTGGGACCGCGATCTGTACGCGGTCCCGGCGATGGTCGGCGCCACGATGGTCGTCCTGTGCATCCGCTACGACGTCCTGACCCCGTTCACCAGCGGGCTCGCGGTGATCACGGCCTTCGTGCTGCGTCTGCTCGCGATGCGGTTCCACTGGCGAGCGCCGCGTGCGTGGAACCGCCGGTCGACGGTGACCGAGGAGTAGTCCCAGGGGCGGTCCCGGCGACGGAGGTGTCCTGGCCCTTGGCGCGGCCCTGGCCCATCTGGAGGGTCAGCCAGCGGAACGCGGTGTCGACCTGCGGGCGCCACAGCGCCATGGTGTGACCGCCCGCGCTGCGCGGCAGGAACACCACCCGCACGGTGGTCGGCGCCTTGGCGACGGCCTCCAGGGCCATGCCCGCCTGGTAGCCGTCGCCGGACTCGCCGGAGAGGTACAGCGCGATCCGGGGCGGCACGGCCGCCCGCCGGAGCAGCAGATAGGGGTTGTTCGCGGCGCGCAGGGCCGGAGTCTGGGCGGCCAGGGAGTCGCGTTCGCCGATCGGGTCGTTGTAGCCGGACATGCTCACCGCGGCCCGGTACCGGTCGGGGTGCGCCACGGCGAGCTTCACCGCGCAGTGCGCGCCCGCCGAGTACCCGGCCACCGCCCAGCCCTGGGGGGCCGGCTGGGCCCGGAAGTTGTCCATGACCATCTTCGGGACGTCGATGCTGAGCCAGGTGTCGGCGTTGACCTGCCCCGGGATGTTGGCGCAGCCCGTGTCCACGCCGGCCAGCAGGTTGGTGCGCGGGGCGACCAGGATGAACGGCGCCACCCGCCCGCTCCTCATCAGCGGCAGCAACTGCTCGTGCGCCTTGAGCGACCCGAACCACGCCTTCGCGGAACCGGGGTAGCCCGGCAGCAGCTCCACCACCGGGAACTTCTTGTTCCGGTAGGCCGGTTCGCCGTACTGCGGCGGCAGCCAGACGTAGACCTCGGCGTTCACGCCGGAGACCCGGCCCCTGAGCTGGGTGACGCGGACTCCGCCGGCCGCGCGCATGCCGGGCCCGTCGGCGGCCGGGAAGGTCTGCCTGACCCTGGGCAGCCGGGTCACCGCGATACCGCCGGTGCCGTCCCTGCCGAGGTCGGCGGCCTGCTGGACGTGGTCGCCGGTGCCGAGCAGGTCGGCCCAGTTGTCGTAGAGGTTGTTCTGGTTGTTGACCAGCACGAACACCAGGGTGACGGCCGTGCCCTGGGCGAACAGCAGCATGAGGACCCGGGCCGTGATCCGCAGGGGCTTGGGCCCACGCATCCGCGACCACAGGACGAGCGGCAGTATGAGGGCGACGACCGCCAGCAGGACGGTCGTGTAGAGAAACGGGGTCCCGGTGAGACTCATGTCCCCATAGAGGGCGATCCGCGGCCGGAGGTTGTGGACGAGTCCGGACACTTACCGAGAAATTGCCGGAACCTCACCCGGGGGCGGGAGCGGATCATCCGCTGATCATCTCACCATGAGCCAAGAAAGCTACCGCTTAGTAGTTTTCTGCTGTACCGTTCAGCCATGCCAGATGCAGCTTCCGCCCCCTCCCCGTCACGGGCCCTGATCGGCGACAGCGAGTTCGACCGCGACACCGCGGTCACCCGGCGCGAGCCCGGCGTCTACGACATCGACCTCTCGGCCGGCTGGACCATCATCAGCGCCGTCAACGGCGGCTACCTGCTGGCCGTGCTCGGCCGGGCCCTCGCGGACACCCTGCCGCACCCGGACCCCTTCTCCGTCACCGCGCACTACCTGACCGCCTCCCGGCCCGGCCCGGCGGTCGTCCGCACCGAGACCGTCCGCACCGGCCGCACCCTCTCCACCGGCCAGGCCTCGCTCTTCCAGTACGACGACGAGGGAAACGAGGTCGAACGCATCCGCGTCCTCGCCTCCTACGGCGACCTCGCCACCCTCCCCGACGACGTCCGTACCACCGCCACCCCGCCCGCGATGCCCCCGCTGGAGCAGTGCTTCGGCTCCGCCGACGCCGCATCCGACACCCGGCTGCCGTCGGGTGGCTCCCCGGTCGAGGGCAGCTCCGCCATCGCCGACCGGCTGATGCTCAAACTCGACCCCGCCACCCTCGGCTGGGCGCTCGGCGCGCCCTCCGGCAAGGGCGAGATGCGCGCCTGGTTCGGCCTCGCCGACGGCCGGGACGCCGACCCGCTCTCGCTGCTCCTCGCCGTGGACGCCCTCCCGCCCACCGCCTTCGAACTGGGCCTCAAGGGCTGGGTGCCGACCGTGGAACTCACCGTCCACGTCCGCCACCGCCCGGCCCCCGGCCCGCTGCGGGTGTCCATCACCACCCGCAACCTGGCCGGCGGCTTCCTGGAGGAGGACGCCGAGGTGTGGGACAGCGCGGACCGCCTGGTCGCCCAGTCCCGACAGCTGGCCCGGGTCAGGCTCGGCTGAGCGGCTCGCGCCCCAGCCAGGCCGCCAGGCGTTCGTAGGGTCCGGCTCCCAGCGGCGCCTCGCGGCGGGCCTCGAAGGGCGTCTCCGCGCCGCGGGGCCGGGTGTCCGGCAGCACCGCGCGGGCCGTCGCGAGCGCGAACTCGGCCAACTCCGGATCGAGTTCGCCCGCGGCGCCGATCGCCTCGGCCAGGTCCCAGGTGTGCGTGACGACCTCCATGACGTAACCGGAGAGTGCCGCGTGGCCGGGGACCTCGCCCCAGGGCACCCGCACCGGGGTCACCATCCGTTCGTCGCTCTCCCAGGCCCTGAGGACACGGGCCCGCACCTCGTCGTAGGCCGCGGCCCAGCCGTCGTCCGCGACGCCGTCGGCGGTGGGGTGCACGGCGAGCCCGTCACCGCCCTCGCCCACCACCGCGATCCGCCGGGTGCCGCCGACGACGTGGCTCAGCAGAGCCCGGACATCGAACTCGGAACACGGCGTCGGCCGGGCCAGGTCCTCGGGGCGCACGGTCTTGATCAGGGCGGCGGCCTGCTCGGTGGCGCGGACGTACACGGGACGCGGGTCGACGAAACCGGTGCTGGTCATGGTGTGCCTCTCTCTCGGTCGGTGAGGCGAGGATGCCCGGATAACCTGACAACCGGCGTCAGCATTTGCGGGGCACTTCGCGGCGGCGGGATCCTGGCGCGGTGAAGTCCGACCGGCTGCTCTCGATCCTGCTGCTCCTCCAGACCCGGGGCCGTGTCCCCGCGCCCGAACTCGCCGACCGGCTGGAGGTGTCGGTGCGCACCATCTACCGGGACGTCGAGGCACTGTCCGCCGCCGGCGTCCCGGTGTACGCCGAGCGCGGCCGGCACGGCGGCATCGAACTCCTCCCCGGCTTCCGCACCGACGTCACCGGGCTGACCGCCGACGAGTCCCGGGCCCTGTTCATCCTGGCCGCGCAGGGCGCCCATGCCGCGCTCGGCCTCGACGCGGCCCTCGGCTCGGCCCTGCGCAAGGTGATGGCCGCGCTGCCGGCGCCGCACCGGCCCGCCGCCGAGGTGACCAGCCGCCGCGTCCTGGTCGACGCCACCCGCTGGAAGGGCGGCCCGCGGCAGGCGGTCGACCTGGACGTGCTCCAGGACGCGGTGTTCTCCGACCGGCGCCTGAGGCTGCGCTACCGGCACAGCGGGGAGCGGGAACCGCGGACGTACACCGTGGACCCCTACGGCCTCGTCGCCAAGGCCGGGGTCTGGTACCTGGTCGCCGACCGGCGCGGCGGGCCCCGGCTGTTCCGCGCCGACCGGGTGCGCTCGGCCCGGCTGCTGGACGAGCCCGTACGGCGCCGGCCCGGGGTCGAACTCGCCGACGTCTGGGAGCTGTTGCGCCGGCAGGTGGAGGAACGGGAGAACGGGATCGAGGTCACCGTGCGGGTACGGCGCGAACTGCTCGACATGTTCCAGCGCATGGCCGCCGCACAGCTGACGGCTCCGCCCGAGGACGACGGCGCGAGCGAGTGGGTCACCGCGCGGCTGGCCTACCCGGTGCTGCGCGCGGTACGCCAACTCCTCGCGTTCTCCGACCGGGTGGAGGTCCTGGACCCGCCCGAGGCCCGCGCGGAACTGCTGACCGGCGCCCGCTGCGTCACGGCCCTGTACCAGCAGGGCTGAGCGGCGGCTCACCCGTGGCGGGACGGCTCTCAGTCCAGCCAGTGGCTGCGGCCGATGCTGATGAGCCGGAGCTGGCGGGCGGCGAGCTGCGTCACCCGCTCCCGCTCCTGCGCCGGGGCCTCCAGCGCCTCCAGGAACAGGGAGGCGGTGATGAGCATCTGGTCGACGTAGAGGTGCGCGAGCATCAGCAGGTCGTCGTCGCTCCAGCCCGCCGCCTCCGGGTCGTTGGCCAGCTCGGCCTTCACCTCCTCGGCGAACCGGTGCAGTTGGGCCCGGATGGCTTCGCGCACCGGCTGGACTCCGCCATGTCGCTCCCGGGCGATAAAACGGACATGGGCGGGGTACGCGTCTACGTGACGGGCGATCAACTCGATGGCACGCGTGATGCGTTCCTCGCTGTCGCCCGTGGTGGACACCGTCGTCCGCACCATCGGATGCAGGCTGCCCAGCGCCTCGTCGACCAGGGCCACACCGAGGTCGGCGGTCGAGCGGAAGTGCCGGTAGAAGGCCGTCGGGGCGACACCGACGGCCCGGGTGACCTCGCGCAGACCCAGGCTGCTCAGGCTCTGCTCCTCCAGCAGGGCGAGCGCCGCGTCGAGGAACGCCTGCCGGGTCTTCTGCTTCTGGGCCTGCCGGATGCCGAGGGTGTGACTCATGTCATCCAGTTAACAACTGTTCTCTGGAATTTGAAAGCCGCCGGGAGCGTTAGACTCGAAGTCAGTGAACAACTGTTACTACAACTGTTCACCCAAACTTCACACCGGCTGACCACGAGGCATATCGGAGGGGGGATCTGATCCCATGCTGTTCCTCGTCGCCGCACTCATGCTGCTCGGCGTCGTGCTGGGCACCGTCGCTCACGCACCGCTGACCGTCACCGCCGTCCTGGCCGCCGTCATCGCCGTCTGGCTCGGCGTCTTCGCGATCCGCGAGCGCCACGGGCGCCGCCGCCACACCTCGGCCAACTGACCCGGCCGACCGCCCCGGCCGACTGACCCCGGAACCCCGGCCAGCCGACCACCGGAAAGGACTCAGGAGCTGAGCGTCATGCACCTCACCGCACCGGCCACCGGCCGCCCCCGCACCGACACCCGCCCGCGCCCCCGTGACGCCGACGGCATGGCCGTCGCGTCCTTCATCCTCGGCCTCCTCGGCCTGCTCGTCCTGAACCTCTTCCTCGGCCCGATCGCCATCGTCCTGGCCGCGGTCGCCCTCTGGCGCGGCACGACCCGCCGGGGCCGCGCCTACCTCGGTCTGACCCTGGGCGTCGCCGACCTGGCGGTCCTGGTGATCGCGATGGAACTCTCGGGCACGGTGTCCTGGAGCCTGTGACCCACCCGGCACCCCGCGGCGCACCGCGGGCGGCAACGCGGCAACGGCCCCCCGCCGCACCGCCGTCGCACCCGCCGACCGGCCGCCCCGTCGCCGCGCCGCACCCGCACCGCCGCCGGACCGGCCGCACCGCCGCACCCGCCCTGCCCGCCGTGGGCAATCGTTCCGCGGGGCGGAACGGGTGGGCACGGCCGACAGCGCCGGGTGCGCCATCACCAAGCCCAGGTACGGCCGACACAAGGCGCCCAGGCGGGGCCGCAGGCAAGGCGTCCAGCGCGGCCGACGCAAGGCACTCAGGCGCGGCCGGCGCAACGCGCGGAGCCAACGGCACGCCCTCGCGGCCGAAGCCGACCGCAGGGGAGCCGTAGAATCGCCTCACCATGGCTTACCTCGACCACGCCGCGACCACCCCGATGCTCCCGGAGGCGGCGGAGGCATTCACCGCCCAGTTGAGCATCACGGGCAACGCCTCCTCCCTCCACGCATCCGGCCGCCAGGCACGCCGCACGGTCGAGGAATCCCGCGAAACCCTCGCGGAAGCCCTCGGCGCCCGCCCCAGCGAGGTCGTCTTCACCTCCGGCGGCACCGAGGCCGACAACCTCGCCGTCAAGGGCCTGTACTGGTCCCGCCGCGACGCAGACCCGGCCCGCACCCGCGTCCTGGCCAGCCCCGTCGAGCACCACGCCGTCCTGGACGCCGTGCACTGGCTCGGCGAGCACGAGGGCGCCACCGTCGAGTACCTCCCCGTCGACTCCCACGGCCGGGTCCGCCCCGAGGCGCTGCGCGAGGCCATCGCCCGCAACCCCGCCGACGTCGCCCTGGCCACCGTGATGTGGGCCAACAACGAGATCGGCACGGTCATGCCGATCCGGGAACTGGCCGACGTCACCGCCGAGTTCGGCATCCCGCTGCACGCCGACGCGGTCCAGGCCTTCGGCCAGGTCCCGGTCGACTTCGAGGCCTCGGGCCTGGCCGCCATGACCGTCTCCGGGCACAAGATCGGCGGCCCGTACGGCATCGGCGCGCTGATCCTCGGCCGCGAGCACACCCCCGTACCCGTCCTGCACGGCGGCGGCCAGGAGCGGCACGTGCGCTCCGGCACGCTGGACGTCCCGGCCATCGCCTCCTTCGCCGTGGCCGGCCGGCTCGCCGCCGAACAGCGCGAGTGGTTCACGCGCGAGATCGGCGCCCTGCGGGATCAGCTGATCGACGCCGTGCGCCGCGCCGTACCGGACGCGATCCTCGGCGGCGACCCGGCGCCCGAGGGCCGGCTCCCGGCCAACGCCCACTTCACGTTCCCCGGCTGCGAGGGCGACTCCCTGCTGCTCCTGCTGGACGCCCAGGGCATCGAGTGCTCCACCGGCTCCGCCTGCACCGCGGGCGTCGCCCAGCCCAGCCATGTCCTCCTCGCCACCGGCACCGACCCGGACCTGGCCCGCGGCACCCTGCGCTTCTCCCTCGGCCACACCTCCACGGAGGCGGACGTCGAGGCCGTGGCCAAGGCGATCGGCCCGGCGGTGGAACGCGCCCGCGCGGCCGGTCTCACGTAGCCGCGCGGGGTGACGCGGTCCTCCCGGCCTTCTCCCGCTCGGCGCGGACCAGGCGTATGTACCGGTCCCAGTCCCAGAACCGCCCCGGATCGGTGTGGTCCGTCCCCGGCACCTCGACGTGCCCGATGATGTGCTCACGGTCCACGGGTATGCCGTACCGCCCGCATACCGCCGCGGTCAGCCGCGCCGAGGCCGCGTACATCTCGTCCGTGAAGGACGAGGCGTCCTCCACGAAGCCCTCGTGCTCTATGCCGACGCTGCGTTCGTTGTACTCCCGGTTGCCCGCGTGGAAGGCCACGTCCAGCTCCCGGACGAGCTGGGTGACCCGCCCGTCCTTGCGCACGATGTAGTGCGCCGCCGCCCCGTGCCCCGGGTCCCGGAAGACCTTCACCGCGGACGCGTAGCCGCCCTGGGTGACATGGATGACCACCCGGTCCACCGGGTAGTCGGACGGCCGGTCCGCGAGCCGGTAGTTCGCCGCCGAGGCACCCACCCAGCGCGCGCCCCGGAAGTCCACCGCGCCCGCCACCCGCGACTTGTCCACCCCGGGCATCCGCCACCACAGCCGGGACAGCTCCTCCCGGGCCAGCACGGCCGTGCCCACGGCCGCCGCCGCCCCGCCGACCAGCAGGGCCCGCCGCCCCAGCCGCCGGTCCGTGTCGTCCTTCGCCGCGCCCATGTCCGCCCCCGTCGCCGCCGCTGCCGCCGGCCCCGTCGTCACCCTCTGCGATCGTCAACGGATATCAGGCCGACGCGGTTCCCGCGCCCCGTACCCTGGAAGGGCTATGACTGACACCCCGCAGCGCACCCGCCCCCTCCGCGTCCTCGCCGCCATGTCCGGCGGGGTCGACTCCGCCGTCGCCGCCGCGCGCGCCGCGGAAGCCGGCCACGACGTCACCGGCGTCCACCTCGCGCTCTCCGCGAACCCGCAGTCGTTCCGCACCGGCGCGCGGGGCTGTTGCACCATCGAGGACTCGCGCGACGCCCGCCGCGCGGCCGACGTCATCGGCATCCCGTTCTACGTCTGGGACCTCGCCGACCGCTTCCGCGAGGACGTCGTCGAGGACTTCGTCGCCGAGTACGAGGCCGGCCGCACCCCGAACCCGTGCCTGCGCTGCAACGAGAAGATCAAGTTCGCCGCCCTGCTGGACAAGGCGCTGGCCCTCGGCTTCGACGCCGTCTGCACCGGCCACTACGCCAAGGTGATCCTGAACCCGGACGGCTCCCGCGAGCTGCACCGCGCCTCCGACATGGCGAAGGACCAGTCCTACGTCCTCGGGGTGCTGGACGAGAGGCAGCTCGCGCACGCGATGTTCCCGCTCGGCGACACGGTCACCACCAAGGAGGAGATCCGCGCGGAGGCCGAGCGCCGGGGCCTGGCCGTGGCCAAGAAGCCCGACTCGCACGACATCTGCTTCATCGCCGACGGCGACACCCAGGGCTTCCTGGCCAAGCGGCTCGGCAAGGCCGAGGGCGACATCGTGGACGAGTCCGGCGCCAAGCTGGGCACGCACGAGGGCGCGTACGGCTTCACCATCGGCCAGCGCAAGGGCCTGCGGATCGGCACCCCGGCCCCGGACGGCAAGCCGCGCTACGTCCTGGACATCTCCCCGGTCACCAACACCGTCACCGTCGGCCCGGCCGACGCCCTGGACGTCACCGCGCTCACCGCGATCAAGCCCCGCTGGTGCGGCACCGCCCCCGCCGGCCCCGGCACCTACACCGCCCAGCTGCGCGCCCACGGCGGCGAGACCGAGGTGAGGGCCGAGCCGGTCGACGGCGCCCTGCGCGTGACGTTCACCGAGCCGGTCCGCGGCGTCGCCCCCGGCCAGGCGATCGTCCTGTACGACGGCACGCGCGTGGTGGGCTCGGCGACGATCGCGTCCACGGCTCGCCGGGAAGCTGCCACAGCCTGATCATCGAGGGCTCGCAGGAGCTGGCACGGTCCGACCAGCCCGGCATAGGCTGGCCGTCGCGGAAGGTCCGCGCAGTGTGAGCCGGCGGCGGGACTTTCCCGCCCCTTCGGGAGGTGGACGGTGCTTCTGCGCTTTCGAGTGGCGAATCACCGCTCGATCCGGGACGAGGCCGAGCTGACACTTGTCGCTGCGGGCAGTGTGGACAGTGCCGACAGCATCGCGCGGGACAGCGGGATCGCTCAGGGCGATGGCGGGCACGTGCCGGTGCTGCCCGTGGCAGGGATCTTCGGTGCGAACGCTTCCGGCAAGAGCAACATGCTCAGCGCGTTCCATGCCATGCGGGAGGCGGTACGCACCTCGTTCGCGGACTGGGCCAAGTATCCCGGGGTACCTCACCGGCAGCCCTTCAAGCTGGACGCCGCCAGCGCCGAGGAGACCACCCTCTTCGAGGTGGACCTGGTCCTCGGCGTCCGCACCCCCGTCCGCTACACCTACGGCTTCGAACTCTCCGACGACCGGGTCGAGGCCGAATGGCTGCACGCCTACCCGGGCGGCGTCCGGCAGGTCTGGTTCGACAGGGAGGCGGACCGCCCGGCAGAGGACGGCGACGAGTACCTCTTCGAGAGCCCGGCCTTCACCGGCCGCCGCGACGACCTGGTCGCACTCACCCGGCCGAACGCCCTCTTCCTCTCCACCGCGGCCACCCTCAACGACCCTCAGCTGTCCGCCCTGCATCGCTGGTTCCTGAACAACCTGTGGCTGATGACCCCGGGTGAGGACATCACACACCGTGCCGACTGGACCAAGCGCCGCCTCACCGAGCTCCATGACGACACCGGCTATCGCGAACGGCTCGTCCAGCTCCTGGCCGCCGCCGACCTGGGCGTCACCGGCTTCGATCTCGATCCGGACACCGGTGCGGTCTCTCTTCGGCACCGGACGGAGGGGGCGGAAGCCGTGGCCCTCGACTTCCTCACCGAGGAAAGCTTCGGCACACACGCGTGGTTCGCCTTCCTCGGCCCGATGCTCACCGTCCTCGACAACGGGACGACGCTGCTGGTCGACGAGCTCGACTCCAGTCTCCATCCCACGCTGGCCGCCGAGGTCGTCCGCCTCTTCCAGGACCGTAAGGCCAATGCCAAGGGTGCCCAGCTGATCTTCACCACCCACGACGCCACGCTGCTCGGCAACGCCGTGCTGGACCGTCCGCTCGGCCGCGACCAGGTATGGCTCACCGCGAAGACGAAGTCCGGCGCGACCGAGCTGTATCCGCTGGTCGCCGCACACCCCGAGGCCGGCGAGGACCTGGAGCGCGGCTATCTGCGGGGCCGGTACGGAGGGGTGCCCCGGGTGACCCCGGGCGAGATCGCCCGTGAGGTGTCCTGGTTCGAGGAGAAGGCGGCAGCGACGGCGTGAGCGAGCGGGGTGGGCACGGAGCATGAGCAGCAGGCGCAGGTCGAAGAAGGACGCGGCGAGCACGGTGATGCCGCCGCAGGCGCCTCCGTCGCAGTACTCACGTCGCGAGCGGGTGCTGTACGTGGGATGCGAAGGCGAGGCGACCGAGTACGACTACCTGCGCTACCTCAACAAGGAGTACGGGAGCGGGGACAGCGAGACCGGCCGGCCGGCCTTCACCATCAAGCCGGTCCGCAAGGCCGACGGCCTGATCCCGTCCCGTGCCGTCAAGGCGGTGGTCGAGGCCGCTCAGGGGGAGGACGAGACCTGGGTGCTCTTCGACCGGGACAGCCACCACGACATCCCAGAGGCCTTCGAGGCCGCAGCGGCCTCGGACACCGAGGTCTGCTTCTCCCACCCCTCCTTCGAACTGTGGCTGCTGCTGCACTTCCAGCCGTTCGGCGGCGCCCAGGGCGCGGCGAAGAACACGCACGTCCTGGAGAAGCTGCGCAAGGCCGACCCTGCGTACAAGCGGTTCGACAAGCCCGACAAGGGCCTCGACGCTGCCCGTACCAAGGCGCTGAAGGGCAAGGAGAAGGCGGCGGTGCAGCACGCGCGAGCCCTGGTCGGTCAGTGCGAGCACGGTTCGTGCAAGCCCGCCAACGCCACATTCGAGGCCCCGAAGTACGGTCGCTCGGCGAAGGAACGGGCCGCCCGCTCGGGGCACGCCAAGAACTGCGAGGTCCTGAGCCGTGACCCGTCCACGGACGTGTGGCGGCTCCTGGTCAGCCTGGGCATCGTCAAGGTTTGAGCGACGGCCGCGCCCTTCGCCGTGCAGCGGCGATGTCCGGGTTCGGCACGGGTTGGCTCCCGCACCGGCGGGCCGTCTAACCTTCCGTAGCACCTCCATTTTCCGTACGAAGGATCCGCGCGTGGCCAGAATCACCCTGCCCGAGCTCGAACGCCATCTCTTCTCGGCCGCCGACATCCTGCGCGGCCGGATGGACGCCTCCGAGTACCGCGACTTCATCTTCGGGATGCTCTTTCTGAAGCGGGCCTCGGACGAGTTCGAGCCGGAGTGGAAGCGGGTGTACGAGGAGCGGCTCGCGCAGACCGGCGGCGACGACGCGAGGGCACTGGCCAAGGCGAACAATCCGGCCGCCTACCCCCGCGTCTTCTACGTGCCGCCGCGGGCCCGCTGGTGGCGTGGACCACACCACGACCCGGAGAGGCCGCAGACCCCGGCGCCCGGCATCATGGCCCTGACCGAGAACGTCGGCCAAGGCCTCGACGAGGCCCTGGTGGCGCTGCAAGAGGGCAACGACCTGCTCGCGGGCATCGCCTCGCACATCAGCTTCAACGAGGTGGTCGGCACCAAGCCGCGCTTCACCGACCCCGAGCTCCGTTCGCTGATCCGGCACTTCAGCCTCTACCGGCTGCGCAACGAGGACTTCGAGTTCCCCGACATGCTGGGCGCGGCCTACGAGTACCTTCTCGGCCGGTTCGCGGACTCGGCCGGCCAGCGCGGCGGCGAGTTCTACACGCCGCGTTCGGTGGTGCGGATGATGGTGCGCCTCGTCGACCCGCAGCCCGGGGAGTCGGTGTACGACCCGTGCGCGGGATCCGGTGGCATGCTGATCGCGGCCCGCGAGCACGTCGAGGAACACGGCGGCGACCCTGAGGAACTGTCGGTCAACGGGCAGGACAAGAACGGCCCGTCCTGGTCCATGGCCAGCATGAACATGGTCCTGCACGGCATCCACACCTTCGACCTCCAGCACGGCGACACCCTCGCCGAGCCGCTCCACCTCGACGAGAACGGGCGGCTGCGCAAGTTCTCGGCGATCCTCTCCAACCCTCCGTTCTCCCTCCCATACGACGAGGACGCCGTCGCCAAGGCCGACGAGGACCACGGCAAGCGGATGCACTGGGGCTGGACGCCCGGGAGCGGCAAGAAGGCCGACCTGATGTTCGTCCAGCACATGGTGTCGGTTCTGGAGGAGGACGGCGGGCGAGCGGCCGTCGTCATGCCGTACGGGGTGCTCTTCCGGGGCGGCAAGGAACGCGACATCCGCATCGGGATGCTCCGCGCGGACTGCGTGGAGGCCGTCATCGGCCTCGGCCCGAACCTGTTCTACGGCGCGGGCGTCCCGGCCTGCATCCTGATCCTGCGGCCCCCGCACGGGAAGACCGACCCGAAGCGCCGGGAGAAGGTCCTCTTCATCAACGCTGACCGGGACTTCACTCCCGGCCGGAACCAGAACGAACTCGGCCCCGAACACATCGAGAAGATCGTGACGGTCTTCCGCGAATGGCGCCTCATCGACGGCTACTCGCGCGAGGTCCACCGCGACGAACTCCTCGCCCCCGACGCGAAGGGCGTCCCCGAGGCGAACTTCAACATCCGCCGCTGGGTGGACAACTCGCCGCCCGCGGAGCCGCAGGACGTGCGGGCGCACTTGTACGGGGGCGTGCCGGTCGCCGAGGTCGCGGCCAAGGAGGGGCTGTTCAAGGCGTACGGGGTCGACGCCGGTTCGCTGTTCGCGCGCCGGGAGGGTTCAGGCGAGTACTACGACTTCCTGCCAGAGGGCGCGGAGGCCACGGCCGCCCGTATTCCGCGACTGACGTACGCGCGGGAGGCGGAGCTGCGCGAGACGTTCGACGAGTGGTGGATGAAGAGCTCCGGTCTCTTCGCCCAGCTTGCGGCGGACCGGAAGCTGATGGACCTGCGCAGCGGGCTCCTCGACGGGTTCACGGCCGCGGTCGGCGGAGCCGGGGTTCTCGACGAGTTCACGACCGTCGGCATCATCGCCGCCTGGTGGACGGAGAACCGCTACGACATGAAGGCCCTCGCGGCGGGCGGCTTCGAGCGGGTCCTGGAAGGCTGGGTCGACTCCGTCGAGGCGATCGTCGATCCGGCGGTCCCGGGTGGGGGCGCGGATGACGCGAAGCGCACGTTGGTCTCCCCGGCGGAGCGACGCAGGGCCCTCGACCAGCCGGTCGTACGGGAGCTGATCCCGGAGTTCCTGGAGCTCGTCAAGGCGGCCGACAAGGCCGTCGCGGAGGCGGAAGCCGCGGCGAAGACGGCGGCTGAGGCGAGGGCGGCGGTGGCGGATGCGGGTGCGGACGACGAGTCCGACGCCGCGTCCGGTGAACCGGCGGAGCCGGTCGACCCGGAGAAGCTCGCCGCCCTGGACAAGGCGTTGACGGCGGCCAAAAGGGCCCTAACGGCGGCGCGCAAGAAGCGCAAGTCGCTGGACGACCGTTTCCTGCCGGACCTGAAGGCGGCGGCGGACCTGAAGAAGGCAGAGGAGGGCGGCCCGGAGGGCGTCGTCCTGGCGGTCCTCCGCTGTGACCTGTCCGACCGCCTGAACGCGGCGTTGGCAGCGGGCCGCCGAGAGATCGTCGCTTCCTTCCGACGCTGGGCCGAGAAGTACGAGGTGTCGCTGACGGACCTGGAGGACGAGAGCGGGGACGCCGCGAAGGGGCTTGCGGAGTGGCTGGGGGTGCTGGGTTATGGGCGTTGAGATGGTGAAGACCGGAAGCTGTTCCTGGCCCGAGCAGTGGCAGCGGGTCAGATTGGCGGATGCCGGTCGGTGGATGTCCGGGGGGACGCCGAGCACCTCAAACGAGGCGTACTGGGACGGAGACATCCCCTGGATCAGCGGCGCGAGCATGAAGCAGTTCCGCATTACGGATTCTGAGCGCCGTGTTACCCGGCTCGGGGCAGAGAACGGCTCACGACTGGTCGACAAGGGCGCCGTGCTCTTCATTGTGAGAGGGATGAGCCTCAAGTCGGAGTTCCGGATTGGGGTGACGCAGCGTGAAGTGGCGTTTGGCCAGGACTGTAAGGCGCTTGTACCAGACGATGGCATCGATCCGTACTACCTGGCGTATGCCATGCGGGTACTGACCCCGACGATCTTGAGCATGGTCGAGGAGACCAGCCATGGCACAGGGCGCCTGGACACGAACCGACTCAGCGCGCTGGAGATCGGAGTCCCACCGCTGCCCGAACAACGCGACATCGTCGCCGCGAACGAGGCGTTCGAGCGGCGGATCGGGGCGTTGGAGCGGGAGCTGGGCAAGCTTCGGGTTGTTGAGCAAGCTGTCGTGGCCCAGACTATGGCGGAGGTCACCCGAAGAGTTGCTCTTTCTCAATGCCTGATCGACATCGAATCTGGGTGGAGCCCTGCATGCGACGCTGAGCAGCCTGACGTCGGTGAATGGGGTGTTGTAAAGGTAAGCGCGGTTACGTCGGGCCGGTTCATCGACGGCGAGGCCAAGCGCCTGCCGATGGGGCAGGTCCATCGCCCGGAGCTGGAGATCAAGAGAGGCGACATCTTGCTTGCGCGGGCCAATGGTGCCCGTTCTCTGGTGGGAGTTTCTTGCTACGTTACTACGACTCGTCCGAGGCTCATGCTGTCGGACAAGGTGCTGCGACTCATTCCTGACCTGACAGTGGTTGACCCCGTCTATCTAGCAATCCTGCTCGGAGCTCCGGAGGTTCGGAGGCAGATTGGAAACCTGCTGAAGGGTGGAACAGGTCAGAACAACGTCACGCAGGCCGACGTACGAGCCCTGGAGGTTCCGCGATTGCCGCTGCCCGAACAACGCAACATCGTTGCCGCGCACGAGGCGTTCGAGCAGCGAATCGGGACGCTGGAGCGAGAGCTGACCAAGCTTCGTGTTACGCAACGGGTCGTCGTCGAAGATCTCCTCAGCGGCCGGTCCCGAGTGAACCGGACCTGAGGCTTCCTACCAGCGCACCAAGCGACGCCCGGCCGATGACGATCACATCCGCCGGGCGTTTGCTGTCTCGCAGAGCGACTCCTGTCTGCGTCCAGGCGACCTCAACACAGTTGTTGCCACTGGCCTCGGAGTAGGAGGACTTGATCCACTTCAGGGCGGACACGACGGGCACCTCTTACAGGTCGTTGGCGATTTCGGCGATGGCATCTGATGACTGCTTCGGATTCAACGCCACCTCTTCGATCGCGTCCAGTCGTCGACGGAAGTTGGCGAGTTGAGTGGAGGAGTGGAAGAAGGCGGCGCCGAGCGGGGAGTCGACCAGGACTGTGTCCAGGTGAGGGCTGGGGCCCGCCGCGTACATCACGGAGTCGCCGGCCATGGGGAAGCCGCCCGCTGAGAATGGGATGACCCGGAGAGTGACGTTGTGACGCTCGCCTTCTTCCAGGAGGCGAGCGAGCTGGGCTTTGGCCACCTTGCGCCCGCCCACCTGCATGCGCAGCGCGGATTCGTGGATGAGTCCGACGTAGGGGATGCCGGGCTCGTCTGCAATCCGTGCATGCCGCGCCAGCCGATGAGCGACGCGGAGTTCCACCTCAAGGCGGGGCAGGGTCGGGATGGACAGGTCAAACAGGGCGCGAGCGTGGTCCTCGGTCTGGAAGATGCCGGGAAGATGGGCTGTCTGGACTGAGCGCAGGCTCGTGGCGTAGTGCTCCAGTTCCGATGTGTCGAGGAAATCGGGCGGGATCTTGCCCCGGTACTCCTCCCACCAGCCGTTCCGGCGACCGCCGGTCATGGATGCCAGGGCATCGATGAGTTCCTCGTCGTCGCACTCGTAGATGCTCAGGAGCCGACGCAGACGATCCTCACTGATGCCGTACCGACCGGCCTCGATGTTGGAGATGTTGGTGCGGTCGGTGCCCAGCAACTCGGCTGCCCTGGGAGCGGACATGCCTGCGGACTCTCTGAGCCGACGCAGCTCGGCGCCGAGTCGACGCTGACGGATCGTGGGTTGGTGCTTCGGTGCCATTTGCAGCCTCCTTGCTCGCGCACAGTGTGCCGACGCTGGTGGGGCGGGTCCAACCGAATCCAATTATTCACTCGTTCCAGTTCAAAGCGTGGCACGGGTTAAGTGGATCGCTCTACATTGTGTAGCGCGTCACTCAAGTTCCCGCCGCCCCGCGGAAGCGCACCGGCCCCCTGCCCTCCGGAAGGCAGGGGGTCGGCACTGCCACCGCCAGCCGCCAGTTCGCAAGCAGGCGCCCCCAAGAACCCGTTCCGCACCACGGAGGTAAACCCTCGTGAGCAGCAACGAACAGAGCACCGAACCGTCCAACGAATCGACCCACCCCGTCCGTTACGCCGTCCGTGACGACGTCGGCCACGGTGACCACCCCGCCCCCCTCCCCTTCACCGCCCCCTGGGTGTACGAGATCCACCTCCCCTGCGACCCGCGCGGTCCCCGGATCGTCCGGGGCACCCTCCGTGCCGTGCTCCACGCGCACGGCATCGGTGAACTCGCCGACCGGGCCGAGCTGCTGACCTGCGAACTCACCACCAACTCGGTGCGGCACACCAAGGGCCCGGTCATCGTCCGGATGCACTGGCTGTGCCCCGCGCTGCGGGTGAGCGTGTGGGACGCGAGTCCGGATCTACCCCCGTTCGCGCCGGGCGCGGTGATGCCCGATCCCGACGCTCCCTGCGGTCGTGGGCTGCCGATCATCGAGAGCCTCGCCGACCGGTGGGGCGGCTGCGGGTCCGTCGACGGGCCGAACGGCGGACCGGGCGGTAAGACCATCTGGTTCGAGCTCGCCCTCGGCGATGGTTTCCAGCCACCCTCACCCGTGCTCGCGGCCTGATCCGCGCGCATCCCCCGCCACACTCTCCGGCCGCCGATAGAGTTTCGATCACCTGTCCTGTACCGGAGGGCGGGGATCGAGGCCGGTGGCCGGGGGAGGACAGGCGCGTGGCGGAGCAGCCGGAGTACGTCAGGACCGAGCGGCCGCTGATCGAGCAGTTGACGGCGATGGGCTGGACCCATCTCCGGGGCGGCCCGACCGTCGGACCCGCCACCGCGCCCCGCGCCTCGGACCGTACGAGCTTCGAGACCGTCGTGTACGCGGACCGGTTCAAGGCCGCCGTGGCCAGGATCAACCCGAGACCGTCGGACGGAAAACCCTGGCTGAGCGACGCGCAGCTCGACCATCTCCTCGCCCTGGTCCAGGGCACCGCGCCGGGGCAGGGCCCGAAGGAACGCGGCGTCGCCGGGAACCTGGAGGTGACCGATCTCCTGCGCAAGGGCCGCAACGCCCGCACCCTGCCGGGCTGGACGAAGGGCGACCCCGAACACGTACGGCTCGTCGACTGGGACGGCGAGTTCGGGGAGCACCCGGACACTCCCGGCGGCGGCAACGACCTGCTCGTCGTCTCCCAGTTCCGGGTCGAGCGCAAGGACGCCGCTCCCGTCACGCCCGACCTCGTGCTGTTCGTCAACGGGCTGCCCTGGGTGGTGATCGAGTGCAAGGCGCCCGTGGTGTCCGGCCCTCAGGGAGACGTCCGGGCCGCCCTGGACGATGCCGTCGACCAGGTGCTCCGGTACGCGGGCGTCAACTCCCCGACCGCCGTGCCCGAATTCGTCCGCTTTGCGCAGGTCCTGGTCGCCACCGACCGCGACCACGCCGAGACCGGCACGGTCACCGCCGAACCCCGGCACTTCGCCCCCTGGCGCACGGTCGCTCCCGTGAGCGAGGACCGCGTACGCGAGGAGGTGGGCAAGCCCGCGTCGGCGGCCCTCACCGACCAGGAGATCCTGGTCGCCGGGATGCTGCGTCCTGCCCATCTTCTCGACCTGGTGCGGGACTTCACCACCCGGCTTGGCAGCGGTCACCGTACGGTCAAACTGGTCGGCCGCCACCAGCAGTTCAAGGCGGTGAAGGCGCTCACGCGGAAGCTGGAGGAGCGGGACCGGAAGGCGGCGGCCGGCGTGGCCGTCAGCCACCGGGGCGGTGTCGTCTGGCACACCCAGGGCTCCGGCAAGAGCCTGACCATGGCGTTCCTGGTCCGGCACCTGCGCAGCCGTCCCGCGCTGAAGTCGCACAAGGTGGTCGTGGTCACCGACCGCATCGACCTGGAGAAGCAGATCCGGGCGAGCCTCGCCGCCACCGAGGAGAAGGTGCACCGCGCGCCGAGCGTCAAGCGGGCCAGGAAGTACCTGGAGGTGGACGTCGGGGACGTCGTCCTCGTCACCCTGCAGAAGGCACAGCGCGACGACACCGCGTACGACGGCCGGGAGGAGTCACTGCCCGACACCGTCCCCGACGACGATGACGAGGACGGTGGCGAGGACGAGGGATACGTACAGAACCGGGTGGCCAACCCGCACCACCACGTCGTCGTCCTGATCGACGAGGCCCACCGGGGCCAGGACAAGTGGCAGCACGCCCGCTGGCGGGCCATGCTGCCGCGCGCCGCCTTCGTCGGCTTCACCGGCACCCCGGTGATCAGCAGCAACCGCAAACGCAGCGAGAAGATCTTCGGCCCGTACGCCGACACGTACACCCTGCGCGACGCCGAACTCGACCGGTCCGTCGTACCCGTCCGCTACGAGGCGTACGCCGTACCGCTCGACGTCATCGAACAGGCCGCCCTCGACGCCCGGTTCGAGGAGAAGGTGCCGTCCGATCCGGAGTTGCGGGCCAAGGTGCTGCGTAAGTTCGGACGCCGCAAGGAGATCCTGGAAGCCCCGTCGGTGATCGAGGCCAAGGCCGAGCACATGCTCGACCACTGGGCCCGCACCGCGTTGCCCGACCGCTTCGGGGCGCAGATCGCCACCGTCTCCCGGCTCGCCGCCGTCCGCTACCGCACCGCGCTGCTCGCCGCCCGCGACCGGCTCGTCGCCCGCCTCGACGCGCTCGACCCGGCCCTGGTCGCCGACCCCATGGCGGCGCTCGAAGCCGGCGACGAGGAGCGGGCGCTCCTCATGCTCCTGCCGGATCGCGAGGTACTGCGCACGCTCGACGCGGCCGTGGTCATCTCCCCAGCCAAGCAGGGCACCAGCGACCCGAAGTCATGGCGGCCGTGGGTCACCAAGAGCCACCAGGACGCGCACATCGAACGCTTCAAGAAGGGGCTGCCGCCGCGCGACATCACGGCCGACCCGGCATGGAACGTCAGGACGCACGGGCTGCAGCCGTCCGGCGTCGGCACCCCGGCGAGCGGCGGCCAGGTGTGGAACGTCGACCTCGACCTGCCCGCGGACGGACCGCCCGCGCCGCCGGACACGGAGGGCGGCGAGCCACCGGAGACCATGGCCTTCCTGGTGGTCCAGTCGATGCTGCTCACCGGCTTCGACGCACCCGTCGAGCAGGTCCTCTACCTGGACTGCAAGCTGTCCGGCGCGGGACTGCTGCAGGCCGTGGCCCGCACCAACCGGCCCTACCCGGCCAAGAAGTGGGGCCAGGTCGTCGACTACATCGGCATCGGCCCCGAACTGGCCCGCTCGCTCGCCTCCTACGACCAGGAGCACCTGCGGCACGTCCTCGGCTACCGGAACGTATCCGTGGACCACCTCCAGCCGGACTACGAGGGACCGCAGCCCGACGGCCGCGGCCCGGACGGGGACGGACTGCTGCTGCGGTCCGACGCCGCCGCCAAGGCCCTACTGGAAGACCTCGGGGCGAAGGCCACCCGCTTCCTGGCCGGGCAGCACGTCACCGACCCCGGCGACGAGTCCCAGTGGGAGGACTTCCTCGGCCAACGCCTCGACGACCCACTGCTGCGGGGTGAGTTCGACGAACGCGTCCGGGACTTCCTGACCGCGCTCAACGCGGTCCTGCCGGACCCGGAGGCGCTGAAGTACCGGGAGCTGGCCGGCCAGTTGGGCACACTGCAGTACCTGGCCAGACGCCGATACCTCGACGGTCGCGAACAGTTCAGCCCGCGCCGCTACGGGGCCAAGGTCCGCCGGCTCATCTCGCAGCACATCCAGACCACCGGGATCCGGCAGCGGATCCCACCCGTCGAACTCACCGACCCGGAGTTCATGGAACGGGTCGACGCGAACGCCGACCCCCGGACACGATGCTCGTACATGACCGGCTCGCTGAAGCTACGCATCACCGCGAAAATCGGCGGCGACCGGGCGGGCTACCAGCGGTTCAGTCTCCGGCTCGAAGAGATCATCGCGCGGATGGAGGACGACTTCGAGCAGGCCGCGGCCGACCTGGCGCGTCTGGTCGGGGACGTGGCCGCGGCGGAGCAGGAGCCGGAGAACGACGACGGCCTCGACTCCCGCACCGAACGACTGGTCCTCGGACTGCTCCAGCAGCACGCCGAAGACGCCGTGCGCGAACCATGGCCGCCGGAAACCGATCTGATCCGGGCGGCCCGCGGCCTCACCATGGAGATGTCGGTGCTCGTCCGGCGGCCGCAGATACACACGCAGATCGCCGCCCGCAACCGCATGCGCAGTGAACTCTGTGAGCACCTGGAGACCTGGCTCGCCATGGACTGGGACGACATCGGCGACCTCGCGAGCCATCTGACGGAGCTGGCCGTGGAGAGGCACGAGTACTTCCGCGGTTACCGGCCGCGCGACGAGGCGGACGGCGGTGGCACCTGAATCGGTGACCGCCGATGGCGCGGGGCAGAGTGATGTCGTGCCCGGATGGTAGGAAGAACGGGTGAGTACCGTCGTCGAACAGGCCATCGCTGATCTCCCCGTGCCCCGGGGATGGCGGTGGGATGTCGTCGTGCGGCCCCGCCGCCGCACACTCGGCATCGAAATCGCCGAGGACGGCCGTGTGCTCTTCGCGATTCCCGCAGACGCGGATCCCAAGGAGATTGCTGACGCGGTGCGTGGCCGCATGCCGCGTCTCGCCGCCGAGGTCCGCCGCCGTCAGGACCTGCGGGCGGCCGAACCGGTCAAGGACCTGATCGGCGGCGAAGGCTTCGCCTACCTGGGCCGCCGATACCGGCTCAAGCTCACTGCCGACGACGCCGGCAGTCACGCACGACTGCGACAGGGATGGCTGGAGCTGCCCCGATCGCGGTCGGCCGCCGCTGATGCGGGACCCCTTGTGGAGTGGTACAGCAGCCGCGGGGAGCGCTGGCTCGCCGCCCGGCTGCCGCCGCTGGCCTCACTGGCCGGAGTGCGTGACCCGGCCGGTATCGAGGTGCGGGACCTCGGCCGTCGCTGGGGTGTCTGTTCCCCTGAGGGCGCGATCACCGTGCACTGGGCTGTGATACAGCTCCCGGTCGCCCTGGTGGACCTCGTCCTGATCCATGAACTCTGCCACCTCAAGCACCCCGGACACGGAGCGGCTTTCCGAGGGGCCGTCCGGCTCGCCCTACCCGACGCCGACGTGCGCGAACGGCGGTTCGCGCAGGAAGAGCCGCGACTGTGGCGCGGAGCTGTCTCCTCGCCAAGGCACTAGCCAGCGCTCGGGCTTCGATGCGGTCTGTGCGGGAAGTGGCGGGCAAATGATCGTGAATGAGGATGACATTCACGAACTCAACCAGGCCTCCGAAATGGCAACGGACCAGAGAAGGGGACTCTCGCGACATCTGGCTTCATCGCCGACGGCGACACCCAGGGCTTCCTCGCCAAGCGGCTCGGCAAGGCCCGAGGGCGACATCGTGGACGAGTCCGGCGCCAAGCTGGGCACGCACGAGGGCGCGTACGGCTTCACCATCGGCCAGCGCAAGGGCCTGCGGATCGGCACCCCGGCCCCGGACGGCAAGCCGCGCTACGTCCTGGACATCTCCCCGGTCACCAACACCGTCACCGTCGGCCCGGCCGACGCCCTGGACGTCACCGCGCTCACCGCGATCAAGCCCCGCTGGTGCGGCACCGCCCCCGCCGGCCCCGGCACCTACACGGCCCAGCTGCGCGCCCACGGCGGCGAGACCGAGGTGACCGCCGAACCCGTCGACGGCGAGCTGCGCGTGACCTTCACCGAGCCGGTCCGCGGCGTCGCCCCCGGCCAGGCGATCGTCCTGTACGACGGCACGCGCGTGGTGGGCTCGGCGACGATCGCGTCGACCACGCGCGCGACGGCCGCGGCGGTCTGAACCGGCCCCCCGTCCCGGGAGGACGGCGGGGTCAGCCCGCGAAGAACTCCGTCAGCACCGGCCCCAGCACGTCCGGTTCCACCATGTGGGTCTGGCCCTCCAGGACCCGGTACGTGCCCTGGGGCACCGTCTCGGCGATCTCCCGGGACGCCTCGCGCATCCACCCCGGGCTCGCGCCGCCCGCGACCGCGAGCACGGGCACACCGATCGCGGCGAGCCGGTCCCGGGGGAGCAGGCCGTCGCCCATGACCGCGTCGTCGTGGGCGAGACTGGGGGCGACGGCCTCCATGCCGGCCCACATCGGCGACTCCCGGGCGCGCTGGATCATCTCCTCGCCGAGGCCGGTCAGGCGCAGGAACAGCTCCACCGCGTCCCCGAGCCGGTCCTCCCCGAGCGCCTTGCCCAACTGCTCCTTGTAGGTGGCCTCACGCGCGGCACCGCCCGCCAGGTGGTCGGCGTACGGCACCTCGTAGACCGCCGCGCGGGCGACGGGCAGCCCGCTCGCCGCCGCGCGCAGGACCAGCGCGCCGCCCGAGGAGACCCCGAAGAGCGCCGCCTCGCCGCCCACCGCGTCGATCAGCGCGGCCAGGTCCTCGACCTCGCGGTCGACGTCGTACGGCGCCGTGTCGCCGCTCGCGCCGCGGCCCCGGCGGTCGTAGACGACGGCCGTGCAGCGGTCCGCGAGGCGCCGGGCCAGGGGCGCCACGGTGCCGCCGGTGGACATCGCGCCGCTCACCAGGATCACCGTGGGCCCCTGGCCGATCACTCCGTACGCGAGGGAGGTGCCGTCGCGGGAAGTCGTCTTCTTGTCCATGGCCGTGCAGACTGCCGCACGGGGCGGCGGTCATCGGTCACGACACGGCGGTGCCGGGGGTGGTCATGCGACCTCGGTGTCGTAGAAGCAGTAGTGGTCCTTGATCTCCGCCACCCCGTCCTTGGGGTCCGGATACGCCCAGACGAGGTCCGGCGCGTCCGGCAGCGACCAGTAGGACGCCGTGCCCTTGAAGGGGCACACGGTGTGCGTGCCGGACGGCGTCAGCAGATCGAGCCGTACGTCCTCGGCGGGGATGTAGTACCTGACCGGGCAGCCCGTCTCATGCAGCTCCAGGGGCCGGTCGGACTCCGCGAGCACCTGGTCGCCGCGCACCACGCGCACGTGCCGCTCGCTCTTGTGGATCGTGATCGTGTGTCCTTGGGTCATACCGGTTCAGCGCCAGGACGGGGCGTGCTTCTTCCCGCCCGGCGCGGAGACCGTACGGTAGGGGCCATGAACATCTGCGTCTTCCTGTCCGCCGCCGAACTCGACGAGCGCTACACGCGCCCCGCGCGCGAGTTCGCGGAACTGCTCGGCAAGGCCGGCCACACGCTCGTCTGGGGCGGTTCCGACGTCGGTCTGATGAAGGTGGTCGCCGACGGCGTGCAGGAGGCGGGCGGCAGGCTGCTGGGCGTCTCCGTGGAGTTCCTGGCGAACAAGGCGCGGCCCGGCGCCGACGAGATGATCATCGCGGCCGACCTGGCCGAACGCAAGAAGCTGCTGCTGGAGAAGGCCGACGCCGTGGTGATCATGGTGGGCGGCACCGGCACGCTGGACGAGGCCACCGAGATCCTGGAGCTGAAGAAGCACGGCCGCACCGACAAGCCGGTCGTGCTGCTGAACACGGCGGGCTTCTACGACGGCCTGCGCGAGCAGTTCCGCCGCATGGAGGCCGAGGGCTTCCTGCCCCGTCCGCTGGCCGAACTGGTCTTCTTCGCCGACGAGCCGGTCAGGGCCCTGGCGTACCTGGAGGCCGCGGCATGAGCGGCTGCCGCCGCGGGGCTCCGCGTCCGGTGATGCGAGCATGGCGGTCATGGCTACTCATGTGATCACCGGGGCGGGCTCCGGCATCGGCGCGGCCGTGGCCCGCCGGCTGCACGCGCGCGGGGACGAGATCGTGCTGCACGCGCGCGACGCGGGCCGCGCGAAGGACCTGGCGGCCGGGTTCCCCGGCGCGCGCACCCTCGTCGGCGACCTGGCGGACCCGGACAAGCTGTCCTGGGCGTTCTCCCACCAGACGCTCCCGGACCGGGTCGACTCCCTGCTGCACGTCGCCGGAGTCGTCGACCTCGGCGAGGTCGGCGAGCTGACCCCGAAGTCCTGGCGCCACCAGCTCAACGTCAACCTGATCGCCCCCGCCGAGCTGACCCGGCACTTCCTGCCGCAGTTGCGCGCGGCCCGCGGCCATGTGATCTTCGTCAACTCCGGCGCCGGCCTCTCCGCCAGTGCCGGCTGGTCCGCGTACGCCGCCTCCAAGCACGGTCTGAAGGCCCTCGCCGACTCCCTGCGCCAGGAGGAACACGCGAACGGCGTCCGCGTCACCTCGGTCTACCCGGGCCGCACCGCGAGCCCCATGCAGGCCAAGGTGCACCAGCAGGAGGGCAAGGAGTACGACCCGTCGAAGTGGATCGACCCCGAGTCGGTCGCCACGACGATCCTGACCGCCCTGGACCTGCCCAGGGACGCGGAGATCAACGACCTGACGGTACGTCCGGGGCGCTGACCTCGGCCGGGGGTTCCGTAGGCTTCCCTGGTGAGCGAAAACAGCCAGTTCAGGTTCCCGGGGGCCACGGGCGTTGGTTCCCTGCCCGGCGGGGACGCGAGGGAAGCCGCCAAGACCGCCACCGGATCCTTCGAGGACTTCCCGTTCCTCCCGGAGCTGCCCGCGCGCGGGCCCGGCGCCGACATGATCGGCCGGACCGCCGGGATGCTGGTCGAGCTGTACGCCCGCGTGGAGCCCAGCGGGTGGCGGCTCGGGGACCGGCCGGGCCGGGACACCAAGCGGGCCAGGTCCTTCCTCGGCGAGGACCTGGACGCCCTGGAGGAGTTCACCCAGGGCTACGAGGGCGACCTGAAGGTGCAGGCCGTCGGGCCGTGGACGCTGGCCGCCGCCCTGGAGCTGAAGAACGGCGAGGCCGCCCTGTCGGACCCCGGCGCCTGCCGGGACCTCGCCGCCTCGCTCGCCGAGGGGCTGCGGCTGCACCTCGCCGAGGTGCGGCGCCGCGTCCCGGGCGCCCGGACCGTCCTCCAGCTCGACGAGCCCTCCCTCACGGCCGTCCTGCGCGGACAGGTCCGCACGGCGAGCGGCTACCGCACCCACCGGGCCGTGGACCGGCAGGTCGTGGAGGCCACGCTCCGCGACGTCGTCGGCGCGCACGCCGACGGGCCGGTGGTGGTGCACTCCTGCGCCCCGGACGTGCCGTTCGCCCTGCTGCGGCGGGCCGGCGCGGCGGCCGTCTCCTTCGACTTCGCGCTCCTCACCGAGCGTGACGACGAGGCGGTCGGCGAGGCCGTGGAGGGCGGTACGCGGCTGTTCACCGGTGTCGTGCCGGGCACGGACGGCCCGTTGTCAGACCCTGCCGGTAGCGTCATGGGTGTCAGGACGCTGTGGCGCAGGCTGGGGCTGCACCCGGAGCTGCTCGCGGAGGCGGTCACGGTGACCCCGGCGTGCGGGCTGGCGGGCGCTTCCCCCGCGTACGCGCGCCAGGCGCTCGCCCACTGCGTCCGGGCGGCGAGATCCCTCGCGGACAACCCTGAGTGACGGGAGGACCACACGGTGGCCGGCGACAAGCAGGCGGAGACGACGGCGGTGCCCGCCGAGGCCCGCGACCAGCACGCGCAGCTGGCGGAGCAGGTCGAGGAGCACCGCTTCCGGTACTACGTGAAGGACGCTCCCGTCATCAGCGACGCGGAGTTCGACCAGCTCCTCAAGTCGTTGGAGGCCCTGGAGGAGCGGTACCCGGAGCTGCGCACCCCGGACTCGCCGACCCAGAAGGTCTCGGGGTCGTACGAGACGGAGTTCACGGCGGTCGAGCACCGCGAGCGGATGCTCTCGCTCGACAACACGTTCAACGACGACGAGCTGGCCGCCTGGGCCGACCGTGTCGCCAGGGAGCTGGGCGACCAGACGTACCACTTCCTGTGCGAGCTGAAGGTGGACGGCCTCGCGGTCAACCTCACCTACGAGAAGGGCCGCCTCACGCGCGCGGCCACCCGCGGCGACGGCCGCACCGGTGAGGACATCACGCCGAACGTCCGGACGATCGCGGAGATCCCGGACCGCCTGGCGGGCGACAAGGTGCCCGACCTGGTGGAGATCCGCGGCGAGGTCTACTTCCCGATGGAGAAGTTCCTCGAACTGAACGAACGCCTGGTCGCGGCCGGCGACAAGCCGTTCGCCAACCCCCGCAACGCCGCCGCCGGTTCGCTGCGCCAGAAGGACCCGCGGGTCACCGCGACCCGCCCGCTGCACATGGTCGTCCACGGCATCGGCGCCCTGGCGGGCTTCACCGGCATGACCCGGCTCTCGCAGGCGTACGACCTGCTCAAGACCTGGGGCCTGCCCACCTCCCCGCACAACCGCGTGGTCGACGACCTCGCCGGCGTACGGGAGTTCATCGCGTACTACGGCGAGAACCGCCACTCCGTCGAGCACGAGATCGACGGTGTCGTGGTCAAGCTGGACGAGATCCGCCTCCAGGGCCGGCTCGGCTCCACCGCGCGGGCGCCCCGCTGGGCGATCGCCTACAAGTACGCGCCGGAGGAGGTCAACACCAAGCTCGTCGACATCAAGGTGGGCGTCGGCCGCACGGGCCGGGTCACGCCGTACGCGCAGGTCGAGCCGGTCAAGGTCGCGGGCAGCGAGGTGGAGTTCGCCACCCTGCACAACCAGGAGGTCGTCAAGGCCAAGGGCGTGCTCATCGGCGACACCGTGGTGCTGCGCAAGGCCGGTGACGTCATCCCGGAGATCCTCGGCCCGGTGGTCGACCTGCGGGACGGCAGCGAGCGGGAGTTCGTGATGCCGAGCGAGTGCCCCGAGTGCGGGACGCCGCTGCGGCCCATGAAGGAGGGCGACATCGACCTCCGCTGCCCCAACGCCCGTACCTGCCCCGCCCAGTTGCGGGAGCGGGTGTCCTATCTCGCCGGCCGGGAGTGCCTGGACATCGAGCACTTCGGCGCGGTGGCCGCCGCCGCGCTCACGCGCCCGCTGGAGCCCGCCGACCCGCCGCTGGTGGACGAGGGCGACCTGTTCGACCTGACGGTGGAGAAACTGCTGCCCATCAAGGCCTATGTCCTCGACCCGGACAGCGGTCTGCCCAAGCACGACCCGAAGACGGGCGAGGAGAAGGTCGTCACGGTCTTCGCCAACCAGAAGGGCGAGCCGAAGAAGAACACCCTCGCCCTGCTGGCGAACATCGAGGCGGCCAAGTCCCGTCCGCTGGCCCGCTTCCTGAACGGGCTGTCGATCCGGCACGTGGGGCCGGTGGCCGCGCAGGCCCTCGCGCGCGAGTTCCGGTCCATCGACCGCATCGAACAGGCGACCGAGGAGGAGCTGGCGGCCACCGACGGCGTCGGCCCCATCATCGCCGCCGCGCTCAAGGAGTGGTTCGCCGAGGACTGGCACCGCGAGATCCTCCGCAAGTGGAAGGCCGCGGGCGTCCCCCTGGAGGACGAGGCGTCCGGCGAGGAGGAGGGGCCGCGTCCGCTGGAGGGGCTCACGGTCGTCGTCACCGGCACGCTGGAGAACCACACCCGGGACGGCGCGAAGGAGGCATTGCAGCGCCAGGGCGCGAAGGTGACCGGTTCGGTGTCGAAGAAGACCTCATTCGTCGTTGTGGGTGACAACCCCGGATCGAAGTACGACAAGGCCATGCAACTGAAGGTTCCCGTGCTGAACGAGGACGGTTTCGGAGTCCTCTTGGAGCAGGGCCCCGAAGCGGCGGCCGAAGTCGCGCTTCCGACCGGGGAGTAGCGGTTGAAGGCCACCCGATCGGCGCATATCAGATGCATACGGGTGGCCCGGGCGCATTCGGGCAACCGTCGGAGACCGCTGCCCGTGGAAGCCTTCCGCGGCCTACTGTTGAGGTGTGCGCCTGCCGTGCCCAGCTACGGCTGGGGCACCTCCGTGCCCTCCAGAGGCGCGGAGAGGGTTTCTTCGACGCGGAGCTGCTGATGGTTGTCGGGGATCGGGCCGCGTGGCGTGGGCACCGCCGGCTGTGAGAGGGACGGGAATGGAACCGACCGAGAGCGCCGCCCCGGACTCATGGCTGCGCCTGCGCCGCCGCGCGGGCGCGTGGCGGGGGAACCGGTGGACCGGACGGGCCGACGCGCGCACGGCCGTGCGGCCGCGCCCCGCCGGACCGGGCACCGCCGGCGAGGCCCGCACGCCCCTGTCCGCCGTCGCGCCCGCCCCCGGCCTGGCCGGCGCCGACACCGAACGGCACCTGTCCGGGACCGCCTTGCCCGCGGCCGTCGTGGCCGCCGCCGGCCTCGTCCTGGGCGCCGGCTTCTACCGCGCCTACGCCGGCCACCACGCCCTCTTCCCCGGCGGCACGGTCGGCTGGTCGCTGGCCCTGCTCACCGGCGTCATCGTCGGCCACCTCGTGATGCTGGGCCGCGCCCGCTGGTGGGGCGGCACCGGATCGGGCGCCGCCCTCACCCTCGCGGTCCTGCTGCTGTACGGCTGGGTGCCCGCCGGTCTGGTCAGCCTCACCGTCGTCGTCCTGGTCGGCATCGCCCGCCGCAACTGCTGGCGGCAAGGGGTGCTGCACGGCGCGGTGGACATCCTCGGCATCGGCGTCGGCGCCCTGCTGCTCGGCGCGTTCGGCAACGTCCCGAGCGTGGAGGAACCCTGGCGGCCCGACAGCTGGAGCGTCGCCACGGCACCCGAGATCGTGCTGGTCGCGGTCGCCTACCTCGCCGTCAGCCGCGGCCTGCTGTGGTACCTGAACGCCCCGCGCGGCGGCGGGGTGCCCACCGTCGCCCGCACCGCCCTGGTCCGGCAGGGCCTGGTCGCCGTCGCCCTGCTCGGCATCGCGCCCCTGCTGTGCGTGGTCGCCGTCGCCCGGCCGGTCCTCCTCCCGCTGTTCGCCGTCCCGCTCATCGCCCTGGACTCCACGCTGTGGATGGCCCGCGCCCGCGCCGAGGAGCAGCTCCGCGACCCGCTGACCGGGCTGCCCAACCGGCAGTGGCTGCTGGAGCGCATCTGGACCGCCCTGGACGACGCCGACCGCATCGGGGCACGCGCCGCGCTCATGCTCATCGACCTCGATCGATTCCGGTCGGTGAACGACACGCTCGGTCATCTGGCCGGTGACCGGCTGCTGCTCCAGATCGCCGACCGGCTGCGGCTCGCCCTGCCGCGCGGCGCCGAGGCCGCCCGGCTCGGCGGTGACGAGTTCGCCGTCTTACTGCCCGTAGCCGACTCCACCACGTCGGCCACCCGGGTCGCCCGCGGCCTCGTCTCCGCCCTCAGCTCCCCGCTCGACCTGGACGGACTCACCCTCGTCCTGGAGGCCAGCGCCGGCGTCGCCGTCTTCCCCGACCACGCGCTCGACGCCGAAGGGCTCCTGCGCCGCGCCGACGTCGCGATGTACCAGGCGAAGAGGGACCGTACGGGCGTCGAGGTGTACGAGTCCAAGCGGGACTCCAACACCCCGGACCGCCTCGGCCTGCTGGGCGACCTGCGCCGGGCTCTGGACGCGCACGAGGTGCAGCTCCACTACCAGCCCAAGGTCCGCTTCGACGGACAGGTCGCCGGCCTGGAGGCCCTGGTCCGCTGGGTGCACCCCGAGCGCGGGAAGGTGCCGCCGGACGAGTTCATAGCGATAGCCGAGTCCTCGGGGCTGATGCCCCACCTCACCGAGTACGTCCTGGAGACCGCGCTCGGCCAGGTCGCCCGGTGGCGCGCACAGGGCCTGCGGGTGCCGGTCGCCGTCAACGTCTCCCCGCGCGATGTGCACACCCCCGGATTCGCCGGATCGGTCGCCGCGCGCCTCGCCCGGCACGGCGTCCCCGCCGGAGCGCTCCAGCTGGAGATCACGGAACACGTGCTGCTGGAGGACCCGCAGCGGGCCGCCGACACCCTCGCCGGGCTCACCGGACACGGCGTGAAGATGTCCCTCGACGACTTCGGCACCGGCTACTCGTCGCTGGTGCACCTGCGGCGGCTCCCGGTCAGCGAGCTGAAGATCGACCGCTCCTTCGTGGCCCGGCTGGCCGTCGACGCCCAGGACGCGGAGATCGTGCGCTGCACGGTGGATCTCGCGCATTCGCTGGGTCTGCTGGTCGTCGCCGAGGGGGTCGAGGACGACGAGACGTGGGAGCGGCTGCGGGACCTGGGATGCGACGCGGTGCAGGGGTGGCTGGTCGCCGCGGCGATGCCGCCCGACGAGACCACGGCGTGGCTGCTGGCGCGGGGCTCCCGTGGCTGGCAGCGCCCGCGCGCCGCGTTGCCCGCGGCGGAGTAGCTCGCCTAGCGCCCCGCGAAGTGGCCGACGAGCAGGGCCAGGCGCGCCTCGTGCGCGTGCTCCGGCAGCCTGCCGCTCCGCATCAGCGTCACCAGCCCGTGCAGCCCCGCCCAGAACGTCTCCGTCAGCAGCCCGAGGTCATCGCCCTCGGCCGCGATCGGTTCCACCACGAGACGCAGTTCGGTGAAGGCGTCCCACAGCGGGGCCGGAGCTTCCTCCGTGGCGAACGGCAGGTCCACCAGGTGGGTGAACATCGCGTCGTAGAGGGCGGGCCGGCGCCTGCCGAAGGAGGTGTACGTCTCCGCCACCGCCGCCAGTGCCCCCCGCGTGCCCCGCGCCGCCGTACGGGCCCGGCGTAGCTCCGTCGCCAGGTCGGCGCAGCCCTGCACCGCGACCGCCGCCATGATCGCGTCCTTGCCCTTGAAGTGGCTGTAGAGGACCGGCTGGCTGTACTCGATCTCGGCGGCCAGCCGGCGCGTGGTCACGGCGTCCCAGCCCTCGGCCTCCGCCAGTTCCCGAGCGGCCGTGACGATCAGCCGCTCCCGTTCCGCTCGTTCGCGCTCCCGGCGCGTCTGGATCGACATGGCCGCGATTCTAGCAACGCTAGCCAATCTGTCGATGCTCTGCTAGCTTCGCTCTCATACCTAGCGCTGCTAGAAACCGATGGGGGAGACCAGCACATGACCGTCACCGCGTACACCCTGGCCGTCCTGCTCGACCTGTTCTGCGTGTTCCTCGCCTACCGCTTCTGGTTCCAGCCCGGCCCCGCGGCGGCCGGCTACGGGGTCCCCGCCGACCCGCACGGCGACGCCCGCGCCTACCTGTCGGTCAAGGGACTCAGGGACGGCACCCTCGGGCTGGTGGGCCTCGCCCTGCTCGCCTTCGCCGGAGCCCGCGCCGAGGCCTGGTTCATGGTCTGCGTCGCGCTCGTCCCGCTCGTCGACACGCTGATAGTCCTGCGCAACGGCGGCCCGAAAGCCGTCGCCTTCGGGATCCACTTCGCCACCGCGGTCGTTGTACTGATCAGTGCCGGACTGCTCTTCGCGGTCTGACCACACGGCGGTCCGGCCGTCATCCAACGGTCCGACCGCCGTCCCGCGGTCCGATCACCACACAAGGGGGAAGTGTCATGTCGCTGTTCGTGCCCGAGTTCGACGACACCGTGCTCGTCCGGGACGCCGGGGCCGAGGTCGTCGGCGGCGCGCCCGTCGCCGTCAAGCTGCTGGCCGACAGCAGCGCCAGCGGCGGCGCGCTGTCCACCGTGCGCGTCACGCTCGCCGAGGGCGCCGACGGGGCCCGTCCGCATGTGCACCACAACTCGGCGGAGATGTTCTACCTGCTCGACGGCGAGGCCGAGGTGCTGTCCGGCGACGACGTCGTCACCGCCGGGCGCGGCGACCTGATCATCGTGCCGCCGGACCGGCCCCACGCCTTCGCCGCCGCCCCCGGCAGCACCGCGGACCTGCTCATCGTCATCACCCCGGGCGTCGAGCGCTTCGAGTACTTCCGCCACCTCCAGCGCATCCGCCTCGGCGAGGTCGCCCCGGAGAGCCTGCTGGAGGTCCAGGAGCTGTACGACAACCACTTCCTGAGGAGCGACGCCTGGGACGGGCGGCGCCGCTGAGGCCGGGGCGGGAGGAAACCGTTTCACGGTCACGCCGCCCCGCCCCATAGGATTGGGGCTGGTCGTCCCGTTCCGTCTGTCGCGCGACGCCCGGCACGCACGATCGCCGCGTCGCCGAACCGTCCACGTGGCTCCGCCACGAGGACGCTCCGGCGCCTTGCGATCGCACGCACCAGCCGCCGCGCGACCCGCCCTTCGGGCGGACGACGGTAACGGCACGACCAGCCCCCGGCACAAACCACACACACTCACCCCAGAGGATCGCTGCATGCCTGGCATCACGCGCGAGGAGGTCGCCCACCTCGCCCGGCTGGCGCGTCTGGAGCTGAAGCCCGAAGAACTCGATCACTTCGCGGGACAGCTGGACGACATCATCGGCGCGGTCGCCCGCGTCAGCGAGGTCGCCGACCAAGACGTACCGCCGACCTCCCACCCGCTGCCGCTGACGAACGTCATGCGGCCGGACGAGGTCCGTCCCTCGCTCACCCCCGAGCAGGCGCTCTCCGGCGCCCCGGCACAGGAGCAGCAGCGTTTCAAGGTGCCGCAGATCCTGGGGGAGGAGTGACCGCCATGACGGACAAGAACAGCATCATCAGGCTCACCGCGGCCGAGACCGCCGCGAAGATCGCCTCCGGCGAGCTGACGGCCGTCGAGGTCGCCGAGGCCCACCTCGCCCGGATCGAGGCGGTCGACGAGAAGGTGCACGCCTTCCTCCACGTCGACCGCGAGGGCGCCCTCGCCCAGGCCCGCGCCGTGGACGAGAAGCGGGAGCGCGGCGAGAAGCTCGGCCCGCTGGCCGGCGTCCCGCTCGCGCTCAAGGACATCTTCACCACCGAGGGCGTGCCCACGACCGTCGGCTCGAAGATCCTTGAGGGCTGGATCCCGCCGTACGACGCGACGCTCACCAAGCGGCTCAAGGCCGCCGACGTCGTCATCCTCGGCAAGACCAACATGGACGAGTTCGCCATGGGCTCGTCGACGGAGAACAGCGCCTTCGGCCCGACCGGCAACCCGTGGGACCTCACCCGGATCCCCGGCGGTTCCGGCGGCGGCTCCTCCGCCGCGCTGGCCGCGCACATGGCCCCCCTCGCCATCGGCACCGACACCGGCGGTTCCATCCGCCAGCCGGCCGCCGTCACCGGCACGGTCGGTGTGAAGCCGACGTACGGCGCGGTCTCCCGCTACGGCATGGTCGCGTTCTCCAGCTCGCTCGACCAGGGCGGCCCCTGCGCCCGCACGGTGCTCGACGCGGCGCTGCTGCACGAGGTCATCGCCGGGCACGACCCGCTGGACTCCACCTCCATCGACGCCCCGGTCCCGCCGGTGGTCGAGGCCGCGCGCAACGGCAGCGTCGAGGGCATGCGCGTCGGCGTGGTCAAGCAGTTCCGCGGCGAGGGCTACCAGGCGGGTGTCATCCAGCGCTTCGACGAGTCGGTCGCGCTGCTCAAGGAGCTGGGCGCCGAGATCGTCGAGCTGGACTGCCCGTCCTTCGACCTCGCCCTGTCGGCGTACTACCTGATCGCCCCCTCCGAGTGCTCCTCGAACCTCGCCCGCTTCGACGGCCTGCGCTACGGCCTGCGGGCCGGCGACGACGGCACGCACTCCGCCGAGGAGGTCACCTCCCTCACCCGTGAGGCGGGCTTCGGCCCCGAGGTGAAGCGCCGCATCATGCTCGGCACGTACGCCCTGTCGAGCGGTTACTACGACGCGTACTACGGCAGCGCCCAGAAGGTCCGCACGCTGATCAAGCAGGACTTCGACAAGGCCTTCGAGCAGGTCGACGTGATCGTCTCCCCGACGACCCCGACCACCGCCTTCGCGATCGGCGAGCGCGCCGACGACCCGATGGCGATGTACCTCGCGGACCTGTGCACCATCCCGACCAACCTGGCGGGCAACGCGGCCATGTCCCTGCCCTGCGGGCTCGCCCCGGAGGACAACCTCCCGGTCGGCCTCCAGATCATCGCCCCGGTGATGAAGGACGACAGGCTGTACAAGGTGGGCGCCGCCGTCGAGGCCGCCTTCGTGGAAAAGTGGGGTCACCCGCTGCTGGAGGAGGCACCGTCGCTGTGAGCGCACTGACCAAGGCCAAGGGCTTCAAGAAGTCCAGGTCCGGTACGTACCTGTCCATGGCCGCCACCGCGTTCGGCGCGGTCGGCGCCGCCAAGCAGATCAAGAAGGCCCGCGCCGAGAACGACACGCTGCGGCTCGTCGACGCCGTCGTCACCGCCGCCGGCATCGTCACCGGCCTCGCCATCCTCTACCGCGAGCTGAAGCGGCTGGGCGACGACGACGTCCTGCTGGGCTGAGAGGGAAGTTTTCACCGTGACCACCACGACCGACCTGGTGTCGTACGAGGACGCGCTGGCGTCGTACGACCCCGTCATGGGCCTTGAGGTCCACGTCGAACTCGGCACCAAGACGAAGATGTTCTGCGGCTGCTCGACGGCGCTCGGCGCCGACCCGAACAGCCAGACCTGCCCGGTCTGCCTCGGCCTGCCCGGCGCGCTCCCGGTCGTCAACGCGACCGGCGTCGAGTCCGCGATCAAGATCGGTCTCGCGCTGAACTGCGAGATCGCCGAGTGGTGCCGCTTCGCCCGGAAGAACTACTTCTATCCGGACATGCCGAAGAACTTCCAGACCTCCCAGTACGACGAGCCGATCGCCTTCAACGGCTACCTCGACGTGCAGCTGGAGGACGGCGAGGTCTTCCGCGTGGAGATCGAGCGCGCCCACATGGAGGAGGACACCGGCAAGTCGACGCACGTCGGCGGCGCCACCGGCCGTATCCACGGCGCGTCCCACTCCCTGCTGGACTACAACCGCGCCGGCATCCCGCTGATCGAGATCGTCACCAAGCCGATCGTGGGCGCCGGCGAGCGCGCCCCCGAGGTGGCGAAGGCGTACGTCCGCGAGCTGCGCGAGCTGATCCGCGCGCTCGGCGTGTCCGAGGCCCGCATGGAGATGGGCCAGATGCGCTGCGACGTCAACCTGTCGCTGATGCCCAAGGGCGCCGACAAGTTCGGCACGCGCTCGGAGACGAAGAACGTCAACTCCCTGCGCTCGGTGGAGCGCGCGGCCCGCTTCGAGATCCAGCGGCACGCGGCCGTCCTCTCCGGCGGCGGCACGATCGTCCAGGAGACCCGCCACTTCCACGAGGACACCGGGTCCACGACCTCGGGCCGCGTGAAGGAGGAGGCCGAGGACTACCGGTACTTCCCGGAGCCCGACCTGGTGCCGGTCGCGCCCTCGCGCGAGTGGGTCGAGGAGATCCGCGCGGCGCTGCCCGAGCTGCCGCTGGCCCGCCGTACCCGGCTGCTGGCGGAGTGGGGCATCTCCGCGACCGACATGCAGGCGATCCTCAACGCCGGCGCGCTGGACCCGATCGTCGCCACCATCGACGCCGGTGCCGACGCGGCCTCCGCCCGCAAGTGGTGGATGGGCGAACTGGCGCGCAGCGCCAACGAGTCCGGCAAGGCGCTGGAGGAGCTGGCGATCACGCCGCAGCAGGTGGCCCGGGTCGCCGAGCTGGTCGCGAAGGGTGACCTGAACGACAAGCTGGCCCGCCAGGTCATCGAGGGCGTCCTCGCCGGCGAGGGCACCCCGGACGAGGTCGTCGACAAGCGCGGTCTGAAGGTCGTCTCCGACGACTCCGCGCTCGGCACGGCCGTCGACGAGGCCATCGCCGGCAACCCGGCCATCGCGGACAAGATCCGCGGCGGCAAGGTGGCCGCGGCCGGCGCCCTGGTCGGCGCGGTCATGAAGGCCACCCGCGGCCAGGCCGACGCGGCCCGCGTCAAGGAGCTGATCCTTCAGAAGCTGGGCGTCAGCGAGGGCTGACAGCAGGCGGTGTACGGCCCCGGAGGGACGCCCTCCGGGGCCGTACGGCCAGGTACGGCGTCCCATGGCCGGGCGGACCCCGGCAGGCGCCCCGGTCGGCGGTCGGCGGCTCCACCGAGTCGCGTGCCGGCCCGGCCATGAACTCGCTCGCCCGAAGCCCGGGGTCCCAGGGGGCCGTGCGGTGCTCCGGCGGCTCGGCCCCGGCGATCTCCTCCCGCACCGACGGCACCACCGCCCCGATCCGCCCGCCGGGCTCCAGCAGCCGGGTCAGGGTGGGCAGGTACCGGTCGTTCGTGCCGCAGTACGGGTAGGCGTCGACGGACACGACCGCGTGGCACGAGGCTTCGGCGAGCGGCGGATCGTGCGCCTCGGCGAGGACGGGCAGCACCCGGTCGGCCACCCCCGCCTCGGCGACGCGTACGGCGTCCTCGTCCGGCTTCACCCACAGGCCGGCCGCGGTGACCTGGAGGCCGTACCCCCTGGCCGGGAAGGCGGAGGTCATGGCCCGTCCGCAGCCGAGGTCGAGCACCCGGGCGCCGGCCACTGCGGCAGCCACAGCGTGTGCGGGCCCGTCCGGTTCTCGACGCAGCCGCCGGCACCGCCCCGGACCAGGATTCCCCGGCCGGGAACGGTACGCTCGCCCGCCATGAGTGGACGCACCGATTCCGACATCGAGCCCCCGATAACCGAGGAGCCGGAGGGGTACGTCGAGGACGCCCGGCGGGCCCGGTGGACCGCGGCCGGCACCGGAGCGCTCCTGTGCCTCGCGGGACTCGCCGCCTCCCTGCTGCGGCTCACCGGGTCCGCGCCCGCCCGCGTGCCCGCGGCCTACGCCCTCGGCGCCGCCGTCTGCGCGCTCGCGGCGCTGCTCGGCTCCAAGGGCCGTACCCGCAGGGCCCTGTGGCTGCTCATCGCCGGGACGATGGTCATGGCGTTCGGGGACCAGTTCGACTGACGTGCCTTCAGTTCGACCGCCAGCCCGAGGTGTTCTTTGCGGGGTGTCCGGTTTATCGGCGTTTGTTCCCGGCGAAGGATGCACACATCGTCTTCCGGGAGCACGTCGGTGGCAGACCTCGCGCGGTGGTGTGTCAGGCACCGCCTGATCACCGTCCTGCTGTGGCTCCTCGCCTTCGGCGGGGTCACCGCGGGCGCCGCCCTGGCCGGTCCGGTGTACTCGCACGACTACGAGGTCCCCGGCACCGAGTCCGGCCGCGCGGCCCGGCTGCTCAAGGAGGGCTTCCCGGGGCTGGGCGGGGACAGCGGCACCGTCGTCTGGCACACCGTCACCGGCACGGTCCGCGCGGCCGGCGTCGAGCGGACCATGGCGGGCACCCTGCGACGGATCGCCGCACTGCCCGGCGTGGCCTCGGTGTCCGGCCCCTACGGCGGCCAGGGCGCCCACCGGATCAGCGCCGACGGCCACACGGCCTACGCCACCGTCACCTTCGCGCGGCAGGCCGACGACATCGCCGGGGCCGAGGCGCGGGCCGTCGTGCGCACGGCCAGGGCCGCGGCGGGCGAGGGGCTCCGGGTGGAGCTGGGCGGCACCGCCATCGGGCTCACCGGGTCCGCGCGCGGGCACACCGCCGAGGCGGTCGGGGTGCTCGTCGCCGCCGCCGTGCTGTTCCTCGCCTTCGGTTCGCTCGCCGCCTCCCTGCTGCCGATCGCCACCGCGCTGGTCGGCGTCGGCACCGCGTACGCCGGCATCGGGCTGCTCGGACACCTCATGACGGTCGCCGACTTCGCGCCCATGCTCGGCATGCTGATCGGCCTCGGCGTGGGCATCGACTACGCGCTGTTCATCGTGACCAGACACCGGCGCGGCCTGAAGCGCGGCCTGAGCGTCCCGGAGGCCGCCGCGCACGCCGTGGCCACCACCGGGCGCGCGGTCGTCTTCGCGGGTGCGACGGTGTGCATCGCCCTGCTGGGGATGCTCGTACTGCGGCTGGGCTTCCTCAACGGGGTCGCCGTGGCCGCCTGTCTGACGGTCGTGCTCACCGTCGCGGCCTCCGTGACGCTGCTGCCCGCCCTGCTGTCGTACCTCGGCCCGTACGCCCTCGGCCGGCGCGAACGGCGCCGGCTCGCCGAGCACGGGCCGCGCCCGGAACCGACCACCGGCCTCGCCGCCCGCTGGTCGGCGCTGATCGAACGCCACCCCCGGCTGCTCGGATCGCTCGCCCTCGCGGTCGTCGCCGTGCTCGCCCTGCCGGCCCTCTCCCTCCGCCTCGGCACCTCCGACCAGGGCAACGACCCCCGCACCTCCACCACCCACCAGGCCTACGACCTGCTCGCGGCAGGCTTCGGACCCGGCGTGAACGGGCCGCTGACACTCGTCACGCGCGTGGACGGCGGCGACGACAAACTCGCCCTCGACAACCTCGACACCACCCTGCGCGCCACCCCGGGCGTCGCCTCCGTCACCCCGGTCACCTACGCCACCGGCGGGGACACCGCGTACCTCACCGTCGTGCCCGAGTCCGCGCCGCAGTCCCAGGACACCAGCGATCTCGTGGACCGGCTGCGCACCGGTGTGCTCCCGCGCGCGGAGCGCGGCACCTCGCTCGCCGTGCAGGTGGGCGGCGTCACCGCGGGCTACGACGACTTCGCGGAAGTGATCGTCGGCAAGCTGCCGCTGTTCGTCGGCGCGGTCGTCGGGTTCGGCTGCCTCCTGCTGCTCGTCGCCTTCCGCTCGCTGGGCATCCCCCTGAAGGCCGCCGCGATGAACGTGGCCGCCGTCGCCGCCGCGTTCGGCATCGTCGTCGCCGTCTTCCAGTGGGGCTGGGGCAGCGAACCGCTCGGCCTCGGCCGCGCGGGCCCCATCGAGCCCTTCCTGCCCGTGATCATGGTCTCGGTGCTCTTCGGGCTCTCCATGGACTACCAGGTCTTCCTGGTCAGCCGGATGTACGAGGAGTGGCTGGCCACCGGCGACAACCGGCGCGCCGTCCGGGTGGGCCTCGCCGAGACCAGCCGGGTGATCAACTCCGCCGCGGTCATCATGATCGCGGTCTTCCTCGCCTTCGTGCTCAGCGGCGACCGCGTCATCGCCCTGTTCGGCATCGCGCTCGCCTCCGCCGTGGCCGTCGACGCCTTCGTCCTGCGTACGCTGCTCGTGCCCGCCCTGATGCATCTGCTCGGCGCCGCCAACTGGTGGCTGCCCGGCTGGCTGGAGCGCCGCCTGCCGCGCCTCGGCATCGAGCCGTCCGGGCGCCGCGCGGCGCGGGACGGGCTCGGCCGGGTCCCGGCGCACGAACCACGGAAGGAAGAACGGCACGATGTACGCGATATCGCTCGGTGACGACGCCGAACTGCGGCCCCTGGAGGTCTGGCACGCGCAGGAACTGCTCGCCAACATCGACCGCGGGCGGGAGTTCATCGGCCGGCACATCGGCCTGGCGGACGTGGTGTCCGACCTCGACGGCGCCCGTGGCTGGCTGAAGGCGTACGCCGACAAGCGCGCCGCCGACGCCGGGGGCGTGCACGGCATCTGGCTGGACGGCAAGCTCGTCGGCGGCCTGCTGTTCCGCGTCTGGGACACCCCGGCCGGGGTCTGCGAGGCCGGCTGCTGGCTGGAGCCGGCCGCGGCCGGGCGCGGACTGGTCACGCGCGGGATGCGGGTACTGCTCGACTGGGCCTTCGAGGAGCGCGGCATGCACCGGGTGGAGTGGCAGGTGTCCTCGGCCAACGAGCCGAGCATCAACGTGGCCCGGCGGCTCGGCATGACGTGTGAGGGCGTGCTCCGCGAGAACTACCGGCACCGGGGCGTGCGCACCAGCACCGAGATCTGGTCGGTGCTCGCGCCCGAGTGGCGTGCGGCACGCGCGCGTACCGCGCACAGCGATCATTAAGAGACCTCTCAGACAGCGTCCGTACGGTGCCAGGCATGGCAACGAAGACAGCGGAAGGCGCCACGGGCGGCACTGAGCCCGGCACCGAGGCGCGCAAGGACGACGAGACGACGACGGCCGGCCCTGCCGAGGAGCAGACCGCCGACAACCAGGCCGCCGGGGAGCAGGCCCCCGAGGAGGCCGCGGAAGCCGACGGCGGCGAGGCAGGCGATGCGACGGAAGCCGCCGGCGGCAAGGCGCCCTCCGGGGTCGGCCAAGGCGCCGGCGCCGTCGTCTCGGCGGCGCTGGGCCTGGTCTCGCTCAGCGGCGGCTGGATCGGCACCGTCGCGTCCGCGCGCGAGCAGCTCGTCGGCCAGCTCCGGACGTCCTCCACCGCGAGCGTCGCCACGCAGATCAAGGAGGTCTACGGCGACGCCTGGCACACCACCGCCCTGTGGGCCGGCCTGTTCGCGCTGGCCGCGCTCATCACCGGTGTGGTCGTGCTGGCCCGGCCCGCGTTCGGCACGCCCGGCCGCCCGCAGGCCGCGTGGATCAAGTCGGTCGCCTGGGCGGGCGTCTCGCTCGGCGTCATCGGACTGCTGCTCGCCGTCCTGAAGTACTCCGACGCCCTGCTCGGCCTGCCCTCGACCGGCTGAGAGGGCGCCGGGAACCCACAGCCTTGAGGGGCCTTAGGGCGCGCGTGAGCGACTCACCGCCGCCCTAAGGCCCCTTACGCGCGCGTGCGGCCCGCCGGCCGCCCGAAGATGCGGCACTCTCCCGATGTGGCGGATACCCCTGGCAGGCGAGGGTGGAGGCGTCGCGGAAAGCGGCACACGACACCGTCTCTGCCGAAGGACCCGCCATGTACGCCCTCGAACTCCACCGCCTCCGCTCCGCCGAGCTGCGTCGCACGGCCCAGGAGGACCGTCTGGCCCGCGAGGCCGTGCGCTCCCGTCGCGCCGCCCGCGGCGCCGAGCCCGCCGGCGACGGTGCCCCGGCCGCCGAGTCGCATACCGACCGCCCCCGCCGGCACCGGCTGCCACGCACCGCGTGACCCTGCCGTCCGCCGGTTCGGCACCGCCAGACACCGGTACGACCATCACACAGGGACTGTGGAAAACCGGTGCCGGGCCGTTCCGGCCCCGTGCGATGCTCGGGCCCGTGGAGAACAGGTCCGTCAGTCCCGTGTTCGTCGGCCGCGCCGACGAGCTGGACACGCTGAACGACGCGCTCGCCCGTGCCGCAGCGGCCGAGCCGCAGGCGCTGCTGCTCGGCGGCGAGGCGGGCGTGGGCAAGACCCGCCTCGTGGAGGAGTTCGCCACCGCCGCCGCCCGGCACGGCGCCGTCGTCGCCGTCGGCGGCTGTGTGGAGATCGGCGCGGACGGGCTGCCGTTCGCCCCCTTCTCCGCCGCGCTGCGCGCCCTGCGCGACGCCCTGCCCGAGGAGTTCGCCGCCGCGGCGGCAGGCCAGGAGGAGGAACTGGCCCGGCTGCTGCCCGACCTCGGCGAGGCCGGCGCGGGCCGCCACGACGAACAGGGCACGGCCCGCCTGTTCGAACTCACCGCCCGGCTGCTGGAACGGATCGCCGCCGAGCACACCGCCGTCCTCGTCCTGGAGGACCTGCACTGGGCCGACGCCTCCACCCGCCACCTCCTCGCCTACCTCTTCCGCACCCTGCGCGCCGGCCGCCTCCTCGTCCTGGCCACGTACCGCTCCGACGACGTCCACCGCCGCCACCCGCTGCGCCCGCTGCTCGCCGAACTGGACCGGCTGCGCACCGTCCGCCGCATCGAACTCGCCCGCTTCACCCGCGAGGAGGCCGGCCGCCAGATCGCGGGCATCCTCGCCGCCGAACCCGACCCCGCCCAGGTGGACGAGATCTACGCACGCTCCGACGGCAACGCCTTCTTCATCGAGGAACTCGCCGTCGCCGCCACGGCGGGCGACTGCGCCGGCCTCACCGACTCCCTGCGCGACCTGCTCCTCGTCCGGGTCGAAGCCCTGTCCGAGAGCGCCCAGAAGGTCGCCCGGATCGTCGCCGAGGGCGGCTCCACGGTGGAGTACCGGCTGATCGCCGCCGTGGCCCGGCTCGCCGAGGACGACCTCATCGAGGCGCTGCGGGCCGCCGTCGGCGCCCACATCCTCACCGCCACCCGCACCGGCGACGGCTACCGCTTCCGGCACTCCCTGGTCCGCGAGGCCGTCGCCGACGACCTGCTGCCCGGCGAACGCTCCCGGCTCAACCGCCGCTACGCCGAGGCCCTGGAGGCCGACCCGACGCTGGTCCCGGCCGACGCCCGCGTGATGCGCCTGGCCAGCTACTGGTACCACGCCCACGACCCCGCGAAGGCCCTGCCCGCCGTCCTGTCCGCCGCAGTCGTCGCCCGCCGCCGGCACGCCTACACCGAGCAACTGCGGCTGCTGGAGCGGGCGATGGAGCTGTGGGACGGCGCGCCCGAGGAGATCCGCTCCGCCCTGCGCCCGGTCGACTACGCCGAGGTCTACCCCCCGTGCGGCTGCGACCCGGCCACCACACCGCTGCGCTACCTCGACCTGCTGGCCGAGGCGGCCGTGGCGGGCCGTTTCGGCGGTGAGCGCGAACGCGCCCTGAAGATCACCAAGCGGGCCCTGCGCCTCCTGGACGAGGAGCCGGACCCGCTGCGCGCCGCCTGGTTCTGGGTGCAGCGCTCCCGGCTGGTGCAGGCCATGGCGCGCGGCGACGGCCGGCAGGAACTGGCCACCGCCCAGGACCTGGTGCGCGGACTGCCGCCGTCCGAGGTACACGCGGAGGTACTGGCGGTCGCCGCCAGCTGGTCCATGCAGCGCCGGCCGGGCCCCGAAGCCCTGGCCGCCGCCGAGCGGGCCGTGGAGTACGCCCACATGGTCGGCGCCCGCGAGACCGAGCTGGACGCCCGCCTCACCCTGGGCGGGCTGACGGTGGAGGCCGGTGCGCCAAAGGCCGGTCTCGCGGAGATGCGGCAGGTGCTGCGGGACACCCGCGCGGAGGGCATGCACCAGGTCGCGGCCCGCGCCTACGTGAACCTGCCGTCCGTGTTGCAGAGCGTCGGCCGGGACCGGGAGGCCGTCCCCCTGCTGCGCGAGGGCATCGAGTTCTGCCGCGCGTACGGGCTGCTGGACTCCGGGGCGTGGATGTGGGGCAACCTGTCCGAGGCGCTGTACTCGCTCGGCCAGTGGCAGGAGGCCGCCGAGGCCGCCGCGCACGCCACCCGGGTCGGCCACGGCGCCATGCCCCGTGGCGCGGGCGCCCTGACGCAGGCCCGCCTCGCCCTCGCCCGCGGCGACCTCGCCGAGGCCGGCCGGCACCTCGCCGCCGCCCGCGCCTGGTACGGCACCCACGACCCGATGCCCCAGCAGTCCCTGCCCGTCGCCCGCATCGCCCTCGGGGTCGCCGCCGCCGAGGGCCGGATCACCGACGCCCGCGCGGCACTGCTCCCGGCCCTGGACGCCGGCTTCCCGCCCGGCACCCACCGCTACGGCTGGCCGCTGTTGCTGGCCGCCGCCACCGCCGAGGCCGACGCCCGCACCCTGCCCGCCGCCCTGCCCGGCCGCGCCGAGACCCTCGACCGCCTCTCGGCGGCCGTACGGACCCTCACCACCGGCGTCCCGCTCTGGCAGGCCTACGGCCAGTGGACCCGCGCCGAACTGCTCCGCGCACAGGACCGGGACACCGCCGACACCTGGTCCCCGGTCGTCACCGCCTTCGAGTGCCTGGACCGGCCCTACGCCCTCGCCCGGGTCCGCCACCGCCTCGCCGCGGCGCTGCTGGCCGAGGGCGGCGACGACGAGCGCGAGCGCGCGGTGGAACTGCTCCGGCTGGCCGGGGCGGTCGCCGCCCACCTCGGCGCGCGCCCCCTCGACGACACCGTCGCCCGGCTCGCCCAGCGCGCCCGCCTCACCCTGACCGGCGCCACCCGCCGGACCCCCGCCGACCCGGCCACCGCGCTCGGCCTCACCAGTCGCGAACGGGACGTCCTGCACCTGGTCGCGGCCGGCCGCACCAACCGTCAGATAGCGGCGGAACTGTTCATCTCCCCGAAGACCGCGAGCGTCCACGTCTCCAACATCCTCGGCAAGCTCGGCGTCTCGGGCCGGGGCGAGGCGGCGGCGGTGGCCCACCGGCTGGGACTGTTCGCCGCCGGGACGCTCGCCGCCGAAACGCCGGGCTGAGACCTACGCTGGAGAAAACCGGCAGTGAGGGGGAGCCGTGTTCAACGCGTTCGAGGAACTGTTCGCGCCCGGCCGCAAGCACACCCGGGACGAGCAGAACCGGCTGGAACTGACCCGTGAGGACGTGGGCGACAACGACCCCGGCCGCGGCGCCATAGACCTGACCTCCGGGAAGGCGGTGATACGCCTTCCGCGGACGGCTCCGGCCGAGCCGGAGCCCGAAGCGCCCACCGAGGACGAGTAGCCGCGCGGCTCATCGAAGGCGAGCGGGCGTGCCGCTCACCGCACCCGCACCGGAAGGCGCGCCGCTCACCGCACCCGCAGCTCCAGCACCCGGTCGTCCCCCTTCTTCGGGGTGCCGCGGCCGTCCGTGTTGCTCGTCACCAGCCAGAGCCTGTCGCCGCCCGCCGGGACGACCGTACGGAGGCGGCCGTAGACGCCCGTCAGGAACGCCTGCGGGGCGGCCGAGGCCGACGTGCCGTCCAACGGCACGCGCCACAGGCGCGCGCCCTTCAGGCCCGCCATCCAGATCACGCCGTTCACGTAGGCGATGCCGCTGGGGGAGGCGTCGTCGGTGTGCCACTGGGCCACCGGGTCGTGGAAGCCGGTGCCGGAGGACCTGCCCTCGGCCTGGGGCCAGCCGTAGTCGTCACCGGGCTTGATCGCGTTCAGCTCGTCCCAGGTGTCCTGCCCGAACTCCGAGGCGAACAGCCGCTGTCTGTCGTCCCAGGCCAGGCCCTGGACGTTCCGGTGGCCGTACGAGTACACGGGCGAGTCGGGGAACGGGTTGCCCGGAGCCGGTTCGCCGTCCGGGGTCAGCCGCAGGATCTTCCCGCCCAGCGACTTCCTGTCCTGCGCCAGGCCCTTCTCCCCGCTCTCGCCGGTGCCCGCGTACAGCATGCGGTCGGGGCCGAACGCGATCCGGCCGCCGTTGTGGATGCGGCCCTTGGGGATGCCCTTGAACACCGTGTCGGGAGCGCCCAGTTGCTCACCGGCCGGCTTCCGCTCGTCGTACAGCATCCGGACGATGCGGTTGTCCGAGGCCGAGGTGAAGTAGGCGTAGATCATGTGGTCCGCGGCGAAGTCGGGGGAGAGGGCGATGCCCAGCAGGCCGCCCTCGCCGGCCGGCGAGACCCCGGAGACCGTGCCCAGCTCGGTCGTCCGGCCGGTCTTCTCGTCGATCCGGCTGATCGTGCCCTCGTCCCGGGAGGAGACCAGCAGGCCGCCGCCGGGCAGCGGAGCCAGCCCCCACGGCGTCTTCAGTCCCTCGGCCACCGTGCGCAGCACCTTCACCGAGCCCTTGGCCGCGGGGACCGGCGCGGCCGAGGCGGTGCCGCGCCCGGAAGCGGTGGCCCCGGCGGTCGTCGCGCCCGGCGCACCGCCCGGAGCGTCCCCGCCGCCGGAGGAACAGCCGGCCGTCAGCAGGAGGGCGGCCACGGCCAGCCCGGCAGGCACAGCTCTACGTCGCACGATCACGGTTCCCTTCGCCGCGGTGGTCCGGTGGCGCTCCACAGGCGGGCCCGACGGCACGCTCTCCCTGTCGAACACGAGCCGCACCCCCCAGGGTTCCCGATCCCCGACGACCGACCGCGAAAACCTCTGTCCCGTGTCCCCCGGGCGGCGGGCGGACCGCAACCCTCGTGGCGGACACCTCAGTCCCACGAGCCCTGGGCCGCCGGCAGCCCGGACACCTCCGCCAGGTCCTGCGCGGTCAGCCGCAGCCCGGCGGCCGTCGCGTTCTGCGCCGCCCAGCGTTCCCGTTTGGTGCCCGGCAGCGCGATCACGTGCCGGCCCTGCGCCAGCACCCAGGCCAGGGCCACCTGGGCCGGGGTCGTGTCCTCACCGTGCCGGCGGGCTATGCGCCGCAGGCCCGCGACGATCGGCTGGTTGGCCGCCATCATCTCGGCGGTGAACCGGGGGTGCCGGGCGCGTACGTCATCCGGTTCGAAGCCCTCGCCCGGCGTCAGCGTGCCGGTCAGGAAGCCGTTGCCCAGCGGCATCGCCGCCAGGAAGCCCACCCCCCGCGCCTCGCACCACGGCAGCAGTTCCCGGAGCGCCTCCGGCGACCACACCGACAGCTCCGCCTGCACCGCGGTCACCGGGAAGACCTGCTGCACCCGCTGCAACTGGCGCAGCGTCGTGTCGTACAGCCCGGCGCCCGGGCGGCGCCCGCCGCGCGCCCCCACCGCGCACAGGCCGAGGGCCCGCACCTTCCCGGCCCGCACCAGGTCCGCCATCGCGCCCCAGGTCTCCTCGACGGGTATCTCCGGGTCGGCACGGTGCAGCTGGTACAGGTCGATCACATCGGTCTGGAGCCGCCGCAGCGAGGCGTCGCAGGCCCGCCGCACATAGCCGGGGCGGCCGTTGGCCACGATGTGCTGCTCGCCCACCAGCAGCCCCACCTTCGTGGACACGAAGGCGTCCCGGCGCCGCTCCTTGAGCACCCGCCCCAGCAGCAGCTCATTGGTGAACGGGCCGTACATGTCCGCGGTGTCCAGGAGGTCGCAGCCCAGGTCCAGCGCCCGGTGCACCGCTCTGACCGACTCGTCACCCCGCTGCCGCGATCCGCTGTACGCCCAGCTCATCGGCATGCATCCGAGTCCGACGGCCCCCACCGCGAGCGCCCCCGCGCCGATCGTCCTGCGCTCCACCTGCTCGTGAACCTCCCTTAGCCCGGCCCCCAACCTAACCTCTGCGCGCGGACGGGCCTGACATAGCCTCCTGGCATGAGTTCAGACGTGTGGCTTCCCATTCCGCCCGAGGAGATCGAGGGGCTGCCCGAGGGGCCCCGGTACCTGTTCTGGGACGGGGGAGAGGACGGCGCGCAGCCGTACCCCGGCGACCCGGCGGAGTGCGCCGTGTACGTGGTGCCGTACATGAAGCGGCTGTCGGTCCGGGTGGGTCCGCTGGAGCACCTGACGAACGTGCGGCTCATCCAGACGCTCACCGCCGGTGTCGACGACATCACCGGGCAGCTGTCGGTGATCCCGCCGGGCGTGCGGCTGTGCAACGCGCGCGGGGTGCACGAGACGAGCACGGCCGAGCTGGCGCTCACCCTCACCCTCGCCGCGCTGCGCGGCGTCCCCGGCTTCGTCCGCGCCCAGCAACAGGAGCGCTGGGAGGGCGGTTTCCACCCCGCCCTCGCCGACAAGAGCGTGCTGATCGTCGGGTACGGGGCCATCGGTGCCGCCATCGAGGACCGGCTCGTGCCCTTCGAGGTCGCGCGGGTGGCGCGCGTCGCGCGCTCCGGTCGCACAACCGCGCGCGGTCCCGTGCTTCCGATCGCCGAAGTGCTTCCACTGCTTCCACACGCGGATGTCGTGATCCTCTGCACCCCGCTGACGGAGGAGACCCGGGGGCTCGTCGACGCGGACTTCCTCGCCCGGATGAAGGACGGCGCGCTGCTCGTCAACGTCGCGCGCGGGCCCGTCGTGGACACCAAGGCGCTCCTCGCCGAGCTGGAGCGCGGCCGGATCACCGCCGCCCTGGACGTCACCGACCCCGAGCCGCTGCCCCCCGGCCACCCCCTGTGGCAGGCGCCCGGAGTGCTGATCAGCCCGCATGTCGGCGGCCCCTCCTCGGCCTTCCTGCCCCGCGCCGAGAGGCTGCTCGTGGACCAGTTGACCCGGTTCGTGAACCGGCAGCCCCTGCGGAACGTGATCCTTACGACCGGACCCGAAACCAGGGGAGCAAACGGGCGCTAGGCCGCTTCCGGCACCCTCCGCAACCTTTCGGACGCGGCCCGTACCCGTATCACCGCTGGTCGTCACGGAGCGTAGAGAGGCTATGTCCCTGCGTGACGATACTGGTGTATCGTCCCGACAGGGGCTGCGCCGACTGACCACTCGGCGCCGGGGATGGACATTTCAGATTCGTGAGGGGGGCGACGGGCGATGCACGGCCTATGGACGAACGATCCGACGCGGCGGAGCCGCCGACGGCGACCCTGGCGCACGGGCGCGCGCAGGCGCGGCCACCACACCAGCCACCACAGCCACCACCAGCGCAGGCACAGCGGCCGCCGCAGGCATGCGCACCCAGCGCACCGGGACCGTCGGGACACGGGAGCGGCGCCCACCGGGAGGCCCCGGTGAGCGCCCCGCCCTCCGTGACGACCACCCTCGACGGAGCGGCGCGCGCACCCCACCCGCACGAGGCGCCGCCGCCCCGCCGGCCGTCCATCGGCGACAACACCCGGCTGATGGAACAACTCGTCCTCGCCCTGATCTGCGCGGCCTACGCCGTCGGAGCCGCGTTCGACTGGGGCGCGAGTCAAGTCGCGCTGGTCATGGGCGACTTCGGTCTGAGCGCGGCGGCGGGCGCCGCCGCCGTCTCCTGCTTCCTGTACGCCCGCACCCGACGCGTGCGCTTCCGCTCGGCCTGGCTGCTGTTCGCCCTCTCCTCGCTCATGGCCGCGCTGGGCAACGCGGTCTGGGGCTGGTACGAGGTCGTGCTGGACCGCCCCGTGCCCAGCCCCAGCTACGCCGACCTGTTCTTCCTCTGCTTCGCGCCGCCCGCCATCGTCGGCCTGCTGGTCCTCGCCAAGCGGCCGGTGACGAAGGCGGGCTGGATCTGCCTGGGACTGGACGCCTGGCTGATCGGCGGCTCGCTGCTCACCCTCTCGTGGAGCCTCGCCCTCGCCCAGGCGGCCCGGATCGAAGGCTCCAGCGTGGCGCACGCCGCGCTGTCACTGGCGTACCCCCTGCTCGACATCGCGCTCGTCAGCATGGTGCTCGCCCTGCACTTCCGCCGCGCCCCGGGCAACCGTACGGCGGTGAACACCGCGATCGGCGCGCTCGCGCTGACCGTGATGTGCGACGCCCTGTTCACCTCGCCGCTGCTGCACAGCAGCTACCGCTCCGGGCAACTGCTGGACGCGGGCTGGTTCGCCGGTTCGCTGCTGCTCGCCTACGCGCCCTGGGCCGCGCCCCGGCGCCGGCACGCGCGCGAGGCACGCGCGGCGGACGGGCACACGCGCGTGGTCCACGAGCACCTGCCGGGCCGGCGGAGCACGGACCGGCACCTGCCGCTGTCCGCGCCGGGCGGCGAGCACATCCGGTACCCGTCCGGCCGGCCGCTCACCGGCTCCCTCGCCGCCCTCACCCCGTACCTCGCCGCGGCCGTGTGCACCCTCGGCATCCTGTACAACGTCCTCAACGGCCGCAGGCCCGACCACGTGGTGCTGATCACCGCGGGCGCCGTGGTGCTGGCGCTCGTCATCCGGCAGGGCATCATGCTGCTGGACAACATCACCCTGACCCAGGAACTGGCGCAGAAGGAGAACCACTTCCGCTCCCTGGTGCAGGGCTCCAGCGACGTCATCATGATCGCCGCGCCCAACGGCATCCTCCGGTACGTCTCCCCGGCCGCCGCCGGGGTGTACGGCAGGCCGGCGGAGGAACTGGTGGGCACCGAGCTCGCCGGGCTCATCCACCCGGAGGACCTGGGCTGCGTGGTGCACGAGGTGCGCCGTTTCCTCGCCGCCAGTCCGCTGGAGGAGCCGACCACGCGCATCGAGTGCCGGTTCCGCTCCGGTGACGGCGGCTGGCTCAACGTCGAGTCGACCGTCAACCGGCACCACGGCGGGCTGATCTTCAACAGCCGGGACGTGACCGAGAGAGTGCGGTTGCAGGCCCAGTTGCAGCACAACGCCGAGCACGACCCGCTGACCGACCTGCCCAACCGCGCGCTGTTCACCAAGCGGGTGCAGCAGGCCCTGTCCGGCCGCCGGGCCACCGACCGGGGCGCAGCCCTGTGGGGCACGGCCGTGCTCTTCATCGACCTGGACGGCTTCAAGGCCGTCAACGACACGATCGGGCACCAGGCCGGGGACGAACTGCTCATCCAGGCCGCCCGCAGACTCCAGGACGCGGTCCGGCAGGGGGACACCGCGTCCCGGCTGGGCGGTGACGAGTTCGCGGCCCTGATCGTCGGGGACGGCACCCGGGACCGGGCCGCCCGGGAGCGGAACATCGTGGAGCTCGCCGACCGCCTCAGGACGACCCTCTCCCACCCGTACGCCATCGACGGCAACGACGTCCGGGTCAACGCCTCCATCGGCGTCGCCTTCGCCGAACCGGGCCTCGGCGCGGGCGAGCTGCTGCGCAACGCCGACCTGGCGATGTACCGCGCGAAGTCGGCCGGGAAGGGCCGGGTCGAGCTGTACAAGCCGCAGATGCAGCAGGACGTCGTCCGCAAGGCGGAGCTGGCCACGCGGCTGCGCGCCGCGCTGCACGACGGCGAGTTCGCCCTGCTGCACCAGCCCGTGGTGTGCTTGCAGAACGGCCGGATCACGGCGGTCTCCGCGCAGGCGCGCTGGCGCTCCTCGCAGGGGGTGCTGTTCACCCCGGCCGAGTTCCTGCGGGTGACCGAGGACGGTGACAAGACCGCCGAGCTGGACCGCTGGATCCTGCGGGAGGCCGTGGAGCAGGCGGCCGAGCGGGCCGCGACCGGGGTCGTCGTCCCCGTGGCGGTCCGGATGAGCGCCCGGCGGCTGCTGGACCGCTCGATGCCGCTCGGCTCGGTGGAGGCGCTGCTGACCCGGCACGGGCTGCCGCCCGGGGCGCTGGTCATCGAGTTGTCCGAGACCGATCCCCGTGTCTGTCTGGACGAGCTGGAGCGGCGGCTGACCGCGCTGAGCCGGCTCGGGGTGCGGATCGCGCTGGACGGCTTCGGCAGCGGCTACGCGGCCATCACGGCCCTCAGGAGACTGCCCGTGGACATCCTCAAGCTCGACCGCGGCCTGGTCGAGGGCGTGGTCGAGTCGGCACGGCTGCACAAGATCACCAGTGGTCTGCTGCGGATCGCCGGCGATCTGGGGCTCCAGTCGCTCGCCGAGGGCGTGGACCTGCCCGAGCAGGTGGTCGCGTTGCGCGCGATGGGCTGCACCCATGGGCAGGGCATGGCGTTCGCCGGTCCGCTGGACGAGTACCGGCTGCGCCGGGCGCTCGGATCCGGCCACTACCCGGTGCCGCACGCCCCGGCCGAACCCGCGTTCGTGGGCAGCGCGAGGGAGCCGGAGAGGGTGTACACAGGGGGTGTTCCCGCTGTCTTCGGAGGCGGCAGTGCCCTTCGCTCACATGCTGAGACTCCCGTCCCACCCACTTGACACGTGGTGCGTGCCGGGGGGAGGGTCAGTCCCATGCGCACCCGAATTCTCGTACTTGGACAGCGCGTCGGCTGAGCTGGGACCCACCGGAGGACGATCCGGAATCCCCAGCGACCTCACCGGCGCGCTCCCCTCGCTTGCCTTGCGGCACGAGGGGTTTTTTGTTGCACGAGTGCCTTTCGTGCAGCACTCGAAATCCGCCCGAACCTCGCAAAAACCCTCAGCATCGAGAAGAGAATGCCGATGACCGAGCAGGCCACCGGGGCCCACCATCCGCAGCCGCGGCCCCGTTCCGGAGGACAGCAGTCCGCCCCCGTCGAGCACGTCACGGGTGCGCAGTCCCTCATCCGCTCCCTTGAGGAGGTCGGCGCGGACACGGTATTCGGCATTCCGGGCGGCACGATCCTGCCGGCGTACGACCCGCTGATGGACTCCACCCGGGTGCGGCACGTCCTGGTCCGGCACGAGCAGGGCGCCGGCCACGCCGCCACCGGTTACGCGCAGGCCACCGGCAAGGTGGGCGTCTGCATGGCCACCTCGGGCCCCGGCGCCACCAACCTGGTCACCCCGATCGCGGACGCCAACATGGACTCCGTGCCGCTGGTCGCGATCACCGGTCAGGTCGTGTCCTCCGCGATCGGCACGGACGCCTTCCAGGAGGCGGACATCGTCGGCATCACCATGCCGATCACCAAGCACAGCTTCCTGGTCACCAAGGGCGAGGACATCCCGCGGGTGATCGCGCAGGCGTTCCACATCGCCTCCACCGGCCGCCCCGGACCGGTCCTGGTCGACATCCCCAAGGACATCCTCCAGAAGAAGACCACCTTCTCCTGGCCGCCCGTCATGGACCTGCCCGGCTACCGCCCGGTGACCAAGCCGCACGCCAAGCAGATCCGCGAGGCCGCCAAGCTGATCACCGCCGCCCGCCGGCCCGTGCTGTACGTCGGCGGCGGCGTCCTCAAGGCCCACGCCACCGCCGAGCTGAAGGTCCTCGCCGAGCTGACCGGCGCCCCGGTCACCACCACCCTGATGGCGCTCGGCGCGTTCCCCGACAGCCACCCGCAGCACCTGGGCATGCCCGGCATGCACGGCAGCGTCGCCGCCGTCACCGCGCTCCAGAAGGCCGACCTGATCGTGGCCCTCGGTGCCCGCTTCGACGACCGCGTCACCGGCAAGCTGGACAGCTTCGCCCCCTATGCCAAGATCGTCCACGCGGACATCGACCCGGCCGAGATCGGCAAGAACCGCGCCGCCGACGTGCCGATCGTCGGCGACGCCCGCGAGGTCATCGCCGACCTGGTCCAGGCCGTCCAGAAGGAGCACAGCGAGGGCCACAAGGGCGACTACACCGCCTGGTGGAACGACCTGAACCGGTGGCGCGAGACCTACCCGCTCGGCTACGACCAGCCCGGCGACGGCTCGCTCTCCCCGCAGGCGGTCATCGAGCGCATCGGGCAGCTCGCCCCCGAGGGCACGATCTTCGCGGCGGGCGTCGGCCAGCACCAGATGTGGGCCGCGCACTTCATCCAGTACGACACGCCCGCCACCTGGCTGAACTCCGGCGGCGCCGGGACGATGGGCTACGCGGTCCCGGCCGCGATGGGCGCCAAGGCCGGACAGCCGGGCCGTACCGTCTGGGCGATCGACGGCGACGGCTGCTTCCAGATGACCAATCAGGAGCTGACCACCTGTGCCCTGAACAACATCCCGATCAAGGTCGCCATCATCAACAACGGCGCCCTCGGGATGGTCCGCCAGTGGCAGACCCTCTTCTACAACCAGCGCTACTCCAACACCGTGCTGCACAGCGGCCCCGACGACGTCAACCCGGAGGCCAAGGGCACGCGCGTGCCGGACTTCGTGAAGCTGTCCGAGGCGATGGGCTGCGTGGGCCTGCGCTGCGAGCGCCCGGAGGACCTGGACAAGGTCATCGCGGAGGCCAACGCCATCAACGACCGCCCGGTCGTCGTGGACTTCATCGTCCACGAGGACGCGATGGTCTGGCCGATGGTCGCCGCCGGCACCTCCAACGACGAGATCATGGCCGCCCGGGACGTCCGCCCCGACTTCGGCGACAACGAAGACGACTGAGCGAGGAAGAGCAAGAAGACATGTCCAAGCACACGCTCTCCGTCCTGGTGGAGAACACGCCGGGCATCCTCGCCCGCATCGCCGCCCTGTTCTCCCGGCGCGGATTCAACATCGACTCGCTCGCGGTCGGCGTCACCGAGCACCCCGACATCTCCCGCATCACCATCGTGGTGGGCGTCGAGGACCTGCCGCTGGAGCAGGTGACCAAGCAGCTCAACAAGCTCGTCAACGTGCTGAAGATCGTGGAGCTGGAGCCCGGTCAGGCCGTGCAGCGTGAACTCGTTCTGGTGAAGGTCCGCGCCGACAACGAGACCCGCTCGCAGATCGTGGAGATCGTCCAGCTGTTCCGCGCCAAGACCGTCGACGTCTCCCCGGAGGCCGTGACCATCGAGGCCACCGGTTCCACCGAGAAGCTGTCCGCCATGCTCAAGATGCTGGAGCCGTACGGCATCAAGGAGCTGGTCCAGTCCGGCACGATCGCGATCGGCCGCGGCGCCCGTTCGATCACGGACCGCTCGCTGCGCGCCCTCGACCGGACGGCGTAAGACTGGGAACGGGCGGCCTTGGGATCAACGGCCGCCCGTATGCCGAGACCCCCGAACTTCCTTCCCGCCCGCCGTCATACGGTGGGACGCACCACCTGCACACAAGGAGAGAACCAAAAGTGGCCGAGCTGTTCTACGACGCCGACGCCGACCTGTCCATCATCCAGGGCCGCAAGGTCGCGGTCATCGGCTACGGCAGCCAGGGCCACGCCCACGCCCTGTCGCTGCGTGACTCCGGTGTGGACGTGCGTGTCGGTCTGCACGAGGGCTCCAAGTCCAAGGCCAAGGCCGAGGAGCAGGGCCTGCGCGTGGTGACCCCGGCCGAGGCCGCCGCCGAGGCCGACGTGATCATGATCCTCGTCCCGGACCCGATCCAGGCCCAGGTGTACGAGGAGTCCATCGCCCCGAACCTGAAGGACGGCGACGCGCTGTTCTTCGGCCACGGCTTCAACATCCGCTTCGGCTTCATCAAGCCCCCGGCGGGCGTGGACGTCTGCATGGTCGCGCCGAAGGGCCCGGGCCACCTGGTGCGCCGTCAGTACGAGGAGGGCCGCGGCGTCCCGTGCATCGTGGCCGTGGAGCAGGACGCCTCCGGCAACGCCTTCGCGCTGGCCCTGTCGTACGCCAAGGGCATCGGCGGCACCCGCGCCGGCGTCATCAAGACCACCTTCACCGAGGAGACCGAGACCGACCTGTTCGGTGAGCAGGCCGTGCTCTGCGGTGGCACCGCCGCCCTGGTCAAGGCGGGCTTCGAGACGCTGACCGAGGCCGGTTACCAGCCGGAGATCGCCTACTTCGAGTGT
>NZ_KQ948358.1:209847-250308 GCF_001514055.1 Streptomyces corchorusii | reverse complement strand
TGGCAAGCAGCTGCGCAAGCTGATGAGCTGGGTGAACGAAGAGGCGTAAGCCCGCTGACAGGGGCCGGGGCGGGCTGCTCCGGCCCCTGTTGTCCAACCCGTCCAGCCCCGGACGGGTGATCCTTCCGCGGAGGCGCAATGCGACGCCCGCCGCGCCACTATGCTTCTGCACAACACGCGTCAGGCCCACAGCGTCGTGCGTCTTCCGCGGCTAGCCCCTCCTCCGCCTGCGGCCGTCGGGACGGCCGTCCGCATCGCACATGTGAGGACTCACGTGAGCTCGAAACCCGTCGTACTCATCGCTGAAGAGCTGTCGCCTGCCACCGTCGACGCACTCGGTCCGGACTTCGAGATCCGGCACTGCAACGGAGCGGACCGCTCCGAGCTGCTGCCGGCCATCGTCGACGTGGACGCGATCCTGATCCGTTCGGCCACCAAGGTCGACGCCGAGGCCATCGCCGCCGCGAAGAAGCTCAAGGTCGTCGCCCGGGCCGGCGTCGGCCTGGACAACGTCGACGTCTCCGCCGCCACCAAGGCCGGCGTGATGGTCGTCAACGCCCCGACCTCCAACATCGTGACCGCCGCCGAGCTGGCCTGCGGTCTCATCCTCTCCACCGCCCGCAACATCCCGCAGGCCAACGCCGCGCTGAAGAACGGCGAGTGGAAGCGCAGCAAGTACACGGGTGTGGAGCTGGCCGAGAAGACGCTGGGCGTCGTGGGCCTGGGCCGCATCGGTGCCCTCGTCGCGCAGCGCATGTCCGCCTTCGGCATGAAGGTCGTCGCCTACGACCCCTACGTGCAGCCCGCGCGGGCCGCGCAGATGGGCGTCAAGGTGCTCTCCCTGGACGAGCTGCTGGAGGTCTCCGACTTCATCACCGTCCACCTGCCCAAGACCCCCGAGACGCTCGGCCTCATCGGCGACGAGGCGCTGCGCAAGGTCAAGCCCAGCGTCCGCATCGTCAACGCCGCGCGCGGCGGCATCGTGGACGAGGCGGCGCTGTACGCGGCGCTGAAGGAGGGCCGGGTCGCCGGTGCCGGCCTCGACGTGTACGCCAAGGAGCCCTGCACCGACTCCCCGCTCTTCGAGCTGGACCAGGTCGTCTGCACCCCGCACCTGGGCGCGTCGACGGACGAGGCGCAGGAGAAGGCCGGTATCGCCGTCGCCAGGTCCGTCCGCCTCGCCCTCGCCGGTGAGCTGGTGCCGGACGCCGTCAACGTCCAGGGCGGTGTCATCGCCGAGGACGTCAAGCCGGGCCTGCCGCTCGCCGAGCGCCTCGGCCGCATCTTCACCGCGCTCGCCGGTGAGGTCGCGGTCCGCCTCGACGTCGAGGTCTACGGCGAGATCACCCAGCACGACGTCAAGGTGCTGGAGCTGTCCGCGCTCAAGGGCGTCTTCGAGGACGTCGTCGACGAGACCGTGTCCTACGTCAACGCCCCGCTCTTCGCGCAGGAGCGCGGGGTGGAGGTCCGCCTGACCACCAGCTCGGAGTCCGGCGACCACCGCAACGTGGTGACCGTGCGCGGCACGCTGGGCACCGGCGAGGAGGTGTCGGTCTCCGGCACGCTGTCCGGCCCGAAGCACGTCCAGAAGATCGTCGCCGTCGGCGAGTACGACGTCGACCTGGCGCTCGCCGACCACATGGTGGTGCTGCGCTACGAGGACCGCCCGGGTGTCGTCGGCACCGTCGGCCGCATCCTCGGTGAGGCGGGCATCAACATCGCCGGCATGCAGGTCGCCCGCGCGGCCGTGGGCGGGGAGGCGCTGGCCGTGCTGACCGTCGACGACACGGTGGGCTCCGCCGTCCTGGCCGAGGTCGCCTCCGAGATCGGCGCGACGTCCGCCCGCTCGGTGAACCTGGTCTGATCCACCCGTGCCGGAACGCCGGGCGGGCTGAGGTGACCCCTCAGCCCGCCCGGCGTTTTTGCGTCGCCTACTTCCGCCCGGCCTCGATCCGCCGCAGCGTCACCGCCGCTCCCACGGCCGCCAGCACCAGGATCACCGCGCCGGCGACGGCGGCGCCCCGCATTCCGCTGGTGAACGCCTCCCGTGCCGTCGCGAGCAGGGTCTGACCGGTCCGGCCGGGCAGCCGGGCCGCGCCGGCCAGCGCACCGCCCAGGGTCTCGCGGGCCCCGGCCGGGGCGGTGGCCGGCATCGTGTGGCGGTAGACCGCCGTACCGATCGAGCCCAGGACCGCCATGCCGAGCGCGCCGCCGAACTCGGTGCCGGTCTCCAGCAGCGAGGAGGCCGTGCCCGCCCGCTCCGCCGGCGCCGCGCTCATCGCCAGGTCGGTCAGCTGGGACAGCACCATGACCGCTCCGCAGGCGAGGACGCCGGCGGCGGCCAGCACCAGCCACAGCGAGTCGGTGCCGACGAGGGCGAGCAGGGCGTACCCGGCCGCGCTGACCGCGAAGCCGCAGGCGACGACGTGTCCCCGGGGGACGCCCCGCTGGACGAGCTGGGCGGAGAGCGGTCCGGCGATCCCGATGAGGACCGAGGGCAGCAGGCTCCACAGGGCCGCCTCCAGCGGGCTCTTGCCCAGGACGGACTGGAGGTACTGCGTGGTGAAGATGGCCGAGCCCATCATCCCGAACGCGCAGACGAGGGTCAGGACCAGCGACGCGGTGAAGCCGTGGCCCCGGAAGAGGGCCGGCGGGATCAGCGGGGAGGTGCCGGTGCGCTGGCGCCGGACGAACAAGGCCGCGAAGAGCAGACCGACGGTGACCGAGACGACGTACCCCGGGTTCCATCCCTCGGAGGGGATCTCCTTCAGGCCGTAGACGACGGGGAGCACGGCGGCCAGCGACAGCGGAACGCTCAGCCGGTCGAAGCGGCCGGGCGCGGGGTTCTTCGACTCGGGCAGCAGCACCGGGCCGAGGAGGAGCAGCAGCGCCATCGCGGGCAGGTTGACCAGGAAGACCGAGCCCCACCAGAAGTGCTCGACCAGGATGCCGCTCATCACCGAGCCGAGGGCGATGCCGCCGGTCATCACGCCGGACCACAGGCCGATCGCCTTCGCCCGCTGGGCCGGGTCGGTGAACATCGTGCGCAGCAGGCCCATCGTGGAGGGCATCAGGGTGGCGCCGCCGATGCCGAGGACCGCGCGGGCCGCGATCAGGGTCTCGGCGCTGTTCGCGTAGGCCGCGAGGAGCGAGGCGGCGCCGAAGGCCGCGGCGCCCATGAGGAGGAGCCTGCGGCGGCCGATGCGGTCGCCGAGCGAGCCCATCGTCAGCAGCAGGCCGGCCAGGACGAAGCCGTAGACGTCGAAGATCCACAGCTGCTGGGTGCCGCTGGGGCGCAGGTCGGCGCTGATCGCGGGGGTCGCGAAGTACAGGACCGAGACGTCCATCGAGACCAGGAGCAGCGGCAGCATCAGCACGCCGAGCGCGGTCCACTCGCGGCGTCCGGCGCGGGTGGGTGCGCTGTCGGCGCCGGCGGGGTCGGTGGTGCTCGTCGGGTTCATCGTCATGCCGAGGACTGTACGAGCGTCTTATACGCTTGTCTAGAACGAGTGTATAAGTCATCTGTCTGGGACGGTTGTATGGATCGCGGAGTAGGGTGGGCCCATGGGACACCGTGAGGATCTGCTCGAAGGCGCCAAGCGCTGCCTGCTGGAGAAGGGCTTCCTGCGCACCACCGCGCGCGACATCGTCAAGGAGTCGGGCACCAACCTCGCCTCCATCGGCTACCACTACGGCTCGAAGGACGCCCTGCTGGTGCAGGCGTACGTCTCGCTGATCGAGGGCGTCGGCGAGCGCTTCGACCCCGGCCTGGACGGCGAGATGACCCAGCCCCCGGGCTCGCTGGAGCGCTTCCAGGAGGTGTGGGCCGGGATCATCCGCACCGTGCCCGAGTCACGGGCGATCTGGCTGCTCAGCTTCGAGCTGATGTTCCAGAACGACCGGCTCGAAGAGGTGCGCAAGCTGCTGGCCGAGGCCCAGAGGGAAGGCCGCGCGGGACTCGTCCCGCTGTTCAACGGCGTCCCGGAGTCCGACCTGGACGAGGAGACGGTCGACAGCGAGGGGCGCCTCTACCAGACCCTCCTCAACGGCCTCATGGTCCAGTGGCTCTTCGACCCCGGCACGGCGACCACCGCCGAGCAGCTCACCGAGGGGCTGCGCCGGGTGATCCGGGAGGCCGCGCGCGGCTGACCGCGCCGGGGCGTCACAGCCGCGCCCGCTTCAGCGCCATGTGCAGCAGCAGCCGGTCCTCCCCGTCGTCCAGGTCCAGGCCGGTCAGCTGTTCCACGCGGGACAGGCGGTAGTAGAGGGTCTGGCGGTGGATGCCCAGCTCGGCCGCCGTGCGGCCCGCCTGGCCCGCGCAGTCCAGGTAGACCTCGGCCGTGCGGGCCAGCTCCCGGTGGACGGGGGACAGGAGCGGGCCGACCACCCGGTCGTGCGCGGCCTCCGGCGGCAGCGCGGTCAGCAGCCGGTACGCCCCGATCCGCGCCCACTGCGCGACCGGCCCGAACCGCGGCTCGGCCAGCGCGGCCCGCGCGGCGGCCGAGGCCTCCTGCCAGACGGTGCCCAGCTCGGTGAGGCCGGTGCGGGGCTCGCCCACCCCGGCCGCACAGCCGGTGACCCCGGCCCCGGCGGTGAATCCCGCCGCGACCGCCGCCGCCACCCGGGCCCCCACCCCGCGCGCCGCGCCGCCCGCCGCCCCACGGGCCCCGTCGGCCTCCTTCAGCAGCCGCGAGGCCGCCGCCAGGGCGGGTGTGCTGGACTCCGTGGTGCGCAGGCGCACCAGCAGCGCGAGGCTCTGTCCCGAGGCGCCCCACGGCAGGGTGCACAGCGCCGTGGCGTGCGGGATCGTACGGGCGGCGGGGGCGTCGTCCGGGTCGGCCGACGGCCAGGGCGCCACGCAGACCAGGGTGTGCGGGCCGTCCGCGCGGGGCCCCAGCGCGGTGCGCAGTTCGGCCACCGCCATGTCCCGCTGCCAGCCGCGCTCCGCGGTGAGCACGGCCCGCAGCTCCCGGCTCAGCCCCGCCCCGGCCTCCGCCTCGTCCGCGAGCAGGGCGCCGATCCGGCCCGCGACCCGCAGGGCGGAGGCGAGCTGGGCGTCGGTCGGCCCGGGATCGCTGTCCAGCAGCCAGACGTAGCCGAGGACGACGCCCCGGTGGCGTACCGGCAGGCAGATCCGGCCGCGGTAGACACCGGCCTCCGGGCTCGGCGGGATGCGGACCGGCCCGGTCGCGCGCGTGATGCCGAAGCCCTCGAACCAGGCGCGGACCGTCGCCGTGGAGCGCCGGGTCAGGATCGAGCGGGTGCGCACCGGGTCCAGCGCGGTCGGGTCCAGCTCGTCCTCGCTGTCGTAGGCACCGAAGGCGATCAGCTCGAAGTCACGGTTCTCCAGGGTCGCCGGCACCCCCAGCAGCTCGGAGATCTCGTCCACCAGCTCCTGGTAGTCCGCCTTGAATTCAGCCGCCACTCGGGCATTCTCCCCCATTTCCCGGCCGCCTTCATACATCTGTCTGAGATCCCGGGCACGGATGCGTGACAGCTGTCGATGGCCGACGATCGGAGAGATCCATAGGTTTCACGGTGGTTCTCCGTGCCGTACCCGAATCGTCGGGTGACGGCCGAATTTGGTGCTTGTCTGTGGAGGTGCCCCGTGCTGGGTCCCGTGATTCTCGCCGCGTCGCGCAGCGACCGGATGCGACGCCTGATCTCGGCGGCCCCGGTGACCAAGCAGGTCGTCGACCGCTTCATCCCCGGCGAGACCGTGGCCGACATCGTCCCGATCATCAAGGACCTCACGGCCAAGGGCCTGGAGCTGACGATGGACGTCGTCGGCGAGGACATCACCACGCCCGAGCAGGCCACCGCCGCGCGGGACGCCTACCTGGCGCTGATCGACCACCTCAAGGACCTGGGGCTGGGCGAGCGCGTGGAGATGTCCGTCAAGCTGTCCATGTTCGGCCAGGCGCTGGAGGGCGGCCACGAACTGGCGCTCGCGAACGTCCGCCCGGTCGTCGAGGCCGCCGCCGCCATCGGTACGACCGTGACGCTCGACGCCGAGGACCACACCACCCTCGACTCGATGTTCGCCATCCACGAGGAGCTGCGGAAGGACTTCCCGCAGACCGGCTGCGTCATCCAGGCCTACCTCTTCCGCACCGAGGCCGACGCCCGCCGCCTCGCGGAGTCCGGCAGCCGCGTCCGCCTGGTCAAGGGCGCCTACAAGGAGCCGGCCGAGGTCGCCTACCAGCAGAAGCACGAGATCGACAAGGCCTACGTGCGCATCCTGAGGACGCTGATGGAGGGCGAGGGCTACCCGATGGTCGGGTCCCACGACCCGCGTCTGATCGCCATCGCCCAGGAGCTGGCCCACAAGGCCGGCCGTAAGCTCGACGAGTACGAGTTCCAGATGCTGTACGGCATCCGCGGCGACGAGCACCTGCGGCTGGCCGCCGAGGGCCACCGCATGCGCGTCTACACCGCCTACGGCACCGACTGGTACGGCTACTTCATGCGCCGCCTGGCGGAGAAGCCGGCCAACCTCCGGTTCTTCCTCCGCTCCATGGTCAGCAAGGGCTGAGCCCGAACACCCGCTCACGTACAAGGAGTTACGGATCTCATGGACGCTGTGACCCAGGTCCCCACCCCCGTCAACGAGCCGGTGCACGGCTACGCCCCCGGCTCGCCCGAGCGCGCCCGGCTGGAGGCCAAGCTCAAGGAGCTGGCCGAGAACCCGATCGAGCTGCCGATGACGATCGGCGGGGAGAAGCGGCTGGGCGGCGGCGAGCCGTTCGAGGTCGTGCAGCCGCACAACCACAAGGCCGTCATCGGCACCGGCCGCCACGCCACCCAGCAGGACGCCAAGGACGCCATCGACGCGGCCCTGGCCGCCGCGCCGGCCTGGCGCTCGATGTCCTTCGACGACCGCGCCGCGATCATCCTGCGCGCCGCCGAGCTGCTGGCCGGCCCGTGGCGCGAGACCATCGCCGCCTCCACCATGCTGGGCCAGTCCAAGACCGCCCAGCAGGCCGAGATCGACACCCCCTGCGAGCTGGTCGACTTCTGGCGCTTCAACGTCCACTACGCCCGGCAGATCCTGGCCGAGCAGCCCCCGGCGAACTCCCCGGGCGTGTGGAACCGCCTGGACCACCGCCCGCTGGAGGGCTTCGTCTACGCGATCACGCCGTTCAACTTCTCGGCCATCGCGGGCAACCTGCCCACCGCCCCCGCCCTGATGGGCAACGTGGTGGTCTGGAAGCCGTCCCCGACGCAGACCCACTCGGCCGTGCTCCTCATGCGGCTGCTGGAGGAGGCGGGCCTGCCCAAGGGCGTCATCAACCTCGTCACCGGCGACGGCATCGAGGTCTCCAAGGTCGCCCTGGAGCACCGGGACCTCGCGGGCATCCACTTCACCGGCTCGACCAAGACCTTCCAGTACCTGTGGAAGACGGTCGGCAACAACATCGAGAAGTACCGCTCCTACCCGCGCCTGGTCGGTGAGACCGGCGGCAAGGACTTCCTCGTCGCCCACCCGAGCGCCGACCGCGCCGTGCTGAAGACCGCCCTGACCCGCGGCGCCTTCGAGTACCAGGGCCAGAAGTGCAGCGCGACCTCCCGCGCCTACATCCCGGCGTCCATCTGGAACAGCGGTTTCAAGGAGGAGTTCGCCGCAGAGGTCGACTACCTCACCATGGGTGACGTCACCGACCTGTCGAACTTCATCGGCGCCGTGATCGACGAGCGTGCCTTCGCCAAGAACAAGGCCGCGATCGACCGCGCCAAGGCGGACCCGTCCTGCACGATCGTCGCGGGCGGCAGCTACGACGACTCGGTCGGCTACTTCGTCCGCCCGACCGTCATCGAGTGCACCGACCCGGAGAACGAGGTGTTCACCACCGAGTACTTCGGTCCGATCCTCGCGGTGCACGTCTACGAGGACGACAAGTACGACGAGATGCTGACCCAGATGGAGTCGGTGTCGGACTACGCCCTCACCGGCTCGGTCATCGCCAACGACCGCGCGGCGGCGGCGTACACGATGGAGAAGCTCCGCTTCGCCGCGGGCAACTTCTACATCAACGACAAGTCGACCGGCGCCGTCGTCGGCCAGCAGCCCTTCGGCGGCGGGCGCGCCTCCGGCACCAACGACAAGGCCGGCGCCCCCCAGAACCTCCTGCGCTGGACGCTGACCCGCGCCATCAAGGAGACCCTGGTCGCGCCGACCGACTACACCTACCCGCACATGGGCTGACCAGCCCCCCGAGCACGGCCCGGGAAGCCCGACACGAGCGGGCTTCCCGGGCCGTTCCCATGCGCCCGCCGGCCGGCACACTGGCCGCATGACGAAGGCAGCCGACGGAGTACCCGCCGACGCCCGAGCGGCAGCCGGGGAGGCGGTAACGGCCGACGACGGGGTACGGCTGTGGGCGGCGCGGCCGGACGGCGGGGGAGACCCGCTGGTGCTGTGCCACGGCGGGCCGGGGCTGTGGGACATGTTCGGCGACGTGGCCGCGCTCCTCGCCGACCGGACGCCGGTCGTCCGCTGGGACCAGCGCGGCTGCGGCCGCTCGGAGCGGTGCGCCGGGCCGTGGACGACCGCCCGGTTCGTGGCCGACCTCGACGCCGTACGGCGGCACTTCGGGCTGGACCGCATGGCGCTGCTCGGCCACTCCTGGGGCGCGCAGTTGGCGCTGAGCTACGCGCTGGCCCACCCGGAGCGGGTGAGCAGGCTCGTCTACGTCTCCGGCACGGGCATCGGCCCGGACGCCGACTGGCATCCCGTCTACACCGCCGGCTTCCTCGCCCGGCTCGGTGAGAGTCCCGAACGGCTCGCGCGCTGGCGGGAGTTGGAGGCGTTGCCGGAACGCGACGAGGCCGCGGAGCGGGAACGGGCCGCGCTGCGGTGGTCGGTGGAGTTCGAGGACCGGGAGTGCGCGCTGGAGCACGCCCGGCGCATGGCCGAGCCCTGGTTCGGAGTCAACCAGGCGTGCAACAGGGCGCTGAACGAGGAACGGAAGCGGACCTGGGGCACACCCGGACTGCGCGCGGCCTGCGCCCGCCTCGACGTGCCCGTCCTGATCGTCGACGGCGCCCGGGACATCCGCCCCCGCACCGCCGTGGACTCACTCGCCGCGGTTCTGCCCCGCGTCCGCCGGGTGGTCCTACCCGCCGCCGGGCACCTGCCGTGGGTGGAGGACCCGGCGGGCTTCCGGCGCGCCATACTGGCGTCATGACCCTGCGGCTCGCCCACACCGCCGACCTGGACCCGGCCGAACTCCGCGCTGTACGCGCCCTGTTGGACGACGCCTTCGACGGGGACCTGTCCGACGCGGACTGGGAGCACGGGCTGGGCGGGACGCACGTGCTCGTCCATGACGGGGCCGGGCTCGCCGCTCACGGGGCCGTCGTGATGCGGCGGGTGCGGCACCGGGGGCGGTGGCTGCGCACCGGGTATGTCGAGGCCGTCGCCGTGCGGGCCGACGTACGGCGCACCGGGCTCGGCGGGCGGGTGATGGCCGAGGTGGAGCGGGTGGTCGACCGGGCCTACGACCTCGGCGCGCTCTCCGCGAGCGACGCGGGAGCCGCGCTGTACACCGCCCGGGGCTGGCAGCGGTGGGCCGGGCAGGTGCACGCCCTGTCGCCGGACGGGATCGTCCGGCTGCCCGAGGAGGAAGGCGGCGTGTACGTGCGGGGCGCGCTGGACCCGGACGGGGAGCTCGTCTTCGACTGGCGGGACGGCGACGTCCTCTGAAGCCGGCGGTCAGGCCGCGCGGACCAGGATCTTGCCGGTGTTGCCGCCGCGCAGCATCAGCAGGAACGCCTCCACGATCCGCTCGAACCCGTCGATCACGGTCTCGTCCGCGACCAGTGCCCCGCTGCGCAGATGCGGTACGGCGAAGTCGTACAGCTCTTCCTGCGCGTCCAGGTGGTCCTTCACCAGGAAGCCCTCGACGCGCAGGCTCTTCTCCACCACGTCGGCGTGGTCGAACCGCACCGGGGGCGCGTCCGGGGTGTTGTACTGGCTGATCGTGCCCACCCGCACCACCCGGCCCCGCTCGCGCAGCGCGCCGATCGCCGCGCCGAGGTGGTCGCCGCCGACGTTGTCCACGAAGACGTCGACGCCGGTGGGGGCGGCCCGCGCGAGCAGGTCGGCGACCGGGGCGGTGCGGTAGTCGAAGGCCGCGTCGTAGCCGGCCTTCCGCGTCAGGTACGCGGCCTTCTCCGCGCTGCCCGTGCTGCCGATCACCCGGCCCGCGCCGAGCAGCCGGGCGAAGCGGCCGGTGGCCGTGCCGACCCCGCCCGCCGCGCCGGAGACGAACAGGTCCTCGCCCCGACGCAGCCGGGCGATCCGGGTGAGGGCGACGTAGGCGGTCAGCCCGGTGCCCCCGAGCACGCTCAGGTACGCCGACAGCGGGACGCCCGGGTGGTGCGGGATCCGGCGGACCTCCTCGGGGCGGACCACGGCGTGGGTGCGCCAGCCCTGGCGGTGGAAGACGATCTCGCCCTCGGCCAGGGAGGGGGTGCGGGAGGCGACGACCCTGCCCAGGGTGCGGCCCTCCAGCGGGGCGTGCAGTGCGAAGCCCCCGTCCATCAGTTCACGGTGGTACGGGTCCACCGACCAGTACAGGTTCGCCACCAGGGCCGTGCCGGGGTCCGGTTCGGGGACCGGGGACTCGGCGAAGCGGAACTGGTCGGCGCTGGGGAAGCCGGTGGGTCGGGCGGTCTGGTGCACGGTGAGCGCGGTCTCGGTCATGGGACGGGACCGTACGGAGGAATCCCCGGCGCGGGCAGCGGGTTGGGCTCATGGAACGCGCCGAACCATGAGCCCCGCTCATAGCAGCAGGTGGGAGACCCCGACGTGACCGCAGCCGACCTTGCCCCGCAGGAGCTACGGATCCTTGTCGCCGTGGCCGAGGAGGGCGGCTTCTCGGCCGCCGCCGTCCGGCTCGGCGCCACCCAGTCCGCCGTCTCCCATGCCGTGCGCGGCATCGAACGCAAGCTGGGCGTCGTACTGTTCGAGCGCGGCCGGTTCGGCGCCCGGCCGACGCCCGCCGGCGAGCGGGCCGCCGCTCACGCGCGCCGCGTGCTGCGGATGCTGGCGGCGATGGCCGCCGACGTGAGGGGCGCGGACACCGGCGAGGTCGCCGGGTCGTTGCGGATCGCCGCGTTCCGCAGCGCGGCCCTGCATCTGCTGCCGCCCGCCCTGGAACGGCTGGCCGCCCTGCACCCCGGCGTCGAGGTGACCGTCAGCGTGATCCGCGAACAGGGGCCCGGCACCGCCGGTGAGGTCGCCGCCGGGCGGGCCGACCTCGGGATCGCCACCCTCGGCGGCCCGGCCGCCCTGCCCGCCGGGCTGGTCGGCGGGGTGCTGCTGGAGGAGCCGTACTCCCTGGTGCACCCGGCCGGGCACCCGGCGCCGCGCTCCCTCCCGCTCGTCGACTGGACGGAGAACTGCGGCTCCTACACCCGCGACTGGTGGGCCGCCCAGGACTGGATCCCGGCGGCGACCGTCACCGCCGAGGACGACGGGGCGGTGCTGTCGATGGTGGGCAGCGGCCTCGGCATGGCGATCATGCCGGCGCTGTCGCTCACCGGGGCCCCGCCCTCGGTGCGGATCACCGACCTCGGGCCCGAGCGGCCGTACCGCTCCGTCGGCTACGCGACCACCCCGGAACTGGCCGCCACGCCCGCCGTGCGGGCCCTGATCCGTGTCCTGCGCTCCCTTGGCCAAGGTTCCTCCGAACGCACGGAAGCCCAGCTCAGGACGGTGTGATCCAGTGCGCCGTCTCAGATAGTAGGAAGTCCGAGTAATTGTGCAGACAGATGCAGGCCACTCCCTTAGTTTTGTAGGAGCCGAACGTCTCGCTCGATCCAGCGAATGGCGGTCGTGAGCCGGGCCCCGTGCAGGCAACCCCTGCGGCCGGTGCTCCCCGCCCCTTCCGGCGTCTCGTAACCCCCTTCCTTGCCGTGCTCCACGTATGCCGAAGGAGTCGATCGCCATGGCCGAGACGACCGTCCGCCGCCGAGTCCGCCACGTGTCCCGCACGAGCGAGTCCGACCGCAAGAACGCCGCCGCCGCTCTCCAGCGCGCCCTGGACCGCCGGGACAACGGCGGCGAGACCGGCCACTGAGCCGGACCACCGGCCGGGAGCCGCACCCCGACGGGGTGCGGCGCGGCCCTCATCCGCCGCGCCGCACCTCGAAGTGGTCGATCCGCCGCCCGTCCTGGGCCAGGGCCGACACCGCCAGCCGTGGCGCCGCGCCGGCCCGCACCTCCACCGAGAGCAGCGAGAAGCCGGTGTAGCGCACCCGCGACCACTCCACCGTCTCCGGCACCCGGTCCCTGCCCTTCGCCCACGCGAAGGTCTCCACCGCCCGGTGCCCGGTGACGTGTCCCTCGTAGCTGTCCTTCACGCCCGACGGGAAGCCGTACAGGTCACGGCCGCCGCCGCCCGCCGTGACGTACACGGTGCCGTCCCGGCCGGGGTCGGTGGACCCGCCGACGGGCACCGCCCGGCCGGTCGTGCCGTCCTTGATCGCGTCCGTGCGCTCGTACACGTGGTTGTGGCCGTTGATCACCAGGTCCACCCGGTGCTTCCCGAACAGCGGCAGCCACTCCCGCCGGACGCCCCCGTCCGAGGCGTGCCGCGAGGTGGAGTAGGCGCAGTGGTGGAAGAAGACGACCACGAAGTCGATCCCGTCGGCCGCGCGCAGCCGCCGCAGCGTCCGGTCCAGCCACGCCGTCTGCCGGCCGCGGCTGTGCCCGAGGTTGGCGGGGATCTCGTACGACACGTCGTTGGCGTCCAGCGCGACGAAGCCGGCGTTGCCGTAGGTGAACGTGTAGGCGCCCGGCGTGCCGTGCGGGTCGAAGCCGGTCTCCGGCAGACGGAAGCGGGCGAGCTGGCCGCCGTAGCCGTCCGGCGAGTACCAGGCCTCCATGTCGTGGTTGCCGGTGGTCACCATCCACGGCACGGACCGCGCCACCTGCTCGTTCTGCTTCAGGAACAGGTCCCAGGAGGCGGGGTCGTAGCCGTCCGTCGTCCGGCCCGTTCCGCTGACGTCCGCGTAGCAGATGTCACCGGCGTGCAGGTGGAAGGCGGGCTCCTGGCGCAGCATCAGATCGTCGTTGGTGTACGCCGCCCGGCCCACGCCCTGGTCGCCGAAGGCCGTGAACACGAAGCGCTCCGCACGCGCGGGCGCCGTGCGGAAGGAGGCGATGGCCGCGCGGTGGGCGGGGGCCGTGGGCTCCCAGCCGTCGTGGCCGACGCCGTAGTAGTACGTCGTGCCGGGCGTGAGGCCGTCCACGGACGCGTGCACGTAGTACTGCTCCAGCGCGGGCCGCACGTCCTCCACCCCGGGCGTGCGCAGCGGGCGGATCTCGGCCGGGACCCGGTGCCCGAGGTCGTCGGGGCGGGTGCCGACCCGCACGTACGGCCGCTTCACCGCCAGCGGCACCTGCCAGGAGATCCGCATCCGCGTGCGGGGGTCGGCGCCGAAGGCGAGGTGCCGGCCGAAGGGGGCCACCGCCGAGCCGGGCGCCCGCGAGGTGGCCGGGGCCGGCTTCGCGCCGGACGCGGTGCCGCAGCCGGTCAGCAGGCCGCCCGCCACCGCACCGGCCGTCACCAGCGTGCGGCGGCGCACCAGGCGGCTGCGCAGGTACTCGTACTGCTCGGCCATGCTCAGCCGCTCGGCGAGCGGGCGGGGGATGCCGACGTCGGGAGTGTCCATGCCCCGGACCGTTCCCCCGGTGTCCGACATCCTTGCCGCACACGGGTGAACGTCGACCGACGGGCGGACACCGGCAACCCGTCCGGGTGTCCGTATGGCGGACGGTACGTGTCATCCCCTGGGACGCGGAGTAGGGTGCCCGCATGTCTCGCAGCATCAATCTCGCAGTGATCCCCGGTGACGGCATCGGCCAGGAGGTCGTGGCCGAGGGTCTCAAGGTCCTCTCCGCCGTCCTGCCGCAGGATGTGAAGCTGGAGACCAAGGAGTACGACTTCGGCGCCAAGCGCTACCACGCCACCGGTGAGACCCTCACCGACGCCGACCTCGACTCCCTCAAGCGGCACGACGCCATCCTGCTGGGCGCCATCGGCGACCCGTCGGTGCCGTCCGGCGTCCTGGAGCGGGGCTTCCTGCTCAAGCTCCGCTTCGCCTTCGACCACCACGTCAACCTGCGCCCGTCGAAGCTGCTCCCGGGTGTCGCCACCCCGCTCGCCGGCCAGCCGGAGATCGACTTCGTCGTCGTCCGCGAGGGCACCGAGGGCCCGTACACCGGCAACGGCGGCACCATCCGCAAGGGCACCGCGCACGAGGTCGCCACCGAGGTGTCCGTCAACACCGCCTTCGGTGTCGAGCGCGTCGTCCGCGACGCCTTCGCGCGCGCCCAGGCCCGCCCGCGCAAGAAGCTCACGCTGGTCCACAAGAACAACGTGCTGACCTTCGCCGGGCACCTGTGGACGAACATCTTCAACAAGGTGGCCGAGGAGTACCCCGAGGTCACCACGGACTACATCCACGTCGACGCCGCGACCATCTACCTGGTCACCGACCCGGGCCGGTTCGACGTCATCGTCACCGACAACCTCTTCGGCGACATCATCACCGACCTCGCCGCGGCCGTCTCCGGCGGCATCGGCGTGGCCGCCTCCGGCAACATCAACCCCACCCGCGAGTTCCCGTCCATGTTCGAGCCGGTCCACGGCTCGGCCCCGGACATCGCCGGCCAGGGCAAGGCCGACCCCACCGCCACCGTCCTGTCCGTCGCCCTGCTGCTGCGCCACCTCGGCTACGACGCCGAGGCCGACCGGATCGACGCGGCGGTCGCCGCCGACCTCACCGAGCGCGCCGGACAGCCGGCCCGCTCCACCTCCGCGATCGGCGACGCGCTCGCCGTACGCGTAGCCGGCTGACCCGCCGCGCTACACCGAGCCGCCGGGTCGCGACCGCACCCGGCGGCTTTTCCCATGCCTCGCCGGGTGCCACCATCAACCCCTGGACCGCTTCACCCCGATTCCGTCCGCTACCGCCGCCCGCGCGATAATCGAACGCGGAGCCGCGGTATGAGGGAAAGCTCGGACGTCCCAGCACCGACGACCGGGAGCACAGGCGTGAGCGCGGCCCGTCACTACAACCGGTGAAGGACAATCACTCATGACGACGCCCACGATCGAGCTCAAGCCCTCCGCCAGCCCCCTCGCCGCCGCGGAACGGGAGGCGATCCTGGCCAACCCCGGGTTCGGCCGCCACTTCACCGACCACATGGTGACGATCAAGTGGACCGAGGGCCGCGGCTGGCACGACGGCCAGCTCGTTCCGTACGGGCCGATCTCCCTGGACCCGTCCACGCACGTCCTGCACTACGGCCAGGAGATCTTCGAGGGCCTGAAGGCCTACCGCCAGCCCGACGGCTCGGTCGCGCTGTTCCGTCCCGAGGCCAACGCCCGCCGGTTCCGCAACTCCGCCCGCCGCATGGCCATGGCCGAGCTGCCCGAGGAGCTGTTCATCGCCGCGCTGGACGCGCTGCTCACCCAGGACGCCGACTGGGTCCCGCCGCACGGCGGCGAGGCCTCCCTCTACCTGCGGCCGTTCATGTTCGCCACGGAGGCCGCGCTCGGCGTGCACCCGGCGAACGAGTACCTGTTCATGCTGATCGCCTCCCCGTCCGGCGCGTACTTCGCCGGCGGTGTGAAGCCGGTCACCATCTGGGTCTCCGAGGACCACGTCCGCGCCGTCCCGGGCGGTACCGGCGACGCCAAGACCGGCGGCAACTACGCCGCGTCCCTGCTGCCGCAGGCCGAGGCCGCCGCGCACGGCTGCGACCAGGTCGTCTACCTCGACGCGGTCACCCGCACCAAGGTCGAGGAGAGCGGCAGCATGAACGTCGCGTTCGTCTACGGCGACCGGATCGTCACCCCGTCGCTCACCGGCTCCATCCTGGAGGGCATCACCCGCGACTCCCTCCTCCAGGTCGCCCGCGACCTCGGCTACACCGCCGAGGAAGGGGTGATCACCCTCCAGCAGTGGCGCGAGGACGCCGCGTCCGGTGCGCTGACCGAGGTGTTCGCGTGCGGTACCGCCGCCGTGGTCACGCCGATCGGTCACGTCAAGACCAAGACCGACCAGTGGTCCCACGGCGACGGCACGCCCGGACCGGTCACCGGGCGGCTGCGCGAGGCGCTGCTGGGCATCCAGCGGGGCCTGACCGAGGACAAGCACGGCTGGATGCACCGGGTCGGCTGAGGCCCGGCCGACCGCCCCGAGGGGGCGTCGGGGTCCGCGAAACCAGTGGGGGCTGGTCGCGCGGGCCCCGGCGCCCCCTCGCCGTTTGTCATCTGGTTGATTTAGAACGATGTTCAATGTGACATAACGCCGGTAGATTCCTCAGTCCTTCCCCGTGAGCGCACACTGCGTTTAGAGTGCTGCTCTAAACCTGGGGAAGGAAGGAGGTGCCCGATCGTGCGACTCACCCCCACGGAACGTGACCGGCTGCTGCTCTTCGGGGCCGCCGAGCTGGCCCGGGCCCGCCGGGCGCGCGGCCTGAAGCTGAACGTGCCCGAGGCCACCGCACTGATCGCGGACACCGTCTGCGAGGCCGCCCGCGACGGCAAGCGGCTCGCGGAGGCCGTCGAGGCGGCCCGGTCGGTGCTCGGTCCCGAGGACGTCCTGCCGGGTGTCGCCGACGTCGTCGCCGAGGTGATGGTCGAGGCCGTCTTCGACGACGGCTCCCGGCTCGCGGTCGTCTCCGACCCCATCGGCACAGCGGGGGGAGGGCTGGGCGCGGACGCCCCGGGCGCCCTGCTCCCCGGCCCCGAGCACGCCGACCCCGAGCCCGTCGTCCGGCTCCGCGTCACCAACACCGCGAGCGTGCCGGTCTCCGTCACCTCCCACTTCCACTTCTTCGAGGCCAACCCCCGCCTCGACTTCGACCGCGGGCGCGCCTACGGCATGCGGCTCGCCGTACCCGCCGGATCCTCGGTCCGCTTCGGGCCGGGGGAGAGCGAGGAGGTCGGGCTCGTGCCGATCGGCGGCGAGCGGATCGCGATCGGCTTCGCCGGACTGGTCGACGGGCCGCTGGACGCGCCCGGCGCGCAGGAGGAAGCCCTCCGCAGGGCCGCCGCCTGCGGATACCTGGGAGCGACACCGGAAGGAGGCGAGGAGCGATGAGCCGCTCGAAGGGGCGCGAGGTGAGCCGGTCGATCCACGTCGACCCGCACGCCTACGCCGCCACCCACGGCCCCCGCGCCGGCGACCGGGTCCGCCTCGGCGACTCCGGGCTCACCGTCCGCGTCGAGTCCGACTCGCAGAAGTACGGCGACGAGTTCCTGGCCGGCTTCGGCAAGACCGCCCGCGACGGACTGCACCTGAAGGCCGCCGCCGTCCGGGACACCTGCGACGTCGTGATCAGCAACGTCGTCGTGATCGACGCGGTGCAGGGGATCAGGAAGGTGTCCATCGGCATCCGCGAGGGCCGTATCTGCGCCATCGGCCGGGCCGGCAACCCGGACACCCTGGACGGCGTGGACGTCGTCGTCGGCACCGGCACCTCGATCGTCTCCGGCGAGGGGCTGATCGCCACCGCCGGCGCCGTCGACACCCATGTGCACCTGCTGTCGCCGCGCATCATGGAGGCGTCCCTCGCCTCCGGCGTCACCACGATCATCGGGCAGGAGTTCGGCCCGGTGTGGGGCGTCGGCGTCAACTCGCCCTGGGCGCTGCGGCACGCCTTCAGCGCCTTCGACGCCTGGCCGGTCAACATCGGCTTCCTGGGCCGGGGTTCGTCCTCCCACGCGGCGCCGCTCGTCGAGGCCCTGGCCGAAGGAGGGGCGAGCGGCTTCAAGGTGCACGAGGACATGGGCGCCCACACCCGCGCCCTGGACACCGCGCTCCGGGTCGCCGAGGAGCACGACGTCCAAGTCGCCCTGCACAGCGACGGGTTGAACGAGTGCCTGTCGGTCGAGGACACCCTGCGGGTGCTGGAGGGCCGCACGATCCACGCCTTCCACATCGAGGGCTGCGGCGGCGGGCACGTGCCCAACGTGCTGAAGATGGCCGGTGTCCCGAACGTCATCGGCTCCTCCACCAACCCCACCCTGCCCTTCGGCCGGGACGCGGTCGCCGAGCACTACGGCATGATCGTCTCCGTCCACGACCTGAAGACCGACCTGCCCGGCGACGCGGCCATGGCCCGCGACCGGATCCGCGCCGGCACCATGGGCGCCGAGGACGTGCTGCACGACCTGGGCGCGATCGGCATCACCTCCTCCGACGCCCAGGGCATGGGCCGGGCCGGTGAGACGGTCCGCCGCACCTTCGCCATGGCCGGCAAGATGAAGGCCGAGCTGGGGCCCCTGGAAGGCGACGGCGAGGGCGACGACAACGCGCGCGTCCTGCGCTACCTGGCCAAGCTGACCATCAACCCGGCCATCGCGCACGGGCTCTCCCACGAGGTCGGCTCGATCGAGGTGGGCAAGCTCGCCGACATCGTGCTGTGGCGCCCGGAGTACTTCGGGGCCAAACCGCAGCTCGTCCTCAAGGCGGGCTTCCCGGCGTACGGCGTGGTCGGCGACCCCAACGCGGCCACCGACACCTGCGAACCCCTCGTCCTGGGCCCGCAGTTCGGGGCGTACGGAGCCACGGCCGCCGACCTCTCGGTGGCGTTCGTCGCCCGCGCCGCCGTCGACCAGGGCAACGACCGGATGCCGACCCGGCGCAGAAGGGTCGCGGTGCGCGGCACCCGGGGCATCGGCCCCGCCGACCTGCGCCTGAACTCCCGTACCGGAGCGGTGGACGTCGACCGGCGCACCGGCCTGGTCACCCTCGACGGCGACCCGATCCGCTCGGAGCCGGCCGACTCCGTCTCCCTCAACCGCCTCTACTTCCTCTAAGGACCCGCGCCATGAGCACCCCCGCCGCCGACGGCTTCCGCATGCCTGCCGAGTGGGCCCCCCACGAGCGCACCTGGATGGCGTGGCCGAGCCCCAACCCGACCTTCGACGACCCGGACGACCTGGCCGCCGCCCGGACCGCCTGGGCGTCCGTGGCCCGCGCCGTCCGCCGCTTCGAACCGGTGACGGTCGTGTGCGGTCCCGGCCAGTCGGATGAGGCCCGGGCGCTGCTCGGCCCCGGTGTCGATACGGTCGAGCGGGACCTGGACGACGCGTGGATGCGGGACATCGGCCCCACCTTCGTCACCGACGGCCGGGGCCGGCTGGCCGCCGTGGACTGGACGTTCAACGGCTGGGGCGCCCAGGACTGGGCCCGCTGGGAGCACGACGCCAGGATCGGCGCGTACGTGTCCGACCTCGCGGGCGCCAAGACGTACGCCTCGAAGCTGGTCAACGAAGGCGGCGCGATCCACGTCGACGGCGAGGGCACCGTGCTGCTCACCGAGACCGTGCAGCTCGGTCCCGAGCGCAACCCGCACTGGACCAAGGAGGAGGTCGAGGCGGAGATCCACGCCCACCTCGGCACCAGCAAGGCGATATGGCTGCCGCGCGGCCTGACCGGCGACTACCCTCCCCACGGCTTCGGCACCCTCGGCCACGTCGACATCGTCGCCGCGTTCGCCCGGCCGGGTGTCGTGGTCGCCCACCACCAGCCGGACCCGGCACACCCCGACCACGAGGTCACCCGGGAGGTCATCGGCCTGCTGAGGTCGGCGACCGACGCCCGGGGCCGCCGCCTGGAGGTCGTGGAGGTGCCCGCGCCGACCGCCCTGGAGGCCGACGGGCACTGGGCCGACTACTCCTACATCAACCACTACCTCTGCAACGGCGGCGTGGTGCTGTGCGGGTTCGACGACCCGCGCGACGAGATCGCCGCCGGGATCTTCCGGCGCCTGTTCCCGCAGCGGACGGTGACGCTGGTGGACGCGCGTACGATCTTCGCGGGCGGGGGCGGTATCCACTGCATCACGCAACAGCAGCCGAAGGTCTGACACACACGGGAGCAGGAGATGACCGGTGCGGGCCGGGCACGCAGGAACGCGCCGCCGCGCGAGGAGGTCCTCGCCGCCGCCATGGACATGATCGCCGAGCGCGGTCTGGAGAAGCTCACCATGGCGGGGCTGGGCCGCGAGGTCGGCATGAGCAGCGGCCACCTGCTGTACTACTTCCGCTCCAAGGACGAGCTGCTGCTGCGGACGCTGGAGTGGAGCGAGGGCCGGCTCGGCGCGGAGCGGGGCCGCCTGCTGGCCCGTCCCGGGAGCGCGCGGGAGCGGCTGTCCGCGTACGTCGACCTGTACGTGCCCGACGGCCACCGCGACCCGCACTGGACGCTGTGGCTGGAGGTCTGGAACCGGTCGCAGAACGCCGACGAGGACGCGCGGGCCCGGCAGGCGGCGATCGAGGGCGCGTGGCACCGGGACCTGGTCGCGCTGATCGCCGAGGGGATCTCGCGGGGGGAGTTCCGGCGGGTGGACGCGGACCGCTTCGCGACGAGGCTGCGCGCGCTGCTGGACGGGTTCTCGATCCACGTGGCGATCGGGCTGCGGGGCACCGACCGGGAGCAAGTCCTCGCGCACGTCAGGGAGTTCATCGAGGAGGGGCTCACCGTGACCCCCTAGCGGCGCAACTCCGACGCCGCACCGGAATCGTTTCCTGTGCCACCGGGCAGGTAACGGCCCATGGGACGACAACACTGGAAGAAGATCTGGGTCGGCTCGGCGGGCAACATGGTCGAGTGGTTCGACTGGTTCGTGTACGCGAGCTTCGCCACCTACTTCGCCGGCGCGTTCTTCCCGAGCGGCAACCCCACCGCCCAGCTGATGAACACCGCCGGCATCTTCGCCGTCGGCTTCTTCATGCGCCCCGTCGGCGGCTGGCTGCTGGGCAGGGTCGGTGACCGCAAGGGCCGCAAGGCGGCGCTGACCCTGACCGTCACGCTCATGTCGGCCTCGGCGATCCTCATCGCCGTCGCCCCCACCTACGGGGTCGCCGGCTACGGCGGAGCCCTCGTGCTGCTCGTCGCCCGCCTGCTCCAGGGCCTGTCGGTGGGCGGCGAGTACGCGGCCAGCGCCACCTATCTGACCGAGGCATCCGATCCCAGGCGGCGCGGCTTCGCGTCCAGCTTCCAGTACGTGTCCATGACCGCCGGCCAGATCGTCGGCCTCGGCCTCCAGATCGTCCTCCAGCGCACGATGTCCGACGCCGCCCTGCACAGCTACGGCTGGCGCATCCCGTTCGTCGTCGGCGCGCTCGGCGCGGCCGTCGTCTTCTACCTGCGCCGGAACATGCTGGAGACCGAGGTGTACGAGGAGGACACCTCGCACTCCGGGGAGCGCGGTACCCTGCGCGCGCTGGGGCGGCACAAGCGGGAGGCGTTCCTGGTGATCGCCCTCACCATGGGCGGCACGGTGGCGTACTACACGTACACCACCTACCTGACGAAGTACCTGTCCAACTCCGCGGGGCTGTCCAAGCAGACCGCCACGCTCGTCTCGTTCACCGCGCTGATCGTCTTTGCCTGCCTCCAGCCGCTCGCGGGCGCCCTCTCCGACCGCATCGGCCGCCGCCCGCTGCTGATCACCTTCGCCGTCGGCTCCACCTTCCTCACCGTTCCGATCATGACGCTGCTGGGGCACGCGGACGGCTACTGGCCCGCCCTCGGCCTCGCCCTGCTCGCGCTGGTCGTGGTCACCGGCTACACCTCCATCAACGCCTGTGTGAAGGCCGAGCTCTTCCCGACCGGCGTCCGCGCGCTCGGTGTCGCCCTGCCGTACGCCATCGCCAACGCCCTCTTCGGCGGCACCGCCGAGTACGTCGCCCTGTGGTTCAAGAAGGGCGGCATCGAGTCCGGCTTCTACTGGTACGTGGCCGGCTGCGCCGCCGTGTCCCTCGTGGTGTACGTCACCATGCGGGAGACCAAGGACCTGGATCTGACCCGGGTGCGGGCCGGCGAGGATTCCACACTGACGCCCGCATCCTGAGACGGTCGGTGAGTCGGGGGCCGGGCTGTGCCAGACTGCCCCCGTGCTCTCGTTCGCCATGATTATCGGCAGCAGGCGCGCCGGTCCGCAGTGACCACCTCGTACGACCAGGTGCGGGTGGCCACCGTCGTCCTCGACCCGCGCGCAGACCTCTCGCACCCGCGAGGGGTTTTTTCGTTTTCCGGCCCACCTTCAGCCGGTGACGGAGCGCGAGGGACCATGGAGGAACGGTGGAGCCGGTCATTCCGGTAAAGACCGAAGATTTCCCACAGGAGCCTTGAGACATGACCGAGACGGCAACCAGCGAGCTCGACGACTCGTTCCACGTCTTCGACACCACGCTGCGCGACGGCGCGCAGCGCGAGGGCATCAACCTCACCGTCGCGGACAAGCTCGCCATCGCCCGGCACCTGGACGACTTCGGCGTGGGCTTCATCGAGGGCGGCTGGCCCGGCGCGAACCCCCGCGACACGGAGTTCTTCGCCCGCGCGCAAGCGGAGATCGACTTCCAGCACGCCCAGCTCGTCGCCTTCGGCGCCACCCGCCGCGCCGGCACCACAGCCGCCGAGGACCCGCAGGTCAAGGCCCTGCTGAGCTCGGGCGCCCCGGTGATCACCCTGGTCGCCAAGTCGCACGACCGGCACGTGGAGCTGGCGCTGCGCACCACCCTGGAGGAGAACCTGGAGATGGTCCGCGACACCGTGTCGTACCTGCGCGAGCAGGGCCGCCGGGTCTTCGTGGACTGCGAGCACTTCTTCGACGGCTACCGCGCCAACCCCGAGTACGCCAAGGCGGTCGTGCGCACCGCCTCCCAGGCCGGCGCCGACGTCGTCGTCCTCTGCGACACCAACGGCGGCATGCTCCCCGCCCAGGTCCACGCGGTCGTCTCCACCGTCCTCGCCGACACCGGCGCCCGGCTCGGCATCCACGCCCAGGACGACACCGGCTGCGCGGTCGCCAACACCCTGGCCGCCGTCGACGCGGGCGCCACCCACGTGCAGTGCACGGCCAACGGCTACGGCGAGCGCGTCGGCAACGCCAACCTGTTCCCGGTGGTCGCCGCCCTGGAACTGAAGTACGGCAAGAAGGTGCTGCCCGAGGGCCGGCTGCGCGAGATGACCCGCACCTCCCACGCCATCGCCGAGGTCGTCAACCTGACGCCGTCGACCCACCAGCCGTACGTGGGCGTCTCCGCCTTCGCGCACAAGGCCGGCCTGCACGCCTCCGCCATCAAGGTCGACCCGGACCTGTACCAGCACATCGACCCCGAGCGGGTCGGCAACACCATGCGCATGCTCGTCTCCGACATGGCCGGCCGCGCCTCGGTCGAGCTGAAGGGCAAGGAGCTGGGCATCGACCTGAGCGGCGACCGCGAGCTGGTCGGCCGGGTGGTCGAGCGGGTGAAGGAGCGGGAGCTCAAGGGCTACACGTACGAGGCGGCGGACGCCTCGTTCGAACTGCTGCTGCGCGCCGAGGCCGAGGGCAGGCCGCTGAAGTACTTCGACGTCGAGTCCTGGCGGGCCATCGTCGAGGACCGGCCCGACGGCACCCACGCCAACGAGGCCACGGTCAAGCTGTGGGCCAAGAGCGAGCGGATCGTCGCCACCGCCGAGGGCAACGGCCCGGTCAACGCCCTGGACCGCGCCCTGCGCGTGGCCCTGGAGAAGATCTACCCGCAGCTCGCCAAGCTGGACCTGGTCGACTACAAGGTCCGCATCCTGGAGGGCAAGCACGGCACCCAGTCCACCACCCGCGTGCTGATCGCCACCTCGGACGGCTCCGGCGAGTGGGCCACGGTCGGCGTGGCCGAGAACGTCATCGCCGCCTCCTGGCAGGCCCTGGAGGACGCGTACACGTACGGCCTCCTCCGCGCGGGCGTGGAGCCCGCTCAGTAGCCACAGTGGAGGCATGACCTCAGACACCCACGACGTGCTGTCCCGGGCCCGCGTCGCGACCCGGCTGCCCGCCCGGGACCTGGACCGGGCCCGCCGCTTCTACGCCGAGAAGCTCGGCCTGTACCCGGTGGACGAACGGCCCGGCGGGCTGCTGTACCGCTGCGCGGGCGCGGACTTCGTCGTGTTCCGCTCGACGGGGGCCTCGCCCGGCACCTTCACCCAGATGGCCTTCGAGGTGGACGACATCGAGGCGGCCGTCACCGAGCTGCGCCGCCGGGGCGTCGAGTTCCAGGAGGTCGACGTGCCCGGTTTCCGCACCCGGGGCGGCATCGCCGAGATCGAGGGCAACTACCCGAGCAAGGGCGCGCGGGCGGAGCGGGGCGCGTGGTTCCGGGACAGCGAGGGCAACCTGCTGGGCATCGGCCAGCTCATCCTGTGAGCCGCGCCGGCCGGTCCCGCGCCGCTCAGGGCGCCCTCCAGATGTTGTCGAAGGCGATGTTCTCGATCCGGCGCCGCTCGCGCACCGCCTCCAGCTCGGTGACCGCGTCGCCGACCGCCGCCAGGACGGTGGTCACCGCCTCGTCGTCGAGTCCGGAGGAGGCCGCCCGGTCGGGCTCGATGCCCAGGGTGCCCGCGAGACCGGTCAGCACGGGATCGTGGGAGTCCCAGCGGTCGGTCGCGTGCCGCCGGGCGGCCGTGTCGGCCGGGGTCTCGGTCCCGCCCCGGCCCGGCCACCAGTGCCGGCGCTTCCCGGTGAGCTGCCCGTCGGCTTCCAGGACGTCCCGGTAGGCCACGGCCAGCCCCTCGCCGCGCCGCCACAGCCAGTCCTCGACCGTCTCGTACGGCTCCTCGCGGACGAGCCTCGCCCCGGCCTCGTCCAGCAGCCGGTCACCCGTGGTCAGCACCGGTCCGGGCACGATGCGCTCACCGTCCAGGGTGAGCGCCCGGGCGCCGAGCAGGTCGATCAGCTCGGCCCCGGCGAGCGCCAGCGACAGGTCGCCCTGCTCGACGGGGCGCTCGCCGGGGACGTCCAGGCTGACGAGGAACAGGTCCTGCGGTGTCGTCATGGGGGCTCCAGGTCACCGGCCGTCAGCTACGGCCGGGGTCGTTCGGAGGGGACGTGCGGCGGGCCGGCGGCGGGACGCCGGTGCCGCGCGGTTCCCCGGCCGGCTGCGGGCCGGCCTCCTTCATCGTCCCCCAGCCGCCGGACGGCCGCCGCTCAGCACGCGTCGGCGGCGAGCCGCTCGAACGCGGCGAGGCTCATCGCCCGGCCGTCCGCCCAGACCTGGCCGGGCTTCAGCCGGTCGATCTGCTCGCCGGTGAACTCCACGACCCCGTTGTAGGAGTCGCCGCCGGCGTAGTGCCCGAACCGGAGGACGTACCGGTGCCGGGGCAGGAGGTGCCGGCTGCCCCGGTGCCGGGCGTGCCAGGCGGCGGGCGGGTCGAACAGGGGGAAGTCGGCGTCGCCGCGCAGGCCCTCCTTCTTCGCGTCCCACCCGGTGGTGACCGGACCCTTCCCGGCGCCCCGGGGCCGCCCGTCGAGGTCCGGGCCCCGATAGCTGTCGTCACCGCACGGACGGAACACCGCGTACGGCGTCCCGTCCGGCGCGGCCCGCACCCCCGCGAGCGGCAGGTCGACGGCGCCACAGCCGCTGAGCAGCAGCATCCCGCCGGCGATCCCCGCCGCCACGGCCCCCGTACGTCGCATGTCCCGCCTTACCGCCTCACCGCAGGATCCACTTCTGGTTGGCGGCGCCGGTGCACGACCAGATCTGGGCCCGGGCCCCGTTCGCCGACGAGTTGTCGGTGACGTCGAGGCACTTGTTCGCCGCCGTGTTCACCACATCACTCGTGGCGGCGTTGTACGACCACCGTTGGGCACCGGTTCCGTTGCAGTCGTACAACTGCACCTTGGCCCCGTCCGCCGTCGAAGCGGAGCTCACGTCCAGGCACTTGCCGAGCGCCTGGATCGATCCGTCGGCCTGGACGGTCCACTGCTGGGCCGCGCTGCCGTTGCAGTCGTAGAGCTGCACCGCCGTGCCGTTGGCGCTCGAACCGCCCGCCACGTCCAGGCACTTGCCGGCGAGGCCGACGAAGGCCCCGGTCCTGGCGCCGCCGCCGGACTGGGTGCCGGACCAGGTGAAGGTGGCCGAGGTGTTGCCGGGCAGCGAGTAAGTGGCGTGCTGGGAACCCCAGTTGATGGTCACGGTCCGGGCCGACGAGGAGTCGTTGTACGCGATCAGCGCCTTGCTGCCGTCCGGGTTGCGCCAGGCGACGTTCGGCACCGCGGTGGAGGCGGTGGAGGCTATGCGCTGGGCGCCGGGGCGGACGAACTTGGTCAGGTGGCCCATGTCGTAGTACTCGACGGTGTAGTCCACGGTGCCGCTCGCGCCGTCGCCGTTGTGCACGGTGATCAGACCGGTGCAGGTGCCGCAGCCGCCGTTGTGCGGGCCCATGTTCTGGTCCACGGCCAGGGACCACTTGGTCACCGACTTCGCCCAGTTGCGGGTGTAGTCGATGATGTTGGACATGTCCTCGCGCTGCTGGTCGGCGATCCAGGTGCCGCCGGAGTGCTCGGTGCCGAAGGCGTCCAGCGCGGGGTACTGGTTGTGCACGGTCGTCTGCTTGGCGATGTCACCGCCGTAGCCGTGCCAGGCGATGCCGCCGAAGTTGGGATGGTTGCGGACGGCCGGGTCGTCCACGGTCTGGGCCGCGTAGGAGTCGTAGACGTCCCAGTTCCAGTCGTGCGCCAGCACCTTGGTGGTCAGGCCCGCCGCCTGGAGCTTGGGCAGCAGTTCGTTCTTGGTGAAGTAGGCGAGACCGCTGGCGTTCCAGCTCATCGACGGGTAGCCGGAACAGCAGGTCGGCTCGTTCTGCGCGGTGACGTAGGAGACGTTGACGCCCTGGTCCTTGTACGCCTGGAGGTACTTCACGAAGTAGGAGGCGTACGCCCCGTAGTCCTCGGACTTCAGCCAGCCGCCGTTGAGCGAGCCGCTGTCCTTCATCCAGGCCGGTGCCGTCCACGGCGAGGCCATCACGGTCAGGGACGGGTTGAGCTGGAGCGCCTGCCGGGTCAGCGGGACGACGTCCGCCAGGTCGTGCGCGATGGAGAACTTCGCCAGGGACGGGTCGGTCTGCCCGGCCGGCACGTCGTCGTAGGTGTAGCCGTACCGGGCGAGGTCGGAGGCGCCCATCGGGTTGCGCAGGAACGACAGGCCGATGCCGTCAGTCGGCGAGAACAGCTTGCGCATGGTCGCGTCCCGGGTCGCCTGGGACAGCGCCCCGCTGCTGTTCATCAGCCAGGCGGCGGTGTCCGTGAAGGACGCGCCGCCGCCGGTGAAGGTCTGGTAGCGGGTGTTCTCGTCGACGGTGATGTTCTCGCCGCTCCCGCCCGTCCCGGACTGGAAGGCGAACGGGGTCTGCGGCTGGAGGCCGCGTACGACGTGCCGGCCGGCGGAGTCGTCGGTGGTGGTGAGCCAGGCGGTCACCTGCTCACCGGCCGCGTGCGCGGGGGGTACGGCCACACTGAGACCGGCTGCGGAGAGCAGCCCGGCGAGCAGCAGCCGGACTGTGCGGGGGGATCTCCTCATTGGTGCGTCGCCCTTCCTCTCGGATCGGCAGAGCTGACGGATCGTCTTGACGGGGATGTGTGCCCCTAGTTAACTCACGGCGTGAGCTAAGCCCTGAGTGAACCACGAGAGCCGAGGGAAGGTCCATGCGAAGAACCGCCCTGCTCGCCTCCGCCGCACTCCTCGCCGGTCTGCTGCCGTGGGCGGCGACCGCGCGAGCCGCCGACGAGCCCGCCCCCGTACCCGTCGACCGCTTCGAGGGCGAGGTGCCCTTCGCCTCCCAGCCCGCCGAGGGCATCTTCACCTGGGGCGGCGACGCCGACGACCCGCCCACCCTCCGCCTCGCCGACCGCGCCGACGCCCCCGAGGGCGGCAAAGTCCTCGCCGGCAGCTACGACATCAGCGGCTACGGCGGCTTCACCCACGACTTCGCCGCCACCGCGCCCGCCCACGACTGGTCCGCCCACCAGGGCATCCGGTTCTGGTGGGAGGGGCGGAACACCGGCAAGAGGATCCCCTTCGAGATCAAGGACGGCGGGGCGAACGGCGAGGCGTCCGAGCTGTGGACCACCTCCTTCACCGACGACTTCACCGGCTGGAAGCAGATCCGGCTCCCCTTCACCGACTTCGCCTACCGCACCGACTACCAGCCCGTCGGCGGCATCGACCACGTCCTCGGCCTCAAGGAGATGTGGGGCTACGCCCTGACCCTCCCGGCCGGCGCCAAGGGTGACTTCGCCATGGACGGCGTGGAGCTGTACGGCAGGGCCGACCAGGCGCTGCGCGCCTCCGTCACCACCGACGCGCCCGTGCACCCGGTCGAGGAGGGCGGCACGGCGAAGGTGCAGGTCACCGTGGCCACCACCGGTGAACAGCCCCTCACCGACCCCGTGATCGTCACCTACGCCACCGGGGACGGCACCGCGACCGCCGGCCAGGACTACACCCCCGTCTCCGGCACCCTCACCTTCCCGGCCGGCACCGCCTCCGGCACCGTGCGGACCATCGCCGTGCCCACCCGCCGGGACCGGGCGGCCGAACCCGCCGAGACCGTCCCGCTGAAGCTCACCGTCACCGGCGCGAAGGCCCCCGCCGAGACACCGCAGGTCGTGATCGACGCGCACGGACTGCCGTACCTGAACGCCAAGCTGCCGGTGAAGAAGCGGGTCGCGGACCTGCTGAGCCGGATGTCCCTGGCGGAGAAGGCCGGCCAGATGACCCAGGCCGAACGTGGCGCGATGACCCAGCCGAACGACATCGCCGCCTACGCCCTCGGCTCCCTGCTCTCCGGCGGCGGCTCGACGCCCACGCCCAACACGCCCGAGGCGTGGGCGAAGATGATCGACGCCTTCCAGCTGCGGACCCAGGCGACACGCTTCCAGATCCCGCTGGTCTACGGCGTCGACGCGGTCCACGGCCACAACAACCTCTCCGGCGCCACGGTCATGCCGCACAACGTCGGCATCGGCGCCACCCGCGATCCCCAGCTGGCCTTCCAGACGGGCGCGGTGACGGCCGCCGAGGTGCGCGCGACCGGCGTCCCCTGGGACTTCGCGCCCTGCCTGTGCGTGAGCCGCGACGAACGCTGGGGCCGCTCCTACGAGTCCTTCGGTGAGGACCCGGCACTCGTGGACTCCATGGAGACCGTCATCCAGGGCCTCCAGGGCCGCGCGAACGGCAAGGACCTGGGGCGCGGCGACAAGGTGCTCGCCACGGCCAAGCACTTCGTCGGCGACGGCGGCACCGCGTACGGCTCCTCGACCACCGGGAAGTACACCATCGACCAGGGCGTCACCAAGGTCACCCGCCAGGAGCTGGAGGACATCCACCTCGCGCCGTTCCGCACGGCCGTCGAGCGGGGCGTCGGCACGGTCATGCCGTCGTACTCCTCCCTCGACATCGCCGGCGACGGCAAGGGCGCGGTGAAGATGCACGCCCGCGGCGACATGATCAACGGCGTGCTCAAGGGCCGCATGGGCTTCGACGGCTTCGTCATCAGCGACTGGAACGCCATCGACCAGCTGCCCGGCGACTACGCCTCCCACGTCCGCACCTCGGTCAACGCGGGCGTCGACATGATGATGGTGCCGTACACCTACAAGGAGTTCAGCACCGCGCTGGTCGACGAGGTGAAGGCGGGCCGGGTCAGCGAGCAGCGGATCGACGACGCCGTCTCCCGCATCCTCACCGAGAAGTTCAAGCTCGGCCTCTTCGAGCACCCGTACGCCGACACCAGCGGGGCCGCCGCCATCGGCTCCCCGGCCCACCGGGAGGTCGCCCGCCGGGCCGCCGCCGAGTCGCAGGTGCTGCTGAAGAACGCGGGCGGGCTGCTGCCGCTGAAGAAGAGCGAGAAGGTGTACGTCGCCGGGTCCAACGCCGACGACATCGGCAACCAGACCGGCGGCTGGACCCTCACCTGGCAGGGCGCCTCCGGCAACACCGTCCCCGGCACGACCATCCTCCAGGGGCTGCGCGAGGCGGGCGGGAACGTCACCTACTCCAAGGACGCCTCCGCTCCCACCGGCGGCTACGACGTCGGAGTGGTCGTGGTCGGCGAGACCCCGTACGCCGAGGGCGTCGGCGACGTCGGCAACGGCCACTCACTGTCCCTGTCCGCCGCCGACCAGGCCGCCGTCGACAAGGTGTGCGCGGCCATGAAGTGCGCGGTGCTGATCGTCTCCGGCCGCCCGCAGCTCGTCGGCGACCGGCTGGACGAGATCGACGCCCTGGTCGCCTCCTGGCTGCCCGGCACCGAGGGCGAGGGCGTAGCCGACGTCCTCTACGGCAAGCGCCCCTTCACCGGACAGCTCCCGGTCACCTGGCCCAAGTCGGAGGCACAGCTGCCGATCAACGTGGGTGATACCGCGTACGACCCGCAGTTCCCGTACGGCTGGGGCCTGACCACCCGCACCGACGTCCCGAAGGGCGGGACGGCCACCCTGCGCGACCTCGCCGTCCGGGCGGCGAAGGCCGAGCGGCACCGCGACGACCGCACCGGGCGCGCACTGGTCACCCAGGCCCGGCTGCTCGTCCAGCAGAAGGCGGACGGCCACCTCACGGCGGCCGTGGCGAAGCCCTTCGCCGACGCCGACCACCTGCTGCTGACCGGCAGGTACGGGAAGGCGGTGGAGAAGCTGGCGGAGGCGTACCGGGCGGTCTGATCCCGACGCCGGACGAGTGACCGGTTTGGGGAGGCTTCGGGTAGTTTCAAGGTATGAAGGACGTGCCGCGGACCCGAAGCCTCCCCGCCCTGCTGCTGACCGCCCTCGTCCTGGTGCTGACGACCCTGTACGCACCCGGGGCGAGCGCGGACACCAGCGTCTCCACGATCGCCCAGGCGCTGCGCAAGAGCCCGGTCTACGTCGACCCGGCGGCCCGGGACCAGCTGTCCGCGGCGGACGCCGACACGCTCGCCACCCGGATCAAGGACGCAGACAAACCCCTGTTCATCGCCGTCCTCCCGGCCGGCTACCCCACCACCAACCTCTTCGCCGACCTGCGCTCCGCGACCGGCGTCACCGGCCTCTACGGCATCCGCCTCGGCGACCGCTTCGACGCCCGCGCCGACTCCTCCGTCATGTCGGCCACGGCCCGGCAGAACCTGGTCGGCAGCGTCCAGGGCGAGGACGCCAAGGCCCAGCTCACCGACTTCACCGACCGCGCCCTGGCCAACATGGGCGGCCACGCCCCCAGCAGCTGGGGCGGCTCGGCCGACGGCGGCGGCGCGTCGGCCACCGCACTGATCACGACGGCCGCCGTCCTGGTGGCCGCGGGCGGTGGCGCCTACGCGCTGGTCCGCCGCAACCGCCGGCGCCGCGAGGAGGAGCAGCGGGCCGCGCTGGACCGGCTGCGGGTGGTCGTGGACGAGGACATCACCGCGTTCGGCGAGGAACTCGACCGCCTGGACTTCCACCCCTCGGAAGCGGGCGCCGACGACACGATGCGCGCCGACTACGAGCGCGCGCTGGACGCCTACGAGACCGCCAAGCAGCGCATGGCCGCGGCACGGAAACCGGAGGACGTCCGGTCGGTCACGGAGGCGGTGGAGGACGGCCGCTTCTCCCTCGCCCAGCTGGCCGCCCGCCGCGAGGGCCGCCCGCTCCCGGAGCGCCGCCCGCCCTGCTTCTTCGACCCCCGGCACGGCCCCTCCGTCACCGACGCCACCTGGACCCCGCCCGGCGGTGCCCCGCGCGAGGTCCCGGTCTGCGCCGCCGACGCCACCCGTCTGGCCGACGGCCGCGACCCCGTGATCCGCGAGGTCGACACCGACTACGGCCGCCGCCCCTACTGGGACGCCGGCCCGGCCTACGGCCCCTGGGCCGGCGGCTACTTCGGCGGCGGCCTCCTCCCCGGCCTCCTCGTCGGCACCCTGCTGGGCAGCGCGATGGCGACCCCCACGTACGCCGCCGACTACGGCACCGGGTACGGCGACTTCGGCGCAGGCGGCTACGAGGGCGGCGACGTCTCCGGCACCGACTTCGACCCCGGCGACTTCAGCGGAGGCTTCGGCGACGGGGGCGGTTTCGACGGCGGGGGCGGGGGAGGGGACTTCGGCGGGGGCTTCTGAGCGGCGCGCTGCCGCTCAGCGGGCGATGCCGTCGAGGAAACGGGTCCAGGTGACGGGGGAGAGGGTGAGGGTGGGGCCGGGGGTGGTTTTGGAGTCGCGGATGTGGATGGTGGTGGGGTGGGCGGCTACTTCTACGCAGTCGCCGCCTTCGCTCCCGCTGTAGCTGGACTTGTGCCACGCGTAGGCGAGCTCCAGGCAGTTGCCGCCTTCACTCCCGCTGTAGCTGGACTTGAACCACGCCAGTGCTGCGGTGCTCATGACTCTCCTAGCAGTCCCTTCAGGAGGCGCTCGCTCTCATCGCAGGGGAGCGCCTGTGACCGCAGCATCCCATACTTGTGGTGATATCCGCTGACCTCTTCCGGGTCATCGACGAAGAAGCTGGCGCGCTGAACTTCCAGGTAGACGAGACGTTCGTGTTCCGGGGTCTCCAAGAGCACCATGGGTCCGTCCAGGGCTGCGTGTGGCGTCTGATCCATCGGCATGATCTGGAAACTCATGTGCACCGGCTTGGTGTACTCCAGGATCTGCCGGAACTGCTCGTGCATGGTGTCCGGACTGCCGACCGGTCGCCGCAGGATGCTCTCCTCCAGGATGAAGTGCCCTACGGGGGGCCTCTCCCGGTGCCAGATCAACTGCCGTTCCATGCGGGCCTGAACCCATTGCTCGGCCGTCTCGCTCCCCAGTGCCGGATACCGGTAGTCGAAGACCGCACGGCAGTACTCCGGCGTCTGAAGAAGTCCCGGGACGACCTGGGTCTCGTACGACAGGATGCTCAACGCCTCCTGCTCATGATCCACCAGCCCCTGCGCGAACTGAACGATCCGGTCCCGTACCGGCAGCTTGGCCACCACCACCGTTAACGCCCCACCCGTGTCGAGGAGTTCGTCGAACTGCTCGGCGCGATCCGGCTGTAGGGCCAGCCTCCCTTGCTCGATCGACCTCACCGTGTCGACCGCGAGGTTCGCCGACTCCGCGAACTGCTCCTGTGTGAGGCGCGCCTTCTTCCGGAAGTGCGCCACCAGCGCGCCGACCGCGTACCACGAACCGACCTTCTTGGGCCTCGATGCCACGTGCATGGCCGTTCCTTTCCCCCGTATGCACGCCAAGCTCTCGTAGTGGACTCGTAGCAATCAGAACTACGACCTCACTCACTGACCCAGTGTAGTGACGCACAGTGACACTCGCGGCATGAACGCAGAACCCCGACACCCCCGCACACGCCAGACCTTCTACCGCAGGGACCGCAGGTCGGTACGGCTCGCGCGGGAGTTCGCCCATGAGGCCCTGACGGACTGGGCCACGGCCGAGCGCAGCGACGACGTACTGCTCTGCGTGAGCGAGTTGGCGACCAACGCCCTCATTCACGGCGTCCCCGCAGGCCGAGGTTTCCTGCTTCGGCTGACCCTGCACACGGACGGCGTCCTCCGCGTCGAGGTGCACGACAGTGGTCCGGGCGAGGTGCGGATTCCGGAGCCGACTCCGGAGGCGGAACACGGCCGGGGTCTGCTCCTCGTCGCGGCGCTCGCGGACAAGTGGGGGGTGGGGGAGCGGAGCCCCGGCAAGATCGTGTGGTGCGAGTTCGCGGTGCGGGGCGACGAGGTGGCCGTCCCGGGTCGGCCGCGGTGAGCGTGGGATGACGTGGCCGTTGGGCCGCCCGCTTCTCGGCCAGTGTCATGCTTCCGCGGTCCGCGTCAAGGGCGCTGCGCGTCGCCTTCGGCGATGGGCCTCCGGCCCACCCTTGACCCGGCCCGCTCCAGCACGGGGGAGAAGCGAGCGGGCGGCCCGGGGAAAAGTGGCCGCCTACCGGTACGGGCCCTTGCGTCGGCTGCGTACGCACTCGGCGCCAGGGGCACGCGATCGCGCCTCGCCAGCACGCCGGGCCGGCTTGGCGGCGTGCGGCCGGTGGGTGGGGGGGCGGGGTCACTCCTGGCTCAGTGTCCCGCCGGCCTCATGGGCCCCGCAGATCACACGGGTTCGGTGATTGGCGGATTTGGGCCACTTCCGCCAACCACCCAGCCCGCTGACCTGCCTGTTCGTCGACGGCACCTGGCGCAGATCCGCCCATCACCGCCTGAGGGGCCCGCCGCCCCTTGGGGTTGCCCCAGCCACCCGCTCACCGTTCGCCGCCAAGCCGACCCGGCGTCCATGCGGGACGCGGACGCGCCCCATCCGCCACCCGCAGTCGCTGAACCCACCCGGCGTGCAGGCGAGGCGCGACCGCGTGACCCTCCCGACGGCACGCACCCAGTCGGCCTGGGGGCCCGTTGCCGCTGGGGCCACCGCTGTTTCGGGCCGCTCGCTCGCTTCTTCCCCGGGCTGGAGCGAGGTGTGTCAAGGGTGGCCCGGAGGGCCATCGCCGAAGGCGACGCGCAGCGCCCTTGACTCACCTCGCGGAAGCCCGACACTGGCCGGGAAGCGAGCGGACCGAGGGTCACCTGTTGCCGACGGACACCGTGCCCACCCTCCGTCGGCTGCCGGACGCTCACGCGTTCTTGATCGCCGAGATGTCGAAGACGAGCTTGATCTTGTCGGAGACCAGGACACCGCCCGTCTCCAGCGCCGCGTTCCAGGTCAGGCCCCACTCCGAGCGCAGGATCTCGGCCTTGCCCTCGAAGCCGACGCGCTCGTTGCCGAACGGGTCCTTCGCGGCGCCGTTGAACTCCAGGTCGATGGTGAGCGGCTTGGTGACGCCGAGCAGGGAGAGCTCGCCGGTGATGCGGTAGTCGTCGCCGCCCAGGGACTCGGCCTTGGTGGAGCGGAACGTCATGACCGGGTGCTCGTCGATCTTGAAGAAGTCGGACGACTTCAGGTGGCCGTCGCGGTCGGTGTTGCCGGTCTCGATGCTGGCCATCTGGACGTCGAGCGTGGCGGTGGACTTGGTGGGGTCGGCGCCGTCGAGGTGGAGGGTGCCGGTGAAGTCCTGGAAGCCGCCCTTGACGTTGGTGACCATGGCGTGCCGGGCGACGAAGCCGATCGTGCTGTGGGACGGGTCGATCGTGTAGTCGCCGGTCAGCGCGGTCAGGTCGGGGCCGGCGGTGGCCTGCGGGGCCGGGGCGGGGGTGGTGTCCTTGCGGCTGAAGATTCCCATGGCGTGCTCCTCGTGTTGCTTGTTGAACGTTAAACCAACCTGCGACTCAGACAGTAGACCCATTCGGTTCGGTTTTCAACATCATCCGCAGCGTGTTTCCATGAGTGCGCCGAGTAATCGATTCCGCCCTCTGGCGCACCGCCCGACCGCTCGGGCACCATCTGCCTGCACCACCTGTACCACCTGCACAGCCGACCCACAGGACGCACGGCCCACCGCAGGAAAGGTCCCAATGAAGCCGCTCAAGACCCGTTCGCTGCTCACCGCGCTCGCCCTCGTCGTCGCCCCCGGCGTCGCCGTCCTCGGCACCGCCACCGACGCCTTCGCCGTCACCAAGATCAGCCACGCGACCGCCACCCAGATGTTCCGCGACGTCGGCATCACCTGGTCGTCCTCGGGCAACTGCTCCGACCGCTACAACTCCACCTGTACCTCCTTCGAGCAGCTCAACCTCGCCACCGCCCAGGGCGCCCAGACCCTCAAGCGGGCCAGCGGCTGCGCGCTGAACATCACCGGCGGCACCGAGACCGGCCACGCCTCCGGCACCTACTCCCACTGGAACGGCTACAAGCTCGACTACGGCAAGAACACGTGCGTGACGTCGTACATCAAGAACAACTTCGGCTACATCGGCCTGCGCGGCGACGGCGCCCCGCAGTACCAGTCCGGCTCCGGCAACATCTACGCCGACGAGGGCAACCACTGGGACGTCCTCTACTACAACTGCGGCGGCTGCTGAGCCGGGAGCCGAGGAGAGAGGGCGGTGACCGGGCCCATGCGCATGACCCGACGCGCGCTGCTGCTGGCCGCCGCCCTCGCCGCCGTCCCGGCGCCGGGCGCGCGGGCCGCCGACGACCCGTACGACGTGCTGCGCCGCCGCTGGCTCGGCATCGCCCTGGGCGCGGGGTACGACCCGGCCGCCGAGCCGTACGCCTCCCGGCTCGCCCGACTCGGGCAGCAGGCCAGGGAGTTCCAGGCCGGGATGGTCGCCGCTCCCGGCTCGCTCTGGCCCGGACACCCCTTCGACCCGCCCTCCGGGATCACCTTCAGCTACGGCCGCCTGTGGACCATGGCCCAGGCGTACGTCCAGGCCGGCACCGGTTCCACCGGCGACCCCGGCCTCCTCGCCGACGTACTGCGCGGGCTCGACCACCTCTCCGCCACCGTCTACAACCCCGCCACCACCCGCTACGGCAACTGGTGGGAGTGGCAGATCGGCAGCCCCCGGCTGCTGACGGACATCACGGCCGCCCTGTACGAGCAGGCCGGCCCCGCCCGGGTGGCGGCGGCCTGCGCGGCCGTCGACCACTTCGTCCCGGACACCATGCTCACCGACTACTCGGGCACCTCCACCGGCGCCAACCGCGTCGACCTGTGCCGCTCGGTCGCCCTGCGCGGCATCCTCGGCCGGAGTCCGGAGAAGATCTCCCTGGCCCGTGACGCCCTCTCGCCCGTCTTCCCGTACGTGACGCGGGGCGACGGCCTCTACGCCGACGGCTCCTTCGTCCAGCACACCTGGGTCGCCTACTCCGGGACGTACGGCCAGGTCCTGCTCGACGGGCTGGGGCGGCTGTTCGCGCTGCTCGCGGGGTCCGAGTGGGAGGTCACCGACCCCGCCCGGCGCCACGTCCTGGACAGCGTGGAGCACGCCTACGCCCCGCTGATCCACGACGGACTGGTGATGGACTGCGTCAACGGGCGTGCAATCAGCCGGGGTTACCTGCGCAGCGACGACCAGCACGTGCTGCGCGGCGACCACTACCACGGGCAGGCCCTCATCGCCGCCATCGCCCTGCTCGCGAGCGGCGCGAGCCCGGCCGAGCGGGAGCGGTGGCACGGCCGGATCAAGGGCTGGATCGAACGGGACACCGTCGTACCGATACTGACGTCCCGTCAGTTCGACGTCGCCGATCTGGCGCGGCTGCACGCCATCGCCGACTCGCCCGCACCCGCCGCCCCGGAACCCCTCGGCCACCGCCTCTTCCCGGCCATGGACCGCGCCGTCCACCGCACGCCCCGCTTCACCGCCGCCCTCGCCATGGCCAGCGACCGCATCGCCCACTACGAGTGCGGCAACGGCGAGAATCCGCGCGGCTGGCACACCGGGTCCGGCATGCTCTCCTGGTGGCCCCGGGGCATCAGCGACCAGTACACCGACTGGTACTGGCCCACCGTCGACTGGTACCGGCTGCCCGGCACCACCGTGTCCACGAAGCGGCTCCCCGACCGGGCGGGCGGCGAGTGGGGCGCCCCCAAGCCGGACGTCCGCTGGGTCGGCGGGACCACCGACGGCACGTACGCGGCGGTCGGCCAGCACCTCAAGGGCCTCGGTTCCACCCTCCAGGCCCACAAGTCCTGGTTCTTCCTCGACGACGCCGTGGTCTGCCTCGGCGCCGGGATCTCCTGCGCCGACGGCGTCCCGGTGGAGACGGTCGTGGACAGCCGCAACCTGGGCGAGAACGGCACCCAGAGCCTCGTGCGCGGGCGGAACTGGGCCCACCTGGAGGAGCACGGCGGCTGGATCCTGCCGTGCGGCGGCGACCTGCGCACCCTGCGCGAGGACCGCACCGGCGCCTGGTCCGACATCAACACCACCAGCACGGACGAACGGCGCACCCGGCGGTGGCAGACCCTCTGGCTCGACCACGGCACCGACCCCGAGGCCGCCCGCTACGCCTACGTCCTGCTGCCCGGCGCCTCCCGCGCCGAGACCGCCGCCCGGGCCGCCGACCGGCACTGGCTGTCCGTCCTCGCCAACGACGCCGGCCGCCAGGCCGTCGCCGTCCCCCGGCTGGGCCTGATGGCGTGGAACTTCTGGCGTGCCGGTACGGTGGGGGACCTGACCGTCTCGGCCGGCGCGAGCGTGCTCGTCGTACGCCGGGGGCGGACGGCCACCCTCCGCGTGAGCGAGCCGCCCCGCACCGGGGCCCCGCTGGAGCTGGTCTGGAACCGTCCGGTGCGCGCGGTGACCCGGGCCGACGACAGTGTCGAGGTCCTTTCGGCCGACCGCCGTCTGAGGCTCCGTGTCACTCCGGGGATGGCATGTGCCACCCACGAATGTGAGCTGACTCTCCGCTGACGGCTTTGTGGTCTCCCTACAACGGGACGCCCTTCTGAGCAGTCGGAATGCCTGCATGCCGCCACGGTTCTGTTCACTGGCACCAGGAAAACGGTCCGGAGACTGTACGGAGTCGACGGCTCGCTTTTCTTCGGGTCCTTCGTAAGGTCGCTACATGACCGTTTTGGAAGAGACGACGGGTGAGCCGACCGGTGAGCCGACGGACGCACGCGGACGGGTCGCCGAACTGCACGAGATCCGTGCCCGGGCCCTGGCGGGCCCGAGCGAGAAGGCGACCGAGGCGCAGCACGCCAAGGGCAAGCTGACGGCGCGGGAGCGGATCGAGCTGCTCCTCGACCCCGGGTCCTTCCAGGAGGTCGAGCAACTGCGCCGGCACCGGGCGACCGGCTTCGGCCTGGAGGCCAAGAAGCCGTACACCGACGGTGTCATCACCGGCTGGGGCACGGTGGAGGGCCGTACGGTCTTCGTCTACGCCCACGACTTCCGGATCTTCGGCGGCGCCCTCGGCGAGGCCCACGCCACCAAGATCCACAAGATCATGGACATGGCCATCGCGGCCGGCGCTCCGCTGGTGTCGCTCAACGACGGCGCCGGCGCCCGCATCCAGGAGGGCGTCTCCGCCCTCGCCGGCTACGGCGGCATCTTCCAGCGCAACACCAAGGCGAGCGGTGTCATCCCGCAGATCTCGGTGATGCTCGGCCCGTGCGCGGGCGGCGCGGCGTACTCCCCGGCGCTGACGGACTTCGTCTTCATGGTCCGCGACACGTCCCAGATGTTCATCACGGGCCCCGACGTGGTCAAGGCCGTCACGGGCGAGGAGATCACCCAGAACGGCCTGGGCGGCGCGGACGTCCACGCCGAGACGAGCGGTGTCTGCCACTTCGCGTACGACGACGAGGAGACGTGCATCGCCGAGGTGCGCTACCTCCTGTCGCTCCTCCCGCAGAACAACCGGGAGAACCCGCCGCGGGTCGACTCCACGGACCCGGCGGACCGCCGCGGCGACGCGCTGCTGGACCTGGTCCCGGCCGACGGCAACCGGCCCTACGACATGGCCAAGGTCATCGAGGAGATCGTCGACGACGGTGAGTACCTGGAGGTCCACGAGCGCTGGGCGCGCAACATCATCTGCGCCCTCGCCCGCCTGGACGGCCAGGTGGTCGGCATCATCGCCAACCAGCCGCAGGTCCTGGCGGGCGTGCTGGACATCGAGGCGAGCGAAAAAGCTGCGCGCTTTGTCCAGATGTGTGACGCTTTCAATATCCCGATCGTCACGTTCCTGGACGTCCCCGGGTTCCTCCCCGGTGTCGACCAGGAGCACGGCGGGATCATCCGCCACGGCGCGAAGCTGCTGTACGCCTACTGCAACGCGACCGTGCCGAGGATCTCGCTGATCCTGCGCAAGGCGTACGGAGGTGCCTACATCGTCATGGACTCCCAGTCGATCGGCGCCGACCTCACCTACGCGTGGCCGACGAACGAGATCGCCGTGATGGGCGCGGAGGGCGCGGCCAACGTCATCTTCCGCCGGCAGATCGCCGAGGCCCAGGACCCCGAGGCCATGCGTTCGCGGATGGTCAAGGAGTACAAGTCCGAGCTGATGCACCCCTACTACGCGGCGGAGCGGGGCCTGGTCGACGACGTCATCGACCCCGCCGAGACCCGCGAGGTGCTGATCAAGTCCCTGGCGATGCTGCACACCAAGCACGCCGACCTGCCCTCCCGCAAGCACGGCAACCCTCCGCAGTAACCCGGCGGACACCTCTCTCAGGGAGACTGACACCCATGAGCACTCCTGACATCCGCGTCGAGAAGGGCCACGCCGAGCCCGAGGAAGTCGCCGCCATCACGGCGATCCTCCTGGCCCGCGCCGCCGCCCGCCCCGAGCCCTCGGCGACCCACCGCGCCCGTCCGAAGGCGGGCTGGCGCCGCCTGGAGCGCGAGCCCGGCTTCCGGGCCCCGCACAGCTGGCACTGAGCCTTCCCGCACGCGAACCGCGGCCCCGCTCCTCCCCGAGGGAGAGCGGGGCCGCGGCGTGTTCGGGTCCGGGCCGCCGTACGGCTCACGGGGTACGGCGAAGGGGCCCTCTCCGGACGGAAAGGGCCCCCTCGCGGAGAAGTGCTAGCGCAGGCGGGCCATCAGGGCGTGCTCCACCAGGGTGATCAGCGCGCTCTTGGCGTCCGCGCGGTGGCGGGCGTCCGTGGTGATGATCGGGGTGTCCGGTCCGATCTGGAGGGCTTCGCGCACTTCGTCCGGGGTGTAGGGCTGCTGGCCGTCGAAGCCGTTGAGGGCGATGACGAAGGGCAGGCCCGAGTTCTCGAAGTAGTCGACCGCGGGGAAGCAGTCGGCGAGACGCCGGGTGTCCACCAGGACGATC
>NZ_KQ948358.1:203951-208965 GCF_001514055.1 Streptomyces corchorusii | reverse complement strand
CGGAGGTGGTGGAGCGGGAAGGACCGCCGCTAGAGCTTGCGAAGTCCACTGAGCACCCTTTCGAGCAGTGTCACGTCTGGCTGGCCGCCGGCGTTCTCGTCGCCGCCGGGCTGATGGATGGCGACCAGGCCCGCCTCCGCCAAGTCGGCGACGAGAATCCTGGCCACGCCGAGGGGGATCGTGAGCAGGGCCGAGATCTCGGCCACCGACTTGATCTCCCGGCACAGGTTGCAGATCCGCTGATGCTCGGGCAACTGGCCCTGCATCTGGTGCGGAGCTGCGGTGGTGTGCACCAGCGCCTCGATGGCGAGCTGGTAGCGCGGGCGGGTCCGGCCGCCGGTCATGGCGTACGGACGCACCAAGGGGTTGTTGGACGCCGAGGCCGGCGCCGGCTCGGGGCGGCGCTGCGGCTGGACCGGCTGGATGCGCGGCGCCGGAGGCTGGTCGTACGGCGACGGGCCCGGACCCTGCGGGGCGTACGGCTGCCGGTGGCTGGGGGCGGAGGGGAAGTTGTACGGGTTCGCCGAGCCGTCGCTCTGGCCCTGGGCAGGGCCGTACGACCAGTTGCCCGAAGACGAACTGCCTGGGGGTGTTGCCACTTTCTCCTCCTCCGACTGCGCCGGGCACCCGTCCCTGGGGAACCGCGTCCCGAAACCTTACGGCTACGGGACGCGAATACGCACCGTCCGATTATCAGTTGAGAAGGCTCCCCTGGAGTTCCGCACGGAGATCCGGGGTGAGGACCGTGCCCGCGCGGTCCACCAGAAGTGCCATCTCGTACCCGATGAGACCGATGTCCGCTTCCGGGTGGGCCAGGACCGCGAGCGAGGAACCGTCGGAGATGGACATGATGAAGAGGAATCCCCGCTCCATCTCCACAACCGTCTGATTCACGTTGCCTCCCTCGAAGATCCGGGAGGCGCCTGCCGTCAGAGACGTCAGACCGGAGGCGACGGCCGCGAGCTGGTCGGCGCGGTCGCGGGGAAAGCCTTCGGACATCGCCAGAAGGAGTCCGTCGGCGGAGACCACCACCGTGTGGGACACCCCCGGGGTGTTGTCCACGAAGTTGGTGATCAACCAGTTCAGGTTCTGTGCCGCCTGGCTCATCGGGCTCACACTAACGCTCCTGGTTGTAGGTGCTGTCAGGACCGAAGCCCTGGCCGTTCGTTTCACTGCCTGCGCTGCGTCCGCGCTGGACGCCCCGGCGCAGGTTGCTCAGCCTGCCCCGGACGTCCTCCGGGGCGCGGGAGACCTGTGGGCCTCCCTGGGGGGTGGTTTCGGCGGAACCCTCGACCAGATTGGCCTTGGGCACCCGCCGAGGCAGGCCCGAGGCGGTGACCCCGCCTGCCTTGGGCTTCCGGAGCTGCGCGGCCTGCTGCCACCGCTCGTCGTTCGCCGAACGCCAGTCGCTCTGACCGCCCGTCCCCGGAGCGTTCCCCGGTGCGGGAGCCGGCGATTCCTGCTGCACGCGGGCCGTGCCGTTCGCGGAGCCGGCGCCGTGGGAGCCGCTCGCGGGACCCCCGCGGCGGGGCAGCCCGGCGTCGGTCAGCGCGTGCGCGGCGGGAGATGCCGTTCCCGGACGGTCGAAGCCTACGCGGTTCCGCTCACTCGCGTCAGCGGCCTGCGAGGATTCCGTTTCCGGAGCGTACTGGGCCGGATAGCCGTTCTGGTAGCCGTCCTGCTGGGGCCAGTCGTCCTGGTAGGACGAGGCCGGGGCAGGCTCCGGATACGCGGACGCGGGCTCCGGGTAGCCACCGCCCGCGGAGAAGCCGTCGTGCTGCGGCGCATCGCCGCTGGGCGCGTAGTACTGCCCGTCGTAGCGCTGCTCGTACTGCTGCTCGTACGACGCGTGCTGCGGCTGCTGCTCCTCGTACGTCTGCTGCCGCTGCTCCTCGTACGCCGGAGCCTCGTACGCCTGCTGCTGTTCCTGGTACGCCTGCTGCTGCCCGGTGAACGGGTCCGTATACCCGGCGGGGGCCTCGGCGGCCTCCTGCCGCGGCTCGGCGGGCTGCTGGCCGTGGTTCTGGGCCTCCAGGGCGGCGCGGCGCTCCTCGCGCATCAGCGAGCGGCCCACGGGGTCCAGGTCGCGCAGGTCGTCGGGGACCTGCGGGTACTGGCTGTCGTCGAAGCCCAGTTCGGCGGCGGTGCGCAGCGGCGGCTGCTGCTGGCCGAAGTTCTCACCCTGGAACTGCTGCTCCGGGATGATCTGCGAGACGGTGAACTCCTCGCGGTCCAGCGGGGCCTCGCCGCCACCGCCGTGTGTGATCGCGTCCGGCAGCATGACCAGGGACGTCGTGCCGGCCTGCTCGCCCGAGGGGCGCAGCTGGACCCGGATGCCGTGCCGGTCGGACAGCCGGCCGACCACGAACAGGCCCATGCGCTGCGAGATCGCGGCGTCCACGGTCGGCGGGTTGGCCAGCTTGTGGTTGATGTCCGCGAAGTCCTCGGCGGTCAGGCCGATGCCCTTGTCGTGGATCTCGATCATCACGCGGCCGTCGGGCAGACGGGTCGCCGTGACACGGACCTTGGTCTGCGGGGAGGAGAACGTGGTGGCGTTCTCCAGCAGCTCGGCCAGCAGGTGCACGAGGTCGGTGACCGCGCGGCCGTGGATCTCGGCCTCCGGCACGCCCGACAGTTCGATGCGCTCGTACTGCTCCACCTCGGAGGAGGCGGCGCGCAGCACGTCGATGAGCGGCACGGGCTGGTCCCAGCGGCGGCCGGGCTCCTCGCCGGCGAGGACCAGGAGGTTCTCGCCGTTGCGGCGCATACGGGTGGCCAGGTGGTCCAGCTTGAAGAGGTTCTCCAGCTGGTCCGGGTCGGCCTCGTTGTTCTCCAGGTCGGTGATCAGGGTGAGCTGGCCCTCGATCAGCGACTGGTTGCGGCGCGAGAGGTTGGTGAAGATCGCGTTGATGTTGCCCCGCAGCAGGGCCTGCTCGGAGGCGAGCCGGACCGCCTCGCGGTGGACCTGGTCGAAGGCGCGGGCGACCTCGCCGATCTCGTCCTTGGTGGTGATCGGGATCGGCGGGACCCGGGTGTCGACCCGGCCGGGGTCGGTGCGGGAGAGCTGGTCGACCAGCATCGGCAGCCGCTGCTCGGCGATGCCGAAGGCGGCGTTGCGCAGCTGGCGCATCGAGCGGCTCATCTGGCGGGCCACCAGACCGGCGAGGAGGAACGCGGCCAGCAGGGCGACGACGACCACGGCACCGGTGATGAAGGCCGAGGTCTTGGCGTCACCGGCGATGGACGAGGCCTCGCTCACCGCCTTGTCGGCCATGTCCGACTCGATCTGGCGGTAGGCCTTGTACTTCAGCGTGTTGAGCGCCCACCAGTTGTCGGCGGTGATGCCGCCCGCGGCCAGCTCGTCGCGGGTGGCGGTGCTGGTGTCCTTCATGGTGGCGACCGCGGTGACGATCCGGGTCGGGTCGGAGGGCGGGGCGACGTACTGCGGGTTGCTCGCCTTGGCCTTCTGGACCAGGGCGGCGGCGTCCGTCTTGATCTTCTGTTCCGCGTCGCTCAGCTTCTGCGCGTCGGCCTCGGTGCCACCGCCGAGATACTCCTCCCGGGCGATGCGCTCCAGGTAGGCGTACGAGGACAGGGAGACCCGCTGGGTCGCGAGGTTCGGGGCGTCCGGGCCGGGCTTGACCAGCAGGTGGGTGCCGATCGACCGCTCCAGCGACAGCGCCGCCTTGGTCAGCGAGATGGCGTAGACGGTACGGCCGTAGGAGGTGATGTTTCCGGTGCCCAGACCGAGTTCGTTGGCGAACTCCATCAGGGGGTGGCTGACCTCTACGTAGCCCTCTTCGGTCTGTACGCCGGTCGCCTTGGAGGTGAAGGCGATCTGCCGCAGGTGCGCCAGCTTGGGCTCGGCCTCGCGGAACAGCTTCAGCCGGCGTTGCAGGCCCGACGTGGCGGGCATGCTCTTCGTCGCCTGGTCGAAGGCGTCGGCGGCCTGGTCCGTGGCCTTGCGGGCGTTGTCGACGACCGCCTTGCTGTCGGCGTCCTTCTTGTTCAGCAGCAGCGGTGCGGCGGTGACGTCGCGCTCGCTCTCCAGCGCGTCGGCGTAGGTGAGGGCGGCGCGCACGAGACGGGCGGTGTTCTCGGCGTCGCGGGCCTGCTGCCAGGTATCGATGGAGCTCTTCACCTGGAAGCCGCCCATGACGAGGCCGACGGCCACGGGTATGAGCAGGATCGCGTTCAGCCGGGTCGGCACCCGCCAGTTGCGCGGGGAGAGACGACCGCCGCTGGGCGCGGGAGTGGCCGCCGGTTCCGCAGCGGGAACGGGGGTGGGCGCCGCAGCGCGCGGCGGCGGGGTGAAGTTGCCCCGCGCCGACGGCTCGGGACCGTTCTTGCTTCGCCTCACTCGACCAACAACCTCTCGGCGGTCGGCACCTACGTCGTGCCGCAGTCTCTCAGAGCCCGGTTCGCCATCGACCACCAGTGCGTACTCGGTACGTACTCAGTACGTCATTGACCATTGGGCAGTTCAGGCATTCCAGCACGTGGACCAGTGCACTTCCAAACAGTGGAAACCTGGTGATGGGGCGGTTGTAAGCGCCAGATAAAACGGTCATAAAGAGCGAGCCCCGCCAAAAGGCGGGGCGTTCGTGCGCACAGCGGCACCGCACGACCGCGTCGCGTGGTGATGCCGGGGCGATTCCTCTGCCGAACTGTTATGAACACCGGAGCCGACCGTGTCAAAGGCCACAGTCGGCTCCGAGCCCCTTACGGCAACTGCCGTACGGACTGTCGTACTTGAGTGCTACTTCAGCCGTGCCATCAGGGCGTGTTCCACCAGGGTGATCAGTGCGCTCTTGGCGTCCGCGCGGTGGCGGGCGTCCGTGGTGATGATCGGGGTGTCCGGTCCGATCTGGAGGGCTTCGCGCACTTCGTCCGGGGTGTAGGGCTGCTGGCCGTCGAAGCCGTTGAGGGCGATGACGAAGGGCAGGCCCGAGTTCTCGAAGTAGTCGACCGCCGGGAAGCAGTCGGCCAGACGCCGGGTGTCCACGAGAACGAC
>NZ_KQ948358.1:0-203565 GCF_001514055.1 Streptomyces corchorusii | reverse complement strand
CCGAGGTGGTGGCCCGGCCCCCGTCAGAGCTTGCGAAGTCCACTGAGCACCCTTTCGAGCAGCGTCACGTCCGGAGCGCCACCGTTGTTCTCGTCGCCACCCGGCTGGTGGATGGCGACCAGGCCGGCCTCTGCGAGGTCGGCCACCAGGATCCGGGCCACACCGAGCGGCATGGCCAGCAGCGCGGAGACCTCCGCGACCGACTTGACCTCACGGCACAGGTGGCAGATGCGCTGGTGCTCCGGGAGCAGCCCCATGAGCGCTGCCGGGTCGGCCGTGGTGCTGATCAGCGCCTCGATGGCGAGCTGGTAGCGAGGCCTGGTCCGGCCGCCGGTCATGGCGTACGGCCTCACCAGCGGCTGGTCGCCCTCGTCCCCGTACGGCTCCGCGTACGGATCATGATGGGCGGTGGGCGGGGTCATGAATCCTCCGGGCGGGACAGCAAGTCGGTCAGTCAAGCCGTCGGAAGGGGCCGGTGGGGGGATTGTGGCGGCCGGACGGTGTTTTCGTGAGGTGGGTGGTGCCGGGGGCGGTCAGTGAAGCAGACTTCCCTGTAGTTCGGCGCGCAGGTCCGGGGTGAGTACCGCCCCTGCGCGGTCGACGAGCAGTGCCATCTCGTAGCCGACGAGACCGATGTCCGCCTCGGGATGAGCAAGGACCGCGAGCGACGAACCGTCCGAGATGGACATCAGGAAGAGGAACCCGCGTTCCATCTCGACGACCGTCTGCGCGACGGTGCCGCCCTCGAAGATCCGGGACGCCCCGGCCGTCAGGGAGGTCAGACCGGACGCGACGGCCGCGAGCTGGTCCGCGCGGTCCCGCGGGAAGCCTTCGGACATCGCCAGCAGAAGGCCGTCGGCGGAGACCACCACGGTGTGGGACACCCCAGGGGTGTTGTCCACGAAGTTGGTGATCAACCAGTTCAGGTTCTGTGCCGCCTGGCTCATCGGACTCAACTAACGCTCCTGCTGGTGAGTGGGGCTCGGGAAGCTGCCGGTCTGGCCGCTGCCGGCCTGACGGCCCTGAGCGATGCCCCGACGGAGATTGGTCAGCCGTCCGCGCACGTCGTCAGGCGCGCGCGAGACCTGCGGACCGCTTTGGTGCTGTTGCTGCTGTGCCGTGCCCGGCACGAGGTTCGCCCGGGGCACGCGGCGCGGCAGGCCGGAGGTGGTGATCCCGCCGGCCGCGGGCTGACGGACGCGCTCGGCCTGCCGGACGAGTTCGTCGTTCGGCGAGGTACGCCAGGAACCGTTGGGGCCGCCGTTGTTGCCGGCGGGCGCGGGGCGCTGCGGAGCGGGTGCCTGGGGCTGCTGCCGTTGCGCGGGAGCGTCCTCCTGCTGCTGACCGTGGAACCAGTTGGTCTCCAGCGTGTCGTACAGCGGGGTACGGCCGTCACCCGGACCGCTGGCCGGGGGCAGGGCCCATCCGTCACCCGGTCCTGGGCGGCGCCCCGGTTGCCGGGCTCCTGGTGGAGCGGACGCTGCTGCGGGGCCGGCGGGCGGGGGGCGCCGAAGTCGGCACGGGCCGGCTGCGGGCGCTCGAACTGCCCGGTGTGACCGGGGTCCTGCCGGCCGGGCAGCGCGTGCTGTCCGGTGGAGCTGTTGTCGTAGCCGCCGTCGTACCCCTGCGGGGCCTGCTGGGCCGGGAACTGGCCGGTGTGCTGAGCGCCGTTGTCCCGTTGCCCGGGCGCCGGCGTGCCGAACACGTCGGAGCGGACGAACGAGCCGGTGCCCTGCTGGTCGCCGCCGTCGAAACGGCCCTGCTGCCGGCCGTCGTCGGGGAGCCCGAACCGGCCCGTGTCCTGAGGGTTCTCGGGACGCGCGAACTGGCCCGTCTGCTGGAGGTCGTCAGGACGCGCGAACTGCCCGGTCTGCTGGAGGTCGTCGGGGCGCCCGAACTGGCCCGTGTTCTGGGCGTCTTCCGGACGCCCGAACCGGCCGCTCTGCTGGGGGAGGTCCGGACGGGCGAACTGCCCCGTGTGCGAGTTGCCGTTGAGCTCGGCGCGCGGGAACTCGCCGGTCGGGGCCGGACCTTGGGCGTCGATCCGCGGCATCTCCGCGGTGGAGCCCGGACCCTGCCGGTCGTCCACGCGCGGCATGTGCGCGCTCTGCGCCGGGTCCTGCTCGTCGTGGCCGCGCGGGGTGTCCAGCGAGGCGCGCGACAGCGGGGACTGGGCGTCGCTCCAGTCCGGCGTGCGGGACTGCGGGTCACCGCCGGGCAGTTCGGCGCGCGGGCCGCCGCGCGGCGGGAGCTGGGGCCGGCGGCCCTGGTCGGGGGCGCCGCCGGACCGCTTCGGGCCGCGACCGCCGAAGGCGTCCTGCTGCGGCCCGCCCGGGTTCGCGGCCTGCAAGCCCTGCGGGGCGCCCGGCGCCTGACCGCCGAAGCCGCCCGCACCCGCACCGGCCGGAGCCGGCCGTCCGCCCTGGGGACCGCGGGCGCCCGGCGCACCGGGACGGCCGCCCTGGCCCGTGCCGGGCAGCGCGGCCCGGGGACCCTGGGCGGAGCCGGCCTGACCACGCGGGCCCGGACCGGAACCGAGCAGACCGCCACCGCCCGGGGCGCCGCCGTTGCCGGCGCTCTGCCGCCGGGCCGCTGCCGCACCGGCGGCGGCCTGCGCGGCGGCGGGTCCACCGGTGGACATGGGGGCACCGTGCTTGCCCGGAGCGGGCTTCTTGCCACCCTGGGCGACGTCCACGGGCAGCATGACCAGCGCGGTCGTACCACCGGAGTCGGACGGGCGGAGCTGGATGCGGATGCCGTGCCGCTGGGACAGCCGGCCGACCACGAACAGACCCATGCGGCGGGAGACGGAGACGTCCACGGTGGGCGGCGAGGCGAGCCGCTCGTTGATCGCCGCGAGGTCCTCGGGGGAGAGGCCGATACCGGTGTCGTGGATCTCGATCAGGACGCGGCCGTCGGGCAGCGCGTGACCGGTGACCTTCACCTTGGTCTGCGGCGAGGAGAACGAGGTCGCGTTCTCCAGCAGCTCGGCGAGCAGGTGCACGAGGTCGTTGACGACCCGGCCGGCCACCTCGGTGGTGGGTACGGCGGCCAGCTCGATGCGCTCGTACTGCTCCACCTCGGACGCGGCGGCGCGGAGCACGTCGACCAGCGGGACCGGGCGGGTCCAGCGACGGCCGGGCTCCTCACCCGCGAGGACGAGGAGGTTCTCACCGTTACGGCGCATACGCGTCGCGAGGTGGTCGAGCTTGAAGAGGGAGGAGAGCTGGTCCGGGTCGGCCTCGCGGGACTCCAGTTCGGAGATGAGCGAGAGCTGGCGCTGGATCAGACCCTGCGAGCGGCGCGAGAGGTTGGTGAACATCGCGTTGACGTTGCCCCGCAGCAGGGCCTGCTCGGCGGCGAGGCGGACCGCCTCGCGGTGCACGTCGTCGAAGGCCGCGGCCACCTGGCCGATCTCGTCCCGGGAGTGCACACCGACCGACTCGACGGAGGTGTCGACGTCCTGCGGGTCCGACTCCGACAGCTGCTTGACCAGCTCGGGCAGACGGTCCTGGGCGACCTTGGTCGCGGTCTCCTGGAGCCGGCGCAGCGAGCGGATCATGGACCGGGCGACGACGAACGCGCCGACCAGCGAGACACCGAGCACGAGCAGGATCAGCGCACCGGAGATGATCGCGTCGCGCTGGGTCGCGCTCTTCAGCTCGCGCGCCTTCTGCTCCATCTCCTCCAGGAGCGTGCGCTCGATCTTCTTCATCTGCTCGATCTTGGTCGAGCTGTCGTCCAGCCAGTCCTTGTACGACCGCGCCGGGAGCTGCTGGAGGCCGTCCGGGGACTCGAAGGAGCGCTTGGCGTAGGTGTCGGCGGACTCGATCGTCGGGTTGCCCTCGTCGATCGGCTTGAGCAGTTCCTCGGCGTTCTGGCCGGCGTAGATCTTCCGGAAGATCGCCAGCTCGGAGCCCTCGCTCTCGTACGCCGACTGGCCGTAGAGGCGGTCGTTCTCGGAGAGGTCGCCCTTGGTGCTGGTGGTCGCGGGCAGCGCGGCGGCGATCATCGCGCGCTGCTCGGAGGCGTACTCCTTGGCGGTGGAGAAGGCCGCCAGGGCGCGGGTGCGCGAGATCATCTCCGGGTTGCTGGACGCCTCGGCCATGTCCTGGGAGAGGCCGATCAGCTGGGTGATGAGCCGGTGGTAGGACTCGACCGTCTGGGTCGCGTTGTCCTTGGACGAGTAGGCCGACTTGCGGATCTTGGCGAGGTCGTCCAGCTGGTTGGCGAGGCCGACCAGCGCGTCGCGGACGCCCTGGAGATTGCCGTCCTTGCTGGCCGCGTCGATCTGCTCGGAGGCGTCGAGGAAGTTCTCGCGGGCCCGGTCGGTCTTCTGCTGGTACGCCTTGATCTGGTAGTCGTTCGACTTCAGGCCGCCGTGCGCCAGGGGACCGGCGGACTGGTCGCGCTCCTCCTGGAGCGCGTGGGCCAGCTCGGTGGCCTGCTTGGTCATCTCCGTCAGCAGCTTGATGTTGTCGAGCTGCTGGATGTCCTCGATGGACTGGTCGATGCGCAGCGCGCCCAGCGAGGTGGCCGCGACCACCGGCAGCGCGAGCAGGGACACCAGGCGGGTGGAGATGCGCCAGTTGCGCAGGGCGAGCCGCGAACCGGTGCCGGTCGGGCCCTGCGCGGGCTTCACCGCGGGCGCGGGGTCGCCCGAGGGCGCCGCGGTCGCGGAGGCCGACGGGGCCGAGGCGCCCGGACGACCGCCGTCCGCGGCCTGGCCCGGTCCCGGGTTCTGGGCGTGCTGGGGCGAGGAGCTGACGGCCTTGGGGCCAGTCCCGCCGTGCGGCTCCGGCTCCGCCGAAGCGCTGCCATCCCTCTTGAAACGTCCCTGCACTAGCGTCGCAACCTCTGGACCAGGCGCCCCTCCGCGTGAACGGAGGGACACGGTGTCGGCGTTGTGGAGAGCGCCCTGAATACGCCCCCCGGTGGTCTTGAGTGACCGGCGCTGGTTCCCCCCTGTCTCGCCGCCGCTCGGCGCTGTGCGCGCCCCCTGCGCCGGTTCCATCCCGCGGCGGTCCGTGGAATTCCAGCACAGTGCAGGATCTCCAACAAGGGCAGTGGGCCGAGCTGTGACCTCCGTGACCGCCAGTGAGTGGCGGGTTACCAGCAGTGGAACCCGATCTTGGGCATAACGGGCGTACCCATGCGAGTCGCCGTGCGTCGCCCTGTGTCCCAGTCGCCATGATCAGGAGCGGAATGGTGGCTTCAGTGGGTCAATGTCCGTTTCGCTGGAGCGAGTTGCCGGTCGGAATTGACCGGTTTGCCCGTGAGTTCGTGAGCAAACTCACATACGACTCGGGGTCAGTTGGCACCTTCGTCGGGGAATCGGATGTTTAGCCTGACGCTTTACAAGACGGACGACTCTGCCAACCACTCGACCAGAGGGCACAGGACGACAACGGTGAAGACGACGATGATGTTCCGCAAGATCGCCAACCCGCGGCGCACGACCCTGGCTCACCTGAAGGACGCCGGCGAACTGCACACGCCCGAGCTGCCGGAGCACTCCGTCGACCTCCCCGCCCAGACGGCCAACCCCCGGCGCACCATCCTGATGGAGGTCCCGGCCGGCGCGGGCGCCCCGGCCGGCGAGTAACCGACGGCTCCGCCGGGCGCGGCCGGAAGGACCACGCGGTCCCTTCCGGCCGCGCTCGTCTTCCCCGGACCCCGCGCCCGGCGCCACCGGGCGACCCCGGCTGAGCCCGGCCCCGGTGACCCGCCCCTGACCTGCGGCGATGCCCCCGGAAGCGAACAACTTCGCATAGCTCCGATAACCTGGGGCGTCAGTACGCCGGTTCTCAGTGAGGGGCGCAAGGATCCCGTGCGCATCGCCAGGTTCTCCATCGACGGGAACGTAGCCTTCGGCGCGGTCGAGGGCGACAAGCAGGACGAACTCGTCCTCGACATCATCAAGGGCATCCCGTTCGCGGACTTCGAGCTGTCCGGGACGAAGGTGCCGCTGAGCAAGGTCAGGCTGCTCCCGCCGGTGCTCCCCAACAAGGTCGTGGCCTTCGGCCGCAACTACGCCGAGCACGCGCGCGAACTGGGCAACGAGGTGCCCGACGCGCCGTTCGCCTTCTTCAAGCCGTCCACCTCCGTGATCGGCCCCGGCGACGACATCCAGTACCCCCCGTTCTCCCGGGAACTGCACCACGAGGCCGAGCTGGCCGTCGTCATCGGCCGCCTGTGCCGCGAGGTCCCGCGCGACCGCGTCAAGGACGTCATCTTCGGCTACACCTGCGCCAACGACGTCACCGCCCGCGACGTGCAGAAGCGCGAGAAGCAGTGGGCCCGGGCCAAGGGCTTCGACACCTCCTGCCCGCTCGGCCCCTGGGTGGAGACCGACCTCACGGTGGACGCCGCGAACGACCTCACCGTCCAGCTCACGGTCAACGGCGAACAACGCCAGCTCGGCCGCACGAGCGAGATGATCCACCCCATCGAGGACCTGATCGTCAACATCTCCGAGGCCATGACGCTGCTCCCCGGCGACGTGATCCTCACCGGCACCCCCGCGGGGGTCGGCCCCCTCAGCGTCGGCGACGAGGTCGCCGTCACCATCGAAGGCATCGGCACTCTCACCAACAAGGTTGTCAAGCGTGGCTAGCGCACCCGGCTCCGTACGCGTCCGTTTCTGCCCCTCGCCCACCGGTAACCCCCACGTGGGCCTGGTCCGCACCGCCCTGTTCAACTGGGCGTTCGCCCGGCACCACCAGGGCACCCTGGTCTTCCGCATCGAGGACACCGACGCGGCCCGCGACTCCGAGGAGTCCTACAACCAGCTGCTCGACGCGATGCGCTGGCTCGGCTTCGACTGGGACGAGGGCCCCGAGGTCGGCGGCCCGCACGCGCCGTACCGCCAGTCGCAGCGCATGGACATCTACGCCGACGTCGCCCGCAAGCTCCTCGACGGCGGCCACGCCTACCACTGCTACTGCTCCCAGGAGGAGCTGGACGCCCGCCGCGAGGCCGCCCGCGCCGCCGGCAAGCCGTCCGGCTACGACGGCCACTGCCGCGACCTGAGCGCGGCGCAGGTCGAGGAGTACCAGGCGCAGGGCCGCACCCCGATCGTCCGCTTCCGCATGCCGGACGAGACCATCACCTTCACCGACCTGGTCCGCGGCGAGCTGACCTTCACGCCGGAGAACGTGCCCGACTACGGCATCGTCCGCGCGAACGGCGCCCCGCTGTACACGCTGGTGAACCCGGTGGACGACGCCCTGATGGAGATCACCCACGTCCTGCGCGGCGAGGACCTGCTCTCCTCCACCCCGCGCCAGATCGCGCTGTACAAGGCGCTGATCGAGCTGGGCATCGCGAAGCAGATCCCGCAGTTCGGCCACCTGCCGTACGTCATGGGCGAGGGCAACAAGAAGCTGTCCAAGCGCGACCCGCAGTCCTCCCTCAACCTCTACCGCGAGCGGGGCTTCCTGCCCGAGGGCCTGCTCAACTACCTCTCCCTGCTGGGCTGGTCGCTCTCCGCGGACCAGGACATCTTCACGATCGAGGAGATGGTCCGGGCCTTCGAGATCGCCGACGTGAACCCCAACCCGGCGCGCTTCGACCTGAAGAAGTGCGAGGCGATCAACGCCGACCACATCCGCATGCTGGACGTGAAGGAGTTCACCGAGCGCTGCCGCCCGTGGCTGAAGGCGCCGTTCGCGCCCTGGACGCCGGAGGACTTCGACGAGGCCAAGTGGCAGGCGATCGCCCCGCACGCCCAGACCCGCCTGAAGGTCCTGTCGGAGATCACCGACAACGTCGACTTCCTGTTCCTGCCGGAGCCGGTCTTCGACGAGGCCTCGTGGACCAAGGCGATGAAGGAGGGCTCCGACGCCCTGCTGCGCACCGCCCGCGAGAAGCTGGAGGCGGCCGACTGGACCTCGGCCGAGTCGCTCAAGGAGGCCGTCCTGGCCGCCGGCGAGGCCCACGGCCTCAAGCTCGGCAAGGCCCAGGCCCCGGTCCGCGTGGCCGTCACCGGCCGCACCGTCGGCCTGCCGCTCTTCGAGTCCCTGGAGATCCTGGGCAAGGAGAAGACCCTGGCCCGCGTCGACGCGGCGCTGGCCAGGCTGACGGCGTAGGCGCGCGCGTTCCCGAGGGGCGGTGGCCGTACGGCTGCCGCCCCTCGGGCATGTCCGTCAGTGGCTCGCACTAGTGTTTCGGCCCACACGGCTCGCACAGCGAGCGGGATCGAGAAGGGCGCCGTCATGCCGATGAGTCCGCGGGACTACACCTGGCTGTTCACCCCGGGCAGCACGTTCAGCTACGAGTCCGGGACCACGGGTGTGATCCACGTGGCCGACGGCGGCGAACTGGACCTCCCCACCGGCCGGGTCGTCGCGAGCGACCCGTTCGTCTACCTCGGCAGCGGTGACATCGAGCCCTTCACGGCCACCGTCGAGCCCGGCCGCTACCGCGTCGAAGCGGCCGTCGCGACCCTCACCCGGCCCGGCGAACCCCCCTCCGACGTGCCCCACCTGCGCGTGGCCGCCGCACGCCTGGTCATCCGCGACGAGCCGGCCGTCACCTGGGAACTGGCCCTGCTCCCCGGCCAGGACCCCGCCGAACTGAAGGACGACGAGTTCTTCGGGTACGGCGTCGACGCCGGCACGGGCTGCTTCTACGACGCCTCGGCCGAGGAGGCGTTCCCGGAGACCCAGGAGGAGGAAGGGCCGCTGTGGGACGCGTTCGAGAGCAGCGACTGGTCGCCGGGGCCGTTCCTGGTCAGGTCCACGGACGGCGGCCACACCCTGGCCGCGTTCACCTCCGGCTGGGGCGACGGCTGCTATCCCACCTGGACGGGCCGCTCGGCCTCGGGTGAGGTCACCTGCTTCCTGACGGACTTCTTCGTGGCCCCGGACCCCGCCTCCGACCAGGCCTGAAGCGCCTGACGAGCAATGATCCGATTCCCCGGCGCCCCGCCCGGTGCGGCGGTACCGTCGGTCGTATGACGATCAGAGCCGTGGTCTGGGACGTGGACGACACCCTGTTCGACTACACGACCGCCGACCGGGAGGGCATGCGGGCCCATCTCGCGGTGGAGGGGCTGCTCGCCGGCTACGGCAGCGCCGAGGCCGCGCTGGTGCGGTGGCGGGAGATCACCGAGCAGCAGTGGGCGCGCTACGCGGCCGGCGAGACCACCTTCCAGGACCAGCGGCGCGACCGGGTCCGGATCTTCCTGGACAAGGACCTGACCGACGCGGAGGCCGACGACTGGTTCGGGCGGTACATCGGGCACTACGAGGCCGCCTGGAGCGTCTTCCCGGACGTCCTGCCCGCCCTGGAGGCCCTCGCGGCCAGCCACCGGCACGCGGTGCTGTCCAACTCCAGCATCGCCGTCCAGGAACACAAGCTGCGCACGCTCGGCCTGCTCCACCGCTTCGAGTCCGTGCTGTGCGCCGCCGAGCTGGGCGTCTCCAAGCCGGAGCCGGGCGCCTTCCTGGCGTCCTGCGAGGCGCTGGGGCTGCCCCCGCACGAGGTGGCGTACGTCGGCGACCACCCCGAGATCGACGGGCGGGGCGCCGCCGAGGCCGGGTTGCTGTCGGTGTGGATCGACCGCGGGACGGCCTGCGCGCGGGCCGCCGGGGAGGTCGTGGCGCACCGGATCTCGACCCTCGCCGAACTCCCGGCGCTCGTCCGCGCGGATACCCGTTTTGGAGCCCCGTCCTCCTTCAGGTAATGTTCTTCCTGCGCCGAGGGGAGCGGGCCGGAAGGCCGGAGCCCCGAGGAGCAAGCTAGAACGAGAACCCCGTAGGGGCTTGAGTTCCAGTGGCCTATGGTGTAATTGGCAGCACGACTGATTCTGGTTCAGTTAGTCTTGGTTCGAGTCCAGGTAGGCCAGCTCGCAGAGCTTATCTGCAAAGCCCCCGTTGTGTAGCGGCCTAGCACGCTGCCCTCTCAAGGCAGTAGCGCCGGTTCGAATCCGGTCGGGGGTACTGATCTCGACCTCGTCGGGATCGCTAGGGCCCCCGTTGTGTAGCGGCCTAGCACGCCGCCCTCTCAAGGCGGTAGCGCCGGTTCGAATCCGGTCGGGGGTACTGACTGGTCTAAACCATCATTGGTCTATGGTGTAATTGGCAGCACGACTGATTCTGGTTCAGTTAGTCTTGGTTCGAGTCCAGGTAGACCAGCTCGGACCTGCGGAAACGCAGAGTCCACGCCCCCGTTGTGTAGCGGCCTAGCACGCCGCCCTCTCAAGGCGGTAGCGCCGGTTCGAATCCGGTCGGGGGTACGCACGGGCAAGGCCCTCCACTTCGGTGGAGGGCCTTCGCCGTACCGGGCGCTACTCGAAGCCGTACCGCCGGGCCGACTCCTCCTCCTGGGCCAGCCGACGCAGGGCCTGGAGGATCGGCTCGGTCAGCACCGCGCCGAGCACCGCCGTCTCCACCTTCTCCGCCTCGGACGGACGGGTCTCCACGAAGTCCAGGTCGAGTGCGGCCGCCTCGTGCATCAACTCGGCATAGGAGACGAGCAGTTCGCTGTCCCAGTCGTAGCCGAGCCGGCGGAACGCGGCCACCGCCACCACCAGGGAGCGGTACGCGGGGGAGATCGTCGTCAGCAGCCTCGCGTTCGACCAGCCCAGCCGGTCCAGCAACTCGTCCGCCTCCCGGCGCGCGGCCCGGACGTACTCGTCGTCCTCGTCCGGTTCCGGCACCTGCGGCAGCGCCCACAGGGCCGCGCCCAGCCGGATCGTGCGGCCCAGGGACTCGTCGTCGACGTTCCGCAGGACCTCCCGGACCGTGGCCACCGGGAGGCCGCCGACCTGGATCATCGCGCGGACCAGCCGCAGCCGGCGCAGATGCTCGTCGTCGTACTCCGCCGTCGTCGCGTTGACCTGGCGGCCCGGCGGCAACAGGCCCTCGCGCAGGTAGTACTTGATCGTCGCGGTGGCCACACCGCTGCGTCTGCTCAACTCGGCGAGCCGCATGCCTTGCGCTCCTCTTCGGATACCGCCACTATCCAAGCACCGGCCGTTGGATAGTGCCGCTCACCGACCAGGGGGACGTCATGGTGACCCGTACGACCGCCGACGCACAGGGCGATGTCGTCGTCCTGCTGATCGGCATGCGCATCAACCGCTTCCGGGCCGTCCGCCTGTGGCTGCCGGTGCTGCTCGCGATGCTGCGCATGCTGCGGGAACTGGAGAAGCAGCCCGCGCGCGGGCTGCTCGCCAAGGTGCTGCTGACGGCGTCACCGCGTACGTACTACGTCGTGCAGTACTGGGAGTCCAAGGAGAAGCTGTACGCCTACGCGACCGCGCCCGACGCCTTCCACCACGAGGCGTGGGCGCGGCTCAACCGCAAGGAGCGGAGCGGGAGGCTGCGCGGGCAGGTCGGGATATGGCACGAGTCGTACGTCGTGCCGGAGGGGTCGTACGAGGCGATCTACGGCGACATGCCGGCGTTCGGGCTGGCCGCCGCGCACGGGCAGGTGCCGCTGGAGAGGCGGGGGCGCTCCGCGAAGGACCGGTTCGCCTACCGGTCGGGCGGCTAGGCCCTGCCGCTTGGATCCATCCCGGCGTCGCGGGGGAGGGCGGTCCGCTCCCGTCGGGAAGGGGCTGCCGCGGCGTTGGGGCGGCTCCTTCCCGGCCGGAGCGGTCCTGTCGCTCTCAGCCCGAGCGGCGCAGGGCCTCCGAGAGGCGGCCCGCCGCGTCGATGACCGCCTGGGCGTGCATGCGGCCCGGGTGGCGGGTCAGGCGCTCGATGGGGCCCGAGACGGAGACGGCGGCCACCACGCGGTTGGAGGGGCCGCGCACGGGCGCGGAGACGGACGCGACGCCCGGCTCGCGCTCGCCGATGGACTGGGCCCAGCCGCGCCGCCGTACGCCCGACAGGGCCGTCGCCGTGAAGCGGGCGCCCTGGAGGCCGCGGTGCAGGCGCTCGGGCTCCTCCCAGGCGAGCAGGATCTGCGCCGAGGAGCCGGCCTTCATCGTGAGCGTGGAGCCGACCGGGACCGTGTCCCGGAGGCCGGACAGGCGTTCCGCCGCGGCCACACAGATCCGCATGTCCCCCTGGCGGCGGTAGAGCTGGGCACTCTCGCCGGTGACATCGCGGAGGTGGGTGAGCACGGGGCCCGCCGTCGCGAGCAGGCGGTCCTCGCCCGCCGCGGCCGCCAGCTCCGCGAGGCGCGGGCCGAGGATGAACCGGCCCTGCATGTCGCGTGCCACCATGCGGTGGTGTTCCAGGGCCACGGCCAGGCGGTGGGCCGTGGGTCGTGCCAGTCCGGTCGCGCCGACCAGACCCGCGAGGGTGGCCGGACCGGACTCCAGAGCGCTCAGGACGAGGGCCGCCTTGTCCAGAACGCCGACGCCGCTACTGTTGTCCATGCAACGATACTCGCGTCTCACTCTGTGAAACGCAAGTTCAATTTTCCGTGGAACGCGCCACCCTGGAATCACACAGCGGCCCGCGACCAACGGGCCTGGCGGTGGACGCCCGGAATCACGACGTTCAGGGGCCCGAGACGGGCAGCCACCGCTCCTCAAGATCTCTAGTTGGGTCGGTGGACGCTTGCCGGCCGGAGGGAAAGCGATGGGTAGGACACTCGCGGAGAAGGTCTGGGACGACCACGTCGTCCGGCGCGCCGAGGGCGAGCCCGACCTCCTCTACATCGATCTGCACCTGCTGCACGAGGTGACCAGCCCGCAGGCCTTCGACGGGCTCCGCAAGAACGGCCGCCAGGTGCGCCGCCTCGACCTCACCATCGCGACCGAGGACCACAACACCCCGACCCTCGACATCGACAAGCCCATCGCGGACCCCGTCTCCCGCGCCCAGCTGGAGACCCTGCGCAAGAACTGCGCCGAGTTCGGGGTGCGGCTGCACCCGCTGGGCGACGTCGAGCAGGGCGTCGTCCACGTCGTCGGCCCCCAGCTGGGTCTGACCCAGCCGGGCACCACCGTCGTCTGCGGCGACTCCCACACCTCCACGCACGGCGCGTTCGGCGCGCTGGCGTTCGGCATCGGCACCTCGCAGGTCGAGCACGTGCTGGCCACCCAGACGCTGCCCCTGGCCCGCCCGAAGACCATGGCGATCACGGTCGACGGCGAGCTGCCCGAGGGCGTCACCGCCAAGGACCTGATCCTGGCGATCATCGCGAAGATCGGCACCGGCGGCGGCCAGGGCTACATCCTGGAGTACCGCGGCTCCGCCATCGAGAAGCTCTCGATGGAGGCCCGGATGACCATCTGCAACATGTCGATCGAGGCCGGCGCCCGCGCGGGCATGATCGCCCCCGACGAGACCACCTTCGCGTACCTCAAGGGCCGCCCGCACGCCCCCGAGGGCGCCGACTGGGACGCCGCGGTCGCGTACTGGAAGACGCTGCGGACCGACGAGGACGCCGTCTTCGACGCCGAGGTCGTCATCGACGCCGCCGAGCTGTCGCCGTTCGTCACATGGGGCACCAACCCCGGCCAGGGCGCGCCGCTTTCGGCGCACGTCCCCGACCCTGCTTCGTACGAAGACGCTTCGGAGCGCCTGGCCGCCGAAAAGGCCCTGGAGTACATGGGGTTGGAGGCCGGACAGCCGCTGCGGTCCATCGACGTGGACACCGTCTTCGTAGGTTCCTGCACCAACGGCCGCATCGAGGACCTGCGCGCCGCCGCCGACATCCTGCGGGGCCGCAAAGTCGCCGACGGCGTACGGATGCTGGTCGTCCCGGGCTCCGCGCGCGTGGGTCTCCAGGCCGTCTCCGAGGGCCTGGACGTGGTCTTCAAGGAGGCCGGCGCCGAATGGCGGCACGCGGGCTGCTCGATGTGCCTCGGCATGAACCCCGACCAGCTGGCCCCGGGCGAGCGCTCCGCCTCCACCTCCAACCGCAACTTCGAGGGCCGGCAGGGCAAGGGCGGTCGTACCCACCTGGTGTCGCCGCAGGTCGCGGCGGCCACCGCCGTCCTGGGCCACCTGGCCTCCCCGGCCGATCTGACCGACGACCGCACGCCCGCTGGAGTCTGAGAATCATGGAAGCCTTCACCACCCACACCGGCCGGGCCGTCCCGCTGCGCCGCAGCAACGTCGACACCGACCAGATCATCCCTGCTCACTGGCTCAAGAAGGTCACCCGGGACGGCTTCGAGGACGGGCTGTTCGAGGCCTGGCGCAAGGACCCCGAGTTCATCCTCAACCGCCCCGAGCGGCAGGGCGCCACGGTCCTGGTCGCCGGCCCCGACTTCGGCACCGGCTCCTCCCGTGAGCACGCCGTCTGGGCGTTGCAGAACTACGGCTTCAAGGCCGTGATCTCCTCCCGCTTCGCCGACATCTTCCGGGGCAACTCGCTGAAGAACGGCCTGCTCACGGTGGTCCTGGACCAGAAGATCGTGGACACGCTGTGGGAGCTGACGGAAGCGGACCCCACTGCTGAGGTCACTGTGGACCTTGAGGCGCGTGAGGTGCGCGCCGAGGGCATCACCGCCTCCTTCGAGCTGGACGAGAACTCCCGCTGGCGGCTGCTGAACGGCCTGGACGACATCTCCATCACCCTCCGCAACGAGGACGAGATCGCCGCCTACGAGGCCGGGCGGCCCGCCTACAAGCCGCGGACGCTCCCGGTCTGATCCGGCACCGACCGGGACCCGCGAAGGTCGGGTTTCGGCCACCCCAACACCTCGCCTGTACCCCCGATCGCCACGATTGGGGGTACAGCCATGTCTGCACCCGAACGGCCCTGCGGCTCTGCCCTGGTTCGCTCAACTTCCCACGTTAAGAAGGATGTTGTCCGGGTAGGTGAGTGCTGTGTTCGTGTCTTCCGCAAGTGCCTGGAAGGCCATTTGAGGCGGTAGTTGCACCCTGCGCAGGCGACAACTCGCCCCAGATGGCACAATCTGTGCATGGAACACGACGGCCAACTCCAGCTCTATACGGCGGTCGCGAACCAGCTCAAGGAAGCGCACGCAAGGGTGCGCGCACTGCAAGTCCCGGAGGGCGTACGGATGGCGCTGGCCCGGAAGCTGCTGGTCATTACGGCCGCGGCCAAGCACGATCTCGCCGACGCGGCAAGGCGGCTCGATCGGTTCACGGCGGATCTCGACGCGGGTCGGATCCCCGGAGAGGACCGCTGAACCGTCCGGGACAGCCGAGTCCGTTGCGGCACAAGGGTGATAAGCCCGTTTCGTGTTTGATTTGCGGTATATATCTGCCTAACGTGCGAAAAAGCTTGAACACTTTCGTTCTGGCGATGTCTCCGAAGGGGAAGACGTGAACAAGGCGCAGCTCGTAGAAGCGATTGCCGACAAGTTGGGTGGCCGCCAGCAGGCCGCCGACGCTGTCGATCATGTTCTGGACGCCATCGTCCGTGCGGTCGTCGGGGGCGAGCGGGTCTCCGTCACCGGCTTCGGGTCCTTCGAGAAGGTGGACCGCCCCGCCCGCTACGCGCGCAACCCGCAGACGGGCGAGCGGGTTCGGGTCAAGAAGACCTCCGTGCCGCGCTTCCGCGCCGGTCAGGGCTTCAAGGACCTGGTGAGCGGTTCGAAGAAGCTCCCGCGCGGGGGCGAGGTGGCGGTCAAGAAGGCGCCGAAGGGCAGCCTGTCCGGCCCGCCGCCCACCATCGCGAAGGCCGCCGGCAAGAAGGCCGCCGCCAAGAAGACGGCGGGCGCGGCGAAGAAGACCGCGGGCACCGCGGCGAAGAAGACGGCGGCGAAGAAGACCACCGCCGCCGCGAAGAAGACCACGGCGAAGAAGGCTCCCGCCAAGAAGACCGCGGCGACCGCCAAGACCACCGCGACGAAGACCGCCGCCAAGAAGACGACGGCCAAGAAGGCTCCGGCGAAGAAGGTCACCGCCAAGAAGGCCCCGGCGAAGAAGTCGACGGCCCGCAAGACCACCACCGCCAAGAAGACCACCGCCCGCAAGGCGACGTCGTAAGGCCGCCAGGGCATTCACGCGCCGGGCCGGACTCCCCTGGGGAGCCCGGCCCGCGGCGTGTGTAAGGACGGTCAGAGGGTTTGAAGGGTTACGAGGGTGATCCGCAGGGCGCCGCCCTCGGACTCCGTCTCGATCCGCACCCGCTGGCCCGGGCGCAGCAGCCGCAGTCCGCCCCGGTCGAACGCCGCCGCGTCGAAGGGGACCGGGGTGCCGTCGTCGAGGAGCACCTGGCCGCTGCGGGTTTCGGGGTCGTAGGTGTACGCGGTCGCCTGCATGGCGGCCAGCGTAGTGCCTGCGGCGGCCCGCCGCCGGGGGCGCCGGACGCCTGTCGGGTGCGGGCATGTTGTGGCTGGTCGGGCCCGCGCGGCGCAGCCGCACACCGATACGGCCCCGCGCCCCTTCCAGGGCGCCTCAGGGGCCCGGGATGAGGAGTCCCGCCGACGCCGCCGCCGTATGCGGGCCCACGCCCAGGGTCAGCGCCGCTCGCAGGTCCGCGGCCGTGTCGACGTCCTGGCGGACCGAATCCACCCCGGTGAGCGCGAGTTCCACCGCGCCGGAGGCCCGGTGGCGGGAACGGGAATCGACGCCGAACGCCGGCCGCAATTCACGATCGCCGGCCGCCGCCAGCAAAGTCGTGCCCAGTGCCGCCGCGTCCGCGAGAAACGCGCGCGGGAATTGCGAGGCCGCCGCCAGTACCCGGGACAGTTCCGCCGGGCGCAGGGCCGGCAGATCGGCGTTCAGGGCCGCCACCGCGGCGCCGGGACGCATCGCGCGTACGACGGCCGCGCCGTGCGCCAGCGCGGCGTTCAGGCCGCTGCCGGGCGAGTCCGGCACGATCCGCGCGCCCAGCGCCGCGAGCTCCCGGCCGGCCAGTTCGTCGTCCGTGACGACCGCCACATCCGACACCGCCGGACACGCCACCGCCGCGGCCACCGTGTCCTGCGCGAACGCCAGTGCCAGGCCCGGGCGCACCCCGTCGTCGGCGGTGTCCGCGAGCCTGCTCTTGGCCCGCGTCAGGGGCTTCAGGGGGATGACCAAGGTCCACTGCACCGGCGTACCGTCCCTCTCTCGTCGCGCTCATTGTCCCCCGCGCCATCTGGTGGCGCGGGGGGCGGGGCGTACGGTGTTCTCGACAGACCGGCGGCCCGGGGCCACACTTGTGCGGCCCCCCGCCGGGGTTGCAGCCCTAGAGGAAGGTGTCCTTGTGTCCCGCCGCAGAATCGGCTTCTGGTACCGCTTCGCCGCGGTGATCTGCAAACCGCCGCTGGTGGTTCTGATCAAGCGGGACTGGCGTGGAATGGAGCACATTCCGACCGAGGGCGGATTTATCACCGCGGTGAACCACAATTCCCACGTGGACCCCTTCGCGTACGCGCACTATCAGTACAACACCGGACGGGTCCCGCGATTCCTGGCGAAGAGCGGACTTTTCAAGAAGGGATTCGTGGGAGCCGCCATGCGCGGCACCGGGCAGATCCCCGTCTACCGCGAGTCCACGGACGCCCTCAGCGCCTTCCGGGCCGCGATCGACGCCGTGGAGCGCGGCGAGTGCGTCGCGTTCTACCCCGAGGGCACCCTCACCCGCGACCCGAACGGCTGGCCCATGACCGGCAAGACCGGCGCCGCCCGGGTCGCCCTCCAGACCAAGTGCCCGGTCATCCCCGTCGCGCAGTGGGGCGCCAACGAACTGCTGCCGCCGTACGCCAAGAAGCCGAACCTCTTCCCGCGCAAGACGCACCACGTGCTCGCGGGACCCCCCGTGGACCTCTCCCGTTTCTACGACCAGGAGATGACCCCGGAGGTGCTGAAGGAGGCCACCGAGGTCATCATGGCGGCCATCACCCGCCTGCTGGAGGAGATCCGCGGCGAGAAGGCGCCCGAGACGCCCTACGACCCGCGCCGCGAGCGGATCGAGCAGCGCCGCCGCACCCAGGCGCAGGCGCAGGGCCGGCAAGTGGAAGGGCAGACCAAGTGAGCGCACCGGCAAGGGTGGCGGTCTTCAGCGCCGGTTCGTGGGGCACCGCCTTCGGCATGGTGCTCGCCGACGCCGGCTGCGAGGTCACCCTGTGGGCCCGCCGGCCGGAGGTCGCGGAGGCGATCAACACCACCCGGATCAACCCCGACTACCTGCCGGGCGTCGAACTCCCCGAGAACGTCCGGGCCACCACCGACCCGGCCGAGGCCGCGGCCGGCGCCGACTTCACGGTCCTGTCCGTCCCCTCCCAGACCCTGCGCGCCAACCTCGCCGAGTGGGCCCCGCTGCTCGCCCCGGACACCGTCCTCGTCTCCCTGATGAAGGGCGTCGAACTCGGCTCCACCATGCGGATGAGCGAGGTCATCGAGGACGTCGCCAAGGTCGGCGCCGACCGGATCGCGGTTGTCACCGGACCCAACCTGGCCCGCGAGATCGCCGCCCGCATGCCCGCCCTGGCCGTCGTGGCCTGCACCGACGAGCGGGTCGCCCAGCGGCTCCAGGCGGCCTGCCACACGCCGTACTTCCGGCCGTACACCAACACCGACGTGGTCGGCTGCGAACTCGCCGGCGCGGTCAAGAACGTCATCGGGCTCGCGGTGGGCATCGCCGACGGCATGGGGCTCGGCGACAACGCCAAGGGCTCGCTCATCACCCGCGGCCTTGCCGAGACCACCCGGCTCGGCCTGGCGATGGGCGCCGACCCGCTGACCTTCTCCGGACTCGCGGGCCTGGGCGACCTGGTGGCCACCTGCTCCTCGCCGCTGTCCCGCAACCACACCTTCGGCACCAACCTCGGCAAGGGCATGACCCTCAAGGAGACCATCGCGGTCACCAAGCAGACCGCCGAGGGCGTCAAGTCCTGCGAGTCCGTGCTGGATCTGGCCCGCGGGCACGGTGTCGACATGCCGATCACCGAGACGGTCGTCAGCATCGTGCACGAGGGCAAGTCACCGGTCGTCGCGCTGAAGGAACTGATGGCACGCAGCGCCAAGCCCGAGAGGCACTGAGCCCGCGCCGACACGGGGCCTGACAGCTGCCGGACCCGGGCCTGTGCGGGTGCCGGTGCCAGGAGGCGCCGGGGCCGGAGGACGTCGCAGGGATGTGCCGGGGCCGGGAGATGTTGCCCGGTGATGCGGTGAGTCCGGGAGACGATGCGCCCCGCAGACGCGCCGGCGCCGGGAGACGTCGAGGCTGGGATGTGTCGGGCCAGGGAGGTGCCGGGCCTGGCGACGTCGGGGCAGGGGAGCATCGAACCCGGTAGACATCGGGGGCTTGGGGCGCGTCGGCGCGGGGAGGTGCCGGGCCGGGGCCGGAAGAGTTCGTCCGGAAAGGTGCCGAGCCCGAGAGCGGTGGGCCCCGGGGACGCCCCGGCGGCCGGGCAAGGGAGGCGTCGGCCCGTTCGGAGGCGTTGGGCACGACGGTGAGCGACCGTCCGTGCGACGCTGAGCGACGGCCCGGGAGCGCGCGCTGACTTGGGCGCTACCTACGGGTACTCTCAACGCGATATGAGCACCGAGAACCTTCCCCAGAGCCCTGAGCAGCCGCAGCGCAAGCCGCGCGTGGCCGTCGTGTTCGGCGGGCGCAGTTCCGAACACGGGATCTCCGTGGTCACCGCCGGCGCCGTCCTCAAGGCCATCGACCGGACGAAGTACGACGTCCTGCCGATCGGCATCACCGCGGACGGCCGCTGGGCGCTGACGGCCGACGAGCCGGAGCGGATGGCCATCACCGACCGCCGCACCCCCAGCGTGGCGGAGCTGGCGGAGTCGGACGAGGGCGGCGTGGTGCTCCCCGTCGACCCGGCGAACCGCGAGGTCGTCTACAGCGAGCCCGGCTCCGTGCCCAAGGCGCTCGGCGAGGTCGACGTGGTCTTCCCGGTGCTCCACGGCCCCTACGGCGAGGACGGCACCCTCCAGGGCCTGCTGGAGCTGTCCGGAGTGCCCTACGTGGGCTCCGGCGTGCTCGCCTCGGCCGTCGGCCAGGACAAGGAGTACATGAAGCGGATCTTCACCTCCTACGGGCTCAAGGTCGGCCCGTACCTGGTGATCCGGCCCCGCGAGTGGGCCCGGGACGAGTCCGCCGCCCGCAAGAAGATCATCGACTTCGCCGGCGAGCACGGCTGGCCGCTGTTCGTGAAGCCCGCGCGCGCGGGCTCGTCCATCGGCATCACCAAGGTCGACGACCTGTCCGGCCTGGACGAGGCGATCGCCGAGGCGCAGGCCCACGACCCGAAGATCCTGGTCGAGGCGGCCGTACGCGGCCGTGAGATCGAGTGCGGCGTCCTGGAGTTCGAGGACGGCCCGCGCGCCTCCGTCCCGGCCGAGATCCCGCCGCCGGACGCGCACGCGTACTACGACTTCGAGGCCAAGTACATCGACTCCACGCCCGGCGTCGTCCCGGCCCCGCTCACCGAGGAGCAGACCGCCGAGGTGCGCCGGCTCGCCGTCGAGGCGTTCGAGGCGACCTCCTGCGAGGGCCTGGTCCGCGCGGACTTCTTCCTCACCGAGGACGGCGAGTTCGTGATCAACGAGATCAACACGATGCCCGGCTTCACGCCGATCTCGATGTACCCGCAGATGTGGCAGGCGAGCGGGATCAGCTACCCCGAGCTGGTGGACCGCCTGGTGCAGGCGGCGCTGCGCCGCCCGACGGGGCTCCGCTGACCCCGTCGAGTCTCATCCGCGCATGGAGGCGATCCCCTTCGGGATCGCCTTCTTCACGGCCGGCGCCAGGTCCGTCATCACCTGGGCGCTGTCGTCCGGCCCGGACAGCTTCTCAGGCAGGGTCACCTGCACGTACGCCCGGCGATTGGACGTGGTGAACCGCCAGGTGCCGTCGCCCTGCTTCTCCATCAGCCAGTCGACGCCGTTCACCCCGCCGCTGATCGCGTTCGGGTCGTCGCCCTGCGCCACCTTGGCATCGATCATCTTCGGCGGCCGGACGACGCCGCAGCGCAGTATGATCGCCGGGCTTCCCCAGCCCGCCGTGTAGGCGGACCGGGGCTCGGGGTCGGCGCGGGTCCGCCCGTCCACCGTCCGCGGCAGGACCTTGTCCAGGTCCCGGCAGAGCGGGGCGGTCCGCGCGTCTGGGGTGGGAACCGCCACGGTGCCGCTGTCGTCTGCCGTGGAACAGCCCGCGACCGCGATGAGCAGGGTGGGCGCGAGCAGGGCGAGGGGCCGGTGACGGAAGATGTTCACCGGCCAAGCGTAGACGGGGGCTACAGATGCACCACCGGACAGGTCAGGGTGCGCGTGATGCCGTCCACTTGCTGGACCTTGGCGACCACCATGCGACCGAGATCGTCGACCGTCTCGGCCTGGGCGCGCACGATGACGTCGTACGGCCCCGTCACGTCCTCGGCCTGGATCACTCCGGGGATCTTGCTGATCGTCTCGGCGACGGTCGACGCCTTGCCGACCTCCGTCTGGATCAGGATGTACGCCTGTACCACGGAACCTCCAGGGCGGCCACGAGGATCATGTGGGGAAAAGGAACGCCACGGTATCGCGTCGCCGCTCCCCGAGGGGAGACCTGCGGGAACCGGGCTTGCGCGCCAGGGTGCAGGCACGACGGAAGTTGACGGTCACCTCGACCGTATCGGGGACACTGGTGACGCGCGACCGGGCGTGGCAAGGCACAGAAGGGGCTTGAGGCAATGAAGGGCACAGTGGGTGAGCTAGGTGAGTTCGGGCTCATCCGGGAGCTGACCTCCCGTCTCACCACCACCCCGGTGGTCCGGGTCGGCCCCGGCGACGACGCCGCGGTGGTCGCCGCGCCCGACCGGCGGGTGGTGGCGAGCACCGACATCCTGCTGGAGGGCCGGCACTTCCGCCGCGACTGGTCCACGGCCTACGACGTCGGCCGCAAGGCCGCCGCGCAGAACCTCGCGGACATCGCCGCCATGGGCGCCGTGCCGACCGCGCTGCTGCTCGGCCTGGTCGTCCCCGCGGAGCTGCCGGTCACCTGGCCGACCGAGCTGATGGACGGCCTGCGCGACGAGTGCCAGGTCGCCGGCGCCTCCGTGGTCGGCGGGGACGTCGTACGCGGCGACACGATCATGGTGTCGATCACCGCGCTCGGCGATCTGCGCAACCAGGAGCCCGTCACGCGCGCGGGTGCCCAGCCCGGCGACATCGTGGCCGTCACCGGCTGGCTGGGCTGGTCCGCGGCCGGGTACGCGGTGCTCGTCCGCGGTTTCCGCTCGCCCCGCGCCTTCGTGGAGGCCCACCGGCGCCCCGAGCCGCCGTACCACGCGGGGCCGGCCGCCGCCGCGCTCGGCGCCACCGCGATGTGCGACGTCAGCGACGGTCTGATCGCCGACCTCGGGCACATCGCCGAGGCCAGCAAGGTCCGCATCGACATCCGCTCCGGCGCGATCGACATCCCGACGCAGATGAACGACATCGGACAGGCCGTCGGCGTGGACCCGCTCCAGTGGGTGCTGACCGGGGGAGAGGACCACGCGATCGTGGCCACCTTCCCGCCGGACGCCAAGCTCCCGGCCCGCTGGAAGGTCATCGGCGAGGTCCTCAACCCCTCCGCGCTGCCCCAGGTGACCGTCGACGGGGCGCCCTGGACCAGCAAGGGCGGCTGGGACCACTTCGGGGACATCGAGTCATGATCCCCCGGGTGCTCACGGTGGCCGGCTCGGACTCCGGCGGCGGCGCCGGCATCCAGGCCGACCTGAAGACGATGCTCGCGCTCGGCGTGCACGGCATGAGCGTGCTCACCGCCGTCACCGCGCAGAACTCCGTGGGGGTGCAGGGTGCCTGGGAGCTGCCCGTGGAGGCGGTCCGGGCCCAGTACCGCAGCGTCGTGGACGACATCGGCGTCCAGGCCGTGAAGACCGGCATGCTGGCCTCCGCCGAACTGGTCGAGGCGGTCGCCGAATTGATCTCCGGCACGGACGCACCGGCCGTGGTGGACCCGGTCGGCGTCTCCAAGCACGGCGACCCGCTGCTGGCCGCCTCCGCCCTGGACTCCGTACGGACGAAGCTGCTGCCGGTGGCGACCGTGGCCACCCCGAACCTGGACGAGGTGGCCCAACTCACCGGCGTCCGCGTCCAGTCGGAGGACGATCTGCGACGGGCCGCCGCGGCCGTGCTGGAGTTCGGGCCGCGCTGGGTGCTGGTCAAGGGCGGACACCTGGCGGGCGACGCCGTGGACCTGCTCACCGACGGCTCCGAGGTCCACCTGCTGCGGGCGCCCCGGCACGACAACCGGCACACCCACGGCACCGGCTGCACCCTCGCCTCCGCCATCGCCTGCGGCCTGGCCCAGGGACAGCCCGTGCCGGAGGCGGTCGCGGCGGCCAAGGAGTACGTCACCGGGGCCATCGCCGCCGGGTTCGCCCTCGGCGCCGGGATCGGGCCCGTGGACCACGGGTGGGCGCTCAGGCGGGACACCCCCTGAGCACCAGGCGGGGCACTCGCCCTAGTCGGGCGGGGTAGTCGCCGAGGTCAGGCGGGGTAGTCCCGGAGCTCGATCGCGGTCGCCGCCCTCTCCGTCAGCCGCTTGAAGAAGCCGGCCAGCGGCCGGGAGCCGAGCAGCCGGTACATCCGGTCCCGGCTGCGGATGCGCCGCTCGGTGGCCGGGGCGAAGAACGGCCCCGCGTTGCCGGAGATCTTCTGGCAGCCCCTGGCGAAGTCCCGGACGCGGCTCTCGTAGGCGGCCAGCGCGACCCGGTGATCGCCGCCCGCCAGGGCCAGCTCACCGGCGAGGACATAAGCGCCGACGATCGCCACACCCGTGCCCATGCCGCCCATCGTCGCCCCGTACCCGGCGTCCCCGAGCAGCGCCACCCGGCCCTGGACGAGACGGTCGACGTGGATCTGGGCGATGGCGTCGAAGTACAGGTCGTCCGCCTCCGCGAGGCCCTTCAGCACGGCCGGCGTCTCCCAGCCCATCCCGGCGAACCGCTCGGCGAGGATCCGCTTCTGCGCCGCGACGTCCCGGCGGTCGTACGCCAGCCGCTCGGACCGGAAGACCAGCAGGGCGCCGGCGCGCTCCGGGTCGCCGTCGTAGTTGGCGAGGCCGACACAGCGGCCGGGCTCGCTGTAGAGGCGGCCGGTGCGGTTCAGGCCCAGGTGGTTGGGGAGGGTGAAGCCGGCCACGTAGTGGTCGAGGAAGCGCAGGTAGCGGGATTCGTCGCCGAAGACCAGGCGGCGGGTGTTCGAGTGCAGGCCGTCGGCACCGACGACGAGGTCGAAGCGGCGGGGCGCGCCCCGCTCGAACGCGGCCTCGACACCCCGCGGGGTGTCGGCCAGCGCCGTGACGGAGTCGCCGAAGACGTACTCCACCGAGTCCTTCGTCCGCTCGTACATGATGCGGGCCAGGTCACCGCGGAAGATCTCCACATCGCCGCTCATCATCTCCGCGGGCAGGTCCACGCGCGGGGTGCCGTCGGCGGAGACGACGCTCTGGGGGCCCATGCGGGTCTGGTGGGCGTGGATGTCGTCCCAGATGCCCATCGCGGTGAGCACCGTACGGTGCACGTGCCCCCGGAAGTCGACGGCGAAGCCGCCGGCGCGCAGGGCGGGCGCCCTCTCCACGACCGTCACCCGGGCGCCGTAGCGGGCCAGGTTCAGGGCGAGGGCGGGGCCGGCGACGCTGGCGCCGGAGATCAGGACGGACAGGTGGCCGAGGTGGTGTGTCTGCGTCATGCCGGCCACGGTCCGGGGCCCCGCTCACCGTGCCCTTACCGTTCGCTGACCGCCGCCGACCGCAGGTGCCGGCCCCGCTCGTAGGCCCAGGCGTAGACCTCGGGCGACAGGCACGCGCGCGTGTGCTCCGTCGTCCGCGCCCCCTCGGGGTCCCCGGGCAGGGGCGCGCCGCGCAGACCCGCGGCGGCGCCGAGGAGTTCGGCCGCCCGCTCCGGGCGCGGGGCGACGGCGGCGAGCGCGTCGGCGACATCGGCGAGCAGGAGCCGGTCGGACGACTCCAGGGCCTGCGCGCGGGCCTGGGCCAGCCAGTCCCGGGCGGACTCCGTGTTCCCCTCGGCGGCGGCGGTACGGCCCAGCCCGATGAGGATCCGCGCCGTCTCGCCCACGCTGAACCACGTGGCCGCGCAGGCCTCCAGGGCGTTCTCGTAGTGCACGCGTGCGCGTGCCGTGTCGCCGCCCCGCCGGGCCGCGTCCCCCAGCCCGCGCAGCGCACCGGCCACCTTGTCGCTCGCCCCGGCGGTACGGGCCAGATCACCGGAGCGCGTGAAGTGCGCGACGGCCTCCTCCGGGGCGCCCTGGGCGAGCAGCACCACCGCGCGCGTGCGCAGCAGATCGGCGGTCTCCTCCGGCGCGTCCAGCTCCCGGACGTGCACCAGTCCCTCGTCCAGCAGGGCCAGCGCCCTTCCGTACGCGCCCCGGCCGTACGCGAACGTGCCGAGCGGGTCGAGGCAGTTGGCCATGCCCCAGCGGTCGCCCGTCCCCCGGAACCCCTTCCACGCGCGCGTGAAGCCCGCTTCCGCGTCGGCGGCCCGCCCCGCGAACAGCGCCTGGTAGGCGAGGCCGAGATCCAGCAGGGCCAGACCCCACGGCTCCCGGTCCAGCTGCACGCGCACGCGTTCGTCCACGCTCAGCTGGGGGCCGCCCGTGAGGGACCAGAGGATCACCGTGAACGGCAGCCGCAGCGGGCCGTCCAAGGAGGCCATGAGGGTGGCCGCGCGGGCGATCAGACCGGGGTCCGCCGGGTCGTCACCGCGCCCGGAGACCGCGTTCATCACACACAGCGCGTACTCCTCGGCCAGGCCGGGCGGCGGCTCCTCGCCCACCGCCGCGAGCAGGGCCCGGGCACCCGGCACGCGGTCGCCGTGCAGGCCGCGCAGCCGCCGGAACCAGGTCAGCGCGGCCGTCAGCCGCAGCGCGTCCCGCGGGGCCGCCTCGGTCAGGTACCGCAGGGCCGCGTCGAGATTGCCCTGCTCGGCGGCCAGCCGCCCCAGCCAGGGCAGTTGCCCGCCACCGCGCAGGAGCGGCTCGGCGTGCTCGGCCAGCCGCAGGAAGTAGGCGGCGTGGGCGGCGCGCAGCCGCCGGGCGTCGGCGGACGGTTCGCCGGGGGTGGTGCTCGGTTGTCGGGGGCCGCCGGGGGTGGTGCTCGGTTGCCGGGAGTTGGTGCGGGTGGTGCCCGGCTGGCGGGAGTCGGCGGGAGTGGCGTCCGGCTGTCGGGGCCGGGCAGGCGTGGCGTCCGGCTGTCCGGGGCCCGTGAGTGACTCGGCGGCGAAGGCGCGGATCGTCTCCAGCATCCGGTAGCGCCCGTCGGACACCTCCAGGAACGACTTCTCGACCAGGGACGCCAGCGCATCCTCCGGGTACGGCACCCCGCAGACGGCCGCCACGGCGTCCAGCGTGGCCCCGCCCGCGAAGACGGTCAGCCTGCTCGCCAGGTCCCGTTCCGCCGCGTCCAGCAGCTCCCAGCTCCACTCCACCACCGCGCGCAGCGTGCGGTGCCGGGGCGCCTTGGCCCGGTCCCCGCGCGCGAGCACCCGGAACCGGTCGTGCAGCCGGTCCGCCAGTTCGTCCACCGAGAGGGTGCGCAGCCGGGCCGCCGCCAGTTCGATCGCCAGCGGCAGCCCGTCCAGCGCCCGGCAGATCTCCGCCACGCGCGCGTGGCCGTCGAAATCGGGCCGCACCGCCCGCGCGCGGTCCAGCAGCAGCCGTACGGCCGGCTTCTCGGGCAGCGGCGGCACCGGCACCAGCACCTCGCCCGTGATGCCCAGCGACTCCCGGCCGGTCGCCAGGACGCGGACCTGGGGGCAGGCGCCGAGGAGCAGCGCGGTCGTACGGGCGGTGGACTCGACCAGGTGCTCGCAGTTGTCGAGCACCAGCAGCACCTCACGGTCCGCCAGCGCCGCCAGCAGCCGGTCCAGGGCGTCCGTGGCGGGGCTGCGGAAGCCGTCCCGCACCCCGAGCGCCGCCAGCACCGCGTACGGGATCCGGGCCCCGTCGGTGAGGGGCGCGAGTTCCACCAGGCAGACGTCTCGGGCGTCGGCGGGGCGGGAGTCCGCGCCGGTGGCGGACCGCGTCGCGTTCCCGCCGGCCCGGACGCGGGCCGCCTCCAGGGCGAGCCGGGTCTTGCCGACGCCGCCGGGGCCCGTCAGCGTCACCAGGCGGGAGTCGATGAGGGCGCGGTCGATCCGGGCCAGTTCCGGTTCGCGGCCCACGAAGCGGGTGAGCTGGGCCGGCAGACGCGGGCGGGCCGGGGTCCGCGACCCGTCCCGGAGCAGGTGGAGGTGGAGCGCGGACAGGGCGGGCGACGGGTCGGCGCCCAGCTCGTCGGCGAGGCTGCGCCGCGCCTCCTCGAACACCGCGAGCGCCTCGGCGGACCGCCCGGCCGCGTGCAGGGCCCGCATCAGCTGCCCGTACAGCCGTTCGTCCAGCGGACGCTCCCGGAGCAGCGCCCGCAACTCGGGCACCAGCTCCGGCCCGCCCCCGAGACCCAGCTCCGCGTCGGTCCGGTCCTGGACGACGGCCAGCCGCAGCTCCTCCAGCCGTGCCCGGTCGGCGTGCGCGTCCGGCAGGTCGGGCAGCGCCGGCCCGCGCCACAGCGCGAGGGCGTCCCGCAGAAGGGCCGCCGCCCGCTGATGATCGCCGGCGGTGAGCGCCGTACGGCCCTCGGCGGCCAGGCGCGCGAAACGGTGGACGTCGACCGTGTCCGGGGCGACGGCGAGGGCGTAGCCGGCGGGGCCGGCGTCGACGCCGGCGTGCGGCGCGAGACGCCGGCGTGCGGCGCGAGACGCCGGCGCAGGCGGGAGATCTGGGACTGGAGCGCGCCCAGGGCCCCGGCGGGCGGCTCGGCGCCGTACAGGCCGTCCAGCAGGCGCTCCACGGACACCGCGCGGCCGGCGTCGAGCAGCAGCAGCGTGAGCAGGGCGCGGGGCCGGGGGCCGCCGGGGTCGAGGGGAGTGCCGTCGTCGGTGCGGATCTCGACCGGGCCCAGGATGCCGAAGCGCATTCCGTGGATTCTGGCAGGCGGCGGCCGTTCATGGGCACGGCTCATGGGTACGGCAAAAAGCCGGCCCACCCGGGGGTGGACCGGCTCAGTGCAGCGAACCAGGCAGTGGCCGCGCGCTCAGCTGTAGCGTCAGCGCGAGACCTTGCCGGCCTTGATGCACGAGGTGCAAGCGTTCACGCGCTTCGGCGTCCCGCCGACCACGGTACGCACACGCTGGATGTTCGGGTTCCAGCGGCGGGACGTACGGCGGTGCGAGTGCGAGATGTTGTTGCCGAAGCCCGGCCCCTTGCCGCAGACGTCGCAGTTGGCAGCCACGGGTCACTCCAAAGACTTCAGATGCACTTACGGTTGATCCCGGCATGCCGGGAATCGAGATCCTATAAGACCTGAATCTTGAGTGGCGCTGCCAGGGGAATGGCCCGATCGGATCGGGCAACCGGAGCAGCATACAACGACTGCGCCCGTACAACGAAACTACCATGGCAGCTCAGACCCCCGTCCCCGGCCCTCTTCCGGAGGACGCCGGTCCGGGGTCTACGCTGCGTCCCACGTCAAGCCAGCTCAGGGAGGCGCAGGTGACGCAGGTACCGCAGACATTCCTCGATGCTCTCGCGGTGCGCACCTGGTGCGGTCTGGCGCTCCGGGCCCTGGGCAGGGCCCGTGAGGAGATCGATGCCATCAACGTCTATCCGGTGGCGGACGGCGACACCGGGACCAATCTGTACCTGACCCTGGAGTCGGCGGCGACGGCCGTGGAGGCGGTGTTCGCCGGGTACGGGACCGGCTCCGGGGAGCCCGCGCTGGCGGACGCCGTCCGGGCCATGGCCCACGGGGCGCTGATCGGGGCCCGGGGCAACTCGGGGACGATCCTCGCGCAGCTCCTGCGCGGGATGGCACAGGTGCTCGCGGACGACGGTGACGCCCCTCACATCGACGGCCCGGGGCTGCGGCTGGCCCTGCGCCGGGCCGCGGACTCCGCCCGGCAGGCCGTCGCCCGCCCCGTCGAGGGCACGGTGCTCACGGTCGCCTCGGCCGCCGCCGACGCCGCCGAGCGGGCCGACGGCGACTGCCGGACGGTCGCGCGGGCCGCCTACGAGGGAGCGCGGACGGCCCTCGCGGCGACCCCGGGCCAGCTCGCCGTGCTGGAGCGGGCCGGCGTGGTCGACGCGGGCGGCCGGGGGCTGGTGGCGGTGCTGGGGGCACTGGTGGAGGCGTTCACGGGGGAGGCGGTACGGGAGCCGCCGGCACGTGAGCTTCCGGTACGTGAACCCGCGGCACGTGAGCTTCCGGTACGCGAGTCCCTGCTGCGGGAGATCCCGCGGCCCCAGGGGGCCGGGTCCGTACCCGCACCCGTTCCCGATGGCGACGCGCCCGCGCACGCGCGCGTGGCGGCCACCGAGCGATGCGCCGACGCGGCCGGACCCGGCGGACCGGCCTTCGAGGTGATCTACCTCCTGGAGGCCGACGACGCGGCCGTGGCCCGGCTGCGCGCGCGGCTCGACGCCCTCGGGGACTCCCTGGTCGTGGTCGGCGGCGACGGGCTGTGGAACGTCCATGTGCACGTCGACGACGCCGGCGCCGCCGTGGAGGCCGGCGTGGAGGCCGGGCGGCCCTACCGGATCCGGATCACCCACTTCGGACTCGGCGATGTGCACACCGGCCGCGAGCGCCCGCCGCGCGAGCGTGCCCAGCGGGCGGTCGTCGCCGTGGTACCGGGCGAGGGGCTCGCCGGACTGTACGCCGAGTCGGGCGCGACCACCGTCCTCGCGCGCCCCGGCGAGCCGCCCGCCAGCGGGGAGCTGGTGCAGGCGGTACGGCGGGCCCACGCGCGGGAGGTCGTGCTGCTGCCCAACGACGCCGACCTGCACCACACGGCCGCCGCCGCAGCCGAACAGGCCCGCACCGAGGGCATCCGCGTGGCCCTGATCCCGACCCGCTCGGCGGTCCAGGGCATCGCCGCGCTCGCCGTGCACGAGCCGGGGCGCCGGTTCGACGAGGACGTCGTCCAGATGACCTCGGCGGCGGGCGCCACCCGGTACGCCGAAGTCGTCGTCGCCGAGCGCCAGTCCTGGACGACGGCCGGCATCTGCCAGGCCGGGGACGTGCTCGGCCTGATCGACGGCGATGTCGCGGTGATCGGCGCGGACGTCACCGCCACCGCCCGCACCCTCCTGGACCGCATGCTCCAGGCCGGCGGCGAACTGGTCACGCTCGTCGTCGGCGACGAGGCGCCCGAGACCGTCGCCGCGCAGCTGGAGGCACGCGTACGGGAGTCCTACCTGGCCGTGGACACGGTGGTGTACCGGGGCGGCCGGCAGGGGGCGCTGCTGCTCATCGGCGTGGAGTGACGGTGGGGACGGCTCAGCCCCGTTCGGCGTCCTCCTTCGCCTGCTCCTGTGCCGCCTCCAGCAAGCAGGCCGCTTCTTCCCGCAGGGCCAGGACCGTCTCGTCCGTCTCACCCGCGCCCTCGTAGGCCGCGAGCACTCCACGCGCGCGTGCCGCCGCCCGCGCCGGACGGCCGAGGTCCGCCTCCAGCCGGCCCGCGGCCAGTTCCGCACCGGTACGGAGGTGCAGCCCGGCCGCGCCGAGCGTCGCGAACACCGCCACGGCCCGGGTCATCTGCTCCAGCGCCGCCTCGAACGCGGCCCGGACCGCCGGGTCCTCGGCCTCCTCGCTCTCCTCGGCCTCCTCGGCCTCCTCGGACACCGAGCGGGCCAGCAGCTCCGCGAACTGCCGGTAGGTGCCGCCCAGTTCGGTGGCCAGCTCCTCGCGGTCAGCCTCCTGCGCCACCGCCAGCGCCGCCTCGCACTCCCGGACCGCCTGGGTCATCAGCGCGTGGGCGTCCGCCGCCCCCGGCTCACCGTCGAGGGCGAGCCAGGCGCGGGCGCGCAGCGAACGGACCAGGAACGGGGTGTTGCCGAGCGCGCGCCACAGTTCGCCCGCGCGCGCGTACGCGCGGTCCGCCTCCGCCGTCAGCCCCGCGCTGCCCAGCGACTCGGCGGCGAGGTGGGCGAGCGTGGCGTGGTCCTGCTGCTCGGGCCAGTGCCGTGCGAGGTCGGCGGCCTTGAGCCGCTGCTCGGCGGCGGCCCGGTGCTCGCCCAGCTCGCCCAGGCAGTCCCCGAGCCACCAGCGCGCCTGGACGACCGTCCCGTCGCCGTGCGTGTCGGCGCAGAGGTCGGCCAGGGCGGACTCCAGCACCTCGGCGGCCTCCGCGTACCGGCCCCGGCGCAGCAGGTACCCGCCGAGCTGGTGCCGCGCCCAGGCGCCCAGGGTGCCGCTCTCACCGGCCTCGTCGGCCCAGTGCGCGGCCTCCAGCGCGTGCTCGGCCGCCTCACCGGACGCGTCCCGGCCACCGAGCACCTCGGCGAGCTGAAGGTGCAACTGGGCCCGCCCGACCGGCTCCACGTACGGCGCGCCGTGCTCCAGGGCCGCCCGCAGCGCCGCCTCGGCCCCGGCCAGGTCACCGGTCTGGTGGGCCAGGGCGGCGACCTGCACCTGGTACTCCAGCGCGAACCAGGGAAGACCGGCGGCCACGTACGCGGCGGCGGCCCGCCGGAACAGCTCCGCCGCCCGTCCGGCGTCCCCGGTCACCCCGGCCAACTCGCCGAGCATGGCCCACGCCTCGGCCCCCCGCGCCGCCAACCGCACGTCGCCGCCACCATGCCCGTCGACGAGCGCCAGCACCTCCCGCACGGCAGCCTCAGCCTCCGCGACGGCCTGCCCGGTGTCCGCCGCGGCCTCCCCGGAACCCGGCCCGGTGAACTCCTCGAACTCCTGACCCCGGCCGTCTCCGGTGCCCCCGCCCGCCGTCTCGTGCACCCGGCGCACCAGTACCCGGGCCCGGCTCATCGCCACCGACGCCGTCTGGCGTACTGCGGTGCCCTCGTCGGCGTACAGGGCGAGTGCCTCGTCGTACAGGGACGCGACCGTGGTGAGGGCCGTGTCCGGCTCGCCCGTCAGGGCGCGGATGTACGCCCCGCGCGCGCGTGCCGCCAGGGCCTCGCCCGGGTCGCCCGCCTCCGCGTACAGGGCCGCCGCCCGCTCGAACAGCTCCAGCCCCTCCGGTCCCCGGGCCATCGCCTCGTGGTCGGCGATCTCCGCACGGTCGCGCGCCGTGAGGCCGGCGCCGTCCGGCGCGGCCCGCGCGACCGCCGCCCAGGCCTCCAGGGCCTGCGGTCGCAGGGTGTCCGACAGGCGCCGCGCCTCGGCGAGCAGGGCGGGCAGGTCCGGTTCGGCGGGGGCCGCCGGCGGCGAGGGGGCGACCGCCGGCGCGGGACGCACCGTACGCACGCCCAGCGGGAGGCGGTCCACCAGCGGGCGCTGGGCGATGCGCGCGCGGACGCGGTCGCCGACGGCGGACGTGCCGTTGCGCCGGTCGAACCGCTCGGCGAGCTCCGTCGCCTCCGCGCGCGCGTGCGCGGCGAGTTCCCGCGCGGTCCAGGTCCGTCCGGCCGGCCCCGGCACCCGCTGCCCGCCGTGCCCCAGCTCGGTCAGCCGGTCCATCAGCAGCGTCACCACGGCCAGGAAGTCCAGCCGGCTGCGCGGATGCCCGGTGTCCGTGAAGTACGCCGGCCGCTCCGCCAGCAGCTCCAGACCGCGCGCCTCGTTCCCGGTCAGCGCGCAGAACTCCACATGGTCGGCGTACGCGCCCCGCATGCTCTCCATGGACCGCACCAGCCTGAAGCCCCGCAGATGGTGCGCGCGGGCCTCCTCGACGCGGCCCAGCCGCAGCAGCGGGGCCAGCGAGGAGGCGAGCACGTTGTGCGGCTCGTGGGCGCACGCGAACTCGCCCTCCAGCACCGGCCGCCACAGCCGGAGCGCCTCGGCGTCCCGCCCGCACCGCGCCTGCCAGGCGCCCTGCCCGCGCAGCTCGCAGGCGTGGCAGTCGGCCATCCGGTCCCGGTCGGCGGCCAGCCACGCCGCGTACGCCCGCTCCGCGCGCGCGACGTCCCCGATGTGCGCGGCCACACTGAACTCGGCGCTGCGCACGGCCCGTTCGGAGTACCCGGCGAGCCGGTAGCGGCGCTCCATCTCGCCGAGCCACTTCTCGACCGAGGCGAGCGGGATGTGCGGCTGGTCCAGCATGCCCGCCGACATCCACTTGAAGACCCAGTACAGCGAGTGCGTCTCGTACGCGTCGAAGTCCTCGGGCCGTTCGTCCCACATGCGCAGCAGCCGCGCGAACGGGACGAACATCTTGTCCTTCTCGGAGCTGTAGTTGTAGACCTTCAGCTGGTGCCCGAGCGCCTCGATCACGGCGAGCGGGATGTCCAGCCTCTCGGCCTCGGCGAGCAGCTGCTCCGCGCGCGCGTTGCGGGCCGGGCCCTCCGGCTGCTCGGAGTTCTCCGCCAGCGCCCGGCGCAGCGCGTCGAAGTCGGTGATCTCACTCATCGTCCGTTCCCCTCCCCGTGGGTCGCCCATTCGAGCAGCCCGATGAACGCCCGGTTGAGCAGCGCCGAGTCGGCCGGCCTGAGCGGGCGCCGCGCCATCAGCAGGGCCTGCCCGTACAGCGCCTCGGTCGCGGTGCCGATCAGCTCCGGGTCGCCGAGCGAACCGATCCGCCGGACCAGCGGGTTGAGGTGGTTGAGGACCAGACGCGCGCGCGGGGCGCTGCCGCGCAGCGAGCCCAGGATGCCCGCCCACAGGTCGTCGGCCTGCTCCTCGGCCACCGCGCGGGCCTGCTCGTGCCGGGCGGCCCGGTCGTCCAGGTGCAGCGCGGGCACGGACAGCGGATGGAAGGCCCGCAGGACGACGTCGCAGCCCAGCGGGTCGAGCCGGTCCCGCGCGGCGGCCAGGAACCCGGACAGCGCCAGCTCCTCCGCCGGGTCGACCGCGTCCAGGTGCGCGGTCACGGTGTCCGCGTCCAGCTCGGCGACCACCGTCCCCGGCCGCACCCGCGGCAGCGCCTCGACCAGCTCGCTGTCGTAGGTGTAACCGCCGTTGACCACCCCGACGCCCTGCGCGGCGGCGATCGGCGCGACCTGCCGGTACTCCTCGACCGTCCGCGTGAAGTGCACCACCGGGTGCCGCCGCGCGAACTCCTCCAGCGGGAGCTGCCCGTCGGTCGTCTCGAACGGCAGCCACGGCAGCATCGTGCGCAGCATGCCGGCGTCGTGCCGGGCGAGGGACTTCACGCCCAGGTGGTGCACGGCGAGGAAGGCCGCGAGGCGCTCCGGATCACCGGCCGCGAGCCCGGTCAGCCAGGACCGGATCCGCGTCCCGAGCGCGTCCCGCACGGCGGCCAGCGTCTCGTCCTCGTACAGCGACTCGCGCGAGGCGGTCGGCCGCAGGCTGTCGGTGTCCAGGACGCAGCGCACGAAGAACGCCCAGTCCGGCAGCAGCTGTTCGGCCCGCTCGGTGAGCAGCATGCCCTTCAGGTGCACACGATGGGTCGCCCGCTGGGCCGGGCTGACCGCCGACGGCAGCACGTACGCCACCCCGCGGACCCCGGCCACCGGCACGTCCAGGTCGATGGAGTCCAGCGGGGTGAACCCGAACAGCTCACGGCAGTGCCGGGCCAGCGCCACCCGACGGCCGGCCGGACTGGGATGGGCGCGGTCCCAGGGCGCGGGCAGCTCGGTGACGGGCTCGTCGCCGACCCGGACGTCGTACGGCAGCAGCGAGCCGAAGTCCCGGGCCAGGTCGCGGACCCGCTCCGGCGCCAGCCACTCCGCGGCACCGGCCCGCGCGGTCAGGTACACGGTCGTACCCGGCTCGGGCCGCTCGGCGTCGGGCAGCGTGCGCACGGTGTACGAGCCGTCGTCCCGGGCGGTCCACTCCACCGGCGGGGCCCCGGGCGTGCGGGCGCTGCGGCTGACCACCCGGATCCGCTCGGCGACGACGAAGCAGGCCAGCAGCCCGATGCCGAACTGGCCGAGGAAGTCCGACCGGGCCTCCTCCAGGCCCTCGGCCCGCTTGGAGCTGCGGCCGATGGTGGCCAGCAGGCTGTGCACGTCCGGCTCGGTGAGCCCGACACCGGTGTCCTCCACCCGCAGCCCGCCGTCCGCCGCGTACAGCCGGATCCGCGCCGGGGCGTCCGGTTCGGCGGCCCGGCGGGCGGTGACGGCGTCCACGGCGTTCTGCAACAGTTCGCGCAGATAGACCTTGGGGCTGGAGTAGAGGTGATGGGAGAGCAGGTCCACCAGACCACGCAGGTCGACCTGGAAGCTGTGAGGTGGGTGAGGTGACTGGGCTGGCTGGGATGCCTGAGAGCTGTGGGAGTCCATCGTCACTGCGCCGGAGGGGGGCGTGTGCGCGGCGCGGGGTCGGGCGGTCCCGGCGGGGCGGTGACCGCGAAGGATGGCCGGAGCGCGCCATCCTAGAGCGGGGACGCCCGCCTGACCAGGAGTTTCCCTGATGTTTACGGCATCCGGCCGGGAACCCGCGCAGCAGGGTCTACGGCATTGTCAGTGCCGTGGTGTGCAATGGATCTCGTGCCCGCACTGCAAGAACCGCTCAAGAAGGTGCTCGGCCCCGCCACCGCGAAGGTGATGGCCGAGCACCTCGGCCTGCACACCGTCGGCGACCTGCTCCACCACTACCCGCGCAGATACGAGGAGCGCGGCCAGCTCACGCACCTGGCCGACCTCCCCATGGACGAGCACGTCACGGTGGTCGCCCAGGTCGCCGACGCCCGCCTGCACACCTTCGCCTCGGCCAGGGCCCCCCGCGGCAAGGGCCAGCGCCTCGAAGTCACCATCACCGACGGCAGCGGCCGGCTCCAGCTCGTCTTCTTCGGCAACGGCGTGCACAAACCCCACAAGGAGCTGCTGCCGGGCACCCGCGCGATGTTCGCCGGCAAGGTCTCCGTCTTCAACCGCCGCCTCCAACTGGCCCACCCTGCCTACGAACTGCTGCGAGGCGACAGCGAGGAGACCGTCGAGACCTGGGCGGGCGCCCTGATTCCGATCTACCCGGCCACCGCCAAACTGGAGTCCTGGAAGATCGGCAAAGCCGTGCAGACGGTCCTCCCGAGCGCCCAGGAGGCCCTCGACCCCCTGCCCGACACCCTCCGCGCGGGCCGCGGCCTGCTGCCGCTCCCCGAGGCCCTGCTCAAGATCCACCGCCCGCACACCAAGGCCGACATCGCCGACGCCCGCGCCCGCCTGAAGTGGGACGAGGCCTTCGTCCTCCAGGTCGCCCTGGCCCGCCGCCGGCACGCCGAGACCCAGCTCCCCGCCGTCCCCCGCGTCCCCAGGCCGGACGGCATCCTCACGGCCTTCGACGACCGCCTCCCGTTCACCCTCACCGAGGGCCAGCGGAAGGTCTCCGAGGAGATCTTCGCCGACCTCGCCACCGCCCACCCCATGCACCGCCTCCTCCAGGGCGAGGTCGGATCCGGGAAGACGATGGTCGCCCTGCGCGCCATGCTCGCCGTGGTCGACGCGGGCGGGCAGGCGGCCATGCTCGCGCCCACCGAGGTCCTCGCCCAGCAGCACCACCGCTCGGTCACCGAGATGATGGGCGAGCTGGCGGAGGGGGGCATGCTGGGCGGCGCGGAGCACGCCACCAAGGTCGTCCTGCTCACCGGCTCCATGGGCACGGCCGCCCGCCGCCAGGCCCTCCTGGACCTGGCCACCGGCGAGGCCGGCATCGTCATCGGCACCCACGCGCTCATCGAGGACAAGGTCCAGTTCCACGACCTCGGCCTGGTCGTGGTGGACGAACAGCACCGCTTCGGCGTGGAACAGCGCGACGCCCTGCGCGGCAAGGGCAAGCAGCCCCCGCACCTCCTCGTCATGACGGCCACCCCCATCCCGCGCACGGTCGCCATGACGGTCTTCGGCGACCTGGAGACCTCGGTCCTCGACCAGCTCCCGGCCGGCCGTTCCCCGATCGCCAGCCACGTCGTCCCGGCCGCCGACAAGCCCCACTTCCTGGCCCGCGCCTGGGAACGGGTCCGCGAGGAGGTCGCGAACGGCCACCAGGCGTACGTGGTCTGCCCCCGGATCGGGGACGAGGAGGACGATCCCAAGAAGACCGGCAGGAAGAAGACCCCCGAGGACGAGGCGGAGAAGCGTCCTCCGCTGGCCGTGCTCGACGTGGCCGACCAGCTCGGCCGCGGCCCGCTGAAGGGCCTGAAGGTGGAGGTGCTGCACGGCCGTATGCACCCCGACGACAAGGACGCCGTGATGCGCCGCTTCGCCGCGGGGGAGACGGACGTCCTGGTCGCCACCACCGTCATCGAGGTCGGCGTCAACGTCCCCAACGCCACGGCCATGGTGATCATGGACGCCGACCGCTTCGGCGTCTCCCAGCTCCACCAGCTGCGCGGCCGGGTCGGCCGCGGCTCCGCCCCCGGCCTGTGCCTCCTGGTCACCGAGATGCCCGAGGCCAGCGCGGCCCGCCAGCGCCTGGGCGCCGTCGCCTCCACCCTCGACGGCTTCGAACTCTCCCGCATCGACCTCGAACAGCGCCGCGAGGGCGATGTCCTCGGCCAGGCCCAGTCCGGCGCCCGCTCCAGCCTCCGGGTCCTTGCGGTCATCGAGGACGAGGAGGTCATCGCGGAGGCGAGGCAGGAGGCGGCGGCGGTGGTCGCGGCCGACCCGGAACTGACCGGCCTCCCGGCCCTGCGGACGGCCCTGGACGCCCTCCTGGACGAGGAGAGGGAGCAGTACCTGGAGAAGGGCTGAGGTGGAAGCGCCCCCGAGGGGGCGCGGTCCGTCGTCCGTATGCGGCTACCACCGCGCGGGCGCGACCAGCCACAATGAACCGTAAAGCCGCCCACGGAGAAGGACCCCCCCATGACCCGCGTGATCGCCGGTGCCGCCGGCGGACGGCGCCTCTCAGTACCGCCCGGCACCGGAACCCGGCCGACCTCGGACCGCGCACGCGAGGGCCTCTTCTCCACCTGGCAGTCCCTCCTCGGCGGCCCCCTGGACGGCGAACGGGCCCTGGACCTCTACGCCGGCTCGGGCGCCGTGGGCCTGGAGGCCCTGTCGCGCGGCGCGGGCCACGTCCTGCTGGTCGAGGCGGACGCCCGGGCCGCGCGGATCGTGCGGGAGAACGTGAAAAACCTGGGCCTGCCGGGCGCCGAGGTCAGAACGGGCAAAGCGGAACAGGTCATCAGGCAGGCCGCCCCGGAAGAGCCGTACGACCTGGTCTTCCTCGACCCGCCGTACGCCGTCTCCGACGACGATCTTCGGGAGATCCTGCTCACACTCCGTTCGGAACGCTGGCTCGCCGAAGAAGCCCTCGTCACCGTGGAGCGCAGCACCAGAGGCGGCGAATTCCACTGGCCGGACGGCTTCGAGGCCATTCGGTCCCGTCGCTACGGCGAGGGAACGTTTTGGTACGGTCGCGCCGCCTCTACGTGCGAAGACGCACGATGACCGGACCGGAGAGCGAGGGATCACAAGTGCGCCGCGCCGTCTGTCCCGGGTCTTTCGACCCGATCACCAACGGACACCTCGACATCATTGCCCGAGCCTCCCGTCTCTACGACGAGGTCTACGTCGCGGTGATGATCAACAAGTCCAAGAAGGGCCTGTTCGGGATCGAGGAGCGGATCGAGCTGATCCGCCAGGTCACCGCCGAGTACGCCAACGTCCGGGTGGAGGCGTTCCACGGCCTCCTCGTCGACTTCTGCAAGCAGCGCGAGATCCCCGCCATCGTCAAGGGCCTGCGTGCCGTCAGCGACTTCGACTACGAACTCCAGATGGCGCAGATGAACAACGGCCTCACCGGCGTGGAGACGCTGTTCGTGCCCACCAACCCCACCTACAGCTTCCTCTCCTCCTCCCTCGTCAAGGAGGTCGCGGCCTGGGGCGGCGACGTCTCCCACCTGGTGCCGGCCGAGGTCCTGGAGGCACTGAACAAGCGCCTCGCCAAGGACTGATGGGGCTACAGTCGTCCCGTCCGTCTCCAACCCGGCTGTAGAGAGTGGCGAGCACAGGTGGACGTGCAGAAGAAGCTCGACGAGATCGTCTCCGCGGTCTCCGGTGCCCGGGGCATGCCCATGTCGGCGTCGTGCGTGATCAACCGAGCCGAGCTGCTCGCGCTGCTCGAAGAGGTGCGCCAGGCGCTGCCCGGCTCCCTGGCCCAGGCGCAGGAACTGATCGGCGACCGTGAGCAGATGGTCGAGCAGGCCCGGCTGGAGGCCGAGCGGATCATCGAGAACGCGCACGCCCAGCGCGGCTCGCTGATCTCCGACACCGAGATCGCCCGCCGTTCCCAGGCCGAGGCCGACCGGATCCTCGCCGAGGCCCGCAAGGAGGCCGAGGAGATCCGCGCCGAGGCCGACGACTACGTCGACTCCAAGCTCGCCAACTTCGAGGTCGTCCTCACCAAGACCCTCGGCTCGGTCGGCCGGGGCCGCGAGAAGCTCCTCGGCACCGGCCCGGGCCTGGACGAGAACGGCTACGAGGACGAGGACGCCCCCGAGCGCAGCCAGGACCCGGAGACCCTGCGCCACAACGCCGACGCCTACGTGGACGCCAAGCTCGGCGCCTTCGAGGCGGTCCTCGCCAAGACCCTGGAGGCCGTCGGCCGGGGCCGGCAGAAGCTGCACGGCCGGATCGCCACCGACGACCTCGGCGCCCTCGCCGACGACACCACGACCTTCCAGCACTCCAGCGACGCCGACTACCTCGCCGACCTCGCGGCCCTCGCGGACAGCGACCGCGCGGCACAGCGGCAGCCCGAGCCGCCCCAGCCGTCGTACGAGCCGCAGCCGGCCTACGGCTACGAGCAGCAGCCGGACCCGTACGCGGGCTTCCCACAGCAGCCGGAGTACGCCCCGCAGCAGGACCCGTACGGCTATCAGCAGGCTGATCCGTATTCCCCCACCTCCGGCTACGCTCCGGCGGGAGGGGCCCCCTTCCAGGGCTACGACGCCCAGCAGGCCGGCTACGACCCCCAGCAGGCCCAGCAGCCGCACCAGGCCCAGCAGCAGCCGCAGCACCAGGACCAGCAGGGTTACGCCCTGGACGAGACCAGCCTCTTCGACACGAGCATGATCAGCGCGGAGCAGCTCAGGGCCTACGAGCAGGGCCGGGGCCTGTAGCCGCGGGCGGATTGGGCGCTGAGCCAAAGGTCCAGTATCCTGGCTCTTCGGTCGCGCGTATGTCCGCGATCACCGCTGCCCGGAACACCGACGGGCGGCGTCCCTTCGAGTTCGAAGATCGAAAGCAGGAATGGCCTCCAACGCCCGCCTCGACCACCGCAACCCCCTCGTGATCGACACGCACGAGTTGGGCCGGCGTCCTGGTGCGCTGCAACGCCTGACCCGCGAGGTCGACGCTCCCAGGGATCTCGGTATCCAGGGAGTCGTCGGAGTGCCGGAAGGCGCCCCGATGGAGCTCGAACTCCGCCTTGAGTCGGTCATGGAAGGGGTGCTTGTCACAGGCACCGCCCGTGCAACGGCCGAGGGGGAGTGCGTAAGGTGTCTGGAGCCGGTCGAGCTGGAGCTCGAAGCGGACTTCCAGGAGATGTTCACGTACCCTGACGCCGACGACCGGGGCCGTGTGATCGCGGAACCGGGCGACGACGCCGAGGACGACGAGGACAGGCTCTTTGTCGAGGACGGTCTGATCGACCTCGAACCCGTGCTGCGCGATGCGGTGGTGCTCGCACTGCCGATGCAGCCGGTGTGCCAGGAAGGCTGCCCCGGTTTGTGCTCCGAGTGCGGGGCACGGCTGGCGGACGACCCGGACCACCACCACGACGCCGTCGACATCCGTTGGGCGGCTTTGCAGGGATTCGCCGATTCACCTGAAGCCGGCGATAAGGACGAGATGAGCGGCGCCGAAGCGGGCGTCGACGAGAAGCAGGAGAAGTAGCCGTGGCTGTTCCGAAGCGGAAGATGTCGCGCAGCAACACGCGCCACCGCCGGTCGCAGTGGAAGGCTGCGGTCCCCACCCTGGTTGCGTGCGAGCGCTGCCACGAGCCCAAGCAGCAGCACATCGCGTGCCCGTCTTGCGGCACCTACAACAAGCGCCAGGTCCTCGAAGTCTGAGCGGGCTGGTGAGAGGCACTGTGTCCACGCCGAAGAAAACCTCTGCGGACAACCAGGCCTCGTCCCACACGCTTCTGGAAGGGCGGCTCGGCTACCAGGTCGAGTCCGCCCTTCTGGTGCGAGCGCTGACCCACCGTTCCTACGCGTACGAGAACGGCGGTCTGCCGACGAACGAGCGCCTGGAGTTCCTCGGGGACTCCGTGCTGGGCCTCGTCGTCACGGACACGCTGTACCGCACCCACCCCGACCTGCCCGAAGGCCAGCTGGCCAAGTTGCGGGCCGCGGTGGTCAACTCGCGTGCGTTGGCGGAGGTCGGGCGCGGCCTCGACCTGGGCGCCTTCATCCGGCTCGGCCGGGGTGAAGAGGGCACGGGCGGCCGGGACAAGGCATCCATCCTCGCCGACACCCTTGAAGCGGTGATCGGTGCGGTCTATCTCGACCAGGGCCTTGACGCGGCCTCCGAACTGGTGCACCGCCTGTTCGACCCGCTGATCGAGAAGTCCTCCAACCTCGGTGCCGGCCTGGACTGGAAGACGTCCCTCCAGGAGCTCACCGCGATCGAGGGACTCGGCGTGCCCGAGTACCTGGTCACGGAGACCGGCCCCGACCATGAGAAGACCTTCACTGCTGCCGCCCGCGTCGGGGGCGTCTCGTACGGCACCGGCACCGGCCGCAGCAAGAAGGAGGCGGAGCAGCAGGCCGCCGAGTCCGCCTGGCGGGCCATCCGGGCCGCCGCGGACGAGCGGGCCAAGGTGGCCAAGGAGCCCATCAAGGAGACGGCCGACGAGGCCGTCAGGGGCAGCCAGGCCGTCAAGGGCGGCGACACGTCGTCCGCCACCGCCTGACCGGAACAGAACAGCACCACCCGAGCGCCCGCCCCGCCACCCGCGGGACGGGCGCTCGGCCATCCACGGGCGCTGCCGGCAGGCAGAGGGGATCCACCGGCCCGGTGGACCGGCCGGGCCCCGGGATACCCTGCCCTCAGCTCTTCCGCAGTCGCCCGAAGGAGTGTCGTGCCCGAGTTGCCCGAGGTCGAAGTCGTCCGCCGGGGCCTGGAGCGCTGGGTCGCCCACCGGACCGTCGCCGAGACCGAGGTGCTGCACCCGCGAGCCGTACGCCGACACGTCGCCGGGGCCGACGACTTCGCGCACCGGCTCAAGGGCCACCACATCGGCACGCCCCGGCGGCGCGGCAAGTACCTGTGGCTGCCGCTGGAGGAGACGAACCAGTCCGTCCTCGCCCACCTCGGCATGAGCGGACAGCTACTGGTCCAGCCGCACGAGACGGCGGACGAGAAGCACCTGCGCATCCGCGTGCGGTTCGCCGACTCCCTCGGTACCGAACTCCGCTTCGTCGACCAGCGCACCTTCGGCGGGCTGTCGTTGCACGACAACACCCCCGACGGCCTGCCCGACGTCATCGCGCACATCGCCCGCGACCCGCTGGACCCGCTCTTCGACGACGAGGCCTTCCACCAGGCGCTGCGCCGCAAGCGGACCACCATCAAGCGGGCCCTGCTGGACCAGTCGCTGATCAGCGGCGTCGGCAACATCTACGCGGACGAGGCCCTGTGGCGCGCCCGCATCCACTACGAACGCCCCACGGCGAACTTCACCCGCCCGGTCACGGCGGAACTCCTCGGTCACATCCGGGACGTGATGAACGCGGCCCTCGCCGTCGGCGGCACCAGCTTCGACAGCCTGTACGTCAACGTCAACGGCGAGTCCGGCTACTTCGACCGTTCCCTGGACGCCTACGGCCGGGAGGGCGAGCCCTGCCGCCGCTGCGGCACCCCCATGCGCCGGCGCCCCTGGATGAACCGGTCCAGCTACTTCTGCCCCACGTGTCAGAGGGCGCCGCGCGTCTCGTCGTAACGCGCGCGGGACGCGAGGACGTCGTCCATCGCGCCCTCCACGCAGTGGATGAGCGCCAGCAGCCGCTCGGCGACCTGCCGTCCCAGGGGCGTGAGCTCGTAATCCACGCGCGGCGGGTTCGTCGGCTGGGCCTCGCGGTGCACCAGGCCGTCGCGTTCCAGCGCGTGCAGCGTCTGGGACAGCATCTTCTCGCTCACCCCGTCCACGCGCCGGCGCAGTTCGTTGAAGCGCAGCGGACCCTCGTACAGCGCGCCGAGCGTCAGCCCGCCCCAGCGGCCCGTGACGTGCTCCAGCGTGCCCCGTGACGGGCACGCCTTGGCGAAGACGTTGTAGGCGAGGTCGTCGTGGTCCTGGGTGGTCACGGTCATACCGGCAAGGGTACGCCCGCGCAGCGCTCACCACCAGGTTGCACTAACTTCTGGTTAGTGCTTTCCTGTGGTTAGTGCTCGCGAGCTGCTCCCGTCTCCCGAGCCGCCGTTCACCGCTGTTCGTTCCGAGGAGTCCGCATGACCACCCCCGTCGTTTCCATCGCCTACCACTCCGGCTACGGCCACACCGCCGTCCTCGCCGAGGCCGTCCGCGCCGGTGCCCTCGACGCGGGTGCCGAGGTGCACCTGATCAAGGTGGACGAGATCACCGACGAGCAGTGGGAGACGCTGGACCGCTCCGACGCGATCGTCTTCGGCTCGCCCACCTATATGGGCACCGCCTCCGGCGCCTTCCACCTCTTCGCCGAGGCCACCTCCACGCGCTGGTCCGGCCAGGACTGGAAGGACAAGCTGGCCGCCGGCTTCACCAACTCCGCCTCCAAGAGCGGTGACAAGCTGCACACCCTTCAGTTCTTCCAGACGCTCGCCGCCCAGCACGGCATGCACTGGGTCAACCTCGGCCTGCTCCCCGGCTGGAACAGCAGCACCGCCTCGGAGCACGACCTGAACCGCCTCGGCTTCTTCGCCGGCGCCGCCGCCCAGAGCAACAACGACCAGGGCCCCGAGGGCGTCCACAAGGCCGACGTGGCCACCGCCGAGCACCTGGGGCGCCGGGTGACGGAAACGGCGAAGATCTTCACCCGCGGACGCGTCGCCGCGTAGCGCCTGCTGCGGGGTGGGGGCCCTGCTCAGTACCCGAAGTCCTGCGTCCACCAGGGCCCGCCCGGGCCGAAGTGGACGCCGACACCGAGGGTCTTGAAGTCGCCGTTCAGGATGTTGGCGCGGTCACCGGGGCTGTTCATCCAGGCGGCCATCACGGCCGCGGCGTCGGCCTGACCGCGGGCCGTGTTCTCGCCGCCGAGATCGGTGATGCCGGCCGCCCCCGCCCGGTCCCACGGCGTCCTGCCGTCCGGGTCGGTGTGGTCGAAGTAGCCGCGCGCCGCCATGTCGTCGCTGAAGGCCTCGGCCAGCTTCGTCAGCGAGGAGTTCGCCGCCAGCGGGCTACGGCCGACCTTCGCCCGCTCGTCGTTGACGAGCTTCAGCACCTGCGCCTCCGCAGCGGCCTCCCGCGACACCGTCACCGGCGAGGACGCCGACGTCGGCGCCTTGGTGGCCGTAGGGGACGGGGTGGCCGTACGGGAGGGGGTGGCCGTACGGGGCGGAGTGGCCTTCGGCGTGGGCGGCTTGGCCGGTGCGGCCGGCTTCAGTGGTGCGGCTGGTTTGGACGCAGTAGGCGGCTTGGTCGGTGCTGCCCGCTTGATCGGTGCGGTCGGCTTGGGTGGTGCCGCCGGTTTGGATGGTGCGGAGGGCGTGGTCCTCGGCGTCGTCCTGGCCGGCGTCGGCTTCTCGGCCGCCGTCTTGGAGGGGGTGGCCGCCTTCGAGGGGGGCGTCGACTTCGGGGGAGACGCCGGCTTCGAGGGGATGGCCCTCTTCGAGCCGGACGCCGTCTTCGCGGGGGACGCCGACTTCCAGGGGGACGCCGTCTTCGCGGGGGACGCCGTCTTGGAGGGGGTGACCCTCTTCGACGGGGACACCTGCTTCGAGGGGGCGGCCCTCTTCGACGGAGACGCCTGCTTCGAGGGGGTGGCCCTCTTCGAGGGGAGCGTCGGCTTCGGGGGAGAGGTCGGCTTCGCGGCGGGCGCGGAGGGGGAGTGCGTAGAGGAGGGGGAACGCGAGGCGGAAGCCGACGCCGACGCCGAGGCGGACGCCGACGGGCTCGCGGAGCCGCCGCGCGCGCCGTTCCCGCTGCCGGACGGGCCGGCGGATGCCTCCGCGCGGCCCGAGGCGCCGCCCTGCTCGCCGGCCGTGTTGCTGGGGGCCGCCGCGGTCCGTACCCGCTCCCCGCCGATGGTGTGCGTACCGCCGCCGAGCCGGTGGTGCTCCAGGCCCGGTACGGCACCCGTGGCCACCGCGACCGCGCCGAGGGCGACGGCCACGGACACACCGAGCAGACCCGCGCGCACCGGCCGCCCGAGCTTGTTCCGCCGCCGGTGCCCGCCGGCCGGGGTGGAAGCGCCGTCGCCGTCGCCCGGCGCGCCCGGCGCCGAGTCGTCACCCGTCGCGAACAGGTACGCCTGGGCCTTCGCCGCGGCCTCGGCGTAGGCCTCCGGGTCCAGGTAGGGCGCGATGCCCATCGGCGCCCGACGTTCCCCCGCGGACGAGTGCCGGGGGCCGCCGCTCCCGGAATCCGGGTGCTGCGTGTGCTCGTCCCCCGTGGCGCGGCCCGTGGTGGCGCGGCCGGCGGCGGAGCGTCGGTGGCGTCCCATGTCCTTGCCCTCTTCCTCGTGCCCGCGGTCGACCGGCGCCTGCACGGCGAGTGAGTCCCCGGCGAGCGACTCGGGGCGAGTGACTCCCTCCGGCCAACCAAACCCACTCGATCGAGTGGGTTTCATATGAGATGGATTGATTCCGGACCGTACCCCATGGCGCTCGGGGACGATGTGTCCCGGCCGACACCGGCCGGTTAGGTTGCACCCATGAGTGAGGAAGTGCGACTGGTCGCCTGGGTACGTGGACACGTGCAGGGCGTGGGATTCCGCTGGTTCACGCGCGCCAAGGCGCTGGAGATCGGCGGTCTGAGTGGTTTTGCTCTCAATTTGGCCGACGGCCGGGTCCAGGTGGTCGCGGAGGGGCCGCGGGAGGAGTGCGAGGGGCTGCTGGACTGGCTACAGGGCAGCGACACGCCCGGGCATGTGGACGGTGTCACCGAGATCTGGGACACACCGCGCGGCGGCTACGACGGCTTCGCCATCCGCTGATCCGGAGGGCTCGGTCCCGCGCGCCAGAGCGTGGCAAGCTGCCGGGGGCACATGCGGAAGACGGAAACGCCCTGGTGGTTGCCAAGACAGGCGTGGCATGGCAGGCTCCGCTTTTACTGCTGGTCGCCACGCCCTGAGGGTCCGGAGGATGTGCAGCGCCGCCGCTTCACCGGCCGCGCGCCCCGGTCTGCCCGCCAATACAGGGCGTGATCGTGTTGACCGTCAAACTTTTTGGTGAGACGCTGAAAGCCCCGCGCACCTTAGCTGTTTGGCATGGAGCAACACCAGAGCAACACCCGGATGTGCCAAGCACCACGGGTGCGAATCCCTCACGACCCACACCGCATCGGTCGGTCACTCAGTGTGGAGGACCATCCATCATGGCAAAGGCGCTTCTCGGTTACGTCGGCGGCTCCGACCCTCGACTCCTCGCCGAGATGCGACGGTTGCAGCAGCGCGTCCAGGACCTGGAGTCCGAGCTCGTACGGATCCAGGCGGAGAACGAAGCGCTGACGGCTGCCGCTTCTCAGGACAGGATCATGGAGAGCATCGACGCACACCAGGCGGAGCCTGCGCTCACCTGATCGTTGCATCGCTCCACGACAGCAGTCGCAACGATCGGGCTGCCCGTATCAACCGCTCAGTTGATCGGACGGCTGAGATCCAGCCGTCAGAGTTGCAAGGGACGCTTCGGCGTCCCTTCGTTCTTCCCCCCGTCTTCCCCCGCTCGTTCCTTCCCCCGTCGGCCGTTGGCCGCGCATCCTTTCACGCTCTTTAACATCTGGTGTGCCCTGCATGGTCACGAGTGAAACCGCGCGGTTGCGAGGGTTCATGGAGTGAGATAGCGGCGGCGGGTAGAGTCCAGCGGCGTGCACCTCAAGGCCCTGACCCTCCGCGGGTTCAAGTCGTTCGCCTCGGCGACCACGCTCCGGTTCGAACCGGGCATCACGTGTGTCGTCGGACCGAACGGCTCGGGCAAGTCCAACGTCGTGGACGCGCTCAGCTGGGTCATGGGCGAACAGGGCGCCAAGTCGCTGCGCGGCGGCAAGATGGAGGACGTCATCTTCGCCGGCACCACCGGCCGTCCGCCGCTCGGCCGCGCCGAGGTGTCCCTGACGATCGACAACTCCGACGGCGCGCTGCCCATCGAGTACGCCGAGGTCACCATCACGCGGATCATGTTCCGCAACGGCGGCAGCGAGTACCAGATCAACGGCGACACCTGCCGTCTCCTCGACATCCAGGAACTGCTCTCCGACTCCGGCATCGGCCGCGAGATGCACGTCATCGTCGGCCAGGGCCAGCTCGACTCGGTCCTGCACGCCGACCCCATGGGCCGCCGCGCCTTCATCGAGGAGGCGGCCGGTGTCCTCAAGCACCGCAAGCGCAAGGAGAAGGCGCTCCGCAAGCTGGACGCGATGCAGGCCAACCTCGCGCGCGTGCAGGACCTGACGGACGAGCTGCGGCGCCAGCTCAAGCCCCTCGGCCGGCAGGCCGCCGTCGCTCGCAGGGCCGCCGTCATCCAGGCCGACCTCCGCGACGCCCGCCTGCGGCTCCTCGCCGACGACCTCGTCCGCCTGCGCGAAGCCCTCCGGGCCGAGATCGCCGACGAGGCCGCCCTGAAGGAGCGCAAGGAGACCGCCGAGCAGGAGCTGAAGAAGGCCCTCCACCGCGAGGCCCTGCTGGAGGACGAGGTACGCCGGCTCACCCCGCGCCTCCAGCGCGCGCAGCAGACCTGGTACGAGCTGTCCCAGCTGGCCGAACGCGTGCGCGGCACGGTCTCGCTGGCCGACGCCCGGGTCAAGAGCGCCACCTCCGCGCCCCCCGACGAGCGGCGCGGCCGGGACCCGGAGGACCTGGAGCGCGAGGCCGCCCGCATCCGCGAGCAGGAGGCCGAGCTGGAGGCCGCCCTGGAAGCGGCCCAGCGGGCACTGGACGACACCGTCGCCCACCGGGCCGAACTGGAGCGCGAGCTCGCGGTCGAGGAGCGCCGGCTGAGGGACGTCGCCCGTGCCATCGCCGACCGCCGCGAGGGGCTGGCCCGCCTCTCCGGACAGGTCAACGCGGCCCGCTCGCGCGTCGCCTCCGCCCAGGCCGAGATCGACCGGCTGGCCACGGCCCGCGACGAGGCACAGGAACGCGCCGTCCGCGCCCAGGAGGAGTACGAGGCCCTCCAGGCCGAGGTCGACGGCCTCGACGCCGGCGACGCCGACCTGGCCGAGCAGCACGAGACGGCGAGACGGCGGCTGGCGGAGGCCGAGACCGCCCTGACCGCGGCCCGCGAGGCCCTGACCGCCGCCGAGCGCAGCCGCGCCGCGACCCGGGCCCGCCACGACGCGCTGGCGCTGGGCCTGCGCCGGAAGGACGGCACCGGCATACTGCTCGGCGCCCGGGACCGCCTCACCGGAGTCCTCGGCCCCGCGGCAGAGCTGCTGACGATCACACCGGGCTACGAGATCCCGCTGGCCGCGGCCCTCGGCACAGCGGCGGACGCCATCGCCGTGACGACCCCCGCGGCGGCGAGCGAGGCCATCAACCTCCTCCGCAAACAGGACGGCGGCCGAGCGACCCTCCTCCTCGCGGGAGCCCCGGAGAACGCGCCCCAGGGGGCCACGGGGAACGGTGCGGGCAACCAGGTCGCACCGGCACACGACCACGGCGGATCAGCGCCCCGAGGGAGCGCGGGAAACGGCGCGGGCAACCACGACGGTCCCGCACCCGACCACCGACCCACCGCCCCCCTCGCCGCCCCCGGCCATCGACCCGCCGCCGATCTCGTGCGCGGTCCCGCCGAGCTGATGCCGGCCGTCCGCCGCCTCCTGACCGGCATCGTCGTGGTCGACACCCTGGACGACGCCGAGGCCCTGGTCCGCGCCCATCCCGAGCTGACCGCCGTCACCGCCGAGGGCGACCTCCTCGGCGCCCACTTCGCGCACGGCGGCTCGGCGGGCGCGCCCAGCCTGCTGGAGGTGCAGGCCTCCGTCGACGAGGCCGCGGCCGAGCTGGCCGAGCTGGAGGTGCGCTGCCGGGAGCTGACCGAGGCCCAGCGGGCCGCGGCCGAGCACCGCGGGCAGGCCGCGGCCCTGGTGGAGGAACTGGGGGAGCGGCGACGGGCCGCCGACCGGGAGAAGTCGGCCGTGGCCCAGCAGCTCGGCCGGCTCGCCGGACAGGCCCGTGGTGCCGCCGGGGAGGCCGAGCGGTCGGCCGCGGCGGCGGCCCGCGCGCAGGAGGCGCTGGAGAAGGCCGTACAGGAGGCCGAGGAACTCGCCGAGCGGCTGGCGGTGGCCGAGGAGATGCCGGTGGAGGAGGAGCCGGACACCTCGGTGCGCGACCGGCTCGCCGCCGACGGGGCCAACGCGCGGCAGACCGAGATGGAGGCCCGCCTCCAGGTCCGTACGCACGAGGAGCGGGTGAAGGGGCTCGCCGGACGCGCCGACTCGCTCGACCGGGCGGCCCGCGCCGAACGCGAGGCACGCGCGCGTGCCGAGCAGCGCCGGGCCCGGCTGCGGCACGAGGCGGCGGTCGCGGAAGCCGTCGCCAGTGGCGCCCGGCAACTGCTCGCGCACGTCGAGGTGTCCCTCGCCCGGGCGGAGCAGGAGCGCTCCGCCGCCGAGGCCGCGAAGGCCCGGGGTGAGCAGGAGCTGGCCGCCGCCCGTACGGCGGGCCGTGAACTGAAGGCCGAGCTCGACAAGTTGACGGATTCAGTTCACCGGGGCGAGGTACTCGGTGCCGAGAAGCGGCTGCGCATCGAGCAGCTGGAGACCAAGGCGCTGGAGGAGCTGGGTGTCGAGCCGGAGGGGCTGGTGGCGGAGTACGGGCCGCACCAGCTCGTGCCGCCCTCGCCCCCCGCCGACGGCGAGCGGCTGCCCGAGGACCCGGACCACCCGCGCAACCAGCCGCGCCCCTTCGTGCGGGCCGAGCAGGAGAAGCGGCTCAAGGCGGCCGAGCGGGCGTACCAGCAGCTCGGCAAGGTCAACCCGCTGGCGCTGGAGGAGTTCGCGGCGCTGGAGGAGCGGCACAAGTTCCTCAGCGAGCAGCTGGAGGACCTGAAGAAGACCCGCGCCGACCTGCTCCAGGTGGTGAAGGAGGTCGACGAGCGCGTCGAGCAGGTCTTCACCGAGGCCTACCGGGACACCGCCCGGGAGTTCGAAGGGGTCTTCGGCCGCCTCTTCCCCGGCGGCGAGGGCCGGCTGATCCTGACGGACCCCGACAACATGCTCACCACGGGCGTGGACGTCGAGGCGCGCCCGCCGGGCAAGAAGGTCAAGCGGCTCTCCCTGCTGTCGGGCGGCGAGCGCTCGCTGACGGCCGTCGCGCTGCTGGTGTCGATCTTCAAGGCCCGGCCGAGCCCCTTCTACGTCATGGACGAGGTCGAGGCCGCGCTGGACGACACCAACCTCCAGCGGCTGATCCGGATCATGCAGGAGTTGCAGGAGACCTCGCAGCTGATCGTGATCACGCACCAGAAGCGCACGATGGAGGTCGCCGACGCGCTCTACGGCGTGTCCATGCAGGGCGATGGCGTCTCGAAGGTCATCTCCCAGCGCCTTCGGTAGGACTTCCTCAAGATCAACTGACTCTGTGTTCAAGAAATGAACACGCAGCTCATGGGCATATCTGAAAACTCACAGCTGTTGAAGTATTGACTTCGAAACTTGAAGGCATAGTCTCTGCAACGTTGCTTTTACCTTCAGGTCCTACCTGTAAGGGCCCCATACCCGCGGCAGCGCTGCCGTGGCCCGAGGAGTTACACGTGACCAGCACAGCGCAGGCACCTCAGCCAGGAGCCAGGACGGCTCACCCCGAACATCTCGGGCACGTCATCTTCATCGCGGCGGCTGCCGCCATGGGCGGTTTCCTCTTCGGCTACGACAGCTCCGTCATCAACGGCGCCGTCGAGGCCATCCGCGACCGTTACGACATCGGGTCCGCGGCCCTCGCCCAGGTCATCGCGATCGCCCTGATCGGCTGTGCCATCGGCGCCGCCACCGCCGGCCGCATCGCCGACCGGATCGGCCGCATCCGATGCATGCAGATCGCCGCGGTCCTCTTCACCATCAGCGCCGTCGGCTCCGCGCTGCCCTTCGCGCTGTGGGACCTCGCCTTCTGGCGCATCGTCGGCGGCTTCGCCATCGGCATGGCCTCCGTCATCGGCCCGGCCTACATCGCCGAGGTCGCCCCGCCCGCCTACCGCGGCCGGCTCGGCTCCTTCCAGCAGGCCGCGATCGTCGTCGGCATCGCCATCTCGCAGCTGGTCAACTGGGGCCTGCTCAACGCCGCCGGCGGCGACCAGCGCGGCAAGCTGATGGGCCTGGAGGCCTGGCAGGTCATGCTCGGCGTGATGGTCGTCCCGGCCGTCCTCTACGGCCTGCTGTCCTTCGCGATCCCCGAGTCCCCGCGCTTCCTGCTCTCCGTCGGCAAGCACGACCGCGCCCGTGAGATCCTCGCCGAGGTCGAGGGCCAGGAGATCGACCTGGACGCCCGCGTCGCCGAGATCCAGCTGGCGATGAAGAGCGAGCACAAGTCCACCTTCAAGGACCTGCTCGGCGGCTCCTTCTTCTTCAAGCCGATCGTCTGGGTCGGTATCGGCCTGTCGGTCTTCCAGCAGTTCGTCGGCATCAACGTCGCGTTCTACTACTCCTCGACGCTGTGGCAGTCGGTCGGCGTCGACCCGACGGAGTCGTTCTTCTACTCCTTCACGACCTCGATCATCAACATCATCGGCACCGTGATCGCGATGATCTTCGTGGACCGCGTCGGCCGCAAGCCGCTCGCCCTCATCGGCTCGGTCGGCATGGCCGTCGGCCTGGCCCTGGAGGCCTGGGCGTTCAGCTACCACCTGGTCGACGGCAAGCTGCCGAGCACCCAGGGCTGGGTCGCCCTGATCGCCGCCCACGTGTTCGTCCTCTTCTTCGCCCTCTCCTGGGGCGTGGTCGTCTGGGTCTTCCTCGGCGAGATGTTCCCGAACAAGATCCGTGCCGCCGCCCTGGGCGTGGCCGCCGCCGCGCAGTGGATCGCCAACTGGGCCATCACCGCGAGCTTCCCGTCGCTGGCCGACTGGAACCTCTCCGGCACCTACGTGATCTACACCGTCTTCGCCGCGCTCTCCATCCCGTTCGTCCTGAAGTTCGTCAAGGAGACGAAGGGCAAGTCCCTGGAGGAGATGGGCTGAGCCTCGTAGCGAGGCCCCCCGAACTCGGGGAGAAGGGCCAAGTCCCCGCTGCCCCTCTCCTCGAACCGTCCGCCGCCCCCGGCCCGGCCACTGCCCGGACCGGGGGCGGCGGTGTCGTACGGCCGCACCGCCCGGCTCAGCCCTCCAGCGCCGGAAGGACCCGCCGCGCGAACAGCCGCAGGCTGCGCCAGCCCTCCTCCACCGGCATGCCGCCCGCCGGCGGATGCAGCACCAGGCTGTCCAGGCCCTGCGCCACGCACTGCTCCGGTGTGAGGATCCGGTACACGCCCTCGGCGCGCAGCTCCGCCACGGTCGTGGCCGCCGACCCAACCGCCGAGCGGATCCCGCCCGACTGCCAGGAGGCGTACGTCCGCGCCTCGTGCAGGAAGTGCCCGCCGTACTCGGCCCACGCCCGGTCCGGGTCCTCGGCCAGGTGGAGCAGCGGGGTCCCGGCCGCCGGCATCATGGTCCAGCCCTCGGTGCCGTACTCGGTCGGCTTCCCCTCGTAGTACGTCTCCAGCTCCGGCAGGTGCCCGCTCGGGAAGAACGGCAGGCCGAACCGGGCGGCCCGGCGGGCGGCGGCGCTGGAGGAACCGCCGACCAGCAGCAGCGGGTGCGGATCGGTGTACGGGCGCGGGGTGAGCCGTACCCGCCGGCCCCGGTAGGTGAACTCCTCGCCGGTCCACGCCGTCAGCAGCGTCCGCAGCAGTTCGTCCTGGAGCCGGCCGCGCCGGTGCCAGTCCACGCCGAACAGGGCGTACTCCTGCGGCCGGTACCCGATCCCGGCCACGGTCACCAGCCGGCCGCCGCTGAGCAGGTCCAGCACGGCGATCTCCTCCGCCAGCCGCAGCGGCCCGGTAGCGGGCGGAGAGGGCGGCGGGAGGGGCGCCGGGCGCGACGAGGTTGAAACGTACGACCGTGACGGGCATGGGAAGGTCCCCCTCCGGTGCGCTGCGGTGGAGGGGGACCTTGGCTGACGATACGTCAGACATCCAGGACCGGGCGGGCAGGCTCGCGGGATGACCGAAGGCGAGGGCTGCGGGCGCGGGAGCGACCCGTCCGGCCGAGGCGCGTCACACGCCGGCGGCCGTGCGCTCCCCGGCCGGCTCGGTCGTCCCGGCCGGGCGGGCCGCCGCCGGCTTCGGCAGCACCAGGTACAGCCCGCCGGAGATCACGATCGTCGCGACCCAGCCGAGGCCGTACTCGCCGATCACGTTGTTCGTCGCGAGCGGGCCGGTGAACCAGTCCGAGGTGGTGAACATCAGGCCCGACACCAGGCCCACCGCCCAGGCGGCCACGGCCGCGGGGGAGAAGCCGCCCTGGTACCAGTAGGCGCTGGCGCGGGTGGTGTCGGCCATGGCCCGGCCGTCGTACTCCGTGCGGCGGAACATGTCCGCGCCGAACACGCCGACCCAGGCCGAGAAGGCGACCGCCAGCAGCGACAGGAAGGCGATGAACGAGCCCATGAAGCTCGTCGCCACCAGCATCAGCACCCCGCCGAAGACCAGCGAGATCACGGCGTTGACCGAGACCGCCCAGTGCCGCGGCACCTTGAAGCCCAGGGTCTGCGCGGTGAAGCCCGCCGAGTACATCGACATCGAGTTGATCAGCAGCATGCCGATCAGCGCGATGAACAGGTACGGCACGGCGATCCAGGTCGGCAGGATCTCGCCGAGGAAGGACACCGGGTCGCTCGCCGAGGCCAGGTCCGGCGTGGCGACGGCCATCACCGCGCCCATCAGGACCATGGGCAGCACGACGACACCGGCGCCACCCACCGCCGTACCCACGATCGCCTTGGACGAGGCCGTGCGCGGCAGGTAGCGGGTGAAGTCCGGGGCGGTCGGGATCCAGCTCACCCCACCCGCCGCGATCATGCCGATGCCGGTGATCACCGCGGCCGTGGAACCGGCGCTGTGGTCCATCACCCGCGACCAGTCGGTGTTCGCCACCAGATAGGCCAGGACCAGCACCGAGAAGACACCGAAGAGGTAGGTCGCGTACTTGTTGCACCTCTGCACGGCGTTGATGCCGAGCCCGGAGATCGCGAAGGTCGCGACGACGAACACCAGCAGCGTCACCATGTCCAGCACGCTGTTCGCCCTGATGCCGAACAGGATGTCCAGGATGGTGAGCATCGCGTAGGCGCCGGTCACCGCATTGATCGTCTCCCAGCCCCAGCGCGCGACCCAGATCAGCGAACCGGGCAGCAGATTGCCGCGCTGTCCGAACACCGCCCGCGACAGCGCCATGCCGGGCGCGCCGCCCCGCTTGCCCGCGATGCCGATCAGGCCCACGAGGCCGTACGACACGACCGGCGCCGCCACCGCGACGACCAGCGCCTGCCAGATGTTCAGGTGGTACGCCACGACCAGGCTCGCGCCCATCGTCAGCAGCAGCACGCTGATGTTCGCACCGACCCAGGTGGGGAACAGTTCCCGGGTCTTCGCCGTGCGCTCGTGGTCGGGGACCTGTTCGATACCGCGCGTTTCGAGAGCGCCTTCGGTCTCGACGGTTTTCGTCATGAAAGAGGTGCCAGACGTGGGGGGACAGGGACGAGGGGACTCTACGCGCGTCAACAGCGCGCCCACCATCGTACTTTGCTCCCACTCCTAGCAATACGTGGCGTTTGTCTCTCGGAGGAAGCCACAAACGGGGTCCGCGCAGACCCCATGGCCGATACTGGACGGGTTATGGAAACCATCATCCTTGCTGTAGTCATCGCCGTGGTCGTGCTCGGCGCGCTCGGCGGGCTGATCGTGGGCAGCCGGCGCCGGAAGCCGCTGCCCCCGCCGCCCCCCGAAGCGCCCGACATCACCGCGCCCCCGGCCGAGCCGCACGTCGGCGACGAGGCGGAGACGCCGCGCGACGAACCGCGCCGGACGATCGAGGAGGTGGATCTTCCCGGCGGCCCCGCACCGGTCGTCGTCGAGGAGCCTCCCGTGGTCGAGGCTCCCGAGATCGAGATCCCGGAGCCCACGGCAGGCCGGCTGGTCCGCCTGCGCACCCGCCTGTCCCGCTCGCAGAACGCCCTCGGAAAGGGCCTGCTCACGCTGCTCTCGCGCGAGCACCTGGACGAGGACACCTGGGAGGAGATCGAGGACACGCTGCTCACCGCCGACGTCGGCGTGCAGCCCACCCAGGAACTGGTCGAGCGCCTGCGCGAACGCGTCCGGGTCCTCGGCACCCGCACCCCCGAGGAGCTGCGCGGCCTGCTCCGCGAGGAGCTGCTCACGCTGATCGGCACCGAGGTCGACCGCACGGTCAGGACCGAGCCCGAGGACCGCAAGCCGGGCATCGTGATGGTCGTCGGCGTCAACGGCACCGGCAAGACCACCACCACGGGCAAGCTCGCCCGCGTGCTCGTCGCCGACGGCCGCAGCGTCGTGCTCGGCGCCGCCGACACCTTCCGCGCCGCCGCCGCCGACCAGCTCCAGACCTGGGGCGAGCGCGTCGGCGCCTACACCGTGCGCGGCCCCGAGGCCGGCGACCCCGCCTCCGTCGCCTTCGACGCGGTCAAGGAGGGCAAGGAGATGGGGGTCGACGTCGTCCTCATCGACACCGCCGGCCGCCTGCACACCAAGACCGGTCTCATGGACGAGCTGGGCAAGGTCAAGCGCGTGGTCGAGAAGCACGCGCCGCTGGACGAGGTGCTGCTCGTCCTGGACGCCACCACCGGCCAGAACGGCCTGGTCCAGGCCCGCGTGTTCGCCGAGGTCGTGGACATCACCGGCATCGTGCTGACCAAGCTGGACGGCACGGCCAAGGGCGGCATCGTCATCGCGGTCCAGCGCGAGCTGGGCGTACCGGTCAAGCTGGTGGGGCTCGGCGAGGGCGCGGACGACCTCGCGCCGTTCGAGCCGGAGGCGTTCGTGCATGCGCTTATCGGCGAGTGAACCACCCGCGGACGCCGGCAGGTGGTCACGTGGACACCAAGAAGCTCCCGCCCCGAGGTGCAGTCGGGGACGGGAGCTTCGTCTTGGCCGGGCCGGCCTACGCCCTGGCCCGCGACCGGTGGGCCACATACGCCAGCGTGCCGAGCAGCAGCCGGGCCGCCGGGGGGCGCGTCGCCGAGTCCAGCGCGGGCGGGCGCAGCCAGCGCACCGGGCCCAGGCCGCCCCGGTCGGAGGGCGGCGCGGTGATGTGCGTGCCGGGGCCGAGGCCGCGCAGGTCCAGCGCGGCCGGGTCGTCCCAGCCCATGCGGTAGAGCAGCCGGGGCAGGTCGGCGGCGGCGCCGGGCGCGACGAAGAAGTGGGCGCGGCCGTCGGGGGTCGCGGTCACCGGGCCGAGCGGGAGGCCCATCCGCTCCAGGCGGACCAGGGCGCGGCGGCCGGCCGGCTCCGAGACCTCGATGACGTCGAAGGCCCGGCCCACCGGCAGCATCACCGAGGCGCCCGGTAACTCCGACCAGGCCTTGCCCACCTCGTCCAGCGTGGCCCCGGCCGGCACGGGCGCGGCGAAGTCCAGCGGATGCGCGCCCGGCGCCGGGCAGTCGGACCGCCCGCACGAGCAGGCGCCCCCGGCGGCCCGCGCCCCCGGCACCACGTCCCAGCCCCACAGCCCGGTGAACTCGGCCACGGCGGTGCACTCCGCGGACCGGCCGCGCCGGCGCGTGCCCGAACGGATCTCGCGGATGCCGCCGATCGTGAAGCCCATGCCCCCTCCAACGGGTCCAGCGCGCCGGTGGTCACGCCACGGAACGAGACGGAAACGGAACGTAACGTTACGGCTCCGCCTCCCCGCGGCGACGCGGCGCTAAGGCGGCGCCTTGAGGTGCGGAGGGTGGCGCACCGGAGGGTCACGCGCCCCTGAGTGCATCACTCCGCCGACTTCCGGCCGTCCTCTGTCAAGTGAATCGCGGGCTGGCCACCGTGAGTTCATTCGAAGGGGTGGCGAATGGTGGCGTTTCAGGGATCCCTGTGGTTGGACGGGTGATCGTAGGATTACTGTGAGTGTGCGAGTCCCCGGGGCACATGCACTCGCGGGTATGCCGGAGGCAAGTCGTCAAACCGTTCGAAGGGTGAGAACCGGCGGACGGGAGGCCCTATTTACCGGCATTCTGATAGGGCTTGGCGCATCGGGCGGCAAGTGGTCTCAGGGATGGGGGCGTTCCAGTGGGCGGCAGTGGCGGAAGCGGGACACACGCTGACAAGCGCCCCAACGAACTGCTCGGTTCGTGGTTCGTGCGCAGCGGCTGGTCCAAGGGCGAGCTGGCCCGCCAAGTGAACCGCAGGGCACGCCAGTTGGGTGCCAACCACATCTCCACCGACACCTCGCGGGTCCGCCGCTGGCTGGACGGCGAGAACCCGCGCGAACCGATCCCGCGCATCCTCTCGGAGCTGTTCTCCGAGCGCTTCGGCTGCGTCGTCTCCATCGAGGACCTCGGCCTGCGCGCCGCCCGCCAGTCGCCCGCCGCCTCCGGAGTCGACCTGCCCTGGACGGGCCCGCAGACCGTCGCCCTGCTCGGCGAGTTCTCCCGCAGCGACCTGATGCTCGCCCGGCGCGGCTTCCTCGGGACGTCGCTCGCGCTGTCCGCCGGCCCCTCCCTCATCGAGCCCATGCAGCGCTGGCTCGTGCCCGCCCCGGCCGCCCCGGCCCCGCCCGAGCCCCAGCCCGCCCACGACGCGCGCAGGCCGGGCCCGCTGTCCCGGCCGGAGCTGGAGCTGCTGGAGTCCACCACGCGCATGTTCCGCCAGTGGGACGCCCAGTGCGGCGGCGGCCTGCGCCGCAAGGCGGTCGTCGGCCAGCTGCACGAGGTCACCGACCTGCTCCAGGAGCCCCAGCCCGAGGCCATCACCCGCAAGCTGTTCCAGGTCGCCGCCGAGCTGGCCGAGCTGGCCGGCTGGATGTCGTACGACGTCGGCCTCCAGCCCACCGCCCAGAAGTACTTCGTGCTCGCCCTGCACGCGGCCAAGGAAGCCGGGGACAAGCCGCTCGGCTCGTACATCCTCTCCAGCATGAGCCGCCAGATGATCCATCTCGGCCGGCCCGAGGACGCCCTGGAGCTGATCCACCTCGCCCAGTACGGCAGCCGCGACTGCGCGAGCCCGCGCACCCAGTCCATGCTGTATGCGATGGAGGCCCGCGCCTACGCCAACATGGGCCAGCCCGGCAGGACCAAGCGCGCCGTCCGCATGGCCGAGGACACCTTCGCCGAGGTCGACGAGTGGGACGAGCCCGACCCCGACTGGATCCGCTTCTTCTCCGAGGCCGAGCTGTACGGCGAGAACTCCCACTCCTTCCGCGACCTCGCCTACGTGGCCGGGCGCAGCCCCACCTACGCCTCCCTCGCCGAGCCGCTCATGCGGCGCGCCGTGGAGCTGTTCGCCGACGACTCCGAGCACCAGCGGTCGTACGCGCTCAACCTCATCGGCATGGCCACCGTGCACCTGCTCCAGCGCGAGCCCGAGGAGAGCACGACCTATGCCACGCGCGCCATGGAGATCGCCAAGAAGGTCCGCTCCGAGCGTGTGAACACTCGTATCCGAAAGACGGTCGACACGGCCGCCCGCGACTACGGCGACCTCGCCGCCGTGGTCGACCTCAGTGAGCAGCTCGCCGTCGACCTGCCGGAGGCCGCCGAAGCCGTCTGACCACCACAGCACCCCGAACCCCGGCCGCGGCCGGTCCTCCCGAACTGCCCGACTCGGCTCCCCCATGCCAGGTCATCGGAAGGCCCGCCGCGGCCGGCTCGTGTCTTTGCGCGGGTCCCGCGGAGAAGGTTGCGCCACGATAACGATCGCGCGGCCCGGTATCCCGCGCTTCACCGACGCGTAACACACAGGGCGCCTTCGTCACCCCGGCGAAACAACGAGGGGCTTCCACCGAAACCGCGCTGCGCCAGTCTCGTGGCGCATAACCGGCCCACCCCTCACCGACCGGACCGCTCAGGCACCGCCCGCACGGGGCCGTACCAACCGACGAGGAGACGCCGATGGCACCAGCCATCATGCTTGCGGCGGACGCACCCAGACTGTCGTCCGCGAACACAGGCTTCATGCTCATCTGTTCCGCCCTGGTGATGCTGATGACCCCGGGACTGGCCTTCTTCTACGGAGGCATGGTCCGCGTCAAGAGCACCCTGAACATGCTGATGATGAGCTTCATCAGCCTGGGGATCGTCACCATCCTGTGGGTCCTCTACGGCTTCTCCCTCGCCTTCGGCACGGGCAACAGCCTGCTCGGCTGGAACGCCGACTGGATCGGCCTCAGCAACATCGGCCTGACGCAGCTCTGGGACGGCTACACCATCCCGATCTTCGTGTTCATGGTCTTCCAGCTGATGTTCGCGATCATCACCCCGGCCCTGATCAGCGGCGCCCTCGCCGACCGGGTCAAGTTCTCCGCCTGGACGCTCTTCGTCGCCCTGTGGGCCACGATCGTCTACGTCCCGGTCGCCCACTGGGTCTGGGGCGCCGACGGCTGGGCCTACAAGCTCGGCGTGATCGACTTCGCGGGCGGTACGGCGGTCCACATCAACGCCGGTGCCGCGGCGCTCGGTGTCATCCTCGTCATCGGCAAGCGCGTCGGCTTCAAGCGCGACCCCATGCGCCCGCACAGCCTCCCGCTGGTCATGCTCGGCGCCGGTCTGCTGTGGTTCGGCTGGTTCGGCTTCAACGCCGGCTCCTGGCTCGGCAACGACGACGGCGTCGGCGCGCTGATGTTCGTCAACACGCAGGTCGCGACGGCCGCCGCCATGCTGGCCTGGCTCGCCTACGAGAAGATCCGGCACGGCGCGTGCACCACGCTCGGCGCCGCCTCCGGCGCGGTCGCCGGTCTGGTCGCCATCACCCCGTCCGGCGGCGCCGTCTCCCCGCTCGGCGCGATCGCCGTCGGCGCCATCGCCGGTGTCGCCTGCGCCGCGGCCGTCGGGCTGAAGTTCAGGTTCGGCTACGACGACTCCCTCGACGTGGTCGGCGTCCACATGGTCGGCGGCATCATCGGCTCCCTGCTCATCGGCTTCTTCGCCACCGGCAAGGGCCAGTCCACCGCCACCGGCGTCTTCTACGGCGACCACACCTTCACCCAGCTGTGGAAGCAGTGCGCCGGGGTCTTCGCGGTCCTCGCCTACTCTCTGATCGTCTCCGCCGTCCTCGCCTTCCTCCTCGACAAGACCCTGGGCATGCGGGTCACCGAGGACGAGGAGATCTCCGGCATCGACCAGGCCGAGCACGCCGAGACCGCATACGACTTCAGCGGCGCCGGCGGCGGCGTCACCGGCTCCCTCGCCGCAACGGCCCTGGCCGCCGCGCAGAACAAGAAGGTGGACGCATGAAGCTCATCACCGCCGTCGTGAAGCCCCACCGGCTCGACGAGATCAAGGAAGCCCTCCAGGCCTTCGGCGTCCACGGGCTCACCGTCACCGAGGCCAGCGGCTACGGCCGGCAGCGCGGCCACACCGAGGTCTACCGCGGCGCCGAGTACACCGTCGACCTCGTGCCCAAGATCCGCATCGAGGTGCTGGCCGAGGACGACGACGCCGAGCAGCTGATCGAGGTCATCGTCAAGGCGGCCCGCACCGGCAAGATCGGGGACGGCAAGGTCTGGTCCCTGCCCGTGGAGACCGCCGTACGGGTGCGCACGGGCGAGCGCGGGCCGGACGCGCTCTGACACAGCACAATGCGGGACAGGGGAACCTCGGGGGAAACGGACAGGAGTCGCTGGGTGACCGGTACGGATGTGCGCGAAGAGACGGAAGACTCGGGGCCCGGCGGCTACGCGGCGGCCCGGCTGCGCCTCCTCACGGAGGGGGCGCGGTCCGGGCCGCCGCGCCGTGCCGCCCTGTCCGGACTGACCGACGACTGGCTCGCCGGACTGTTCGACGCGGCGGCGGGAGCGGCGCACGGCGTCTCGCTCGTCGCCGTCGGCGGCTACGGCCGCGGGGAACTGTCCCCGCGCAGCGACCTCGACCTCGTCCTGCTCCACGACGGCTCCGACCCCGGCGCGGTCGCCGCCCTCGCCGACCGGCTCTGGTACCCGGTCTGGGACCTCGGCCTCGCCCTCGACCACTCCGTCCGCACCCCCGCCGAGGCCCGCAAGACGGCCGGCGAGGACCTCAAGGTCCACCTCGGCCTGCTGGACGCCCGCCACCTGGCCGGCGATTCCGCCCTCACCGCCGACCTGCGCACCGCCGCCCTCGCCGACTGGCGCAACCAGGCCCCCAAACGCCTCCCCGAACTCCAGGAACTGTGCGCCGAACGCGCCGCGCGCCAGGGCGAGCTCCAGTACCTGCTGGAGCCCGACCTCAAGGAGGCCCGCGGCGGCCTGCGCGACGCCACCGCCCTGCGCGCCGTCGCCGCCTCCTGGCTCGCCGACGCCCCCCGCGAGGGCCTGGCCGACGCCCGCCGCCGTCTCCTCGACGTCCGGGACGCCCTGCACCTGGCCACCGGCCGCGCCACCGACCGGCTCGCCCTCCAGGAACAGGACCAGGTCGCCGCCGAGCTGGGGCTGCTCGACGCCGACACCCTGCTGCGGCAGGTCTACGAAGCGGCGCGGGTGATCGCGTACGCCAGTGACGTGACCTGGCGGGAAGTGGGGCGCGTGCTGCGTGCGCGCGCCGTCCGGCCGCGTCTGCGCGCCATGCTGGGCGGCACCAAGCCGGTCACCGAGCGGTCGCCCCTGGCCGAAGGCGTGGTGGAACAGGACGGCGAGGTGGTGCTCGCCCGCGCCGCACGCCCCGAGCGCGACCCCGTGCTCCCGCTGCGCGCCGCGGGCGCCGCCGCCCAGGCCGGCCTGCCGCTCTCCCTGCACGCCGTACGGCGCATGGCCGCCACCGCGCGCCCCCTGCCCACGCCCTGGCCCGCCGAGGCCCGCGAGCAGCTGGTCACCCTGCTCGGCTCCGGCCGCCCCACGATCGAGGTCTGGGAGGCCCTGGAGGCCGAGGGCCTGATCACCCGCCTGCTGCCCGACTGGGAGCGGGTGCGCTGCCGGCCGCAGCGCAACGCCGTGCACGTGTGGACGGTGGACCGCCACCTGATCGAGACGGCGGTCCGCGCCTCCGAGTTCACCCGCCGCGTCAGCCGCCCCGACCTGCTGCTGGTCGCCGCCCTGCTGCACGACATCGGCAAGGGCTGGCCCGGCGACCACTCGGTGGCCGGCGAGATCATCGCCAAGGACGTCGCCGCACGGATCGGCTTCGACCGCGCGGACGTGGCCGTGCTGTCCCTGCTGGTGCGCCACCACCTGCTGCTCATCGAGACCGCCACCCGGCGCGACCTGGACGACCCCGCCACCGTCCGCTCGGTCGCCGAGGCCGTCGGCAGCCAGAGCACCCTGGAGCTGCTGCACGCCCTCACCGAGGCGGACGCCCTCGCGACCGGCCCGGCCGCCTGGTCCTCCTGGCGCGGCTCCCTCGTCGCCGACCTCGTCCGACGGGTCCGCGCCGTCCTCGCCGGGGACGCCCCCGACGAGCCCGAGCCGGCCGCGCCCACCGCCGAGCAGGAACGCCTCGCCATCGAGGCCTACCGCACCGGCGGCCCGGTCCTCGCCCTGCGCGCCCAGACCGAACCGGTCACCGACGAGGAGCCGGCCGGCGACCCGGAACCCCTGGGCGTGGAGCTGGTCATCGCCGTACCCGACCAGCCCGGTGTCCTCCCCGCGGTCGCCGGGGTCCTCGCCGTGCACCGCCTCACCGTGCGCACGGCGGAACTGCGCGCGCTGCGCCTGCCGGACGGTGTGGACGACGACGGAACCGTCCTCCTCCTCAATTGGCGGGTCGCCGCCGAGTACGGCTCCCTGCCCCAGGCGGCCCGGCTGCGCACCGACCTGGTCCGCGCCCTGGACGGCACCCTCGACATCGCCGGCCGCCTCGCCGAACGCGACGCGGCCTACCCGCGCCGCCGCGGCTGGACCGCCCCGCCGCCCCGGGTGGCCGTCGCCCCGGCCGCCTCCCACCACGCCACGGTGATCGAGGTCCGCGCCCAGGACGCCCCGGGCCTGCTGTACCGCATCGGCATGGCCCTGGAGAAGGCCGGCGTACGGGTGCGCAGCATGCACGTGAGCACGCTGGGCTCCAACGCGGTGGACGCGTTCTACGTCACGACGGGGGCGGGCGCGCCCCTGCCCGCCGGGGACGCGGCGTCGCTGGCGGGGGTGCTGGAGGAGACGCTGCGCGGATGAGCTGCCCCGGTGCTTGCGGCGCCGGGATACCCTGGAGGGCGACCTTCAAGACCGTCACCGACCCCGAGGACCGCGAGCGCCGTGTTCGACACTCTCTCCGATCGCCTGTCAGCGACTTTCAAGAACCTGCGCGGCAAGGGACGGCTCTCCGAGGCGGACATCGACGCCACGGCGCGCGAGATCCGCATCGCGCTCCTCGAAGCCGACGTGGCGCTGCCCGTCGTGCGGGCGTTCATCAAGAACGTCAAGGAGCGCGCGCTCGGGGCCGAGGTCTCCCGGGCGCTCAACCCCGCCCAGCAGGTCCTCAAGATCGTCAACGAGGAACTGGTCACCATCCTCGGCGGCGAGACCCGGCGTCTGCGGTTCGCCAAGCAGCCGCCCACCGTGATCATGCTGGCCGGTCTCCAGGGTGCCGGCAAGACCACCCTCGCGGGCAAGCTCGGCAAGTGGCTCAAGGAGCAGGGCCACTCCCCGCTGCTGGTCGCCGCCGACCTCCAGCGCCCCAACGCCGTCAACCAGCTCAGCGTCGTCGCCGAGCGCGCCGGTGTCGCGGTGTACGCGCCGGAGCCGGGCAACGGCGTCGGCGACCCGGTGAAGGTCGCCAAGGACTCCATCGACTTCGCGAAGTCCAAGGTCCACGACATCGTGATCGTGGACACCGCCGGCCGCCTCGGTATCGACGCCGAGATGATGCAGCAGGCCGCGGACATCCGGGACGCGGTCGGCCCCGACGAGATCCTGTTCGTCGTCGACGCCATGATCGGTCAGGACGCCGTCAACACCGCCGAGGCCTTCCGCGACGGCGTCGGCTTCGACGGCGTGGTCCTGTCCAAGCTCGACGGTGACGCCCGCGGTGGTGCGGCCCTGTCCATCCGGCAGATCACCGGCAAGCCGATCATGTTCGCGTCCAACGGCGAGAAGCTGGACGACTTCGACGCGTTCCACCCGGACCGGATGGCCTCCCGCATCCTCGACATGGGTGACCTGCTCACCCTGATCGAGCAGGCGGAGAAGACGTTCAGCCAGGAAGAGGCCCAGAAGATGGCCTCGAAGCTGGCGTCGAAGAAGGGCCAGGACTTCACCCTGGACGACTTCCTGTCCCAGATGGAGCAGGTCAGGAAGATGGGCAGCATCAGCAAGCTGCTCGGCATGCTCCCGGGCATGGGCCAGATCAAGGACCAGATCGCCAACCTGGATGAGCGGGACGTCGACCGCACCGCCGCGATCATCAAGTCGATGACCCCGGCCGAGCGCCAGGACCCGACGATCATCAACGGCTCCCGCCGCGCCCGTATCGCGCGTGGTTCCGGTGTCGAGGTCAGCGCGGTGAAGAGCCTGGTCGAGCGGTTCTTCGAGGCCCGCAAGATGATGTCCCGCATGGCCCAGGGCGGTATGCCGGGCATGCCGGGGATCCCGGGCATGGGCGGCGGCCCCGGCCGGCAGAAGAAGCAGCAGAAGAAGGCCAAGGGCAAGCAGCGCTCCGGCAACCCGATGAAGCGCAAGCAGCAGGAGCTGGAGGCGGCGCAGCGCCGCGAGGCCGCCGCGCAGGCCGGGAACGCGTTCGGGGTGCCGCAGCAGGGCGGCCAGGACTTCGAGCTGCCGGACGAGTTCAAGAAGTTCATGGGCTGAGCAAGCGCACGGGCTGAGTCCCGCTCGCACGGAACGCCGGGGGCGCCTCCCTGACACAGGGGGCGCCCCTTGCGCGTGCCGAGGCCCGTGGGGTGTCGTAACGTCCAGATATGAGTGATGCGGCGCCGCCCCGCAAGGCGCCTGATCAGCCGTGGCGCGCCGAGGGCACACCGGAGGAGCCCCCGCGGCGGTCCGGCCGGCTCAGGGGCGGCAAATGGTGGGGCCTGCTCGCCACCGCGGTGGTCGTCTTCGTGCTGGCCTACGTCGGGCTGCACTACTTCGGCCAGGGCAACGAGCCGACGATCTCGTACACGGAGTTCAGCAGACAGGTCGGCGAGGGCAACGTCGCCACGATCTACTCCAAGGGCGACGCGATCCAGGGCCAGCTCAAGAACCCCCGCTCCGATCCCGAGGGCGGCGGGAAGTACACCAAGTTCAAGACACAGCGGCCCGCCTTCGCGGACGACCGGCTGTGGCAGAACCTGAGCAGCCACGGGGTCACGGTCACCGCGCGCCCGGTCGTACAGGAACGCAGCCTGACGGCCAACCTGCTGATGTCCCTCATCCCCATCGCGGTCCTGGTCGTCGTGTGGCTCCTCGTCCAGCGGCGGCTCGGCGGGATGCTGCCCGGCGCGGGCGGCCTGTTCGGCCGCCGGTCGCCGCCCCGACCGGTCGGGCCGCGGCCGGACACCGAGCGCACGACGTTCGCCGACGTGGCCGGCATCGACGAGGTCAAGGGCGAACTCGACGACGTCGTCGACTTCCTGGAGCACCCCGACGTCTACCGCAGGATGGGCGCGAAGCTGCCGCGCGGGGTCCTGCTCTCCGGACCGCCCGGCACCGGCAAGACCCTGCTCGCGCGGGCGGTCGCGGGGGAGGCCGGCGTGCCGTTCTTCTCCGCCTCGGCGTCGGAGTTCATCGAGATGATCGTGGGCGTCGGCGCCTCCCGCGTCCGCGAGCTGTTCGCCGAGGCCCGCAAGGTGGCGCCGTCGATCATCTTCATCGACGAGATCGACACCATCGGACGCGCGCGCGGCGGCAGTTCGTCGATGAGCGGCCATGACGAGCGCGAGCAGACGCTGAACCAGATCCTCACCGAGATGGACGGCTTCTCGGGCGCCGAGGGCGTGATCGTCATCGCCGCGACCAACCGCGCGGACATCCTGGACCCGGCGCTGACCCGTCCCGGCCGCTTCGACCGGGTGGTCACCGTGTCCCCACCGGACCGCGGGGGCCGCGAGTCGATCCTGCGGATCCACACCCGGCAGATCCCGCTCGCGCCCGACGTGGACCTGACGCAGCTCGCCCGTGTCACCCCGGGCATGACCGGCGCGGATCTGGCCAATCTCGCCAACGAGGCCGCTCTGCTCGCGGTCAAACGCAAACAGGAGCAGGTGACCGGCGCCGACCTGTCCGAGGCGCTGGAGAAGGTGCAGCTCGGCGCCGAGCGCACCCTGGTCATGCCGGAGGAGGACCGCCGCCGTACCGCGTACCACGAGAGCGGCCACGCCCTGCTCGGCATGCTGCAACCCGGCGCCGACCCCGTCCGCAAGATCACCATCGTGCCGCGCGGCCGTGCGCTCGGGGTGACCATGTCCACGCCCGAGGTGGAGCGGTACGCGCACTCCGAGGAGTACCTGCGCGGGCGCATCATCGGCGCCCTGGGCGGCATGGCGGCGGAAGAGGTCGTCTACGGGGTCGTGACGACGGGTGCCGAGAACGACCTCGAACAGGTCACCAACATCGCGCGCGGGATGGTGGGCCGCTGGGGCATGAGCGAGCGCGTCGGCCGGCTGTCCGCCCTGCCGAGCGACGCCCAGCAGGCGTACGGACTGTCGGCCGCCCCGCAGACCCTGGACGTCATCGACTCGGAGATGCGGCGGATCGTGGACGAGTGCTACGAGGAGGCGTGCCGCAAGCTCCGCGACCACCGGGGCCGGCTGGACGCGCTCGCGCGGGCGCTGCTGGAGAACGAGACGCTGGAGGAGGCGGACGCCTACCGGATCGCCGGGATCACCCGCCTGACCAAGCCGAGCGAGGACTGACGAAAGACCCTAGGGCACGCGCGCGATGAGGTAGCGGAAGACGTTCGGCATCCACACGGTGCCGTCCGGGCGGCGGTGCGGGTGCAGGGCCTCCGTCAACTCCTTGTCGACCTGTTTGGCGTCGGTCGCCGCGATCGCCGGGTCGAACAGGCCGGTGGACAGCAGCCCCCGTACGGCACTGTCGAGGTCGGCGTACCCGAACGGGCAGGCGACCCGGCCCGAGCCGTCCGGCTTCAGCCCGGACCGCTTGGCGACATCCTCCAGGTCGTCGCGCCGGGCGGCCGGCCGGCCGCGCGCGCCGCGCAGCGGATCGGCCAGCTTGGCGGCCACCCGCAGCACCGAGGAGGTGGCGCAGCGCTCCGGTGGTCCCCAGCCGGCCAGCACCACGGCGGCCCCCCGCCCGGCCAGCGGCAGCGCTTCGGCGAGCAGGTCGTCCAGCCCCTCGGCGTCGCCGGCGAGGCCGCCGACCGGCTCGAAGGCGGTCACCAGGGTGTACGCGCCCGCCTCCGGGCCGCCCGTGGCCGCGGGCGGGCCGTCGAGGAGTTCCGCGGCCGTACGCGCGCGCGTGCCGCGTCCGCCGTCGCCGCCCCGGCCGGGCGGGGCGTCCGGCAGCAGGCGCTCGCGCGCGAGGGCGAGCCGTTCGGGGGAGGCGGAGTCGACACCGGTGACCGCGGCGCCCCTGGAGGCCGCCATCAGCAGGGCGAGCCCGGAACCGCAGTTCAGCCCCAGCAGCCGGGTGGCGGGGCCCACTTCGAGTCGGTCGTACACGGCTTCGTAGAGCGGTACGAGCATCCGCTCCTGGATCTCGGACCAGTCACGCGCGCGTGCGCTCAGGTCCACGCGGGGTGCGGACCCCGCGCGGGACGTGTGCTGCCGCACGAGCGTAGGTGTCATAGGTAAGCGCCCCAATCCGCCGACAGTTCGCCGCCGCGCCCGGTTGCGTGCCCCCGTGCCGTGCGCGCGCCCTTCCCACGTATGCCAGGTAACTCCCGGCTCGCGGTGGCGTCCAGGGGTCGTGGGGCCCGGCTTGGGGTGAGGGTGCCGGTGTGGCGAGATTTCACATCCCGGCAATCCGGAGGGCCCTACCGTGTCGGCTCCCGGGCGACGGGCCGGTGACGCAGGTCGCAGCGGTACGCGGTAACGTCACGCAGGCCGTGGACGCTGACCCGGGTGAGGGCGCGCGCCGAGAGCGGCCGAAACGCCCCTTGCGCAGCAGCCGGTCCTCGTCGCCCCAGGGCTCACCGACGGTGCGTAGCGCGGACTACGCACCGGCTTGGGAGGAGCTGCGACGCTTCTCCGCAGATCAGCGCACCCGCCCTCGTCAGGACGCATCAGCGGCAACTGACGGGTACGTGCAAAATTATTTGGGATGCCCCGGAATAGGAACACAGCGGCCCTCCCGCTCGTTGTCATTACGTGAGCACGACACAGACACCACCTGTTCTCGCCGCAGAGCTGGCGCAGGCGTGGGCCGACATTCAGCGGTACCACCCCGAGCTGCCCGACCTTGCCGCGCCTGAATCCCTGATCGGGGAGTCGTCGTCCGCGTGCGGGCACGAACTCTCCTTCGAGAGGCTGCTCCATGAGGCAGTCCACGGCATCGCCGCCGCCCGCGGCGTCCGCGACACCTCCCGGGCGGGCCGTTACCACAACCGCCGTTTCCTCGCCATCGCCGAGGAGCTGGGCCTGGACCACCCCGAGGAGCCGCACCCGAGCAGCGGTTTCTCGCTGGTCACGCTCAACGCCGAGGCGAAGCGGCGCTACCGCCCGACCATCGAGCGGCTCCAGCGCGCCCTGAAGGCCCACACGGTGGCCACCTCGGCCGACACCTCCCGCACCTTCCGCGGCCCGGCCGCCCGGCACGGCTCCTCCGGTGGCGGCGTCCGCGTCAAGGCGGTGTGCGACTGCGGCCGCAACGTCCGGGTGGTGCCCTCGGTCCTCGCCCAGGCCCCGATCGTCTGCGGCGGCTGCGGCAAGCCGTTCAGGATCCCGGAGGTCGTGGGAGCGGCGTAGCGGTCACGGCTGCTCGTGGCAGCCGTGACCGGTGGCGACCCGCGACCTCGCAGCACCGGGCTGCGCACCCGACGTGACCTCACCTCCACGCCGGGTGCCTCGCCGGCATGCCCGGGCAGAGCTCGCGCACCCTCGGCCGAGAGCGGCCCGCGGGGTATGGCAGAATGGCTAGCTGTACTCGACAGCCGCACAGGACCCCTCTCTCCTCCGGCTGACGCGTCCATCGGGCACTCGGGTACCGCAACCCCACGCGGCAACTCGCCGTGCCCAACCACGTCAAATCCAGGAGAACCCACTCCCGTGGCAGTCAAGATCAAGCTGAAGCGTCTGGGCAAGATCCGTTCGCCTCACTACCGCATCGTCGTCGCCGACTCCCGTACCCGCCGTGACGGCCGGGCCATCGAGGAGATCGGCAAGTACCACCCGACCTACAACCCGTCGGTCATCGAGGTGGACGCCGAGCGTGTGGCGTACTGGCTCGGCGTCGGCGCCCAGCCGACCGAGCCCGTGCTCGCCATCCTGAAGAAGACCGGCGACTGGCAGAAGTTCAAGGGCGAGCCGGCTCCCGCGCCGCTGCTCGTCGCGGAGCCGAAGGCCGCCCGCCCGTCGTTCGAGGCTCTCGGCGGTGACGACGAGGGCAAGGGTGAGGCGATCACCCAGAAGAAGAAGGCTGAGAAGAAGGACGAGGCCGCTGCCGAGTCCGAGTCCTCCGAGGCCTGAGCAGCATGCTCGAAGAGGCGCTTGAGCACCTCGTGAAGGGCATCGTCGACAACCCTGACGATGTGCAGGTCGCCTCGCGCAACCTGCGCCGCGGGCGCGTGCTGGAGGTCCGGGTCCACCCGGACGACCTCGGCAAGGTGATCGGCCGCAACGGCCGCACCGCGCGCGCCCTGCGCACCGTCGTGGGCGCCATCGGCGGTCGCGGTGTCCGCGTCGACCTGGTCGACGTGGACCACGTCCGCTGACGCTTCATCGCAACCGGCTCGGGCCGGGGAGGGCCTCAGGGCCGTCCCCGGCCCGCAGTCGTACGACAGGAGATTTGGACAGGTGCAGCTCGTAGTCGCACGGATCGGCCGTGCCCATGGCATCAAGGGCGAGGTCACCGTCGAGGTACGTACCGACGAGCCGGAACTCAGGCTCGCGCCCGGCGCCGTACTCGCCACGGACCCCGCCTCGGCGGGACCGCTGACCATCGAGACCGGGCGCGTCCACAGTGGCCGCCTCCTGCTGCGCTTCGCGGGTGTCACCGACCGCAACGCCGCCGAGGCGCTGCGCAACACCCTGCTGATCGCCGAGGTGGACCCCGAGGAACGGCCCGAGGGCGAGGACGAGTACTACGACCACCAGCTCATCGACCTCGACGTCGTCACCGAGGACGGCACGGAGGTCGGCCGGATCACCGAGATCTCGCACCTGCCCACGCAGGACCTGTTCATCGTCGAGCGCGCCGACGGCAGCGAGGTGCTGATCCCCTTCGTGGAGGAGATCGTCACCGAGATCGACCTGGCGGAGCAGAAGGCGGTCATCGCGCCCCCGCCCGGCCTGATCGACGACCGCGCCGAGATCGCCTCCGCCCGGGACGAGTCCGGGGACGACGGCGCATGAGGCTCGACGTCGTCACGATCTTCCCGGAGTACCTGGAGCCGCTCAACGTCTCCCTCGTGGGCAAGGCACGCGCGCGTGGGCAGCTCGACGTCCGGCTGCACGACCTGCGCGCGTGGACGTACGACCGGCACAACACGGTGGACGACACGCCCTACGGCGGCGGCCCCGGCATGGTCATGAAGACCGATCCCTGGGGGGACGCCCTCGACACGGTCCTCGCCGACGGCTACGAGTCGGGCGCCCGGGAGCCCGCGCTGATCGTGCCCACGCCCAGCGGCCGCCCCTTCACCCAGGAACTGGCCGTCGAGCTGTCCGAGCGCCCCTGGCTGATCTTCACCCCGGCCCGCTACGAGGGCATCGACCGGCGCGTCATGGACGAGTACGCGACCCGGATGCCGGTCCACGAGGTCTCCATCGGCGACTACGTCCTCGCCGGCGGTGAGGCGGCCGTCCTGGTCATCACCGAGGCCGTCGCCCGGCTGCTGCCCGGCGTCCTCGGCAACGCGGAGTCCCACCGCGACGACTCCTTCGCCCCCGGCGCGATGGCCAACCTCCTGGAAGGCCCCGTCTACACCAAGCCGCCCGTCTGGCGCGGCCGGGACATCCCCGAGGTGCTGCTCAGCGGCCACCACGGGAAGATCGCCCGCTGGCGCCGTGACGAGGCCCTGCGCCGCACGACCCTGAACCGCCCCGACCTGATCGAGCGCTGCGACCCCAAGGCCTTCGACAAGAAGGACCGCGAGATGCTCTCCATCCTGGGCTGGGAACCGGACCCGGACGGGGAGTCGTACGGCCGATTTTGGCGCCGGGCCGAGGGCGTGGAACAATAGACCGCTGTTGTGCGCCCGTCCGGCGTGCGCCCCTGCCACAGGGGGACACGACGCCCGCCCCGACCCGCACGGCAGACTCCTGTACACCTAGCTCCCGTTGATGACCTGTGGCATCAGCGAAGAAAGCAGACGAAATGTCTCACCTGCTCGACTCCGTCGACTCCGCGTCGCTGCGCAGCGACATCCCGGCCTTCCGCCCGGGTGACACCGTCAACGTCCACGTGCGCGTCATCGAGGGCAACCGCTCCCGTGTGCAGCAGTTCAAGGGCGTTGTGATCCGCCGCCAGGGCTCCGGTGTCCGCGAGACCTTCACGGTCCGCAAGGTCTCGTTCTCCGTCGGCGTCGAGCGCACCTTCCCGGTGCACACCCCGATCGTCGAGAAGATCGAGCTGGTCACCAAGGGTGACGTGCGCCGCGCCAAGCTGTACTACCTCCGTGACCTGCGGGGCAAGGCCGCGAAGATCAAGGAGAAGCGCGAGAGCTGAGCGCTTCCCGGCCGTCACAGCGGAGCCGGATAGCATCTGGCCCCGATGGACACCGAAGCACAGCCGACGGAACGCGACCGCTCCTCCCACCCCGGTACCCCGGGGGCGGAGGGCCGGTCGCGTTTCGCGTTGGTGTCGCGGGTCGCCGAGTGGCTGCCCGGCGGCAGGATCACCCTCACGCTCTTCCTCTGCCTGGCGTTCGTGCTGGTCCTCAACGCTTTCGTGGTGCAACCGTTCCAGATCCCGAGCGGATCCATGGAACAGGGATTGAGGATCGGCGACCGCGTTCTCGTAAACAAGTTGGCGTACCGTTTCGGTGCCCGGCCGCGCCGCGGCGACGTGATTGTCTTCGACGGCACCGGGTATTTCGGGGACGCCGACTACATCAAGCGCGTGGCCGGTGTGGGGGGAGACCATGTGGTCTGCTGCGACAAGAAGGGGAGGATCGAGGTGAACGGCCGACCGGTCGACGAGACGGCGTTCCTCTATCCCGGGGACAGCGCCTCCAGCGTGCCCTTCGACATCGCCGTGCCCCCGGGCCGCCTCTTCGTCCTCGGCGACCACCGCAGCGACTCCAGCGACTCCCGCGACCACCTCGGCTCGCCCGGCGGCGGCATGATCCCCGTCGGGGACGTCATCGGCCGGGCCGACTGGATCGTGTGGCCGTACCGCCACTGGACGCACCTGACCCGGCCGTCCGCCTACGCGCGCGTGCCCGCCGCCCCGACCGGAGGCGCCCATGGGTAACCGCGGCAAACCGCGCGGGGTGCCCAGCACGCCCGCCGACAACCTGCTGCCCACCGGGGTACGCCGCACCTCCGCGCCCGGCGGTGGCCGCACGCGCGCGGAGCGGCGGCAACTGCAACGCAAGGTCAAGCGCAAGCGCAGACGGTCGGCCGTCCGGGAGATCCCCCTCCTGGTCGGTGTCGCCGTCCTCATCGCGCTCGTCCTGAAGACGTTCCTCGTGCAGGCGTTCGTGATCCCGTCCGGGTCCATGGAGGAGACGATCCGGATCGGCGACCGGGTCCTGGTGGACAAGTTGACCCCGTGGTTCGGCTCCGAGCCGCAGCGCGGTGACGTCGTCGTGTTCCACGACCCGGGCGGCTGGCTCCAGGACGAGCAGACCGCCAAGAAGCACGACCCCGTCGTCGTCAAGCAGTTCAAAGAGGGCCTCACCTTCATCGGCCTGCTGCCGTCCGACAACGAGAAGGACCTGATCAAACGGGTCATCGGGGTCGGTGGTGACCACGTCAAGTGCTGCGACGCCCAGGGCCGCGTCACCGTCAACGGCGTCCCGCTCACCGAGGGCGACTACCTCTACCCCGGGGACGTGCCGTCCGCCATGCCCTTCGACATCACCGTCCCCAAGGGCCGGCTGTGGGTGATGGGCGACCACCGGGGCAACTCCGCGGACTCCCGCTCCCACCAGAACACGGCCTACGGCGGCACGGTCTCGCTGGACTCGGTGGTCGGCCGGGCCATGGTCATCGGCTGGCCGGTCGGTCACTGGACGCGCCTGGAAGAACCTAAAACCTTCGCAAGCGTCACCGACTCGGCGCCGGGTACGACCGCTGCTCCCCAGGCGTCGCATAGGGTTGCCTCCGAGAATCCGAACGGAATGACCCAGCTCCCGACCCCTGCGGAACTCCCGCTCGTTATGGGAGTGGTGGGCCTGCGCCGGGTGTGGCGCGGGCGGCGGCACAGAGTGAGGAGTTGGCGTGGGGGATGTGGCGGTTGGCGCACGGTCGGGACACGACGGCGAGGAGCACCGCAGGCACCCTGTGGAACCGGACGTTCCCGTACCGGGCAGCGCCATGAGCTCCGGGAATGACGCGGCGGCGGGCGACGAGGGCACGCCGGAGGGCGAGCCGGAGCCGCGTGGCGACGGCCCCGGCGGGGGCGCGGCGGCCGTACGGCCCAGGCAGCCGCGGTCCTTCTGGAAGGAACTGCCGATCCTGATCGGCATCGCGCTGGTCCTGGCGTTGCTGATCAAGACGTTCCTGGTGCAGGCGTTCTCGATCCCGTCCGACTCGATGCAGAACACCCTCCAGCAGGGCGACCGGGTGCTGGTCGACAAGCTCACGCCGTGGTTCGGGTCCAAGCCCGAGCGCGGTGAGGTCGTCGTCTTCCACGACCCGGACAACTGGCTGGCCGGCGAGCCGACGCCGACGCCGAACCCGGTGCAGAAGGTCCTCAGCTGGATCGGCCTGATGCCGTCGGCGGAGGAGAAGGACCTGATCAAGCGCGTGATCGGGGTCGGCGGCGACACGGTCGAGTGCAAGGGCAGCGGCCCGCTGAAGGTCAACGGCAAGGCGCTGAACGAGCCGTACGTCTACCCGGGCAACACGCCGTGCAGCGTGGACGACCAGGGCGGCCAGTTCAAGGTCGAGGTCCCCAAGGGCTTCATCTGGGTGATGGGCGACCACCGCCAGAACTCCCGTGACTCCCGGTACAACCAGTCCGACCGGAACCACGGCATGGTCCCCGTCGACAAGGTCGTCGGCCGCGCGATCGTCAAGGCCTGGCCGATCAACCGCTGGGGCACCCTGCCGATCCCGGACACCTTCGACCAGCCCGGCCTGAACGAGCAGTCCTCCTCCGCCGCGTCCCTGACGGTGGCCCCCGAGGGCATCGCCGTCGCGGCGGTCCTGCCGGTGGTGGTGTGGCGGCGCAGGCGCGCGGAGTTCACGAAGCGGTAAGCGGCCGTCCCGGCCGGGCGAGAGGGGCTGCCCCCGTCCGGTACCGCCGGGTAGGGTGCGGGTCCATGGGTGGCGAGAGCATGACGCGTACGGCCCCGCAGGGCGGCGGCACCGGCACGGCACAGGCCGGCGGCGGCAGCCGGCTCGGGCAGCGGCTGTCCGGACTGGCCGTGGCGCTGGGTCTGGTGCTGTTCCTCGGCGGCTTCGCCTGGGGAGGGCTGGTCTACCGGCCGTACACCGTGCCCACCAGCTCGATGACCCCCACCATCGACGCCGGTGACCGGGTGCTGGCCCAGCGCGTCGACGGCGACGAGGTGCGGCGCGGTGACGTGGTCGTCTTCGAGGACAAGACCTGGGTCAGCAACGCCAAGGTGGTCAAGCGCGTGGTCGCCGTGGGCGGGGACACCGTCTCCTGCTGCACGAACGGCAAGCTGACCGTCAACGGCAAGCAGATCGACGAGCCGTACCTGCCCGAGGGCAGCCTCGCCGAGATCAAGAACTTCGCCAGGGTGACCGTCCCGGAGGGCCGGCTGTTCCTCCTCGGCGACGAACGCCAGGGCTCCCTGGACTCCACCGCCCACCTCACCGACACCGCACAGGGCACCGTGTCCCGTGACGCCGTGTCCGCCCGCGTGGAGGCCGTGGTCTGGCCCTGGAAGGGCACGCTCAAGCGCCCCACGGGCTTCGAGACGCTCGGCGCCCTCTCCGAGCCCGGCCCGCTGCGCACGATCGAGCTGCTGATCGTGGCCGGCGCGGTCCTGGTCCTCGGCGGCGGCGCCTACGGCCCGATCGCGGGCCGCGTGAGCCGCTCCCGTGCCCGCACCGCCCGTCCGGAGACGGCCGGTGTCCGCTGAGACCACGCGGCCGGCGGGGGAGTCGTACGAGGGCGAGGACGGGGCCGGCCCGCGGAAGGTGGCCCGGGTCGTCCTCCTCGACCCCGAGGACCGCATCCTGCTCCTGCACGGCCACGAACCGGACGACCCGGCCGACGACTGGTGGTTCACGCCCGGCGGCGGCCTGGAGGGCGCCGAGACGCGCGAGGAGGCCGCGCTGCGGGAACTCGCCGAGGAGACCGGCATCACCGACGTCGAACTCGGCCCCGTGCTCTGGCGGCGGCGGTGCTCGTTCCCGTTCGCGGGCCGCCGCTGGGACCAGGACGAGTGGTACTACCTGGCCCGTACGACCCAGACGGCCACCGCGGCGACGGGCCTGACGGAGCTGGAGCGGCGCAGTGTCGCCGGAGCGCGCTGGTGGACGTGTCAGGAACTGACCCGGGCGCATGAGACGGTGTATCCGACCAGACTCGCCGAGCTGCTGCGCACGCTGCTCGTCGAAGGTCCCCCCGCCCGGCCCGTGACCCTCGACACGGAAATCGTCTGAGGGTTCCCGGGACTGGCGCACAATGGGGGGATCGCACGGCTGAAGGGGAACATGCCATGAGCGCCGAGGACCTCGAAAAGTACGAGACCGAGATGGAGCTGAAGCTCTACCGGGAGTACCGAGATGTCGTCGGTCTGTTCAAATACGTGATCGAGACCGAGCGGCGGTTCTACCTCACCAACGACTACGAGATGCAGGTGCACTCGGTGCAAGGTGAAGTCTTCTTCGAGGTCACCATGGCCGATGCCTGGGTCTGGGACATGTACCGGCCGGCTCGTTTCGTGAAGCAGGTCCGGGTGTTGACGTTCAAGGACGTGAACATCGAGGAGCTGAACAAGAGCGATCTGGAGTTGCCGGGCGGGTGACGGGCCGACGGGGCGGCGGGTGACCGGGTGGGCGGCGCGGACGGGTGACGGGGTTTTCCACAACCGCTGAGTAGTCCACCAAGATCAACACCGCTAGGCCGGATGCGTGACCGTGGGCGCCGGAGGTGGTGCCGACATGAACAAGGCACGCAACGGACTCGGCAGGTACGGCGAGGACCTGGCCGCACGGCGGCTGGCCGCACAGGGAATGACGATCCTGGAGCGCAACTGGCGCTCCGGCAGGTCCGGCGAGATCGACATCGTGGCCAGGGACGGCGACGCCCTGGTCGTCTGCGAGGTGAAGACCCGCAGGGGCGGCGGCTACGAACACCCGATGGCCGCGGTGACCCCCGCGAAGGCGGCCCGGCTCCGCGCACTCGCCGAGCACTGGATCCAGGCCCACGGAGGAGCCCCACCGGGCGGCGTCCGCATCGACCTCGTCGGCGTCCTGCTGCCCCGCCGGGGCGCCCCGTCCGTCGAGCACGCGCGGGGGGTGGCCTGAATGGCGTTCGCCCGTACGTGCTCGGTCGCCCTGGTCGGCGTCGAAGGCGTGGTCGTCGAGGTCCAGGCCGACCTCGAACCCGGAGTCGCGGCCTTCACCCTGGTCGGCCTGCCGGACAAGAGCCTGACGGAAAGCCGCGACCGGGTGCGGGCGGCGGTGGTGAACTCGGGCACGGCGTGGCCGTCGAAGAAGCTCACCGTCGGACTCAGCCCGGCCTCCGTCCCCAAGGCCGGCTCGGGGTTCGACCTGGCCGTCGCCTGCGCGGTGCTCGGTGCCGCCGAACGGATCGATCCCCGCGTCCTCGCCGACATCGTCATGATCGGCGAGCTGGGACTGGACGGCCGGGTGCGCCCGGTCCGGGGCATCCTGCCGGCGGTCCTCGCGGCGGCCGACGCCGGGTACGAGCAGGTGGTCGTGCCCGAGTGCGCCGCCGCCGAGGCCGCGCTGGTCCCCGGTGTGTCCGTGCTGGGTGTCCGCAGTCTGCGGCAGCTCATCGCGGTCCTGACCGAGGAACCCGTCCCCGACGAGACACCGGACGAGCAGGGGCGGCCCGATCCCCTCCTGGCAGGGCTGCGCGTCCCGGGCACGGGCGCCGCCACCGGCATGCACAGCATCGGCGCCACGCACCACGACCACGATCACGACCTGGCCGATGTCGTCGGGCAGATCTCCGCCCGCACAGCCGTGGAGGTGGCAGCGGCCGGCGGACACCACCTGTTCCTGGAGGGGCCGCCCGGCGCGGGCAAGACCATGCTCGCGGAGCGCCTGCCCGCCGTGCTCCCCCGGCTCACCCGGGAAGCGTCGCTGGAGGTCACGGCCGTGCACTCGGTCGCCGGGCTGCTGCCCCCGGGCAAGCCGCTCATCGACGTCGCCCCCTACTGCGCCCCGCACCACTCGGCGACGATGCAGTCACTCGTCGGCGGCGGACCGGGCGTCGCCCGGCCCGGCGCGGTGTCCCTCGCCCATCGCGGCGTGCTGTTCCTGGACGAGGCGCCCGAGTTCCACAGCCAGACGCTGGACGCCCTGCGACAGCCGCTGGAGTCGGGGCACGTCGTCATCGCGCGGAGTGCGGGCGTGGTCCGGTTCCCGGCGCGGTTCCTGATGGTTCTGGCGGCCAATCCCTGTCCCTGCGGACGCTTCTCACTCCGCGACTCGCTGTGCGAGTGTCCGCCGTCGGCGATCCGCCGCTACCAGTCCCGGCTGTCCGGCCCGCTGCTGGACCGGGTGGATCTGCGTGTCGAGGTCGACCCGGTCACCCGGGCCCAGCTCACCGAGCCCGGCGCCCGCGGAGAGTCCACGGCGACCGTGGCCGACCGGGTGCGGCAGGCCCGGGAGCGGGCGGCGGCCCGCCTGACCGGCACCCCGTGGCGCACCAACAGCGAGGTGCCCGGCCGCGAGCTGCGCAGCCGGTACCACGCTGCCGCCGGAGCCATGGACGAGGCCGAACGCAACCTGGAACGGGGCGTGCTCACCGCCCGCGGGATCGACCGTGTCCTGCGCGTCGCCTGGACGGTCGCCGACCTCGTCGGACACGACCGCCCGGACGCCACCGACGTCGCCCTGGCCCTGCAACTGCGCACCGGTGTCCCCCGCGGAGTGCCGATGGCCATCGGAGCGCTGACGTGACCGGGGAGGAGGACCCCGGCGCCGAACTGCTCGGGCGGGTGTTCCTCGGGCGGGTCGTCGAGGCGGGGGACGAGGTCGGCGGGCGGTGGGTGCGGGAGTTCGGGGTGGGGGAGGTGGTGCGGCGGCTGCGGTGCGGCGGGGACGCCTTGCCGGGGGTGAGCGCGGCCCGGTGGGAGGGGCTCGTCGCGCGGGCCCGGCGGGCCGAGCCGGAGCAGGACCTGGAGCTGGCCCGGGCCGCCGGGGCGCGGTTCGTCCGTCCGGGGGACGCCGAGTGGCCCCGGCAGCTCGACGACCTCGGTGACGCGCGGCCCCTCGGGCTGTGGGTGCGGGGCCGGCCGAACCTGCGGATGTGGGCGCTCCGGTCCGTGGCCGTGGTCGGCGCCCGAGCCTGCACCGAGTACGGCGCCCACGCTGCCGCCACCCTCGCCTCCGGTCTCGCCGAGCGCGGCTGGGTCGTCGTCTCGGGCGGGGCGTACGGCATCGACGGCGCCGCCCACCGCGGCGCCCTCGCCACCCACGGCGCCACCGTCGCCGTCCTGGCCTGCGGCGTCGACCAGCCCTACCCCCGCGGCCACGCCGCGCTGATCGCCCGTATCGCGGAACAGGGACTGGTGGTGGGTGAGCTGCCGCCGGGCGACCATCCGACACCCAGCCGGTTCATCCTCCGCAACCGCGTCATCGCCGCGCTGACCAGGGGCACCGTCGTCGTGGAGGCGGCCTGCCGCAGTGGCTCGCTGGCCACCGCGCGGGCCGCGCAGCGCCTCGGCCGGTTCACCATGGGCGTCCCCGGCCCGGTCACCAGCGCCCTCTCCGCCGGTGTGCACGAACTGTTGCGCGGAGAGGCCACCCTGGTCACCGATGCCGCGGAGGTCATCGAACTGGTGGGCGACATGGGTGAGCTGGCGCCGGCCCGGCGGGGCCCCGTCCTCCCGCGTGACCTGCTGCAACCTGCCGCCCGCACGGTGCTCGCCGCCCTCCCCGGTGACCGCGCGGCCCCCGCCGAGGAGATCGCGCTGGGCGCGCGCACCACGCGGGACGAGGCGATCGCGAGACTGTACGAACTCCGAGCACTTGGTTACGTCGAACGACACGGCGACGGCTGGAAGTTGACACGCCAGGCGATGATCTCGGTCCGGAACGGTCACCGTCCGTGCTGACCGGCCGTGTTCGGCCGTCCGGGGGAACCCCCGACGCCCTTGGCGTTTCCCGGAGTTGGCGCCTCCGGCCGGTCACGCAGAGCGAGCCCCGGCATGGGGTCGCCCGACCGGCGCGAGCGCCCCGCGCACGGGTGGCGCAGCCCTGTTCGCGCACCGCGACTCCTCAGTCACGCTACGCTCACGAAGGCGGTGGCGCAGATCGCGCCAACCCCGCACCAGACCGTCACCTCACCCAGGCAGCCCCACTTCACCCCAGGAACCCCACCTCCACCCACTCCACGGCACTTCACGGCACTTCACGGCAGAACGGCACAAGGCGACGAATGCCCCAGCACACCTCCGGGTCCGACCGGGCGGCGATCCCCCCAGCCGCCCGCGACGGTGGCAGCGTGCGACCGCCCGCTCCCTCGACACTCGACGAGCTGTGGCGGTCGTACAAGGCGACGGGGGACGACCGGCTGCGGGAGCAGCTGATCCTGCACTACTCGCCGCTGGTCAAGTACGTGGCCGGCCGGGTCAGCGTCGGGCTGCCGCCCAATGTGGAGCAGGCCGACTTCGTCTCCTCGGGCGTGTTCGGGCTGATCGACGCGATCGAGAAGTTCGACATCGACCGGGAGATCAAGTTCGAGACGTACGCGATCACCCGGATCCGCGGCGCGATGATCGACGAACTGCGGGCGCTGGACTGGATCCCCCGCTCGGTCCGGCAGAAGGCGCGGAACGTCGAGCGCGCCTACGCCACCCTGGAGGCGCGGCTGCGGCGGACGCCGACGGAGGGGGAGGTCGCCGCCGAGCTGGGCATGGAGGTCGACGAACTGCACGCCGTGTTCAGCCAGTTGTCGCTGGCCAACGTCGTCGCCCTGGAGGAGCTGCTGCACGTCGGCGGCGAGGGCGGGGACCGGCTCAGCCTGATGGACACGCTGGAGGACACCGCCGCCGACAATCCGGTGGAGGTGGCCGAGGACCGCGAGCTGCGACGGTTCCTGGCGCGGGCGATCAACACGCTGCCCGAGCGCGAGAAGACCGTCGTCACCCTGTACTACTACGAGGGGCTCACCCTCGCCGAGATCGGCAACGTGCTCGGGGTCACCGAGAGCCGGGTCAGCCAGATCCACACCAAGTCGGTGCTCCAGCTGCGGGCCAAGCTGGCGAGCTTCGGGCGTTGACTCCTCCCTTCCGGGACGGCCTGTCCGTACAGTGGTCGACGTGCCAAGGATTCGAGCGGCCTCCGTGGCCGAACACCGGTCGATGCAGCGAGCCGCCCTGCTGGACGCGGCTCGGTCCCTGCTCTCCGAGGGCGGGACGGAGGCGCTGACCTTCCCGGCGCTGGCCGAGCGGACGGGGCTGGCGCGGTCGTCCGTGTACGAGTACTTCCGGTCCCGGGCCGCCGTGGTCGAGGAGCTGTGCGAGGTCGACTTCCCGGTGTGGGCGGCGGAGGTCGCGGCGGCGATGGAGCGGGCCGGGACGGCCGAGGGCAAGGTCGAGGCGTATGTGCGGCAGCAACTCGCGCTCGTGGGGGACCGGCGGCACCGGGCGGTCGTCGCCATCTCCGCGAGTGAGCTGGATCCCGGGGCCCGGGAGAAGATCCGGGCGGCCCACGGGGGGCTGGTCGCGATGATCGTCGAGGCACTGGAGGAGCTGGGACACGGGCAGCCCCGGCTGGCGGCGATGTTGTTGCAGGGGGTCGTGGACGCGGCGGTACGGCGTATCGAGCTGGGCGCCGCCGAGGATCCCACGGTGGTGACGGACGCGGCCGTCGCCATGGCGCTGCGAGGCGTGAAGGGCTGAACGACACCGCAGCGCCCTGAAGGGGGCGCGGGGAACTGCGCGAGTGACCCCGGCGGGCCTGCGGCCGGCTTGCGACGGTGGCGCCTCGCCTCGTGGCCCACTCCGTAGCCGCGGCACCGCAGTGCCCCGACAGGGGCGCGGGGAACTGCGCGAGTGGCCACGACGGGCCCGCGGCCGGCTTGCGACGGTGGCGCCTCGCCTCGTCGTCCACCCCTTAGCCGTGGCACCGCAGCGTCCCGGAGGGAGCGCGGGGAACTGCGCGAGTGGCCACGACGGGCCCGCGCCGGCTCACGACCGTGGCGGCCTCCCTTCGTCGCCCACCCGGAGCCAAGGCTCAGCCGACCCCGTGGCAAAGGCGCAGCCACCCCGCAGCCGACCCCGCTAGGACAGAACCGGCAGCAATCTCGACGGACCCCCGCCCAGCAGCCACGGTGGCAGCACGGACAGTGGGTTCAGGTACGCGTCGCCCCGCAGCAGACCCCAGTGCACGCACGTCCGTGTCCCGCAGTGGGACCCCGTCGGCTCCACCACCCCGACCACCGCCCCCGCCCCCACCTCCTGCCCTTTCCGGACCGACGCCCGCACCGGCTCGTACGTCGTCCGCAGATCCGTCCCCCGCAGTGCCACCGAGACCACGCCCCGCCCCGCCACCCGCCCCGCGAACAGCACCCGGCCCGGTGCGACCGCCCGTACGGGCGCCCCGGCCGGCGCTGCGAGATCCACCCCCCGGTGCCCGGGGCCGTACACCGTCGCCGGTGGTTCCCAGCCACGCAGGACCGGTGGGCGGACACCGACCGGCCAGGCGCGGGCCACCGGCGGCACCGGGGCCGTCGGAGGGCGCGGCGGCACCACGGGAGGCGTGTCCGCCCAGGCCAGAGGCGTGAGCAGGGCCGCCGCCAACCCCAGGACCAGGGCCGGCCACAGCAGCGCGCATCGCATCGTTCGTCGCATGCCGACACCGTCCCGCAGATCCGCCGATCGTGGTCCGGCCTGTGGACCATTCGCCGGTTGTGGACAGCGGCGTCACCCGGTGCCTCGCCGGTCCCGTACACTTCTTCTGGCGATCCGGGTCACCGGGTCGACTTCGCACGCCCCGGTACGACGGCCGGCAACGGTTCGTACCAAGCGCCCCTCGGTCCTTCGTGGCACGGCGCATCGCGGGCGTCAGGCGCGTCCGCCGTCCGGTGGACGCGGCACAACCGAGAACACCAAGGAGAAACGGCCATGGCCGTCGTCACGATGCGGGAGCTGCTGGAGAGCGGCGTCCACTTCGGTCACCAGACCCGTCGCTGGAACCCGAAGATGAAGCGCTTCATCTTCACCGAGCGCAACGGCATCTACATCATCGACCTGCTCCAGTCGCTGTCGTACATCGACCGCGCCTACGAGTTCGTCAAGGAGACCGTCGCCCACGGCGGCACGGTCATGTTCGTCGGCACGAAGAAGCAGGCGCAGGAGGCCATCGCCGAGCAGGCCACCCGCGTCGGCATGCCCTACGTCAACCAGCGCTGGCTGGGCGGCATGCTCACCAACTTCTCGACCGTCTACAAGCGTCTGCAGCGCCTCAAGGAGCTTGAGCAGATCGACTTCGAGGACGTCGCCGCGTCCGGTCTGACCAAGAAGGAGCTTCTCGTGCTCTCGCGCGAGAAGGCCAAGCTGGAGAAGACCCTCGGCGGTATCCGCGAGATGCAGAAGGTGCCCAGCGCCGTCTGGATCGTGGACACCAAGAAGGAGCACATCGCCGTTGGTGAGGCCCGGAAGCTGAACATCCCGGTCGTCGCGATCCTCGACACCAACTGCGACCCCGACGAGGTCGACTACAAGATCCCGGGCAACGACGACGCGATCCGCTCCGTCACCCTGCTCACCCGCGTGATCGCCGACGCCGTCGCCGAGGGCCTCATCGCCCGCTCCGGCGTCGCCACCGGCGACAAGGGCGAGAAGGCCGCGGGCGAGCCGCTCGCCGAGTGGGAGCGTGACCTGCTCGAAGGTGAGAAGAAGGACGAGGCTCCGGCCGCCGAGGCCGAGAAGCCGGCCGAGGCCGCTGCCGAGGCTCCGGCCGCCGAGGCCCCGGCCGCTGAGGCTCCGGCCGCCGAGGCCGACCAGGCCTGACGCCGATCCGTCAGCGTTCGACGGCGGGGGCGGGACATGACTCCGCCCCCGCTGTTCACCCGTAGGTCGGCACGACGTACGCGGTCCGCGACTACATGTGGGTCGCGACCGTGCGGATCTAAACCAGACTTCGAGAAAGACTCACAGACTCATGGCGAACTACACCGCCGCCGACGTCAAGAAGCTCCGTGAGCTGACCGGCGCCGGCATGATGGACTGCAAGAAGGCGCTGGACGAGGCCGAGGGCAACGTCGAGAAGGCCGTCGAGGCGCTGCGCATCAAGGGCCAGAAGGGCGTCGCCAAGCGCGAGGGCCGCTCCGCCGAGAACGGCGCCGTGGTCTCCATCATCGCCGACGACAACTCCTCCGGTGTCCTGGTCGAGCTGAAGTGCGAGACGGACTTCGTCGCCAAGGGCGAGAAGTTCCAGGCCGTGGCCAACGCCATCGCCGAGCACGTCGCCAAGACGAACCCGGCCGACCTCCAGGCCCTGCTGGCCTCCGAGATCGAGCCCGGCAAGACCGTCCAGGCGTTCGTGGACGAGGCCAACGCCAACCTCGGCGAGAAGATCGTCCTGGACCGCTTCGCGCAGTTCGCCGACGGCTACGTCACCGCCTACATGCACCGCACCATGCCCGACCTGCCCCCGCAGATCGGTGTCCTGGTCGAGCTCGACAAGCCGAACGCCGAGGTCGCCAAGGGCGTCGCCCAGCACATCGCCGCCTTCGCGCCGAAGTACCTCTCCAAGGAGGACGTGCCGGCCGACGTCGTCGAGTCCGAGCGCCGCATCGCCGAGGAGACCACCCGCGCCGAGGGCAAGCCCGAGGCCGCGATCGCCAAGATCGTCGAGGGTCGCCTCAACGGCTTCTTCAAGGACGCCACGCTGCTCGGCCAGCCGTACGCGCTCGACAACAAGAAGTCGGTCCAGAAGGTGCTGGACGAGGCCGGTGTCACCCTGAAGCGCTTCTCGCGCATCAAGGTCGGCATCTGAGTCCGTACCGCGATCGACGCGCGGCCCCCGGGGAAATCCACGAGGAAATCCCGATAGGGTCGACCGCAGTCGTCCGCGCACACCGCCACACCCCGGCGTGGGGCGGACGGCAGCAGATCTGACGAGGAGGCCATTGCCGCGTATGGGAGCGAAAAGCAACCCCATCGGCAATGGCCTTCTTCGTATGTGCAACACGTGAAAGAGTTGGGATCCCCATGACCACCAAGGCCCAGAAGAGCGACGACGGCAAAGTACGCGGCCGGTTTCTGCTGAAGCTGTCCGGAGAGGCCTTCTCCGGTGGCGGGGGCCTGGGCGTCGACCCGGACGTGGTGCACAAGATCGCCCGTGAGATCGCGGCCGTCGTGCGCGACGGCGCCCAGATCGCGGTCGTCATCGGCGGCGGCAACTTCTTCCGCGGCGCCGAACTCCAGCAGCGCGGCATGGACCGCGCCCGCTCCGACTACATGGGCATGCTCGGCACCGTGATGAACTGCCTCGCCCTCCAGGACTTCCTGGAGAAGGAGGGCATCCAGTCGCGCGTGCAGACCGCCATCACCATGGGCCAGGTCGCCGAGCCGTACATCCCGCTGCGCGCCGTGCGCCACCTGGAGAAGGGCCGCGTGGTCATCTTCGGCGCCGGTATGGGCATGCCCTACTTCTCCACCGACACCACCGCCGCCCAGCGCGCCCTGGAGATCGACGCCGAGGCGCTGCTCATGGGCAAGAACGGCGTGGACGGGGTCTACGACTCCGACCCCAAGACCAACCCCGACGCCGTCAAGTTCGACGCCCTCGGCTACGGCGAGGTCATCACCCGCGACCTCAAGGTCGCCGACGCCACCGCCATCACGCTGTGCCGCGACAACAAGCTCCCGATCCTCGTCTTCGAGCTTCTCGCGGAGGGCAATATCGCCCGCGCCGTCAAGGGTGAGAAGATCGGCACGCTGGTGGGTGACCAGGGCAGCCGGGACTGACCCGGGATCAACCCGGCCGGTGATGTGCGGCCCTGTGAGGGGGCCGGACCCCGGCCGGGGGATGGACAATGTCCTGCCGGTCGGGAACCGTGCAGGAAGAAGACGCGACGCAGCCGGCCGCCGACCGAGTTCAGGAACCGCAGCCGGGCCTTACTCAAGACACGCAGGAGCAAGTGGTGATCGAAGAGACCCTCCTCGAAGCCGAGGAGAAGATGGAGAAGGCCGTCGTGGTCGCCAAGGAGGACTTCGCCGCGATCCGCACCGGCCGTGCGCACCCGGCGATGTTCAACAAGATCGTGGCCGACTACTACGGTGCCCCGACGCCGATCAACCAGCTGGCCTCGTTCTCCGTGCCGGAGCCGCGCATGGCGGTCGTGACCCCGTTCGACAAGAGCGCTCTGCGCAACATCGAGCAGGCCATCCGCGACTCCGACCTGGGCGTCAACCCCAGCAACGACGGCAACATCATCCGGGTGGTGTTCCCCGAGCTGACCGAGGAGCGCCGCCGCGAGTACATCAAGGTCGCCAAGGGCAAGGGCGAGGACGCCAAGGTCTCGATCCGCTCGGTGCGCCGCAAGGCCAAGGACGCCATCGACAAGCTGATCAAGGACGGCGAGGTCGGCGAGGACGAGGGCCGTCGTGCGGAGAAGGAACTCGACGACACCACGGCGAAGTACGTCGCCCAGGTGGACGAGCTCCTCAAGCACAAGGAAGCGGAGCTGCTCGAAGTCTGATGAGCGACTCTTCCTGGGGGGCGCCGCCATCGGCGGGCCAGGCCGGGTACTGGGGGCCCACCGGCGGTGGGCCCGCCCAGCCTGTCCCGGGGGCCGGCCCGGCGGGTCCCGCATACGATGCGCCTGAGGCGCAGCAGACTCGCCCCGTGTCCATCGTGCCCGACGCCCCCGTGTACGGCGGAGGAGACCAGGACCACGACCGGGGGGCCGCTCGACTGAGCGGCCCCTTGTTCCGAGACGAGACGTTCCAGGCCCGGGAACTCCCGGCCGAGACCCAGAACCCGGAGCCCATGCCCGACGTCCCGCAGCCGGCGCCAGCGCCGCAGAAGAAGAGCGCGGGCCGTGACCTCAGCGCGGCCATAGGCGTCGGCGTCGGGCTCGGTGTGGTGATCGTCGCGTCCCTGTTCATCGTCAAGGCCGTGTTCGTCGGCGTGATCGCGGTCGCCGTCGTCGTCGGCCTGTGGGAGCTGACCAGCAGGCTCCAGGAACGCAAGGGCATCAAGGCGCCGCTGGTGCCGCTCGCGGTCGGCGGCGCGGCGATGGTCGTCGCCGGCTATGTGCGGGGGGCCGAGGGCGCGTGGGTCGCCATGGCGCTGACGGCGCTGGCCGTGCTGGTCTGGCGGATGACGGAGCCGCCGGAGAACTACCTCAGGGACGTCACGGCCGGTCTCTTCGCCGCGTTCTACGTGCCGTTCCTGGCCACGTTCGTCGCGATGATGCTCACCGCCGACGACGGTCCCTGGCGGGTGCTCACCTTCCTGCTCCTGACGGTCGTGAGCGACACCGGCGCCTACGCGGTCGGCTGGCGCTTCGGCAAGCACAAGCTCGCGCCGCGCATCAGCCCCGGCAAGACCCGCGAGGGGCTGCTGGGCGCGGTGCTGTTCGCGATGGCCGCCGGCGCGCTGTGCATGCAGTTCCTGATCGACGGCGGCAGCTGGTGGCAGGGCCTGCTGCTCGGCCTCGCGGTCGCGGCCAGCGCCACGCTGGGCGACCTCGGCGAATCCATGATCAAGCGGGACCTGGGCATCAAGGACATGGGCACCTTGCTTCCCGGGCACGGCGGCATCATGGACCGGCTCGACTCGCTGCTGCCCACGGCGCCGGTGGTGTGGCTGCTGATGGTGATCTTCGTCGGCTCCACGTGAGCCGTACGGCACGTCTCTTCGGCCCCCGCCTCGCAACAGGGCGGGGGCCGTTGTCGTACCCGGACCACTCCGCCCCGCCGACTCGGACCCCCCCGCACCCGGATGCCGCAGCAGGAGTCGGCGGGTGGCGCCGGCGCGCGGCAGACTCCCTCAGAGGACGGCCGTTCCACCGCCGCCCGGCGACGCAGCAGGGAGTGAGCCGATGCCCCTCGACCCGACGCCCGCCCCGTCCGACCCGGCCCTCGCGCCCGCTGACCGCGGCCCCGGCCACGGCCCCACCCCGCCACCCCCGCCCATCCGGTTCTGGCCCGTGGAGGATCTGCCCGCGCTCGTTCCCGATCCGTTTCTGGACGTGCTGGCGCGTGAGGAGCCGGTCGCGCGGATCAGGCTGCCGTACGGCGAGGGGTGCGCGTGGCTGGTCACACGGTACGAGGACGTCCGGTTCGTCACCTCGGACCCGCGTTTCTCCCGGGAACAGGTCGTCGGCCGCGCCGTCACCACCATGCGCCCGGTGCCGGTGGCCTCGCAGACGGCGGGCCTTCAGTACATCGATCCACCCCGGCACACCCGGCTGCGCCGGGTCGTCGCCCGCGCGTTCACCGGGCGGAGCATGCGGCGGCTGCGACCGCTCGCGGAGCGCAGGGCCGCGGGACTGCTCGACGCGATGGAACGTGCCGGCGCCCCGGCCGACCTCATGGAACACCTGCACGGTCCCTTCCCGATCGCCGTGCTCGGCGACTTCCTCGGCGTGGAGGAGGAGGACTGGCACCGCTGGGCCGCGACGGGCGAGGCCCTGCTGTCCGCGGGAGCCGAGTCGGGGGAGCGGGCCAGGGAGGCGGCCCGGACCACCCGGGCCCGGATCACCGAACTGCTCCGAAGGCGCCGAGAGGACCCCCGCGACGATCTGGCGGGCGTGCTGGCGCGGGCCGCCGAGGCCGGCGAGATCACCGACGACGAGGCGGTCTCCCTCGCCATCGCCGTCCAGGTCAGCGGCGGCCACGCGGTCCGCAGCAACAGCGGTTCGATGATGTACGCGCTGCTCACCCACCCCGGCCACCTGCACCGGCTGCGCCGCGAGCCGGAGTTGCTGCCCCGGGCCGTGGAGGAGCTGTTCCGCTACGTCCCGCACCGCAACGGCGTCGGCATCCCCCGCGTCGCCACGGCGGACGTGGAGGTCGGTGGCCGGCTGATCCGGGCCGGTGACGTCGTCTACAACGCCTACCTCGCCGCCAACCGAGACCCCGAGGTCTTCCCCGACCCGGACGCCCTGGACTTCGACCGCGGCAACCTGGCCCACGTGGCCTTCGGGCACGGCCCGCACCACTGCCTGGCCGCCGTCATGGCCCGCATGGAGGCCGAGGTCATGATCGGCGCCGTACTCACCCGCTTCCCCGGCATCCGCCTGGCCGTGCCGCCCGAGGAGGTGGAGTTCCAACGGCGGGGGCTGATCCGCGGGCCGAGGACCCTGCCCGTGACGTGGTGACACGTCCCATGGGAAGGTACGCGGTAACACAGGGGGGAACATGATCGTTCTACTGCTCGGCATCCTGGTGCTCGTCATCGGCGGCTGCGTGTGCGTGGTGTGGGCGGAGCGCGGCGGCCCGCGCTGGGTCAGGATCGTCGCGGCCCTCACGCGCGGCGCGGGCGAACTGCTGAGCAGCGCCCAGAAGAGCCGGAGCCGGAACCGGAGCGGGGACACCGACGACGACTAGGAACGGCCGCGTCACACACGCGCCGGGCCACCCGTGTGGATCTGCGACACTGGTAGGACCATGCCCAAGCCCGGAGAACTCACTTTCGTCGCGCCGCGCGGAGCCAAGAAGCCGCCGCGGCATCTCGCCGACCTCACGCCCGCCGAGCGCAAGGACGCGGTGGCCGGGATCGGTGAAAAGCCGTTCCGTGCCAAGCAGCTCTCGCAGCACTACTTCGCGCGGTACGCGCACGACCCGGAGCAGTGGACCGACATCCCCGCCGGTTCCCGCGCCAAGCTCCAGGAGGCGCTGTTCCCGGAGCTGATGACCGTCGTCCGGCACCTGTCCACCGACCAGGGGACGACGCGCAAGACGCTGTGGCGGCTGTTCGACGGGACGCTGGTCGAGTCCGTGCTCATGCGGTACCCGGACCGGGTCACCATGTGCATCAGCTCGCAGGCCGGGTGCGGTATGAACTGCCCGTTCTGCGCGACCGGGCAGGCCGGGCTGGACCGGAACCTGTCCACCGCGGAGATCGTCCACCAGATCGTGGACGGCATGCGGGCGCTGCGGGACGGTGAGGTGCCCGGCGGGCCCGCACGGCTGTCCAACATCGTCTTCATGGGGATGGGCGAGCCCCTCGCCAACTACAAGCGGGTCGTCGGTGCCATCCGGGCGCTCACCGACCCGGCCCCGGACGGCCTCGGTCTCTCGCAGCGCGGGATCACCGTCTCCACCGTCGGGCTCGTGCCGGCCATCCACCGGTTCGCCGACGAGGGCCTCAAGTGCCGGCTCGCGATCTCCCTGCACGCCCCCGACGACGAACTGCGCGACACCCTCGTCCCCGTGAACACGCGGTGGAAGGTGCGCGAGGTGCTGGACGCCGGGTTCGAGTACACCGAGAAGTCCGGGCGCCGGCTGTCCATCGAGTACGCGCTCATCCGCGACATCAACGACCAGGCGTGGCGGGGCGACAGGCTCGGACGGCTGCTGAAGGGCAAGCCCGTGCACGTCAACCTCATCCCGCTGAACCCGACGCCGGGGTCGAAGTGGACCGCGTCGCGGCCGGAGGACGAGAAGGCGTTCGTGGAGGCCATCGCCGCGCACGGCGTGCCCGTCACCGTCCGGGACACCCGTGGACAGGAGATCGACGGGGCCTGCGGTCAGCTCGCGGCCACCGAGCGGTAATCTGACCCCGTCCACATATCTTCATATTCCGACAGGGGAGCGCCACAGCGCTGAGAGTGCGGCACCGGGCCGCAGACCCTCTGAACCTCGCCCAGGTCATTCTGGGTAGGAAGTTCGGTCATCACTCAAGCTGTTGCGCCCTGCCCGGGTCTCCCCAGCGGAGCCCCGGGCAGGGCCGCGTCTCTTCCTGGCCCACCCCAGGAGGACATCCAGTGCACAACAAGACCTTCGTGGCCGTGGCGGTCGGGCTCGGCCTGATCGGCCTGTCCGCGTGCGGTTCCGGCAAGAGCGAACCGGCCGCGGACTCCAAGACCGTCACCCTCGTCAGCCACGACTCGTGGGCCGTCTCCAAGAACGTGCTGAAGGACTTCGAGAAGCAGTCCGGGTACAAGGTCAGGGTCCTCAAGGACGGCGACGCCGGGCAGGCCGTCAACAAGGCCGTGCTGACCAAGGACAACCCGCAGGGCGACGTCTTCTTCGGCGTCGACAACACCCTGCTGTCCAGGGCGCTCGACAACGGGCTCTTCCAGCCGTACCAGGCCAAGGGCTACGACACGGTCCGGCCCGAGTTCCGCGTCGACCAGGACAAGCACCGCGTCACGCCCGTCGACACCGGCGACATCTGCGTCAACTACGACAAGGCCTGGTTCAGCGCGCACAAGCTGACGCCGCCGCAGTCCTTCGCCGACCTCGCCGAGCCCGCGTACAAGAACCTCCTCGTCACCGAGAACGCGGCCACCTCCTCGCCGGGCCTCGGCTTTCTGCTCGGCAGCGCCGCGCGGTTCGGCGACGGGGGCTGGCAGGGCTACTGGAAGAAGCTGAAGGCCAACGGCGTCAAGGTCGTCGACGGCTGGGAGCAGGCGTACTACCAGGAGTTCTCCGGCTCCTCCGAGGGCAGGAAGGCGGGCGGTGACCGGCCGCTCGTGGTGTCGTACGCCTCCTCCCCGCCCGCCGAGGTGATCTACGCCAAGAAGCGGCCGAGCACCGCCCCGACCGGGGTGTCGTACGGCACCTGCTTCCGGCAGACCGAGTACGCGGGGCTGCTGAGCAACGCGAAGAACGCCAAGGGCGGCAAGGCGTTCCTCGACTTCCTGCTCACCAGGGAGTTCCAGCAGGACATGCCGCTGAACATGTTCGTCTACCCGGTCGTCGAGGGGGCCGCCGTCCCCGCCGACTTCACGAAGTACGGGCCGGCCGCCAAGGACCCCGAGACCATGGCCCCGGACAAGATCGCCGCCAACCGCGACCAGTGGGTCAAGTCGTGGACGTCACTCGTACTGAAGTAGCCGAAGCACCCGAAGGAGCCGGAGCAACCGGCTCCCGGGCAGCCGGCTCCCGGCGGGGGAACGCGACGCGGCTCGGCCTCATGGCCCTGCCCGTCGCGTTCTTCGCGCTGTTCTTCGCCTGGCCCGTGGCCGCGATCGTCGCGCGCGGGCTGAAGACGGACGGCGCCTGGCACCTCGGGCGGATCGCGGACGTCGTCACCCAGCCGGACATCCGGCACGTGCTGTGGTTCACCACCTGGCAGGCGCTCGCCTCCACCGCGCTCACCCTGCTGCTCGCCCTGCCCGCCGGTTACGTCTTCGCCCGCCTCGACTTCCCGGGCAAGCAACTGCTGCGGGCCGTCGTCACCGTCCCGTTCGTGCTGCCGACCGTCGTCGCGGGCAGCGCCTTCCTGGCGCTGGTCGGCCGGGGCGGGCTGCTGGACGAGCTGTGGGGGGTACGGCTGGACACCACGGTGTGGGCGATCCTGCTGGCCCATGTCTTCTTCAACTTCGCGGTCGTCGTGCGGACCGTGGGCGGGCTGTGGGCGCAGCTCGACCCCCGGCAGGAGGAGGCCGCCCGGATGCTGGGCGCCTCCCCGCTGACGGCTTGGCGCAAGGTCACCCTGCCCGCGCTCGCGCCCGCCGTGGCCGCCGCCGCCCTGATGGTGTTCCTGTTCACCTTCACCTCCTTCGGCGTGGTGCAGATCCTCGGCGGCCCCACCTTCTCCACCCTCGAAGTGGAGATCTACCGGCAGACCTCGGAGGTCTTCGACCTGTCCACGGCCGCCGTCCTCACCCTGGTCCAGTTCGCGGCGGTCGGCGCGGTCCTCGCCGTGCACGCCTGGACGGTACGGCGCCGGGAGACCGCGCTGCGGCTCGTGGACCCGAAGGCGACCGCCCGGCGCCCGCGCGGCGCCGGACAGTGGACCCTGCTCGCCTCGGTCCTCGCCGTCGTCGCGCTGCTGCTGGTCCTGCCGCTCGCCGTCCTCGTCCGCCGCTCCCTGGACGCGCCCGGCCTCGGCTACTACCGGGCGCTGACCCACGCGGACGGCGGTACGTTCCTGGTGGCGCCCGTGCACGCGGTGTGGACCTCGCTGGAGTACGCGGTCGCGGCCACCGCCATCGCCGTGGTGACCGGTGGTCTCGCCGCCGCCGCGCTGGCCCGGCGGGACGCGGGACGGCTGGTGCGGGCATTCGACGCGCTGTTGATGCTGCCGCTCGGCGTCTCCGCCGTGACCGTCGGCTTCGGCTTCCTGATCGCGCTCGACAAGCCGCCGCTGGACCTGCGCCAGTCCTGGATCCTGGTGCCGCTCGCCCAGGCACTGGTCGGCGCGCCGTTCGTCGTACGGACCATGCTGCCCGTGCTGCGCGCGGTGGACGTCCGGCTCCGGGAGGCGGCGGCCGTGCTGGGCGCGTCGCCCTGGCGGGTGTGGCGGGAGGTGGATCTGCCGCTGGTGCGGCGGGCGTTGCTGGTCGCGGCCGGGTTCGCGTTCGCCGTGTCGCTCGGCGAGTTCGGGGCCACCGTGTTCATCGCCCGGCCCGACAACCCGACGCTCCCGGTGGCGGTGGCCCGCCTGCTCAGCCGTCCCGGCGACCTCAACTACGGCCAGGCGATGGCCCTTTCGACGATTCTCATGGTGGTGTGCGCCGCCGCGCTGCTCGTCCTGGAGCGGCTGCGGACCGACCGGACGGGGGAGTTCTAGATGCTGCTGAGCCTGGATGCCGCGACCGTGCGCTTCGGCGGGCGGCCCGTGCTCGACACCGTCGGCCTCGATGTCGCCGAGCACGAGGTGGTGTGCGTCCTCGGCCCCAGCGGCAGCGGCAAGTCCACGCTGCTGCGGGCCGTGGCCGGGCTCCAGCCCCTGTCCGGCGGACGCGTCCTGCTCGACGGCCGGGACCAGAGGGGCGTACCCGCGCACCAGCGGGGCGTCGGACTGATGTTCCAGGACCACCAGTTGTTCCCGCAGCGGGACGTCGGCGCGAACGTGGCCTTCGGGCTGCGCATGCACGGCGTCGCCAAGGGCGAACGGGACGCCGAGGTGGGCCGGTTGCTGGAGCTGGTCGGGCTGCCCGGCGCCGCCCGGCGGGCGGTGGCCTCGCTGTCCGGCGGCGAGCAGCAGCGCGTGGCCCTCGCCCGGGCGCTCGCGCCCCGGCCCCGGCTGCTGATGCTGGACGAACCGCTGGGCCAGCTGGACCGCTCGCTGCGCGAGCGGCTGGTGGTCGAACTGCGGGAGCTGTTCGGCCGGTTGGGGACGACCGTGCTCGCGGTGACCCACGACCAGGGAGAGGCGTTCGCGCTGGCCGACCGGGTTGTGGTGATGCGGGACGGGCGCATCGCCCAGTCCGGGACGCCGCTTGGGGTGTGGCAGCGGCCCGCCGACGCGTTCGTGGCCCGCTTCCTCGGTTTCGAGAACCTGGTCCCGGCGACCGTCGCCGGCACGGCCGCCGACAGCCCGTGGGGCAAGCTGCCGGTGCCCGAGGGCTCCGCGCAGGGCCCCCGCACGGTCCTCGTCCGCCCGGCCGGCGTCCGGCTCGTGCCCGCCGACCAGGGCCTGGCGTGCACGGTGACCGCCCGCACCTTCAAGGGCACCCATGTGGCCGTCCACCTCCAGCCGGCGGACGGCCCGCGACTGGAGGCGGCCTGCCCGCTCCGGGACGCGCCGGAGCCCGGCGCGTCGGTCGGCGTGGAGTTCGACGTGGCCGAAACCGTCGTGCTCGACTGATCGACGAGCTCCTAGGGTGAGGCCATGCCTTTGCTCGCGCATGACCGTTACTGTGACGAAATCGCCCAGCAGATCGAGCAGTTGAGAGCAGTGGTGACCTCGGGCGCCGACCTGTCCGCCACCGTGCCGACCTGCCCCGACTGGTCGCTGGAAGACCTCGTACGCCATACGGGGGGCGCCCTGCGCTGGGTGGACGCCCTGGTGCGCTCCCGGGCGCAGGAGAACATCCCGCAGGAGAAGGTGCCGCTGGGCGCCGGTCCGCAGGAGCGCGGGGACGCGGCGGCCCTGGACCGGTGGCTCGCCGACACCGGCGAGCTGGTCGTCGGCGCACTGCGCGAGGCCGGCCCCGACACCGGGGTGTGGGCGTGGTCCGGGGTGCTGAGCTCCGGCTTCTGGGCCCGCCGCATGGCCTGCGAGATCACCGTGCACCGGGCCGACGCCGCGCTCGCCGCCGGGCTGCCCTACGAGGTGGCGCCGGACATCGCGGCGGACGCGCTGGACGAGTGGCTCCAGCTCGTGGAGTGGGTGCAGGGCAACACGCCCCACGAGGCGGCACGAGATCTGCGCGGCCCGCGTCGCTCGATCCATCTGCACGCCACCGACACCGACAAGGCCCTGAACGCCGAGTGGATCGTCGAGCTGGGCGAGGAGGGGATGAGCTGGCGGCGCGGGCACGAGAAGGCCACGGTCGCCCTGCGCGGCCCGCTCACCTCGGTGCTGCTCGCCTTCTACCGCCGGCTCCCGCCGGACGCGCCCGGCCTGGAGGTGCTCGGCGACCGCGAGGTGCTGGAGTTCTGGCTGGAGCGGACCTCGTTCGGCTGACGCACCCCGGCCCGCCCCCCTGGGGCACAGGGGGACGGGCCGGGACGCGGTACGGCGGTGCGGTCAGCCGTTGCGGCCGGCCCCACGGCGGCGCATGCCGAACCACACGGCGCCACCGCCGACGACGACCAGGAGCGCCGCGACACCGGCTATCAGACCGGTGTTGGAGTTCGCACCGGTCTCGGCGAGGTTGGACTCACCGGCCGCCGGGGACGGCGCGTTCTCGGCGGTGCCGGCCGGGGCGGAGCTCGACCCGGAGGCCGACGGGGCCGGGGTCGCCGGCTGGGCCGGGGCGGACTCGCTCGGCGACGACGACGGCGACGGGGTCGCGCTGGCCGTCGGCTTCGGGGTCTCGCTCTCGGTCGTGCAGGCGGTGGACGGGGTCACCAGGTCCGGCTGGACGTCCTCGTCGACGATGTCGCCGGCCTTGACGTGGATCCGGTAGGTGGCGCTCGGCTTCCAGTCCTCGGCGAAGGTGATCGAGGCACCCTCCTTGGATCCCTTGACCGGCTGCTCGCCGACCTTCGTCTCGACGCCGCCGACGCCCTTGAGGAAGACGCTGACGGTGGCGTCCTTGGCGGAGGCGTCCGTGTCGGTGACGACGATGACGCCCTTGCCGCCGTCGCACTTGGCTTCGGCGGAGAAGTCCTTGATGTTGCACGCGAGAGCGGAGCCGGCGAGTCCCAGCACCAGCGCCGCCGACCCGGAGGCGACACCCAGAACGCGCACGGAACGACGTACGCTACGCGGAGTCATGGACAACGTTTGTCCTTTACAGAGTGCAATTGCGGGGGGTGGAGGGGGAGTTGGGGCGTCGGATGAGGCATGGACAGCTGAGGCCCCAGCACCCCCGGGAGGCTCCCAGGTTTATAAGCGCTCCATAAGAAGTGTCAACGCACGGGCCGTGAACCGGCGTTGACTTTGCCCGCTTATTAACCGCCTAGACGTTTGAGCGCGTCCGGAGCCTGCTCGATCCGGTCAACGAGGGCGATACGGGACTCCATCGCCCGCCCCCGCGCCAGCGACCGGAGCAACGGCCAGGCCGACAGCTCCCGCGTCCAGTGCCCGCTGTCCACGAGCACCATCGGGGTCGGCTCGCCGCGCGACTCGTAGTAGTTGGGCGTTGCGTTGTCGAAGATCTCCTGCACGGTCCCGGCGGCGCCCGGCAGGAAGACCACCCCGGCGGTGGAGCGGGCCAGCAGGCCGTCCTCGCGGGTGGCGTTGGCGAAGTACTTGGCGATGTGCGCGGCGAAGGCGTTCGGCGGCTCGTGGCCGTAGAACCAGGTGGGGATGCCCACCGAGTCACCGCCGCCCGGCCAGCGCTCGCGCACCTCGAACGCGGCGCGCGCCCACTCGCCGACCGAGGGCCGGAACGAGGGTGCCTTGGCGAGCAGCCGGAGCGCGTCGTCCAGCATGTCGCCGGCGAACGGAGCGGCGTAGGCGCCGAGGTTGGCGGCCTCCATCGCGCCCGGTCCGCCGCCGGTGGCGACCGTGTAACCGGCGCGGGCGAGTGCGCGGCCGAGCCGGGCGGCTCCGGCGTACGCGTCGGTCCCCCGGGCCATCGCGTGGCCGCCCATGACGCCCACCACCCGGGCGCCGACGAGGAGTTCGTCCAGGGCGTCGGAGACGGCGTCGTCGTGGATCGCGCGGAGCATCGAGGAGAAGACGTCGCCGTCGGCCTTCGTCCGCTGGAACCAGGCGTAGGCGCGCGCGTCCGGCGTCACCTCGTACCCCTCGTCCAGCGACTCGAACAGCTCGTCGGGCGTGTAGAGGAAGGCGCGGTACGGGTCGAACGGGAGCCCGGGTACCGGCGGGAACACCAGGGCCCCGGCCGCCCGGACCCGGGCGGCGGCCTCGGGGTCCATCGGGCAGCCGAGGAAGACGGCGCCCGCGGTGTCGAGGCGGAGCAGGACGTCCGTACGGCTGGTCAGGTCGACGGCCTGGACCCGGAACCGGGCCAGCGAGCCGTGCTCGGCGACCACCTCGTCGAACTCGGCGAGGGACTGTATCTCGCGGTCGTGGGCGGCGCGGTGCGGCTGGGCGGGTGTCGGTTGCACCCGCCCATGCTGGCACGGATGTTCGGACCGCGGGGTCAGCCCTGGACGGCCGCCGGGTCCATCCACACGACCTCCCAGGTGTGGCCGTCGAGGTCGTCGAAGGCGCGGCCGTACATGAAGCCGTGGTCCTGGGTCTCGCCGCTCGCCGTGCCACCGGCGGCGATGGCCTTGTCGACCAGCTCGTCCACCTTCGCGCGGCTCTCGGCGCTCAGACAGATCAGCACCTCGCTGGTCGTCGTCGCGTCGGCGATCTCCTTCTTGGTGAAGGTCGCGTAGAACGGCTTGGTCAGCAGCATCGCGACGATGCTGTCGCTGATCACCACGGAGGCCGCCTTGTCGTCGCTGAACTGCGGGTTGATCGAGTAGCCGAGTTCCGTGAAGAACTTCTTCGAGGCGTCCAGGTCGTTCACGGGCAGGTTCACGAAGATCATCTGCTGGTACATGCGGGCCTCTTCCGTCCGGGTCGTGCGCGGTTCGTCGCGTTCGGTGGGGTAGACCGGCGGCCCGCACCGGACTCATCGGCGACCGCCGAAGTTTTTTTCAGCCCAGCGGCAGCGCCGACAGCGCGGCGATCCCGAGGGTGAGCGGGCCGAACAGGGCCAGCAGGGCGGCGGCGCGCAGGACGGCGGCGCCGCGCAGCATCGCGGCGGGCGCGCCGAGGCGGAGCAGCGCGGCGACGGTGTCGGCGCGGCACTGGCGGGCCTCCACGGCCGCGGTGAGGAGGGTGGCGAGCGTGGAGCCGGCGACGACGAGCGCGCCGAGGGCGGACAGCGGGCCGAACGCGGGGGCCGGGCCGGCGCCGTCGGACAGGGCGGTCATGGCGTAGCCGGCGGACGCCACCGCGCAGACCACGCCCAGCGGACGGCCGATCCGGGCGGCCTCCGCCATGAGCACCCGGCCGGCGAGCAGCCTCAGCGCCCCCGGGCGGGTGGACTGCAGGAGCCGCCCGCACAGGTGGGTGAGGCCGGGGGCGGCCAGGACGAGACCGGTGGCGGTCAGGAGCCAGCCGAGGAGCACGGCGAGGGAGGGCGCGGGGGTGGAGCGGCCGGCGTAGGCCTGTACGGCCAGTCCGGCGGTGACGAGGGCCACGCCCCAGGGGAGGCCGGCGGGGGGCTGGACCTCGGTGTCCGGCGCCGGTGCGGGGGGCTCGGAGCCGGCTCCGGCATCCGGTGCCGGCGCGTCGTCGTCCGCGTCCGCCGCCCCGGCGGCACGGCCGCCCGCGGCACGCGAGTCCGCCGTGGCCGGTGCCCGTGATCCCGCTGCCCGTCCCCTGAAGCGTCCCGCCGCCCCGAACGTCTCCTTCCTCGGCGACGCCCCGTACGCCCCGAAGCGGCCGAAGCCCCGGCCGGTCCGGGGCGGGGGGACCGGGTCCCTCGGGCGCAGGGCCAGGGCCACCGCCGCGGTCGCCGTGGCCGGGAGCAGGGCGAGGAGGGTCAGGGTCGCCGGGAGGGGGAGGGAGCGGTCCGCCGCCAGGACGTCCGCCGCCGCGCCGTCGAACGGCATGCCCGTCAGGTCGCCGCGCAGGTGGAGGAAGACCAGCAGGGCCAGCAGCGAGCCCAGGGTGCAGGACAGGGCCGTGGTCAGCGCGGAGACGGCCATGAGGCGGGCCGGGCCCAGGCCCACGGCGGACAGGCCGGGGCGCGGCCGGGTGCCGGGGTCGGTGCGGGCGACCGCGAGCGCGAGGTACACCGTGGCGGCGAGCGGCACCGCGCACCAGGCCAGGCGCAGCGCGGAGGCGGTCGCGGCCTCCGGGTGGTTCAGGGCGTGGCCGAGGCTGGACAGCAGCAGGAAACCGGTGCCCGCCGAGGCCGCGGTCACCAGCAGGCGGCGCAGCTGGACGGCGGGCCGGGCGGCACGGGTCAGACGGAGAGCGAGCACGCGGCCCGGCCTTCCGTGTCGGGGCTGTCCGGCAGGTGCACGGTGTGCACGCGCCGCCCGTCCAGCAGGGCCACCGTACGGTCGGCGAGCGCGGCGGTCTCGGCGTCGTGCGTGGCGAGGACGACCGTGATGCCGTGCGAGCGGGCCGCCGCGGTGAGCGTGCGCAGGACGTGGGCGCGGTCGGCGCGGTGCAGCGGGGCCGTGGGCTCGTCGGCGAAGAGGACCGTGGGTGCGGGGGCGAGCGCGCGGGCGATGGCGACGCGCTGGCGTTCGGCGTGCTGGAGGTCGCGCGGGCGGCTGCGGGCCTTCTCGCCGACGTCCAGCCGCTCCAGCCACTCCAGCGCGGCCACCTTGGCCCGGCGGCGACCCGCGCCGCGCAGCATCAGCGGGAGCGCGGCGTTCTCCCAGACGTTCAGCTCGGGGACCAGGAACGGCTCCGGGTCGATCCAGCCGAAGCGGTCCCGGCGCAGCCGCTCGCGGGCCATCGGGCCGAGCGTGTGCATGGGGGAGCTGTTGAACCACACCTCGCCGCACCGCACCGGCTCCAGGCCGGACAGGCAGCGCAGCAGGGTCGTCTTGCCGCTGCCGCGCGGGCCGCTGACGGCGAGGATCTCGCCCTGCCGCACGCCGAGCGAGACCCCGGCGAGTCCGGGGGAGCCGTCGCGGTGGCTGAAGTGCAGGGAGCGTGCCCAGAGCACGTCGTTGTCCGGCGGAGCCTCCATGGGCGTACACCTCGTTCAGATCCGTTTTCCCGTGCCTGTTCCCCCGTCCGGGGGAACGAAGGCTGGGCTGATCGGTCACTGGCACGCTAGGCAGGTCCCGGACGGGAGCCCGGACAGCACACGGCCCCGGGCCGCCGTTCTCACTCGAACGGAGGGCACCGGGGCCGGGGTCGGTCATCCCGTCGGATGATCAGAGCTTGGTCCACGCCTCCGTGAGGGTGGCCCGCAGGATCTGCTCGATCTCGTCGAAGGTCCCCTGGTCGGAGATCAGCGGCGGGGCGAGCTGGACGACCGGGTCGCCGCGGTCGTCGGCACGGCAGTACAGGCCGTTGTCGAACAGCGCCTTGGACAGGAAGCCGTACAGGACGCGCTCGGTCTCCTCGTCGTTGAAGGACTCCTTGGTGTTCTTGTCCTTCACCAGCTCGATGCCGTAGAAGAAGCCGTTGCCGCGGACGTCGCCGACGATCGGCAGGTCGTGCAGCTTCTGGAGCGTCCGCAGGAAGGCGCCCTCGTTGTCCAGGACGTGCTGGGTGAGGTTCTCGCGCTCGAACAGGTCGAGGTTGGCGAGGCCCACCGCGGCCGACACGGGGTGGCCGCCGAAGGTGTAGCCGTGCAGGAAGGTGTTGTCGCCCTTGTAGAACGGCTCGGCGATCCGGTCGGAGACGATGCACGCGCCGATCGGGGAGTAGCCCGAGGTCATGCCCTTGGCGCAGGTGATCATGTCCGGGACGTAGCCGAACTTGTCGCAGGCGAACATCGTGCCGAGGCGGCCGAAGGCGCAGATGACCTCGTCCGACACGAGCAGCACGTCGTACTGGTCGCAGATCTCGCGCACGCGCTGGAAGTAGCCGGGGGGCGGCGGGAAGCAGCCGCCGGCGTTCTGCACCGGCTCCAGGAAGACCGCGGCGACGGTGTCCGGGCCCTCGAAGAGGATCTGCTGCTCGATCTGGTCGGCGGCCCAGCGGCCGAAGGCCTCCGGGTCGTCACCGTGGATCGGGGCGCGGTAGATGTTGGTGTTCGGCACCTTGTGCGCGCCCGGGACGAGCGGCTCGAAGGGGGCCTTCAGGGCCGGCAGGCCCGTGATCGACAGGGCGCCCTGCGGGGTGCCGTGGTAGGCGACCGCGCGGGAGATGACCTTGTACTTGGTCGGCTTGCCCTGGAGCTTGAAGTACTGCTTGGCGAGCTTCCAGGCGGTCTCGACGGCCTCGCCGCCGCCGGTGGTGAAGAAGACCTTGTTCAGGTCGCCCGGGGCGTAGTCGGCGAGGCGCTCGGCCAGCTCGACGGCCTTGGGGTGGGCGTAGGACCACACCGGGAAGAAGGCGAGCTCCTGCGCCTGCTTGAAGGCGGTCTCGGCGAGTTCCGTGCGGCCGTGGCCGGCCTGGACCACGAACAGACCCGCGAGACCGTCGAGGTAGCGCTTGCCCTTGTCGTCGTAGATGTAGGTGCCCTCGCCCCGGACGATGGTCGGGACGGGGGAGTTCTCGTACGAGGACATGCGGGTGAAGTGCATCCACAGGTGGTCGTACGCGGTGCGGCTGAGGTCCTTGCTGCTCACGGTTATCGGGTCCTCACGGTTATCGGGTTCCCCACATGTAGGTCTGCTTCTTGAGCTTCAGGTAGACGAAGCTCTCGGTGGAGCGCACTCCGGGCAGGGACCGGATGCGTTTGTTGATGACGTCCAGCAGGTGGTCGTCGTCCTCGCAGACGATCTCGGCGAGGATGTCGAACGAGCCCGCGGTCATCACCACGTACTCGACTTCCGACATGTCAGTCAGCGCGTCCGCGATCTTCTCGACATCGCCCTCGGCGTTGATCCCGACCATCGCCTGCCGGCGGAAGCCCACGGTGAGCGGGTCCGTGACGGCGACGATCTGCATCACGCCCTGGTCCAGCAGCTTCTGCACGCGCTGGCGCACGGCCGCTTCGGACAGACCGACGGCCTTGCCGATCGCGGCGTACGGCCGGCGGCCGTCCTCCTGGAGCTGCTGGATGATGGCGAGGGAGACGGCGTCCAACTGGGGACTGCCGCCGTTCCTGGACTCGCGGGACGAGTCCCTCTGGTCTGCGCTTCGACTGGCCACGGCCTCACTGTGCACGAGGTCTCGACAGTTTCGCAAGGCCCGATCAATGAAATCCGTTGTTTACGAGACCACACCTTGCGGATTTCGCAGAACTGGTCGCGGCAGGGGTGTTGAAAACGTCGGTGCGCCGACTAGGGTGGGTGTCTCAGAGATCGGACAGCTTGAACCAGATCAGGAGGCCGGCAGTGAGCACCGAGCTGCGTCGTCTGCGCAACTACATCGACGGTGAGTTCCGGGACGCCGCCGACGGACGGACCACCGAGGTGGTCAACCCCGCGACGGGCGAGGCGTACGCCACCGCGCCGCTGTCCGGGCAGGCGGACGTGGACGCCGCCATGGAGGCCGCCGCCCGTGCCTTCCCGGGCTGGCGCGACACCACGCCGGCCGAGCGGCAGAAGGCCCTCCTGAAGATCGCCGACGCCTTCGAGGAGCGCGCCGAGGAGCTGATCGCGGCCGAGGTGGAGAACACCGGCAAGCCGGTCGGGCTCACCCGCTCCGAGGAGATCCCGCCGATGGTCGACCAGATCCGCTTCTTCGCGGGCGCGGCCCGGATGCTGGAGGGCCGCTCGGCCGGCGAGTACATGGACGGGATGACCTCGATCATCCGCCGTGAGCCGGTCGGCGTCTGCGCGCAGGTCGCGCCCTGGAACTACCCGATGATGATGGCCGTGTGGAAGTTCGCCCCGGCCATCGCCGCCGGCAACACGGTCGTCCTGAAGCCGTCGGACACCACCCCGGCCTCCACCGTCCTGATCGCCGACATCATCGGCTCGATCCTGCCCAAGGGCGTCTTCAACGTCATCTGCGGCGACCGCGACACCGGCCGCCTGATGGTCGAGCACGAGATCCCGGCCATGGCCTCCATCACCGGCTCCGTGCGCGCCGGCATGTCCGTCGCCGAGTCCGCCTCCAAGGACCTCAAGCGGGTCCACCTGGAGCTGGGCGGCAAGGCCCCGGTCGTCGTCTTCGAGGACACCGACATCGCCAAGGCCGTCGAGGACATCTCCGTGGCGGGCTTCTTCAACGCCGGCCAGGACTGTACGGCCGCCACCCGCGTCCTCGTCCAGGAGTCCATCCACGACGAGTTCGTGGCCGCGCTCGCCAAGGCCGCGTCCGAGACGAAGACCGGCCAGCCGGACGACGAGGACGTGCTGTTCGGCCCGCTGAACAACCCCAACCAGCTCAAGCAGGTCTCCGGCTTCATCGAGCGCCTCCCCGCCCACGCCAAGGTCGAGGCGGGCGGCCAGCAGGTCGGCGACAAGGGCTACTTCTACGCCCCGACCGTCGTCTCCGGCCTGAAGCAGGACGACGAGATCATCCAGAACGAGGTCTTCGGCCCGGTCATCACCGTCCAGTCCTTCACCGACGAGGACCAGGCCGTCGAGTGGGCGAACGGCGTCGAGTACGCCCTGGCGTCCTCGGTGTGGACCAAGGACCACGCCCGTGCGATGCGGATGTCCAAGAAGCTCGACTTCGGCTGCGTGTGGATCAACACCCACATCCCGCTGGTCGCCGAGATGCCGCACGGCGGCTTCAAGAAGTCCGGCTACGGCAAGGACCTGTCGGCGTACGGCTTCGAGGACTACACCCGGATCAAGCACGTGATGACGTCGCTGGACGGCTGACGGCTCCCGGGCCGATTGTCCGCGGACGCAGTGGGACGGCATGCTTCCGGGGTGTTCCAGACTGCTTCCCGCAAGCCCCCGCTGTCCCGCCGTTCCCTCCTCGCCGCCCTCGGGGGCACCGCCGTGCTCGGTGCCCTCGCTGGCTGCGGGGTGCCCGCGGCCTATGTGGCGCCCGGTGACCGGGCCGCCGCCGACGACTCCGCGCGCGACAAGAAGCTGACCTGGGCGAACTGGCCGCTCTACATCGACACCGACGACGACGACCCCGGCCGGCGGCCGACGCTGGAGGGGTTCGAGAAGCGCACCGGGATCTCCGTCGACTACGTCGAGGAGATCAACGACAACGACGAGTTCTTCGGCAAGGTCGGCCCCGCGCTGATGAGCCACCGCTCCACCGGCCGCGATCTGGTCGTCATCAGCGACTGGATGTGCGCCCGGTACGTCCGGCTCGGCTGGGTCCAGGAGATGGACCGCGCCCACCAGCCGAACGTGGCGCGGCACCTCGCCCCGCTGCTCCGCACGCCCGCCTTCGACAAGGGCCGCCGGTTCACCGTGCCCTGGCAGTCCGGCATCACCGGCATCGCCTACAACCGCCGCGCGCTCGGCCGCGAGATACGCGCTGTCTCCGACCTGTGGGCCGAGGACCTCAAGGGCCGCGTGACCCTGCTGTCCGGCCTGGACGAGTCGTTCGCGCTGCTCATGCAGGGCAACGGCGTCGACATCACCCGGTGGACCGCGGACGACTTCCACCGGGTCTGCGACCAGGTGGAGCGGCAGGTCCGCCGCGGCCAGATACGCCGGTTCACCGGCAACGACTACACCAAGGACCTGGTCAGCGGGGACGTCCTCGCCTGCCAGGCGTACTCCGGCGACGTCATCCAGCTCCAGGCGGACAACCCCGACATCCGGTTCGTCGTCCCCGAGGAGGGCGCCGAGCTGTGGTCGGACTCCCTGATGATCCCCGACCGGGCCCGCCACAAGGCCAACGCCGAGCGCCTGATCGACTACTACTACGCCCCCGAGGTCGCCGCCCGGCTCGCCGCCTGGGTGAACTACGTCTGCCCGGTCCCGGCGGCCCGCGAGATCCTGGCCGCCGCCAAGGACGAGGAGACGGCCGCCCTCGCCGACAACCCCCTGATCTTCCCGGACTCCGGCATGCGCCGCCGCCTCGCCGTCGCCCGCGACATCACCTCCACGGAACGCCCGGAGCTCACCCGGCGGTGGAACGGGATCGTGGGGTTCTAGCGCGTGGCCGGCGGCGGGGCCGGGGTCACTTCAGGCCGCTGAGCATGACACCCCTGATGTAGTACTTCTGGAGCAGCAGGAACAGGAGCAGGACCGGCAGGATGCTCAGGACGAGGCCGGCCATGACGATGGGCATCGTGCGGGTCGGGTCCACGTGGTCCTGGAGCAGTTGGATGCCGACGGGCAGGGTCATCACGTCCGGGTTGGCGGTCGAGACGAGCAGTGCCCAGATGTACTCGTTCCAGGCGTCGACGAAGGTCAGCAGCCCGAGCGTGACCAGGACCGGCTTGGTCTGCGGCACCACGATCCGCCACCACACGGCGAACTCGCCGGCGCCGTCGATGCGCGCCGCCTCCAGCACCTCGTCCGGGATCGCGACCATGAACTGGCGGGTCAGGAAGATCCCGAAGCCGTTGACGAGGAACGGCATGGCGAGCGCCGCGATGCTGACGGTCAGGCCGGCGCCGCCGCGCCCGGACAGGTCGTTGCCGCCCGCCAGCGGCCAGTGCACCAGGATCAGGAAGTGCGGGATGAAGAAGAGGAACGGCGGGAACATCATTGTGGACAGCACGAGGCGGAAGACGAAGTCCCGGCCGGGGAAGCGCAGTTTGGCGAGCGCGTAGCCCGCGAGGGAGGACGTGAGCAGCACCGACCCGGTGATCAGCGCGGTGGCGACCACGCTGTTGCGGAAGAGCACCGGAAGGTCCAACTGGCGTACCGCCGCACGGTAGTTGGAGAGGTCGAACGCCTGGGGCAGGAACCGGTACGGCAGCGTGCCGGACTCACCGGGGCCCTTGAAGGACGTCATCACCATGTCGAGGAACGGCACCACCGTGAGCACGGCGCCGGCCGCGACCACGAGGGACGACAGCCACGGGAAACGGCGACGGCTCACGCGTCCTCCCCCTTGCGCCGGAACCACCACAACTGCGCCAGCGTGACCGCGAGGACCACCACGAACAGCACGAACGCGGCGGCGCTCGCGGTGCCCCAGTCGCCGTAGTCGAAGGCCAGCCGGTACATCTCCAGCGCGGCCACGTTGGTCGCGTCCCCCGGCCCGCCCCTGGTCATCACGCTGATCAGCGCGAACGACTGGAGGCCGGTGAGGAACTGGGTGACGCACACGAACAGCAGGGACGGCCGCAGCAGCGGCAGCGTGATCCTCCAGAAGACGGTGGCCGGTCCGGCGCCGTCGAGCGCGGCGGCCTCGTAGTACGACTCCGGGATGGACTTCAGCCCGGCGGTCAGGACGAGGACCGCCGAGCCCAGCGAGGCCCACGCCTGGACGACCACGACCGAGGGCAGCGCGGTGTCGGGGTCCGCGAGGAACGCCACCGAGCCGATTCCGACGGCGTTGAGGACGCCGTTGACCAGTCCGCCCGGCTCGTACATGTACTTCCACACGTTGCCGACGGCGACGACGGTCGTGACGATCGGCAGGAAGTACAGGGTGCGCCACAGCCCCTGGAACCGCAGCTTGTCGATGCAGGTCGCGACGAGCACCGAGCCCGCGAGGGCGAGGGCGACGGTGCCCAGGGCGAACAGCAGCGTGTTGGTGAGGACCGGCGTCAGGAACGTCGATCCGTCCGCGAACAGGTTGGTGAAGTTGTCGAGGCCGGCCGGCTCGATGTCGCCGAGGGCGAACCCGGACCAGTGGGACGTCGACAGCAGCAGCGCGAAGCCGAGCGGCAGGATCAGGAAGACCGCGAAGAACAGCAGTACCGGCGCCAGGAAGAGGTAGGCGACGACGGTCTGGCGGCGCCGGTGGCGGATGCGGCCGTCGACGGCGGGTCGGACGGGCCGCGCACGGGGGGTCCGTTCGGCCGTCTCCGGCACCAGGGCGTTCACCATGCGCGCGCCACCTCCTGATCGACCTGACGGCGGGTGACGCGCAGCGCCTCCTCGACCGAGCGCCGGCCGGTCCACAGCGCCTCGATGTTCTTGCGCAGCAGCGACTTGGCCCGCTGCGCCCCCGGCATGTTCGGCTCCGGCACCGCGTAGGCCAGCGCGTCCAGGAACGGACGCAGGTTCGGATCGCCGGCCCCGCCGTTCCCGGCGCCCGCGCCCAGGAGCGCCCGCATGTCGTCGGCGCGGCCGGTCAGGGAGCCGACCGACACCTGAAGGGCGCTCATCCGGGTCGCCGCCGCCCCCTTCTCGCCGCCCGTCCTCTCGGCGTTGAGCCAGCGCAGGAACTCCCATGCCTCGCGGGGGTGCGCACTGGCCGTGTTGACCCCGAGCATGAAACCGGTGCAGAGCGTGGCGCGTGCGCCGCCCGCCTCGGGCAGGGGCAGCGGCGCGACGCCGACATCGCGGTAGTCCCCGCCCATCAGGGTCTTCAGGCTGCCGGTCCACCAGCCGGCGCCGATCACCATGGCCACCTGCCCGGACGGGAACGCGCGGTAGACGTTGACGCCGGGGGAGCTCGCCCCCCGGGCGACGAGGCGGTGCTCCAGGTCGAACACGGCCCGGCCGGCCGGTGAGTCGATGGCGGTGCTCCTGCCGTCCGCCGAGACGAACGTCCCGCCGGCGGCGTTGAGCAGCGCGAGCGTCTGGCCGACGGTGGTGGAGTCGTCGTAGGTCGACAGGCCGAAACCCTGGACGAGCGTGTTGCCGTACCGGTCCCGCCTGGTGGTGCGGTAGGCCGTCTCCTCCAGCTCCCGCCAGGTGCGCGGCGGCCCGTCGAGGCCGGCCGCGCGCAGCAGCCGCTTGTTGTAGTACAGGGCGTACGTCTGGACCTCGGTGGGGTAGCCGTACACCCTGCCGCCCACCGACGCGGCGCCGACCGCGGCGGCGCTGTAGCCGCGCCTGATCTCCTCGGCGAGCCCGGCCGGGGCGGGCCGCAGGACGCCGGCCCGGACGAGCTGGCCGTTCCACAGGCAGTACGGGTGGAGGATGTCGGCGCCCTGGCCGGCGGCCTGCCGGACCATGAACGTGGTCAGCAGGTCCGTGAACTCGACGGCCTTCGTCCGCACCTTGACCCGGTCGTGCGTGGCGTTCCACTCGTCCACCGGGCCCCGCAGCGCCTCCTTGAGCTCCCCGCTCGCGTAGTGCGAGAGCAGGGTCAGGACGATCGGGTCACCGGGCCGCCCGGTGCCCCGGTGCGGCGCCGCGCAGCCGGAGACGAGCAGCGCCGAGGGGAGCGCGAGCGCGAAGTGACGGCGGCTCAGACGCGTTGCCGCCCGTGATGACTGACGGGCAGGCGGGCCGTCGGTGCGGCGGGACCGTGTCATCGGGCGGCCTCCCGGCGCAGCACGCGGAACACCCGGGTCGTGGTGAAGCCCGCCGCCCGGTACAGCCGGCCCGCCGGGGACCGCTCGCCGGTCCACAGGAACCACGCCGAGTGCGCGCCGCGCGCCCGCATCCGCTCCAGGACCAGGTGGAGCAGGACCGTGCCGAGTCCGGTGCCGCGCATATCCTCCCGCACGCCGAACGGGCCGAACCGCTCGTCCGCCGACGCGTACGCGCCGTGCATCGCCCAGCCCGCCAGACGGCCCGACGGGTCCCGGGCGACGACGATCCGGTCGAGCGGCGTACCCGCGGCCAGGCACTCCCGGATCGCCCGCGCCCAGTCCGGGTTGAAGCGGCTCCCGGCGAGTGCGAGCAGGTCCACCAGGTCGTCGTCGGACGGGGTGGCGAACCGGTGGCCGCGGGCCGCCAGTTCGTCCCGGCGGCGCGCCGCCGTGCAGGGGAAGCGGTAGCCGACCAGAGCGCGGTCCATCGCCGCCGCCTCGTACAGGGTGCGGAAGCCCAGCGATTCGAGGAGCCTCACCGCTTCCGGGTACGTCCCGGCGTCCAGCCCGGGGAGGATGTAGTTCGGGGTGTACGAGGAGAAGTCCACGCGGGTGCGGCCGTGGCCGTGCAGCCAGTCGAGGGCGTCGGTCAGCAGCCGGCGGCCGAGGCCGCGCCCGCGGGCGGCCGGGTCGACGAAGAAGAACGGGATCCAGCCCTGCTCCGGCTCCAGGTCGGTGCCGCTCATCGGCGTCAGACGGCGGACCGCGTAGGCCGCGCCGACGACCCGGTCGCCGTCCACGGCGACCCGGAGCCCCTCCGGGTCGAAGTTGGCGTCGAGCAGCACCAGGGAGCGGAAGCGGTCCGGGGTGATGGGGTCGGCCGGCGCGCTCCGCCGCCACGCCTCCACCAGCCGGGGTCCGTCACCCACGCGAAATCCACGCGTCCCGGCCCGGGATGTCGTCCTGCGGTCGGTCATCGACGGGGAGTCCTTCCACCCGCGGGCGCGGGGCAGACGGGGGCGGGGGCAGGGGCACGGCCCCGGTCCCGGGGGCGGGGCGTACGACGGGTCGTGGGCTCAGGGGTAGAGCAGCACGTCGGCACCGGCCCAGTCGGCGGGCGGGGCCGGCGGGGCGCACAGCGGCAGGGGGTCGTCGCCCGCGTCGACGGTGCGCCGCAACCGGTCGGAACCCCACAGCAGGTCGATGAAGGGACGGCGGCCGGTCTCCCCGGTTCCCTCCGCGCCGCCGTCCGGGCTGTGCCAGGCGAAGTCGTCCGGGTACAGCCGTCGCAGCGTGGCGAGCATCGCCACGGCGGTGCGTACGGGCGCGAACGCCACGGGGTCGGTGAGGTGGAGCTGGACCCCGCGCAGCGGCCGTCCGGCGTGTTTGTGGAAGGTCGGTACGAAGCGCAGGTCACGGAAGTGCACTCCCGGCAGGGCGAGTTCGGCGAGCGCGGGCGCGAACCGCGCGTCGAGGTACGGCGCCCCGACGATCTCGAAGGGCTGCGTGGTGCCCCGGCCCTCGGAGAGGTTCGTCCCCTCGAACAGGCAGGTGCCGGGGTAGACGGCGGCCGTGGCGGGCGTCGGGATGTTCGGCGAGGGCGCGATCCACGGCAGGCCGGTGGCCGCCGCGTCCATGGCGCGCCGCCAGCCGGCCGCCTCGATCACCGTCAGGTCGGCGGGCCGGCCCGCGACGTGGGCGACGGCGGAGGCGTTGAGGTGCCGGGCGAGTTCACCGCAGGTGAGGCCGTGCCGGACCGGTATCGGGGCGCGCCCGAGGAAGCTGGCCCACGCCGGATCGAGCAGCGGACCCTCGCTGACGAGACCGCCGAGCGGATTCGGCCGGTCGGCGACCACGAACCGTACGCCCGTACGGGCCGCCGAGACCATCAGGTCGAACATCGTCCACACGTAGGTGTAGAACCGGGCCCCGATGTCCTGGAGGTCGAACACCAGGGCGTCGACGCCGCTGTCGAGCAGCAGGGTGTCGAGGCGCTCGCCGTCGCACCGGTAGGTGTCGTGGACCGGCAGGCCCGTGGCGGGGTCCCGCCGGGCGGTCTCGCCCTGCCCGGCCTGGCCGGTCCCGTGCAGCCCGTGCTCGGGTCCGAACAGGGCGACCAGCGGCGCGCCGGCCGCGAGCAGCGCGGGCGCGGCGGGACGCAGATCGGGGAGGACGCCGGTGTGGTTGGTCACCAGCCCCAGCCGGCCGGGCCCGGCGAGTCCGGGCGACGCGTGCAGTCGTGCGATCCCGGTCGTCACCGCGACGCGGTCGTCCGTGCTCATCCGTTGCCCCGTCTGCCGGTGACGTCTCGAAGGGTGGGGCGCAATTTACTGGTATGTCCGGGAACTTTGCAATGATTCAGGGCGGTTCGTGCCGAGGCGGCTGTTCCGGCCGGAAGAGGACGTTCGCGGTGGAGGGCGGCGTGGGAGACATCACCCCATGACCACCGCGATCGTCGTCGGCGGCGGACCCAACGGACTCACCGCCGCCGCGCTCCTCGCCCGGGCCGGCCTGGACGTCACCCTCCTGGAGGCCGCCGACGAGGTCGGTGGCGGCACCCGCAGCCAGGAGGCGCTCCTGCCCGGCCTGCTGCACGACCACTGCTCGGCCGTCCACTCCATGACCGTCGCCTCGCCCGCGCACAAGGCGCTGGACCTCGCACGGCACGGACTGCGCTGGCGGCTGCCGGACGTCGACTGCGTCCACCCCCTGGACGACGGCACGGCGGGGGTGCTGCTGCGCTCGGTGAAGGACACCGCCCGCCTGCTCGGCCCCGACGGCCCCCGCTACCGGCGCCTGCTGGAGCCCTCGGCGCGCCACTGGGAGGCCCTGAGCCACGACGTGCTGGGCCCCCTCCTGCGCGTCCCCTCCCACCCTCTGCTCCTCGCCCGCTTCGGCCTGCCCACCCCCCTGCCCGCCACCCTGCTCGCCCGCCTCTTCTCCACCACCCGGGCCCGGGCCCTGTGGGCCGGGGTCGCCGCGCACTCCTTCCGCCCGCTGTCCGAGCCGTTCGGGTCCGCCATCGGGCTCGGCATCCTCGCCGCCGGCCACGCCACCGGATGGGCCGTGGCGGAAGGCGGCTCCCAGGCCATCGCCCGCAGCCTGGAACGGGCACTCCGCGCGCACGGAGGCCGCGTCCACACCGGCGTCCGCATCACCCGCCACACCCAGATCCCGCCCGCCGACGTCACCCTCCTCGACCTCGACCCCGCGCAGATCGCCCGCGTCTACGGCGACCGGCTGCCCACCCGTGTGCGCCGCGCCTACCAGCGCTACCGGCGCGGCCCCGCCGCCTTCAAGGTGGACCTGGCCGTCGAACAGGGCGTGCCGTGGACGAACGCGCACGCCCGGCGGTCCGGGTTCGTGCACCTCGGCGGCACGCTCGCCGAGATCGCCCAGGCGGCAAGGGACGTGGACGACGGCCGTATGCCCGAGCGCCCCTTCGTCCTGGTCGCCCAGCAGTACCTGGCCGACCCCGGCCGGTCCGCCGGCGACGTCCACCCCGTCTGGGCCTACGCCCACGTCCCCCACGGATACGACGGCGACGCCACGGAAGCCATCCTCGGCCGGCTCGAACGCTTCGCCCCCGGCACCCGGGACCGCGTCACCGCCCTGCGCGCCACCTCACCGGCCGGCTTCGCCGCCGCCAACCCCAACTTCGCCGGCGGCGACATCCTCACCGGCGCCAGCACCGTCCCCCGGCTGCTGTTCGGCCCGCGCCCCGCGCTCGACCCCTACTCCACCACCCTGCCCGGCGTCTTCTCCTGCTCCGCCGCCACCCCGCCGGGCCCCGGCGCCCACGGCATGTGCGGCGCGGGAGCGGCGGCCTCGGCCCTGCGCCACCTCGGCGCGACGCCGGACTGGTGACGCGGACGGGCGCGCCGCGGGCACGTCAGCCGCTCAGCGCCCGGCTCACCGTCGCCGCCGCCTGCCGTACGGCGGGGGCCAGCCGGTCGGGGCGGGCGGTCGTCGCGGCCGTCACGGACACGGCCGCCACGGCGATGCCGTCCCGGAACACCGGGGCCGCGCAGGAGAGTTCACCCAGGCGGTACTCCTGGTGCGCCTGCGCCAGCCCACTCGCGCGCACCCGGGCCAGCTGGGCACCGAGCGCGCCGGGGGCGGTGACGGTGTAGGGGGTGTGGCGGACGGCGCCCGGGAGCGGGCCGGTCGCGGTACGGGTGCCGGGGGCGGCGGTCTCGCCGGGCGCGCCGCCGCTTCCGTATGCGTACCCGCCCCCGACCCCGTAGGCCAGCAGCACCTTGCCCGCCGCCGTGGCGTGCAGCGGCAGCCGTTCGCCGGTGACCAGGCAGAGGGCCGCGCCGTCGGCCGGGATCGCCACGTCGGCGTGGCCGCCGGTGCGGGTGGTGAGGGTGCGCAGGGCCGGCAGGGCCGTGGCGAGGAGTCCGCGGGGGCAGGGCGCGGCGGCGCCGAGGGTGCGGATGCGGGTGCCCAGGCGGTAGGAGCCGTCGGCCGCCCGCTCCAGCCCGCCCCAGGCCACCAGTTCCCGCACCATGCGCAGCGCGGTCGGCACGGGCAGCCCCGTGCGGCGGGCGATGTCCGTCAGGCGCAGGGTGTCCGGCGCGTCCCCGAACGCGTCCAGCACCGACAGGACCCGCCCGGCCACGCTCTCGGCCATACCGTTCCTCCGCGTCCGCAGCCCGGGTGTTCGATGCGTTTTCGCTCAGTGGAACCCGGGCGTTGTCCCGGTACGCCCCAGCCCGTCAGGGTCAACACATGACTCTCGGCCTCTCTTCCGACCAGCTCCTGTCCACCACCCGCGCCGTCCGCCACCGTCTCGACCTCACCCGGCCGGTGCCGCGCCGGCTGCTGGAGGAATGCGTCGACCTCGCGGTCCAGGCGCCGACCGGACGCAACCGGCAGCGCTGGCACTTCGTCATCGTCACCGACCCGGACCGGCGGGCCGCCCTGGCCGACGTGTGGCGGGCCGGGGTGAGCGCGCCGGGCGCCAGTGAGCCGCTGCCGGTACGCGATGTGCGGCGCGCGAGCGTGGCCCGGATGGACCGGGTCTACTCCGGCACTGCGCATCTGTACGAGCACCTCCACGAGGTCCCGGCGCTCGTCGTCCCGTGCGTGGAGGGCCGTACCGACGACGCGCCCGTGCTGCGCCAGGCCGGCACCTGGGGGTCCATCCTCCCGGCCGTGTGGAGCTTCATGCTCGCCGCCCGCGCCCGGGGTCTCGGCACCTGCTGGACCACCGGGAACCTCGTCCACGAGCGGGAGTCGGCGCGGGTGCTCGGCATCCCGTACGAGGACGTCATGCAGGCCGCCCTCATCCCCGTCGCGTACACCATCGGCACCGACTTCCGCCCGGCCCAGCGCATTTCACGGGAGCGGGTGCTCCACTGGGAAGAGTTTTGAACATGTTCAATTCCGGGCGTACGCTGCTGCCATGAGCGACAGAGCCGCCCTGCTCAAGGGCATCCGCGCCTGGCTGGCCCTCTTCGTCGTGTGCCTCGTGCTCAGCGGGGCCACCGCCTTCCCGCTGGTGCACGAACTGCACTGGACGGAGAGCGTGTTGCGCGCGCTGTCCGTGCCGGAGCACCTGCCGGGACTGATGGCGTGGATCTCCCGGGTGCGGGTCGGGCTGGACACCGTCGACGCCGACTACCCCTTCGTCCTGTACGGCACCGACTGGCTCGCCTTCGCCCACCTCGTCATCGCGGTCGCGTTCTACGGCCCGTACCGCGACCCCGTCCGCAACATCTGGGTGGTCGAGTTCGGGATGATCGCCTGCGCCGGGATCGTCCCGCTCGCCCTCGTCTGCGGACCGGTCCGTGCGATCCCCTTCTGGTGGAGCGTCATCGACATGTCGTTCGGGGTCTTCGGGATCCTCCCGCTGTACGTCGTACGGAAGAAGACCAAGCGGCTGGAGGCGCTCGGCGCGTCGTCCGTCAGCGGTTGAACGCCGGGAACGCGAAGCGCTGGGCGACGGCCAGGCCGTCGCCCTTCGCATCCGTGGAGTTGACCGAGTAGACCAGCGTGCGGGACAGGTCCGGGGTCGCGGCGATCACGGTCGCGTACCCGGGGCGCGAACCGGTCTTGCCCCAGATCACCTTGCCGTTCACCTCGAACCGCTCCAGCCCCGCGCCGTACCGCGCCCCGGGCACGTCCGGCAGCGTGAACATCTCCTTCAGCTCCGGCTCCGGCACCACCCGGCCGCGGAACACCCCGACCAGCAGCCGCTCCAGATCGGCGGTCGTGGAGATCAAGTCGCCGGCCGCGAACCGGTCCGACATGTTCCAGTCGGTCACGTCGACCAGCTTGCCGTCGATCCAGTCGTAGCCCCGGTTGTGCGGGCCGTGGATCCGGGGGTCCGCGCCGGCCGGGAAGGAACTGTGCCGCATGCCGAGCGGCCGGAAGATCCGCAACTCGGCCTGGTGCGCGTACGAGTCGCCGGTCACCTTCTCGATGAGCATGCCGAGCACGGTGTAGTGGATGTTGCCGTAGGTCTGCCGCGTGCCCGGCGCGTACGCCGGACCCTGCGCCACGGCGTCCGCCACGACCTGCCGGGGCGTCAGCGTCTCGAAGCGGTGCGGGTACCCCTCCTCCACCGTGTCGCCGAGGGACGCACCCGGGCGCAGTCCGCTGGTGTAGTTCAGCAACTGCCGTACGGTGACCGGCGCGAAGTCCTCGGTGAGCAGTCCCGGCAGATACCGCTGCACGGTCCCGTCGAGGTCGATCCGGCCCTCCGCGGCCAGTTGCAGCACGATCGACGCGGTCACCACCTTCGTCACCGAACCGGCCCGGAAGCGCGCGTTCTCCAGAGCCGGCGCTCCGGTCCGCACGTCCCGCACCCCGGCCGTACCGCGCCAGGTCCCGTCACCGCCGACGCGGAGCAGCGCGGCGGTGGCGTCGTGGTCGGGCAGCCCGGCGACGGCGGCGGCGAGGGCCTCGGTGTCGGGGCCGGCGGTGGCAGGGGCCGTCGAGGTACGGGCGGGCTCCGAGGCTGCGGCGAAGGCGGGGGCGGCCAGCGGGCCGGCGGCCACCGCGGTGACGAGGGCGGTGGCCAGGAGGGCGGAACGGCCGGTGCGGGGCATACGGGACTCCTCGTGGTGGCTGGGCGTTGGGCACCGGAAGACGGTGCGTGATCATCCTCAGCCGCCGGGCCGGGCCGCGGATCCTCACCGAGGAGGACGCACGACCCTTGCCGGTCCCCGATCAACCGGCCGCCCTTCTAGGGGAGTTGCCCGGGATCACCCCTACGGTCCGCCCGCGCGGGTGCAGCGCTCCTGTGTGCAGGGGGACGACGAGGCCGGGCCCACGGTCGTACGACGGCTCGTGCACGACCCGGACGGCCGCGCTGCTGATCCGGCAGTGGGGGGCGAGGGCGCGGACGCCCAGGCGAATCGTGCCCCCGCGGGCGTTCTCCGGGGGCTCAGACGGCGGTGCGCAGGGCGTGCAGGACGTCGACCCGGTTCGTCGTGATCGAGTCGACGCCCAGGTCCAGCAGGCGGCTCATGGAACGGCGGGTGTCCGGGGTCCAGACGGACAGCAGAAGGCCGTCGTGGTGGACGCGGGCCGCCAGCTCCCGGTTCACCAGGGAGAAGCGGTAGTTGAGCCAGCGCGGGCGGATCGCGGCCAGCAGCGCGGGCCGGGGCGGCGCCAGGGTCGTCCAGGTCAGGGCGATCTCGGCGGCCGGGTCGGCGGCGCGGACGGCGAGCATCGCCTCGGCGCCGGCGCTGTAGTAGACCCGCTCCCCGGCCCCGCACTGCCGGACCACGTCCAGGATCCGCGCGACCGCGCGGGGGCCGACCGGACCGCACAGGTCCACCATCACCCTGCTGTCCCCGGTGGCGGCCAGCGCCTCCGCCAGCGTCGGCACACCGCCCGCCGTGAGCCCGCGCAGCTCGTCGGCGGACAGCGCGCCCAGCGGCCGGTCGACCTCCCACAGCCGCCGCAGCGTGTCGTCGTGCAGCAGCACGGGGACGCCGTCCCGGGTGAGCCGTACGTCGACCTCGACGGCGTCCGCGCCCCGGTCGAGAGCGGACCGCAGTGAGTCGAGGGTGTTCTCGCGGAAACGGTAGGGGTCGCCACGGTGGGCCACGGCGGTCAGCGTCTGCATGGCCCCCATTGTGGCCGGTGTCAGGAGGCGGGCCAGGCGGCGGTGTACGTGTCGATCTCCGCCGTGATCCGCGCCTTGCCCGCCGCGTCCAGGAAGGAGGCCTCCACGGCGTTCTTCGCCAGGTCGGCCACGCCCCGCTCGTCCAGGTCCAGGAGCCGGGCGGCCACCGCGTACTCGTTGTTCAGGTCCGTGCCGAACATCGGCGGGTCGTCGGAGTTGATCGTGACCAGCACCCCGGCCCGCGTGAACTCCTTGATCGGGTGCTCCTCCAGCGTGCGGACCGCGCGGGTGGCGATGTTGGAGGTCGGGCACACCTCCAGCGGGACGCGGTGCTCGGCGAGGTGGGCGAGCAGCTTCGGGTCCCGCGCCGAGCTGGTGCCGTGCCCGATCCGCTCGGCGCGCAGCTCGGTCAGCGCGTCCCACACGGTCTCCGGGCCGGTCGTCTCCCCGGCGTGCGGGACAGAGCGCAGACCGGCCGCGATGGCCCGGTCGAAGTACGGCTTGAACTGCGGCCGGGGCACGCCGATCTCCGGCCCGCCGAGCCCGAACGACACCAGGCCCTCCGGGCGGAACCGGTCGTCGGTGGCCAGCCGCACCGTCTCCTCGGCCGACTCCAGACCGGCCTCGCCGGGGATGTCGAAGCACCAGCGCAGTACGGTTCCGAACTCAGCCTCGGCGGATTTCCGGGCGTCCTCGATCGCGTCCATGAACGCCCGCGCGTCGATGCCGCGCCGGGTCGAGGAGAACGGGGTGATCGTCAGCTCGGCGTACCGCACCTGCTGCCGGGCCATGTCCCGGGCCACCTCGTAGGTGAGCAGCCGGACGTCCTCCGGGGTGCGGATGAGGTCCACGACCGACAGGTACACCTCGATGAAGTGCGCGAAGTCGGTGAAGGTGAAGTAGTCGGCCAGGGCCTCGGGGTCGCTGGGGACCTTGGAGTCGGGGTGGCGGGCGGCCAGCTCGGAGACGATGCGGGGGGAGGCGGAGCCGACGTGGTGGACGTGCAGTTCCGCCTTGGGCAGTCCGGCGATGAAGGCGCGCAGATCGCGGTCGGCGGTGCCGGTGGCGGGTACGGAGCTGTCGGTCAAGGGGTCCTCCCCGGGACGGGCGCCCGCGGCACGTGGTCCGTGGCACGTCGTGCGGTGGACGTGCTCCCTGGTGCGGGCGCGATGATCGGCTGATCGGGTTGCGCCGCATCATCGTAGGCCCCGGGCCGCGGTGGCCCGCGCTGCCCGTAGCATGACGGGACGTCCAGCTAAGGGGTGTGCCGACCATGTCCGACCAGGTGCCGCAGTCCACGCCGGGGGAGCCGAGCGCCGGGCACCACCCCGCGACGCCCCGGGTCTCCTTCGACAAGGACCCGCAGCGGACGGCACCGGCCGCCGGGGGAGCGCACGAGGCACGGGTCCAGGACGCGGTCCCCGCCCCCGGCGCCGTGCACGACCAGCAGACGGTGACATCCGTGCCGGCGTTCCCGCGCCCGGCCGCGCCCGCCGACGCCGTACCCACGCCGTGGGCGGGCCCGGCCGAGGGCTCCGCGTCCACGGCCCCGCACCCCTTCACACCACCGTCTCCGCCCCCCCAGCCGAACCCGTTCGCGCCGCCGTCCGCCGCCGTGGAGCCGAACCCCTTCGCGCCTCCGGCCCCCGCACCGCAGCCCAACCCCTACACGCCCCCGGCGAACCCCTTCGCCCCGCCCGGGTCCCCCGTCGGCCCACACGGGGGAGCGGATCCGGTGCCGCCGCCTCCCATCGCCCCCGACGGCCCCGGCCAGGTGCCGTACGGCTACCCGGGCACCGCGCCCGCGTACGGCTACCCGGGCCCGCAGCAGGCCCCGTACGGCGGCGTCGCCCCCTACCCCACCGCCCCCGGCTACCCCTGGCCCGGCATGCAGCCGCCCCCGAGCAACGGCATGGGCACGGCCTCGCTGGTGCTGGGGATCATCTCGGCGGTCGGCTTCATCCTGTGGCCGATCGCCCTGGCGCTGGGCATCCTGGCCCTGATCTTCGGCGGGCTGGGCAGGGGCAGGGCCGGCCGAGGCGAGGCGACGAACCCGGGCGTGGCCCTGGCCGGCATCATCTGCGGGGCCGCCGGGATCGTCCTGGTGCTGGGCCTGTTCGCCCTGCTCATAGCGACGGGCGCCTGACACGCCGGCCGGGGCGACCCGCCACCGCCGACCCGCCACCGCCCAGCCGGCGCCGAAAACCAGGCGTCGAAATCCCGGCACCGCGAACCCCACGCCGCCCCCGCCAAGGCGCCGCAGGCCTACGCTCCCGCGCCCGCCAGTCGTTCCCTGGCCTCCATCAGGGCGAAGCCCAGGAGGTTCAGGCCCCGCCAGCGCTCCGGGTCCGAGGCGGCCTCGTCGTCCGCGGCCAGGCCGATGCCCCAGATCCGGTCCACCGGGCTCGCCTCCACCAGCACCCGCTCCCCGGTCCCCAGCAGGAACATGCCGAGGTCGTCGTCGGCGGCGAACTTGTGCACACTGCCCTCGACCACCAGCCGGAAGCGTTCCCGCTCCCACACCGCCCCGTCGAAGTCCCGGACCAGCCGGCCCACCTTCTTCGCCTCGGCGGGATGCTCCGCGGCCAGCACCCGGCGCTCCGCCTGGGCGTCCCCGAACAGCCGGGCCTTGCCCGCCATCATCCAGTGCTCGGCCGTCGCGTACCGCACGCCGTCCACCACGAACGGTGACGGCCACCACTGGCTCAGACAGCTCGCGCCGACCCGGCCGTCCGGCCGCGGCCGGTGTCCCCAGAAGTGCAGGTACTTGATCCGGGACCCCGCCCGGACCTCCCTGATCAGGGCGTCCACCCCGTCGATCTTCCCCATGCACGCGAGTCTGGCACGCACCACTGACACTCCGTCCGTCCTTTTCCGCCCCGACTCGACACCTGGTCGACAGATTCCGTCGCGTAACCAAAAGGCAACAACGGAATCACTTGTTGACGTCCGGTCCCTCTGTCAGGATCGGCACTCAAATCGAGCTGGAGCCACGCCCCCCGTCCCTCGGGACGGGCGCACGGCGGAGGAGAGCGACATGCACAACCCGGGCACCGCCACCCCGGAACGATTCCCCGCACAGGACCGCCTCGCGGACGGCGCGCAGTTCATCGCCGGCCGGCCCGCCCAGGGCACCTCGGGCCGCACCCACCGCGTGGTCGACCCGGCCACCGGCGCCGAGGTGTACACGTACGAGCTGGCCGGTACCGACGACGTCGACGCGGCCGTCGCCGCCGCGCGCGCCGCCTTCCCGGGCTGGGCCGCCGCCACTCCGGGCGAGCGCTCGGACGCCCTGCACCGGTTCGCCGCCGTGCTCGCCGACCGCGCCGAGGAGTTCGCCCGCGCGGAGTCCCTCCAGTGCGGCAAGCCGCTCAAGCTCACCCGCGAGTTCGACGTGCCGGGGACCATCGACAACACCGCGTTCTTCGCGGGCGCCGCCCGGCACCTCCAGGGCCAGTCCGCCGGTGAGTACTCCGGCGACCACACGTCGTACGTCCGGCGCGAGCCCATCGGTGTCGTCGGCTCCATCGCGCCCTGGAACTACCCGCTCCAGATGGCCGCCTGGAAGATCCTCCCGGCGATCGCCGCGGGCAACACCATCGTGCTGAAGCCCGCCGAGCTGACCCCGCTGACCTCGCTGCTCTTCGCGCGGGCCGCCACGGACGCCGGCATCCCGGAGGGCGTGCTCAACATCGTCACCGGGACCGGGAAGGAGGCTGGTGAGCACCTCGTCGGGCACCCCGACGTGGCCATGACCTCCTTCACCGGCTCCACCGCCGTCGGCAAGCGCGTCGCACAGATCGCCACCGCCACCGTCAAGCGGCTGCACCTGGAACTGGGCGGCAAGGCGCCCTTCGTGGTCTTCGACGACGCCGACCTGGAGGCCGCCGTGCACGGCGCGGTCGCCGGCGCGCTCATCAACACCGGGCAGGACTGCACGGCCGCCACGCGCGCGTACGTGCAGCGCCCGCTGTACGAGGCGTTCGTGGAGCGGACCGCCGCGCTGATGGAGACCGTGCGGCTCGGCGACCCGTTCGCGCCCGGCACCGACCTCGGGCCGCTGATCTCCCACGTCCAGCGCGACCGGGTCGCCGGCTTCGTGGACCGCGCGCGGGGCTACGCGCGCGTGGTGACCGGTGGCGAGGCCCCCCAGGGCGACCTGAAGGACGGCGCCTACTACCGGCCCACGCTGATCGCCGACGCGGCCCAGGACAGCGAGATCGTCCAGTCGGAGATCTTCGGTCCGGTACTGGTCGTCCTTCCGTTCGACAGTGATGATGAGGGCATCCGGCTGGCCAACGACACCCCGTACGGCCTCGCCGCCTCCGCGTGGAGCCGCGACGTCTACCGCGCGAACCGGGCCACCCGCGAGATCAAGGCGGGCTGCGTCTGGATCAACGACCACATCCCGATCATCAGCGAGATGCCGCACGGCGGTTACCGGGCATCGGGCTTCGGCAAGGACATGTCGGCGTACTCCTTCGAGGAATACACGCAGGTCAAGCACGTAATGTTCGACAACACCGCGGTGGCCAGGAAGGACTGGCACCGCACGATCTTCGGGGACCGCTAGCGACGACCAGGCCACCGACCAGGCCGATCCTCCGAAAGGGCACCACGCGCATGGAGCAGTACGAGCCCGACCGCCTCACCCCGCCCCAAGTGGCTGCCATGCGGCGCAGTATGCGCAACGGCAGGGCCGCCCTGACCCGCCGGTCGCTGCTGCGGGCGTCCGCGGGCGGCGCGCTCGCCGCCGGCGGTCTCGGGGCGCTGAGCGGCTGCGGTATCCCCGCGGCGGGCAAGACCCAGGGCGGCACCTCCGCCCAGGACCACTCCGCCCAGGAGAAGGTCGTGAACTTCTCCAACTGGACCGAGTACATCGACGTCGACGACAGCGGCAAGCACCACCCCACCCTGGAGACCTTCCGCCGGCGGACCGGGATCACGGTCAACTACACCGAGGACATCAACGACAACAACGAGTTCTTCGGCAAGATCAAGCCGCAGCTCGCCGCGGGCCAGGACACCGGCCGCGACATCCTCGTCCTCACGGACTGGCTGGCCGCCCGGCTGATCCGCCTCGGCTGGGTGCAGAAACTGGACCCGTCCAACCTGCCGCACGCCTACACCAACCTCTCGCCCCAGTTCCGCAACCCCGACTGGGACCCGGGGCGGGCGTACTCGTACCCCTGGCAGGGCATCTCCACCGTGATCGCCTACAACAAGAAGGCGCTCGACGGCATCGAGGTGAAGACGGTCTCCGACCTGCTCGACAACCCCAGGCTCAAGGGGCGCGTGGGCTTCCTGTCGGAGATGCGGGACTCCATCGGCATGACCCTGCTCGACATGGGCAAGGACCCGGCGAAGTTCGGCGACGACGACTACGACGCGGTGATCGCCCGCCTCCAGAAGGCCGTCGACAAGGGCCAGATCCGCCGCTTCACCGGCAACGACTACACCTCCGACCTGACCAAGGGCGACTTCGCCGCCTGCCTCGCCTGGGCCGGGGACGTGGTCCAGCTCAAGGCGGACAGCCCGGACGTCGACTTCGTCATCCCCGACAGCGGCTACATGACCTCGACCGACAACATGTGCGTCCCCAACAGGGCGCGGCACAAGACGAACGCCGAGCGGCTCATGGACTTCTACTACGAACCCGAGCAGGCCGCCGCGCTCGCCGCGTACATCAACTACGTGACGCCGGTCGACGGGGTGAAGCCGTACCTTGCGAAGATCGACAAGGACGCGGCGGACAACCCGCTGATCGTCCCCGACAAGGCCATGCAGGCGAAGTCCCACGCCTTCCGCTCCCTGAGCCCGAAGGAAGAGACGGCCTACGAAGAGAAGTTCGCGAAGCTCACAGGGGCGTGACGACGATGAAGACGACATCAGACAACAGCGGCGACGTCCGCCTCTCCGGCATCTCCAAGACCTACGGCTCCTTCACCGCCGTGCACCCGCTGGAGCTGACCGTGCCCGAGGGCTCCTTCTTCGCCCTGCTCGGCGCCTCCGGCTGCGGCAAGACCACCACCCTGCGCATGATCGCCGGCCTGGAGGAGCTCACGACGGGCACGGTCCGGCTCGGCGACCAGGACGTCACCCACCTGCCGCCGTACAAACGGCCGGTGAACACGGTCTTCCAGTCCTACGCCCTCTTCCCGCACCTCGACATCTTCGAGAACGTCGCCTTCGGCCTGCGCCGGCGCGGCATCAAGAGCGTGAAGAAGCAGGTGGAGGACATGCTGGAGCTGGTCCAGCTCGGCGAGCAGGCGCGCAAGAAACCGCACCAGCTCTCCGGCGGCCAGCAGCAGCGCGTCGCCGTGGCCCGCGCGCTGATCAACCACCCCAAGGTGCTCCTGCTGGACGAGCCGCTCGGCGCCCTGGACCTGAAGCTGCGCCGCCAGATGCAGCTGGAGCTCAAGCGCATCCAGACCGAGGTCGGCATCACCTTCATCCACGTCACGCACGACCAGGAGGAGGCCATGACCATGGCCGACACGGTCGCCGTGATGAACGGCGGCCGGGTCGAGCAGCTCGGCTCGCCCGCCGACCTGTACGAGAACCCGCAGAGCACCTTCGTCGCGAACTTCCTCGGCACCTCCAACCTCATCGAGGCCGAGGTCGACACCAAGAACGGCGACGACATCGTGCTCAGGGCGGGCGGCGGCAAGCTGGTGCTGCCCGAGGCGCGATGTTCCGCCCCGACGACGGCCGGCGGCAAGGTGCTGGTCGGCATCCGCCCGGAGAAGATCTCGCTCACGCACGCCGACGACGCGGGGGAGATCCCGGAGGGCCGCAACCGCCTCACCGGCAAGATCGCCGACGCGAGCTTCATCGGCGTCTCCACGCAGTACGTCGTCGACAGCCCGGTCTGCGACGAGCTGGCGGTGTACGTGCAGAACGTCGAGCGGGACGGCCGGCTCGTCCCCGGCGCCGACGTGGTCCTGCACTGGAGCCCGGCCCACACCTTCGGGCTCGACGCCGCGCAGGACATCGACGCGGGCACCGAGGAAGAGGTCGCCGCCTGATGTCCACCCTCACCGAGGCGCCCCCGCCCCTCGCCCCCGCCGCCCCGGAGAAGAAGCCCCCGCGCAGGCGCGGCCGGTTCACGCCCTACTGGCTGCTGCTGCCCGGCATCCTGTGGCTGATCGTCTTCTTCGCGCTGCCGATGCTCTACCAGGCCTCCACCTCCGTGCAGCAGGGCTCCCTGGAGGAGGGCTACAAGGTCACCTGGCACTTCGCGACCTACTGGGACGCCCTGTCCGCGTACTGGCCGCAGTTCCTGCGGTCCGTCTTCTACGCCGCCGCCGCGACCGTGCTGTGCCTGCTGCTCGGCTACCCGCTGGCCTATCTCATCGCCTTCCGCGCGGGCCGCTGGCGCAATCTGATCATGATCCTGGTGATCGCGCCGTTCTTCACCAGCTTCCTGATCCGCACCCTGGCCTGGAAGACGATCCTCGCGGACAACGGCGTGGTCGTGCACACGCTGAACTCGCTGCACGTCCTGGACCTCACCAACTGGCTCGGCTGGACGGCCGGCGACCGCGTCCTGGCCACCCCGCTCGCGGTCGTCTGCGGCCTGACGTACAACTTCCTGCCGTTCATGATCCTGCCGCTGTACACCTCGCTGGAGCGGATCGACGGGCGGCTGCACGAGGCGGCCGGCGACCTGTACGCCAAGCCGTGGACCACCTTCCGCAAGGTCACCTTCCCGCTGTCCATGCCGGGCGTGGTCTCCGGGACGCTGCTGACCTTCATCCCGGCGGCCGGCGACTACGTCAACGCCGAACTCCTCGGCTCCACCGACACCCGCATGATCGGCAACGTCATCCAGACCCAGTTCCTGCGGATTCTGGACTATCCGACGGCCGCGGCCCTCTCCTTCATCCTCATGGCCGCGATCCTGGCCATGGTCACGCTCTACATCCGCCGGTCCGGGACGGAGGACCTGGTCTAAATGCCCTTCGTCACCTGGCTCAAGCGCCATCTCGTCGTCATCGCCGGACTGCTGACGCTCGCCTATCTCCTGCTGCCGAACGTCATCGTCACGGTGTTCTCCTTCAACAAACCGAAGGGGCGCTTCAACTACGAATGGCAGCGGTTCTCCACGGACGCCTGGAAGGACCCCTGCGGCGTCGCCGACATGTGCGGCTCGCTGTCCCTCAGCCTCCAGATCGCCGTCTGGGCGACGGTCGGCGCCACGATCCTCGGCACGATGATCTCCTTCGCACTGGTCCGCTACCGCTTCCGCGCGCGCGGCGCCGTCAACTCGCTGATCTTCCTGCCGATGGCGATGCCCGAGGTCGTCATGGCCGCCTCGCTGCTCACCCTGTTCCTCAACATGGGCGCCCAGCTGGGCTTCTGGACGATCCTCATCGCCCACATCATGTTCTGCCTGAGCTTCGTCGTCACCGCGGTCAAGGCGCGCGTGATGTCGATGGACCCGCGTCTGGAGGAGGCCGCCCGGGACCTGTACGCCGGTCCCGTGCAGACCTTCCTGCGGGTCACCCTGCCCATCGCGGCACCCGGGATCGCCGCGGGCGCGCTGCTGTCGTTCGCGCTCTCCTTCGACGATTTCATCATCACCAATTTCAACGCGGGCTCGACCGTCACCTTCCCCATGTTCGTGTGGGGCTCGGCCCAGCGTGGAACGCCCGTCCAGATCAACGTGATCGGTACGGCCATGTTCCTGATCGCCGTCCTCTTCGTGCTGACGTCGATGGTCGTCAGCAATCGCCGGAACAAGCAAAAGGCATGAGCCCTTTCGCGGAACGTCCTCTGTAGGGAGTTGAAATCATGGCCCCAAGCGCCATGAGCCGTGGCAAAGACAACTGGATCGCCTCTCTCTCCGAAGCCCAGCCGGTCCCGTACTGGCTGGAAGACCCCGGCAAGCCACCCGCCGAGCCCGCCCTCACCTCCGCGGAGACCTGCGACCTGCTCGTGGTCGGCGGCGGCTACAGCGGGCTGTGGACCGCGCTGAACGCCAAGGAGCGCGACCCGCGGCGCGATGTGGTGCTACTGGAAGGCCGCGAGGTGGGCTGGGCCGCCTCCGGCCGCAACGGCGGCTTCTGCGCCGCCTCCCTCACCCACGGCCTGCCCAACGGCCTGGCCCGCTGGCCCGACGAGATCCACCGGCTTCAGGAGCTGGGCCGGCGCAACCTCGACGGGATCGAGGCGGCGATCGCCCGGCACGGCATCGACTGCGACTTCGAACGCACCGGCGAGATCGACGTCGCCACCGAGACCTACCAGGCCTGGGAACTGCGCGACTGGCACCAGGAGCTCCAGGACAAGGGGCTCGCGGACGGCATCGAGTTCCTGGACGCCGACGCCGTGCGCGAGCAGGTGAACTCGCCCACCTTCGAGGCCGGCCTGTGGGACCGCCGGGGCGTGGCCATGCTCCACCCGGCCAAGCTGGCGTGGGGCCTGAAGAAGGCCTGCCTGAAGCTCGGGGTGCGGGTGTACGAGCACACCCCCGCCCTGACCCTGAGGAGCTACGGCGCCGGGATGGCCGTACGCACCCCGTACGGCACCGTCCGCGCCCGCAAGGTCGCGCTCGGCACGAACATCTTCCCGAGCCTGCTGCGCCGCGTGCGGTCGTACACCGTCCCCGTCTACGACTACGCCCTGATGACCGAGCCGCTGACCGCCGAGCAGCTCGCCTCGATCGGCTGGAAGAACAGACAGGGCCTCGGGGACTCGGCGAACCAGTTCCACTACTTCCGGCTGTCCGCCGACAACCGCGTCCTGTGGGGCGGCTACGACGCGATCTACCCCTACGGCGGCCGGGTCCGCGCCGAGTACGACGACCGGCCCGAGACGTACGCCAAGCTGGCGGGCCACTTCTTCACGTGCTTCCCGCAGCTGGAGGGCGTCCGCTTCACCCATGCCTGGGGCGGCGCGATCGACACCTGCTCCCGCTTCTCGGCGTTCTTCGGCACCGCCCACCAGGGCCGCGTGGCCTACGCGGCGGGCTACACCGGCCTCGGCGTCGGCGCGACCCGGTTCGGCGCGGACGTGATGCTCGACCTGCTGGACGGGGAGCGCACCGAGCGGACCGGACTGGAGATGGTCCGCAAGAAGCCGCTGCCGTTCCCGCCGGAGCCCTTCGCCTGGACGGGCATCGCCCTCACCAAGTGGTCCCTGGCCCGCGCGGACGCCCACGGGGGCCGCCGGAACCTGTGGCTGCGGACGATGGACCGGCTGGGACTGGGCTTCGACAGTTAGCCACGAGCTGATCCGGGTCGCCGCAACAAGTCGCCCGAACCCGCGTAATGCTCCCCGCAGGGCCTCCCTCTCCCTCGTGACGCGACCGCGTCCACGAGAGCAAGGGAGGCCTTCTCATGACTGGGGCGAAGACGGCGGTCGAATGGCTGGCATCCGTCGCACCGGACCCCGAGGCCTGTCGCCGGGAGTGGGAGCGCAACCCCCTCGGGGTCGCGCTGCTGCCCGCCGGCAAGGCGTGGGACGTCCTGATCCTGCCGGGTGACCTCGGCTATCCGACCCTCGACGTGCTCACCCGGCTCCTCGACCGGCTCGGCCCCGTGCTCGCCGACTTCGGCGACAGCCGGGTCGGCTTCCTCGTGCCCCCGGGCACCGCGGCCCGCTGGCTCGGCACCGGGATCAAGGCCGCCGGGGCCGGCACCTGGATCGTCGTGCCGCATCCCGGCCGGGCGGTCCGGGGCGTGCGCTGGCTGGTGCCGCCGGACGGCTCGGGCACGCTGACCGACCCGGCGCTGCTGGAACTGGCCCTGCACGAGGCGGCGGCGGGGGCGGCGAGGGAGAGGGGCGGGAACGGGTAGCGCCCCGACACCTTGACAACGGCATTGGTCTGGACCAAGTTGTGTGCGCTCCGCCCCTCCCACTCCCGGCACCCGGAGGCCCTCGTGGACCGCGCCAGACGCCCCAGATCCCTCCTCGCCGCGCTCACGGCCGCACTGCTGGCCGTGCCCGGCATCACCGCGCTCTCGTCGGCCGCCCGCGCGGCCGACGCGGACGTCGCGGTCAACGGCGGCTTCGAGTCCGGCCTCACCGGCTGGACCTGCACCGCCGGCACCACCGTCACCTCCCCCGTGCACAGCGGGAGTTCGGCGCTCCAGGCCACCCCGGCCGGCAGCGACAACGCCCAGTGCTCCCAGACGGTGACCGTCCAGCCGAACGCGCAGTACACCCTGTCCGGTTACGTCCGCGGCTCCTACGTCTACCTCGGCGCGAGCGGCACCGGCACCACCGACGTCTCCGCCTGGACCCAGTCCGCCCCCGACTGGCAGAAGCTGAGCACCACCTTCCGTACCGGGGCGGCCACCACCAAGGTCACCATCTACACCCACGGCTGGTACGGCACCGGCGCCTACCAGGCCGACGACCTCACCCTCGTCGGCCCCGGCGGCAGCGGCACCACACAGCCGCCCGCCGCCCCGGCCGGCCTGCGGACCACCACCGTGACCTCGTCCTCCGTCGGTCTGTCCTGGTCCGCGGTGACCGGCGCGACCGGCTACGCGGTCTACCGCGACGGCACCAAGGTCCAGACCGTGACCGGCACCTCGGCCACCGTCTCCGGCCTCGCGGCCTCGACGGCGTACAGCTTCCAGGTCACCGCCGTGAACGACGCCGGCGAGTCCGCGAGATCCGCGGTCGTGACCGCGACGACCAGCGCCGGCGGCGGTGGCGGCGGCTCGACCGACCTGCCCGCCCACGCCCTCGTCGGCTACCTGCACGCCAGCTTCGCCAACGGCGCCGGCTACACCCGCCTCGCCGACGTCCCCGACAGCTGGGACGTCATCGACCTGGCCTTCGGCGAGCCCACCTCGGTCACCTCCGGGGACATCCGCTTCAACCGCTGCCCGGTCACCGAGTGCCCGAACGTGGAGAGCGACGCCGACTTCAAGGCGGCCGTCAAGGCCAAGCAGGCCGCCGGCAAGAAGGTCCTGATCTCGATCGGCGGCCAGAACGGCCAGGTCCAGCTCACCACGACCGCGGCCCGCGACACCTTCGTCTCCTCCGTCTCGAAGATCATCGACACCTACGGCCTCGACGGCCTGGACATCGACTTCGAGGGCCACTCGCTGTCCCTGAACGCCGACGACACGGACTTCAAGAACCCGACCACCCCCGTGATCGTGAACCTCATCTCGGCGCTGAAGACCCTGAAGGCCAGGTACGGCGCGAAGTTCGTCCTCACCATGGCCCCGGAGACCTTCTTCGTGCAGAACGGCTACCAGTACTACGGCACCGGCAAGTGGGGCGGCCAGGACCCGCGCTGCGGCGCCTACCTCCCGGTCATCCACGCCCTGCGCGACGACCTGACCCTGCTGCACGTCCAGGACTACAACTCCGGTCCGATCATGGGCCTGGACAACCAGTACCACTCCATGGGCGGCGCCGACTTCCACATCGCCATGACCGACATGCTCCTCACCGGCTTCCCGGTCGCCGGCGACCCGAACAACGTCTTCCCGCCGCTGCGCCCCGACCAGGTCGCGATCGGCATGCCCGCGTCGACCAACGCGGGCAACGGCTACGTCTCCCCGTCCGAGGTCACCAAGACCCTGGACTGCCTGACGAAGCGGACGAACTGCGGCTCGTACGCCACCCACGGGACCTGGCCCGCGCTGCGGGGTCTGATGACGTGGTCGGTGAACTGGGACCGCTTCGCGAACTGGGAGTTCCAGAAGAACTTCGACGCGTACTTCGGCTGAGCACGCGGGACAGGGTGGCCAGCAGCACCGTGCTCAGGCACCAGCTGGCCACCACGTCCAGCGGCCAGTGCCAGCCGTGGCGGACCAGGCCGTACGACACCCCGAGGACGAGGGCCGCGCACCCGGTGACCAGGACGCGGCGGGCGGCGGGGGAGCGGAGCCAGGGCAGGAGGAGCAGGGTCGCGGAACCGTACGCGACCGCGGCCGTCGCCGTGTGACCGGACGGGAAGTAGCCCGTCCCCGGGGGCACCACCGGTGTCCCCGGCCGGGCCGTCCACTCCTTCAGCGGGACGACGACCGCCGGGACCAGCGCCATCAGCAGGCCCGCGGCGAGCGGCGGCAGCCACCAGCGCCCGGCACCGGCGGCCCGGCCCCGCCAGGCCGCGTACCCGAGGGCCACGGCGAGCACGGGGAGGGCGACCTGGACGTTGCCGAGGTCGGAGAGCAGCTGGGAGGACCGGTCCGGGTGGACGAGGGCCCGGCTGACGTCCGCGTCGAGCCGGAGCAGCGGCCCGTCGTCGGCGACCTGCCAGGTGACGAGGGCGAGAACGACCGCCGGGAGGACCAGGAGCAGCATGGGCCCAGCTTGGCAGACGGTCGCGGGGAAGGAGGTCGGCCGCCCCGGAACAGGGGGGGTGGTTCCGAGGCGGCCGTCCGGACCGGAACGTCGCGCGCCCCGGGGGGTTTGGGGCGGCGACCGTCCGATCGGTGAGGAGATCCCGGAGCCGTCAGGCACCGGTTGTGTGCGCGAGGGCACGACCAGGTCGAAGCTGGGGAGGCCCCGGCCCGGTGTCCGCCCGCAGTCCCCTGTGGGCGGGTGTATCTCTCATCTGAGGAGAACCTACGGCAGGCGGCGGCGGTTTGGCAGACGGAATCCGCTCCCGTCATCCACCTCGCACACCTTCTTCACACGGCCTGCCGCAGGCACTTCCAGGGGTGCGGACCCTCCGCTCAGATGCGCGGTCCGGCTGCGCGGCTCAGATGCGGGCGAACGCCTGCTCGATGATGTCGAGGCCCTCGTTCAGCAGGTCCTCGCCGATGACCAGCGGCGGCAGGAAGCGGAGCACGTTGCCGTAGGTGCCGCAGGTCAGGACCAGCAGGCCCTCGGCGTGGCAGGCCTTGGCGAGCGCGGCGGTGGCCTCCGGGTTCGGCTCCTTGGTGGCGCGGTCCTTGACCAGCTCGATCGCGATCATGGCACCACGACCGCGCACGTCACCGATGACGTCGAACTTCTCGGCCATGGCGGTGAGGCGACCCTTCATGATCTCCTCGATGCGCTTGGCCCTGCCGTTGAGGTCCAGCTCCTTCATCGTCTCGATGGCGCCGAGCGCACCGGCGCACGCGACCGGGTTGCCGCCGTACGTACCACCGAGCCCGCCGGCGTGCGCGGCGTCCATGATCTCGGCGCGCCCGGTCACGGCGGCGAGCGGCAGACCGCCGGCGATGCCCTTGGCGGTCGTGATCAGGTCGGGCACGATCCCCTCGTCCTCGCACGCGAACCACTGCCCGGTCCGGCAGAAACCGGACTGGATCTCGTCGGCGACGAAGACGATGCCGTTGTCGGCGGCGAACTGGCGGATCGCCGGCAGGAAGCCCTTGGCGGGCTCGATGAAGCCGCCCTCGCCGAGGACCGGCTCGATGATGATCGCGGCGACGTTGTCCGGGCCGACCTGCTTGGTGATCTGGTCGATGGCCTGCGCGGCGGCCTCCGGGCCGGCGTTGTCCGGGCCGGTCGGCCAGCGGTACGCGTACGCGACGGGCACCCGGTACACCTCGGGCGCGAACGGCCCGAACCCGTGCTTGTACGGCATGTTCTTCGCCGTCAGCGCCATGGTGAGGTTGGTCCGCCCGTGGTACCCGTGGTCGAACACCACCACGGCCTGCCGCTTGGTGTAGGCACGCGCGATCTTGACGGCGTTCTCGACGGCCTCGGCGCCGGAGTTGAACAGCGCGGACTTCTTGGCGTGGTCACCCGGGGTCAGCTCGGCGAGCGCCTCCGCGACCTCCACGTAGCCCTCGTACGGGGTGACCATGAAACAGGTGTGGGTGAAGTCGGCGAGCTGGGCGCTCGCGCGGCGCACCACGGCCTCGGCGGAGGCGCCGACGCTCGTCACGGCGATGCCGGAGCCGAAGTCGATCAGCCGGTTGCCGTCGACGTCCTCGATGATCCCGCCGCCCGCGCGCGCGGTGAACACGGGCAGTACGGAGCCCACGCCCTGGGCGACCGCGGCGGTACGGCGGGCCTGCAACTCCTGCGACTTCGGACCGGGGATGGCGGTGACGACGCGGCGCTCCTGCGGAAGTGCGGTCATGGGGGGCTCCCTGATGATCTTGCGTACCGGGCGGTCCCGGGCGGTTCCGGGCGGTGCGTTTTCGGACGCATACCTTCTTTTCTCGCAGGCTAAGACCGGTTCCGGAGGGTGGGCATGCTCCATGTGGGCGTTGTCGGCGAGCCCCGTTGTCCGCCGTGGACATAGCCCGGCCGTGCGGGTACGGCTCCTTACGGCCACGTAAGCGGTGAACTCCCCCTGCGGGCGCGTTAGATTGACTCGCTGACGACGGACGGAACGGCTGGTCAGGGGGCAAGGTCGATGGACAGCGACGCGACGCGCGACACACGCGGCACGCACGCCAACCCACTACCGCGGCCCATGGCGGCGCCGGAGGGGCTGGGGGGACCGCCGCCCATGCCGCCCGGGGTGCCGCCGATGCCCGACGGGTCGGCCTTCCTGACGTGGCTGCGCGCCCCCCGGCCGCAGGCGGCACCTGGAATCTGGCGATTCCGCTATCAGCCCCGGCCGGAGGTCGAACCGAAGGAGACACCCACGCGGCAATTGCTCGGTGGGGCCGTGATCGCCCTTCTGTGCGGATGGCTGCTGTGTTCTCTGCTGTGGAACGGCTATCTCGGCGGCTTCTGGCAATGGCCGTGGTACGTGCTCGCGCCGGATTCCTGGGTGAAGGGCGAAGCCGGCCAAGTGGGCGGGGCCGCATCGTGGCTGTACACGTGGCTGGTGTTCGGTGCGATCTTCGCGTTGTTCGGAAAGATCGGCCACTGGGGTGAGCTCTGGCGCCGCTACGGCGCCCCCCTCCTGCGCGCTCTGGTGCCCGCACTGCGCTCGGCCGTGCCGGCGGGTCGCGGTACCGTCCCCACCGCCGACACACCACCCACCCCCGAACAAGACCCCGCCGAATGGCCGCAGCTGCGGCAGGCCGGGGCCTATGAGGCTGCTGAGCGGCTTGCCGGCGAGGCGAAGGCCGGGCTCATGCGGGACGTGGACCACGCGCGGATCAGCAGGGCCTGGCAGGGCGTGCGGTCCGGCCGGCACAGCCTGGCCACCTTCACCGGCGCCGTGCTGAAGGACGGCGCCGCCGCCTGCCCGCACCCCTCCGGAGAGCGCGACCTGCCCGCCCGGCACGCCCGCCACGACCTGCTCACCGGACAGGTCCGGCTCGGCACCACCGCCGACGACCCCCGCAACCCCTACCACTACCGCGGCGCCGGCCTCGCCCTCGGCCCCGACCTGCTCGGCACCTCCCTGCTCGCCGTCGGCCCGGCCGGCTCCGGGAAGACCGGTGCCGTGGTGCGACCGCTCGCCGAGTCCCTTTGCCTGCACGCCCTGGCCGGCCGCGCGTCGGTCGTGGTGGTCGGCGCCGCGGGCGCCGGGCTCGGCCCGGCCGAGGCCTACGACGTCGTCGTCCGCGTCGGCCACCCCGATTCCGTGTACGACCTCGACCTCTACGGCGGCACCACCGACCCCGACGAGGCCGCCGCCATACTCGCCGAGGCCCTTGTCGGCGACCTCGCGGACCCGCACCCCGGCAGCGACAGCCGCCGCTCCACCACGGTCCTCGCCCAGTTGCTCGGCCCGTTCCGCGCCGTCCACGACCGCTTCCCCTCCGTACCGGAGCTGCGGCAACTGCTCGACGGCGCCCCCGGCCCGCTGGCCGCGCTGCGCAAGGGCCTGACCGACACCGGGCACGCGTCCCTGCTCAGGGAACTCGACGCCCGGGAGCGGCAGATGGCCCACCCGGGCGATGTCGGCACGGTCCTCGCCGACCGGATCGCCCTGCTCGACCGGCCCGCCTTCGCCGCCTTCTTCGACACCTCCGGACAGAGCCGGCCGTTCTCCCTGAAGGCGCTCGACCACCCGGTCCGGGTCCGCATCGACCTGCCCCAGCGCGGTCACGCCGACGCCTCCCGGATCCTGGCCCGGCTGGTGCTCGCCCAGTTCACGGCCTCCGTGACGGTGCGGGAGGACCGGTCGCTCTTCGCCTGCCTGCTGCTCGACGACGCCACCGGGGTCGTCACCCCGGAGGCCGTACGCGGCATCCAGCGGCTGCGCAGCGCCAACGCCGGCACGGTGCTCACGCTGCGCACCCTGGACGACGTACCCCGGCCGCTGCGCGGCCCGCTGCTGGGCGCCGCGGGCTGCCGGATGGCGCTGTCCGGGCTCACCCCCTGGGACGGTCAGGACTTCGCCGAGGTGTGGGGCAAGGAGTGGACCGAGACCCGGGACGTCACCGACCGGCAGATCATCGCCGAGACCCCGGCCGGCAAGGCGGTGCACATGCTGCGCCGGGTCATCACCGGCCAGGCGCCCACCGCCCGTGCCGTCACCGTGCGTCAGGTCGAGCGGGAGCGGTGGTCGGCTTCCGAGTTGGCTCATGGGGTGCCGCCGGGGCATGCCGTGTTGTCGTTGACCACCGTGGAGGGCGACCACGCGCCGCCGTTGCTGGTGGATCTGCGGGGGTGAGGGGCCAGCGCGGGATCGTACGGTGAGGCAGAATCGGGGTGGGTCGTTCATACACGGCGGCCAAAAGATCACCGGGATCGACGGATCTCCCTCACCGTGAAGGCCCCATGCCCCCGACTCTCGCCTCGCTCGTCCACCACTCCGCGCTCAAGCTGACCGTGCGCGCGCGCGAGGACCGTCTGGACGTGCCCGTGCGCTGGGCGCACGTCAGCGAGCTGGCCGACCCCGTCCCCTACATGGAGGGCGGCGAGCTGCTGCTGATCACCGCGCTCAAGCTGGACGCGGAGGATCCGGAGGCCATGCGGCGGTATGTGCGGCGGCTCGTCGGCGCGGGGGTGGTCGGGCTGGGGTTCGCCGTCGGGGTCAACTACGAGGAGATCCCCGACGCGCTCGTCGACGCCTGTGCGCGGGAAGGGCTGCCGCTGCTGGAGGTCCCCCGCCGCACCCCCTTCCTCGCGATCAGCAAGGCCGTCTCCGCCGCCATCGCCGCCGACCAGTATCGAGCCGTCACCGCGGGCTTCGCCGCCCAGCGCGAGCTGACCAGACAGGCACTGAACGCCGGCCCGGAAGGGGTGCTCACCGCACTCGCCGCCCAGGTCGACGGCTGGGCCGCGCTGTACGACGCCTCGGGCTCCGTCGTCGCCGCCTCGCCCGACTGGGCCGGCCGCCGCGCCGCCCGGCTCACCAGCGAGGTGGAACGGCTGCGGGAGCGGCCCGCGCCCGCGTCCTCCGTCGTCGGCGGACCCGAGCACGAGGACCGGGTGGAGCTGCATAGCCTCGGCACCGGCCGCCGCCCGCGCGCCGCGCTCGCCGTGGGCACGGCCGCCGCGCTCGGCACCGCCGAACGGTACGCCGTCCACTCGGCCATCGCCCTGCTCACCCTCACCACCGAACGCTCCCGCTCCCTGCACGCCGCCGAGCAGCGCGTCGGCGCGGCGGTGCTGCGCATGCTCCTCGCGGGCGAGCCCGACCACGCGCGGGCCGTCGCCGGTGACCTGTACGGCGAGCTGCTGGACGCCCCGTTCCGGATGATCGTCGCCGAGTCCGCATCCGGCCCGGCGGGCGAACCGCTGGGCGGGCTCGCGGAGACCGTGGAGAGCGCGGCGGCGCGGGCCGGGGAGGCCGTACTGGTCGTGCCCGAGGGGGAGCGGCTGGTGGTGCTGGCCGCCGACGGGGGCGCGGCGGTGGCCGCCTGTGTCGATCACGCCGCGGCGCGGGAGGCCGACCGGGCGGCGGCCGAGCAGGGGCGGACGGAGGAGGACGCGCTGGTCGTCGGCCTGTCCGCGCCCGCCGGGCCGATCGCGGCGGCGGCGGCGTACAAGCAGGCCGAGCAGGCGCTGTCGGTGGCGCGGCGGCGGGGGCGGGTGTTCGTGGAGCACGAGCGGCTGGCCGCCGGGTCGGTCCTCCCGCTGCTGGCCGACGACGCGGTGAAGGCGTTCGCCGACGGGTTGCTGCGGGCGCTCCACGAGCACGACGCCACCGGCCGGGGCGACCTGGTCGCCTCGCTGCGGGCGTGGTTGTCGCGGCACGGGCAGTGGGACGCGGCGGCGGCCGACCTGGGGGTGCACCGGCACACCCTGCGGTACCGGATGCGCCGGGTCGAGGAGATCCTGGGGCGCAGCCTGGACGATCCGGACGTGCGGATGGAGCTGTGGCTCGCCCTGAAGGCGACGTCCACGGAGTAGTGCGGAGCGGTGCGGGATGGTGCGGGGCGCCGAGTAGTCCAATCAGTAGTGCCTGGTCCGTCCACTGCTACGACTCGGACAAACGCCCCCCGGCCGCCCCCGCCCTACCGTGGACCACGCAAGCCAAGCGACACACCTCCAACGCGGAAGGGCCGGGACTCGTACATGACTTCCACCCATGCCTTCTGGCTCGCCGGCCGCCAGGCCACCGGCGAGGACACCTTCGACGTCACCTCCCCGTGGGACGGCCGGCTCGTCGGCAAGGTCAGCGTGCCGACCGACGCCCAGGTCGAGGAGGCCGTGGCCGCCGCGTACGCCGTCCGCGAGGACTTCGCCGCCACCCCGGCGCACGTCCGCGCCGCCGCTCTCGACCACGTCAGCAAGCGGCTGGCCGAGCGCACCGAGGAGATCGCCCAGCTGATCTCCGCCGAGAACGGCAAGCCGATCAAGTGGGCCCGGGGCGAGGTCGGCCGTGCCGTCTCCGTGTTCCGGTTCGCGGCCGAGGAGGCCCGGCGGTTCAACGGCGGCGAGGCCCAGCGGCTCGACACCGACGCCGGCGGCCAGGGCCGGCTCGCGCTCACCCGCCGCTTCCCGAAGGGTGTCGTGCTCGGCATCGCGCCGTTCAACTTCCCGCTGAACCTGTGCGCCCACAAGGTCGCCCCGGCCATCGCAGCCGGCGCCCCGATCATCCTGAAGCCGGCCCCGGCCACCCCGCTGTCCGGCCTGATCATCGGTGACCTGCTCGCCGAGACCGACCTGCCGGCCGGGTCGTGGAGCATCCTGCCGGTGCCGAACGACAAGATGCCCGCCCTGGTCCAGGACGAGCGCCTGCCGGTCATCTCCTTCACCGGTTCCGAGAAGGTCGGTTACGCGATCATGGACTCGGTGCCGCGCAAGCACTGCACGCTGGAGCTGGGCGGCAACGGAGCCGCGGTCGTCCTCGGCGACTACGCCTCCGACGCCGACCTGGACTGGGCCGCGACCCGCATCGCGACCTTCTCCAACTACCAGGGCGGCCAGTCCTGCATCTCGGTGCAGCGCGTGATCGCCGACGCCTCCGTGTACGACCGGCTGGTGCCGCGGATCGTCGCCGCCGTCGAGGCCCAGGTCACCGGTGACCCGTCCGACCCGAAGACCGACGTCGGCCCGCTGGTCAGCGAGGACGCCGCCAAGCGCGTCGAGTCCTGGGTCAAGGAGGCGGTTGAGGCCGGCGCCACCCTGCTCACCGGCGGTGACCGCGACGGCGCCTCCTACGCGCCGACCGTGCTCACCGACGTACCGGCCGGGGCGACCCTCTCCTGCGAGGAGGTCTTCGGGCCCGTCCTCACCGTGCAGAAGGTCGACGGCGAGGCCGAGGCGTTCGCCGCGGTCAACGACTCCAAGTACGGCCTCCAGGCAGGCGTGTTCACCCACGACCTCCAGGTCGCCTTCCGTGCCCACCGGGCCCTGGAGGTCGGCGGTGTGGTGATCGGCGACGTGCCGTCCTACCGCGCCGACCAGATGCCGTACGGCGGCGTCAAGCAGTCCGGTGTGGGCCGCGAAGGCGTGCGGTTCGCGATGGAGGACTACACCTACGAGCGCGTGCTGGTCCTCACCGGTCTCGCGCTCTGACCTGCCACGGACAGGTCGGGAACAGAACGGCCGCAGCCCGCTGTGCGGGGGCTGCGGCCGTTCGCCGTTTCCGCTCGCCGAGGCAATCCGGAAGGGCTCCGCGGACGTACAGGAAGTAGGACCGCACCCTGAGGGAAGAAGGAGGGCCATCATGCGAGCATCACGCGCGAGGCGCCTCTTCGCGGCGTCCGCGGCCGGCCTGGTGATGGCCGGCGGCGCCGCGATCGGTGCAGCGGGCACGGCTTCGGCGGCAGCCCCTGCCGTGCCCACCCGGGTCACCGACGACTGGTGCTGGGGTCAGGGCGGCTGGAGCTGCTTCGACCATCACTCCGACCACGGCTTCGGTCATCGCTTCGACCACCGCTTCGACCACGGCTTCGGTCATCACTTCGACCACGGCTTCGATCACCGGTTCGGCAATGGAGGCGCCGTGATCATCGTGGTCCGCTAGCGGTGACAGGGCACGTCCCCCGCACCCCCGCCGTCCCGGAGGGTTCCGGCGCCGCCGCCTTCCGGCGCCGGGCCCCCGCCGGGCGACGGCGACCAGCCCGGCGGTCAGGTCCGTGTACGCGGGCCGAGCGCCGCCAGCACCGGGCCGCCGTCCAGGGCGAGTTCCAAGGTGCCCTCGCCCACCACCCGCGCCGAAGTCGCAGGCGCGGTAGACCAGTTCGTCCGTGCCGTCGTGAGCCGGGGCCACCGCGTCGCCCGCCGTCCTCGTCCGGTCCACGATCGCGACACCGGACTGCTCGTCGAAGTCGGCGCCGGCCAGGCCCCGTTCGAGCACCGCGCGGGGGCCGGTGGCCGGCCCTCGACGTGGACGGACGCTCTGGTCGGAGGAGATCGAACCGGAGCCCGGGGCCGCCGAGACCGTGCCGTACCGGGGCGGCGAGCTGGACGGGCTCCCGCCGGCCGTGGAGGCGGTGCGCCGGGGCGAGCTGCTGTTCCTGCTGAACCACGGGTGGGAGCCGGTCACCGTCCAGGTCCCCGGGACCCATCGCGACCTGCCCGGCGGTACGGACGTCACGGACGCGGTCACCCTCGGCCGCTACGGCGTGGCGGTGCTGCGATCATGAGCCGCACGCCGGTCCACGGCACCTGTCGAGCCGGCCCCGGCCGCCCGCCGGGAGGACACCTTCCTGAGCGACAACGGCCACCACGGCATTCTCTCAACCGCTCCACCCCAGCGCCCCTGTCGGAGCAGCGGGCAGAGCGGGCGGGCAGGGGATCCGGCGGAGGTGTACGGGGCGGGCCCGGCGGGTGGTCAGGGCGCGGTCGGTGCCGGTCCCGAACTCGCCCGTACCGTCAGCTCGGGCGTGAGCAGCGCGACCTCGTCGCCGCCCCGCCCGTCCAGCTTGGCCACCAGGTGTTCCACGGCCTGCCGGCCCATCTCCTGGGCGGGGATGGCGACCGAGGTCAGCCGTACCGAGGCCTGGACGGCGACCTGGTCCGGGCAGATCGCGACCACGGACACGTCCTCGGGCACGGCCCGGCCCTGCTGGCGCAGCAGCGCGAGCAGGGGTTCCACCGCCGACTCGTTCTGCACCACGAACCCGGTCGTCCCCGGCCGCTCGTCGAAGATCCGGGCCAGGGTGAGGGCCAGGGCGTCGTACCCGCCCTCGCACGGCCGGTGCAGCACCCGTACGCCCGTCTCCCGGGCGCGGGAGCGCAGACCGTCCAGGGTGCGCTCGGCGAAGCCGGTGTGCCGCTCGTAGACCGCCGGGGCCTCGCCTATGACGGCGATGTCGCGGTGCCCGAGCCCCGCCAGATGCTCCACGCACAGCGCGCCGGTCGCGCTCCAGTCCAGGTCCACGCAGGTCAGCCCGGTGGTGTCGGCGGGCAGACCGATGAGGACCGAGGGCTGGTCGGTTCCCCGCAGCAGCGGCAGCCGCTCGTCCTCCAGCTCGACGTCCATCAGGATCATCGCGTCGGCGAGACCGCTGCCGGTGACCCGGCGCACCGCGTCGGGTCCCTCCTCGCCGGTGAGCAGCAGGACGTCGTAGCCGTGCGTCCGGGCGGTGGTGGCCACCGCGATGGCGATCTCCATCATCACCGGCACGTACATGTCGGTGCGCAGGGGGACCATCAGCGCGATGATGTTGGACCGTTTGCCGGCCAGGGCGCGGGCACCCGCGTTCGGGTGGTAGCCCAGCTCCCGGATGCTCTGCTCGACCCGCTGCCGGGTGGTCGCGGAGATGGACCGCTTGCCGCTGAGGACATAGCTCACCGTGCTCGCCGAGACCCCGGCGTGCTGAGCGACCTCGGCGAGGGTGACCATCCAGCTCTCCAAGAGTTGTGAAGCGCTTCGACACTGCGCATAACCGACAAGGGGGGTGAGGATGACACTGACACTAGCTCCAGGCGAGCCGGAGTGTCCATAGGCGTCGAAGCGCTTCGACAGCCTGTCTCGGGGGCATGCGGAACGCCCCGCCGACCGCAGTACATCACCCCCGCCCCGGCGCTCCGGCGGGCATGTCCACCGTTCGCGCGCGAGGGGTGGTGGGGTCGGCCCGTTTCGGGTACCAACGATCCAGTAGCACTGGTCGGTAACGAACGGTCCCATTCGTCCCCCTTTGCGGCGAGGTGAGCCTGCATGTCCGCCACCACCACCCCACGCACCACCGTCACCGAGCGCGAGGCCCGCCAGGTGGCGGAGGCCGCCCGGCAGCAGGACTGGCACAAGCCCAGCTTCGCCAAGGAGCTGTTCCTCGGGCGCTTCCGGCTCGACCTCATCCACCCCCACCCGCTGCCCGACGAGGAGTCCGTGCGGCGCGGCGAGGAGTTCCTGGCCGAGCTGCGCGCGTTCTGCGAGACGGCGATCGACCCCGCCCGGATCGAGCGCGAGGCCCGCATCCCCGACGAGGTCGTGGCGGGCCTGAAGGAACTCGGCGCCCTCGGCATGAAGATCGACCCCCGGTACGGCGGTCTCGGCCTCACCCAGCTGTACTACAACAAGGCGCTCGCCCTGGTCGGCTCCGTCAGCCCCGCCGTCGGCGCGCTGCTCTCCGCGCACCAGTCGATCGGCGTACCGCAGCCGCTGAAGCTGTTCGGCACCCAGGAGCAGAAGGACGCCTTCCTGCCCCGCTGCGCCCGCACCGACATCTCCGCGTTCCTGCTCACCGAGCCGGACGTCGGCTCCGACCCGGCCCGCCTGGCCACCACCGCCGTACCCGACGGCGACGACTACGTGCTCGACGGGGTGAAACTGTGGACCACCAACGGGGTGGTCGCCGACCTGCTCGTCGTCATGGCGCGCGTGCCGAAGTCCGAGGGGCACCAGGGCGGCATCACCGCGTTCGTCGTGGAGGCGGCCGCCGAGGGCGTCACCGTCGAGAACCGCAACGCCTTCATGGGGCTGCGCGGCATCGAGAACGGCGTCACCCGCTTCCACCGGGTCCGGGTCCCGGCGGCCAACCGCATCGGCCCCGAGGGCGCCGGACTGAAGATCGCGCTCACCACCCTCAACACCGGCCGGCTGTCGCTGCCCGCGATGTGCGCCGGAGCGGGCAAGTGGTGCCTGAAGATCGCCCGCGAGTGGGCGGCCGAGCGCGAGCAGTGGGGCAAGCCGGTCGCGCTGCACGAGGCGGTCGGCGCCAAGATCAGCTTCATCGCGGCCACCACCTTCGCCCTCGAAGCCGTGCTCGACCTGTCCTCGCAGATGGCCGACGAGGACCGCAACGACATCCGCATCGAGGCTGCCCTCGCCAAGCTCTACGGCTCCGAGATGGCCTGGAAGATGGCCGACGAACTGGTCCAGATCCGGGGCGGGCGCGGCTACGAGACGGCCGAGTCGCTGCGGGCGCGCGGCGAGCGGGCGGTCCCGGCCGAGCAGATCCTGCGCGACCTGCGCATCAACCGCATCTTCGAGGGCTCCACGGAGATCATGCACCTGCTGATCGCGCGGGAGGCCGTCGACGCCCACCTCTCGGTCGCCGGCGACCTCATCGACCCCGACAAACCGCTGTCCGCCAAGGCGAAGGCGGGCGCGAACGCGGGCGTCTTCTACGCCAAGTGGCTGCCGAAGCTGGTCGCCGGACCGGGTCAACTGCCGACGGCGTACGGCGAGTTCAAGCACGGCATCGACCTCTCCGGGCACCTGCGCCACGTCGAGCGCACCGCTCGCAAGCTCGCCCGCTCCACCTTCTACGCCATGTCCCGCTGGCAGGGCCGGATGGAGACCAAGCAGGGCTTCCTCGGCCGGATCGTGGACATCGGCGCCGAACTGTTCGCGATGAGCGCGGCCTGCGTCCGCGCCGAGCGGCTGTGGCGCGAGGGCGAGCACGGCCGCGAGGCGTACCAGCTCGCCGACGCCTTCTGCCGCCAGGCCCGCATCCGGGTGGACGAACTCTTCGCCCGGCTGTGGACCAACACCGACGACCTGGACCGCAAGGTGGTCAAGCACGTCCTCGGCGGGGCCTACACCTGGCTGGAGGAGGGCATCCTCGACCCGTCGGGGGAAGGGCCGTGGATCGCCGACGCGACCCCCGGACCCCCCGCCCGCGAGAACGCCCGCCGTCCCTTCGGGAGTTAGCAGTACGTGTCGCTCGGGTCCCGCGTCGTCCAGGAGCAGGTGTCGACCTTGCTGCCGCTCGCCTTGGTCAGCGTCGCCGTGTCCTTGTCGTTGTTCCAGACGTAGGCACGGCGGTCCTGGTACTTGTCCGACGCGGTGTCCGAGCCGCTGCCGGTGTGCACCTTCAGGTACTTCCCGGCGCCGATCTTGACGTTGCCGAAGACGTACTTGTGGTTGGAGGCGTCCTTCAGCACCCACCCCTTGAGCGAGACCGCCGAGCCGCTGGTGTTCTTCAGCTGCACCCATTCGGCGTTCAGGCTCTTGTTCGAGCGGTTGTCCGTGCCGGGGCTGTCGAACCACACGTGGTGGATCCTCACGCCCCCGGCGGCCTCGGCCGGGGTGCTGAGCAGGGTGCCGGTGAGCAGGGCCGCGCCGGCGAGGGCGGGCAGGGCGGCGCGTATGCGCACAGTACGCATGGAGAGATCCCCCCAGGATGTCGTCCGCGAAGTCGTGGCCGGTCCGCACGGCGACCGGCCCGGACTGAAGTGTTATCACATGATCTTCACGGCGTGTTCACCATTCCGCTGAACGCACCCGCGCGAGGGACGCGCTGTCCGGGCCGTCACCTCGTGCCGCCACAATGGGGGGATGACCGACAGTCCCGCCCGTCCGGCCCCCCTCGCCGACCCGCACCTCGTCTACGACCCCGCCCCCGGGGACGGCCCCAAGGACGTGGTGATCCTCGGCTCCACCGGATCCATCGGCACCCAGGCCATCGACCTCGTGCTGCGCAACCCCGACCGCTTCCGGGTCACCGCCCTGTCCGCGAACGGCGGCCGGGTGGCCCTCCTCGCCGAGCAGGCGCACCGGCTGCGGGTGCGGACCGTGGCGGTCGCCCGCGAGGACGTCGTCCCCGCGCTGCGCGAGGCGCTCGCCGCCGAGTACGGCGGCGCCGAGCCGCTGCCCGAGATCCTCGCCGGACCCCACGCGGCCACCCAGGTCGCCGCCTCCGCGTGCCACACCGTGCTCAACGGCATCACCGGCTCCATCGGCCTCGCCCCGACCCTCGCCGCCCTGGAGGCGGGCCGCACCCTCGCGCTCGCCAACAAGGAGTCGCTGATCGTCGGCGGCCCGCTGGTCACCGCGCTCGCGAAGCCGGGGCAGATCATTCCGGTGGACTCCGAGCACGCGGCCCTCTTCCAGGCGCTCGCCGCCGGTACCAGGGCCGACGTCCGCAAGCTCGTCGTCACCGCCTCCGGCGGCCCCTTCCGCGGCCGGACCAGGGACGAACTGGCGCACGTCACCGTCGCGGACGCCCTCGCCCACCCCACGTGGGCGATGGGCCCGGTCATCACGGTCAACTCCGCGACCCTGGTCAACAAGGGACTGGAGGTCATCGAGGCCCACCTCCTCTACGACATTCCCTTCGACCGCATTGAGGTGGTCGTGCACCCGCAGTCGTATGTCCACTCGATGGTCGAGTTCACCGACGGATCCACGATCGCCCAGGCGACGCCCCCCGACATGCGCGGGCCCATCGCCATCGGACTGGGCTGGCCCGAACGTGTCCCGGACGCGGCCCCCGCGTTCGACTGGAGCAAGGCCTCCACCTGGGAGTTCTTCCCGCTGGACGACGAGGCCTTTCCCTCGGTGGACCTCGCCCGGCACGTGGGGCGGCTCGCGGGCACGGCCCCGGCGGTGTTCAATGCCGCCAACGAGGAGTGCGTCGCGGCCTTCCTGAGCGGCGCGCTGCCCTTCAACGGGATCATGGATACCGTCACCCGGGTGGTGGAGGAGCACGGCACCCCGGTCACGGGAACCTCACTCACGGTGTCGGACGTCCTCGAAGCGGAGACCTGGGCAAGAGCCCGGGCCCGCGAACTCACAGCCACGACGGCGACCGCGGAGGCGCGTGCATGACGACCTTGATGTTCATCCTCGGCATAGTGGTCTTCGCGGTCGGCCTGCTCGTCTCGATCGCCTGGCACGAGCTGGGGCACCTGTCCACGGCCAAGCTCTTCGGCATCCGCGTGCCGCAGTACATGGTCGGCTTCGGCCCGACCATCTGGTCACGCAGGAAGGGCGAGACGGAGTACGGCATCAAGGCGGTCCCGCTCGGCGGCTACATCCGCATGATCGGCATGTTCCCGCCGGACGACCAGGGCCGGGTCTCCGCCCGCTCCACCTCCCCGTGGCGCGGCATGATCGAGGACGCCCGCTCGGCGGCCTTCGAGGAGCTCCAGCCGGGCGACGAGACGCGCATGTTCTACACGCGCAAGCCGTGGAAGCGGGTCATCGTCATGTTCGCGGGCCCCTTCATGAACCTGGTGCTCGCGGTCGCCCTCTTCCTCACCGTGCTGATGGGCTTCGGCATCCAGAAGGAAACCACCGTCGTGGAATCCGTCTCGCCCTGCGTCATCGCGCAGAGCCAGCACCGCGACAGCTGCAAGAAGTCCGACCCGTCGTCCCCGGCCGCGCAGGCCGGCATGAAGGCGGGTGACAAGATCGTCTCCTTCGACGGCAAGCCGACCAAGGACTGGAACACGCTGTCGGACCTCATCCGGGACAGCGCCGGGAAGAACGTCGCCTTCGTCGTCGACCGCGACGGCCGGGCGGTGACCCTGCACGCCAGGATCGCCACGAACCAGGTCGCCAAGAAGGACGCCGGCGGCAACTACGTCGACGGCTACGTCAAGGCCGGCTTCCTCGGCTTCAGCCCCGCCACCGGCGTCGTCAAACAGGACTTCGGCGAGTCCGTGACCTGGATGACCGACCGGGTCGGCGACGCCGTCGACTCCCTCGTCGCCCTGCCCGGCAAGATCCCGGCCCTGTGGGACGCGGCCTTCGGCGACGGCCCGCGCGAGCCGGACTCCCCGATGGGCATCGTCGGCGCCGCCCGGGTCACCGGCGAGATCGCCACCCTGGACATCCCCGCCTCACAGCAGCTGGCCATGTTCGTGTTCGTGCTGGCCGGCTTCAACCTCTCCCTGTTCCTGTTCAACATGCTCCCGCTGCTCCCGCTCGACGGCGGGCACATCGCGGGCGCCCTGTGGGAGTCGCTGCGGCGGAACCTGGCCCGCGTGCTGCGCCGGCCCGACCCCGGACCGTTCGACGTCGCCAAGCTGATGCCGGTGGCGTACGTGGTGGCCGGGATCTTCGTCTGCTTCACCGTCCTGGTGCTGATCGCCGACGTGGTGAACCCGGTGAAAATCTCCTAGCCACCCGTCGTTCACCGCGGCCCGGACCCCTAGGGTTCCGGGCCGCATTCCATCGGGTGGGTTTACGGGTGGGGATGTGCTGACGCGGCGCCCGGTGCCGTAATCTCAAAGCCTGGGAGCCCGCCGTTGCACGGGACCGGACCTTGATCCACGACTTGGGGTTGCACAGCAGATGACTGCGATTTCTCTCGGCATGCCGTCCGTTCCGACCAAGCTCGCCGAGCGCCGGAAGAGCCGGCAGATCCAGGTCGGAAGCGTGGCGGTCGGCGGAGACGCGCCGGTCTCGGTCCAGTCGATGACCACGACCCGCACGTCCGACATCGGCGCCACCCTCCAGCAGATCGCCGAGCTGACCGCCTCCGGCTGCCAGATCGTCCGTGTGGCCTGCCCCACCCAGGACGACGCCGACGCCCTCGCCACCATCGCGAAGAAGTCCCAGATCCCGGTGATCGCGGACATCCACTTCCAGCCGAAGTACGTCTTCGCCGCCATCGAGGCCGGCTGCGCCGCCGTCCGCGTCAACCCCGGCAACATCAAGCAGTTCGACGACAAGGTCAAGGAGATCGCCAAGGCCGCCAAGGACCACGGCACCCCGATCCGCATCGGCGTCAACGCCGGCTCCCTGGACAAGCGCCTGCTCCAGAAGTACGGCAAGGCGACCCCGGAGGCCCTGGTCGAGTCGGCGCTGTGGGAGGCGTCCCTCTTCGAGGAGCACGACTTCCGCGACATCAAGATCTCCGTCAAGCACAACGACCCGGTCGTGATGATCGAGGCCTACCGGCAGCTCGCCGAACAGTGCGACTACCCCCTCCACCTCGGCGTCACCGAGGCCGGCCCCGCGTTCCAGGGCACGATCAAGTCGGCCGTCGCCTTCGGCGCCCTGCTCTCCCAGGGCATCGGCGACACGATCCGGGTCTCCCTCTCGGCCCCGCCGGTCGAGGAGGTCAAGGTCGGCCTCCAGATCCTCCAGTCGCTCGGCCTGCGCCAGCGCGGCCTGGAGATCGTCTCCTGCCCGTCCTGCGGTCGCGCCCAGGTCGACGTCTACAAGCTCGCCGAAGAGGTCACCGCCGGCCTGACCGGCATGGAGGTCCCGCTCCGCGTCGCCGTCATGGGCTGCGTCGTCAACGGCCCCGGCGAGGCCCGCGAGGCCGACCTCGGCGTCGCCTCCGGCAACGGCAAGGGCCAGATCTTCGTCAAGGGCGAGGTCATCAAGACCGTCCCCGAGTCCAAGATCGTGGAGACCCTCATCGAGGAGGCCATGAAGCTGGCGGAGCAGATGGAGGCCGAGGGCGTGGCCTCCGGCGAACCGTCGGTGTCGGTGGCGGGCTGACTCTCCCGGTGCCGGTCGGAGGCAGCGCCCCGCCAGGGGCGCGGGGCCGTGCTCGACGTGCGGCTCCGCCGCGTGGGCGAGGCCGGCCATCGACCGGCCCGCACCCGTCGGCGCTCCCAAGTCACCCGGGCTGGCAGGCGCACGACGAAGCAGCGCGGCTATAGTGCGGAGATCAGCAGACCCCCAGCGCGAGGCCCCGCACGTGTTGACGCAGACCACCTCACGAGTGCTCGAACCGGGCGACCTGGACGCCGCGCTCGCCGTCCTCGACCGCGAGCCGGTCGCGAACGCCTTCGTGACCTCGCGGGTCCAGGTCGCCGGCCTCGACCCCTGGCGGCTCGGCGGCGAGATGTGGGGCTGGTACGAGGACGGCATGCTCACGTCCCTGTGCTACGCGGGCGCCAACCTCGTCCCGGTCTGCGCCACCCCCCGCGCCGTCCGCGCCTTCGCCGACCGCGCCCGGCGGGCCGGCCGGCGCTGCTCCTCCATCGTCGGCCCCGCCGAGGCCACCGCCGCGCTGTGGCGGCTGCTGGAGCCGCACTGGGGCCCGGCCCGCGAGGTCCGCGCCCACCAGCCGCTGATGGTCACCGACCGCATGCCGGCCGACATCACCCCGGACCCCTACGTCCGCCGCGTCCGCAAGGACGAGATGGAGACGATCATGCCGGCGTGCGTGGCGATGTTCACCGAGGAGGTCGGCGTCTCGCCCCTCGCCGGCGACGGCGGCCTGCTCTACCAGGCCCGGGTCGCCGAACTCGTCGGCTCCGGCCGCTCCTTCGCCCGCGTCGACGACCAGGGCCGGGTCGTGTTCAAGGCGGAGATCGGCGCGGCCACCCCCCATGCCTGCCAGATCCAGGGCGTCTGGGTGGCCCCCGAATACCGGGGCAGGGGCCTGGCGGCCCCCGGCATGGCGGCCGTACTGCGCTACGCCCTGGCCGATGTGGCCCCCGTGGTCAGCCTGTACGTGAACGACTTCAACACCGCGGCGCGCAGGACGTACCGCAGGGTGGGCTTCCACGAGGTGGGAGCCTTCATGAGCGTGCTCTTCTGACCGCCCTGTACGCTCCCGGCATGGACCTCGTGATCGGCTCCCTGGACCTCACCGCCCACGTGGACGAGGCCCTGGCCGTCCAAGCCGTCGCCTTCGGACTCGGCCCGGACGAAGTCGCCGTACGCCGCCAGATCGTCCAGCGGCACATGCAGTACCGCGGCGCGCGCGCCTACGGCGCCACCGTCCGGGGGCGGCTCGTCGGTTTCGTCTACGGCATGCCCAACAGCCGAACCCACTGGTGGTCCACCGTCGTCGAGCCCTATCTGCGCGCGGGCGGCAACGACTTCTGGCTGGACGACTCCTTCGTCATCACCGAACTGCACGTCCACCCCGACCACCAGAACCGCGGCATCGGCCGGCGTCTGATCACCATCATCACCGACACCGCCGACGAACCCCGCTCGATCCTCTCCGCGATCGACACCGACAGCCCCGCCCGCGGCCTCTACCACTCCCTCGGCTACGTCGACCTCGCCCGCCGGGTCCACTTCCCGAGCGCACCGAGGCCGTACGCCGTGATGGGCGCCCCCCTGCCGCTGCGCCGGCGATAACCGATTTCCACCGGCACAGGCGGCCCGGCTAACCTCCATGCCATCACCCTTTCCCGGCAGGAGTACGAGAACCATGGCCAACGCACCGGTCCAGCGCATGTCCCAGTTGATGGCGAAGACGCTGCGCGACGACCCGGCGGACGCCGAGGTCCTCAGCCACAAGCTCCTCGTCCGCGCCGGCTACGTCCGCCGCACGGCCGCCGGCATCTGGAGCTGGCTGCCCCTCGGCAAGAAGGTGCTCGCCAACGTCGAGCGCGTCGTCCGCGAGGAGATGGACGCCATCGGCGCCCAGGAGGTCATGCTGCCCGCGCTGCTGCCGCGTGAGCCCTACGAGGCCACCGGCCGCTGGGACGAGTACGGTCAGGAGCTGTTCCGGCTCAAGGACCGCAAGGGCGGCGACTACCTCCTCGGCCCCACCCACGAGGAGATCTTCACCCTCCTGGTCAAGGACCAGTGCACGTCCTACAAGGACCTGCCGGTGACCCTCTACCAGATCCAGACCAAGTTCCGTGACGAGGCCCGGCCCCGCGCCGGCATCCTGCGCGGCCGCGAGTTCCTGATGAAGGACTCGTACTCCTTCGACCTGGACGACGAGGGCCTCGGCCGGTCCTACGCCCTGCACCGCGAGGCCTACCGGCGCGTCTTCGCGCGCCTCGGCCTCGACTACCGCATCGTCGCGGCCACCGCCGGCGCCATGGGCGGCTCCAAGTCCGAGGAGTTCCTCGCCCCGGCCGAGGCCGGCGAGGACACCTTCGCCGACTGCCCGAACTGCGACTTCGCCGCCAACACGGAGGCGATCACGTACGCGCTGAAGCCGGTGGACGCCTCCGGCGTGCCCGCCGCCGAGGACATCCCGACCCCCGACACCCCGACCATCGAGACGCTGGCCGCCTCGCTCGGCGTCCCGGCCTCCGCCACGCTGAAGAACCTGCTGGTCAAGGTGGACGGCGAGATCGTCGCCGTCGGCGTGCCCGGGGACCGCGAGGTGGACCTGGGCAAGGTCGAGGCGCACTTCGCCCCGGCCACCGTCGAGATGGTCACCGAGGCGGACTTCGCCGAGCGCGACGACCTGGTCCGTGGCTACGTCGGCCCCCAGGGCCTGGGCGAGAAGGTCACCTACATCGCCGACCCGCGCGTGGCCCCCGGCACCGCCTGGATCACCGGCGCCAACAAGGAGCACACGCACGCCAAGAACGTCGTCGCCGGCCGGGACTTCGAGGTCGACGCGTACGTGGACGTCGTGGTGGTCCAGGAGGGCGACCCCTGCCCCAAGTGCGGCACCGGCCTGAAGCTGGACCGCGCCATCGAGATCGGCCACATCTTCCAGCTGGGCCGCAAGTACACCGATGCCCTCAAGCTGGACGTCCTCGGCCAGAACGGCAAGCCGGTCCGCGTCACCATGGGCTCCTACGGCATCGGTGTCTCCCGCGCCGTCGCCGCGCTCGCCGAGCAGACCGCCGACGAGCACGGCCTGGTCTGGCCCAAGGAGATCGCCCCGGCCGACGTGCACGTCGTCGCCGCCGGCAAGGCGCTCCAGACCGAGCTGGCCCTCGACGTCTCCGAGAAGCTCGCCGCCGCGGGCGTCCGCGTCCTGGTGGACGACCGGGCCGGGGTCTCCCCGGGCGTGAAGTTCACCGACGCGGAGCTGATCGGGGTCCCGCAGATCCTGGTCGCCGGCCGCCGCGCCGGCGAGGGCGTCCTGGAGCTGAAGGACCGCAAGACCGGCGAGCGCGAGGAACTGACGGTCGAGGACGCGATCGCCCGCCTGACCGCCCAGTAGCGGCAGACAGCGGCGGGATGGCCCCGGGCTCAGCCCGGGGCCATCCCGCGCGTTCGATGACGACCACCAGGGCAGACACCCCAGCCGCCACGGCCCACGTGCCCTCTGCCCCGGCGGTGCCGGCGGGCCCGCCATCCCGCTAGTCGTGCCGGTGGGCTCGCCGCCCGCTGGTGGGGCTGGTGGCTCGCGGCCCCGCTGTGGTGCTGGTGGGCTTCCCGTCCCGGCGACGGTCACCGAGCCGAGGCAGGCGCCCCGGCCGTCACGGCTCACGTGCCCTCCGCCCCGGCCGTGCCGACGGGCTCTCCACCCCTGGCCGTGCTGGCGGGCTCACCGTCCCCGGCCGTGCCGGTGGGCGACCCGTCCCCGCCCGGCTAGAGCCAGCTCGCGAACTCCAGCAGGAGCTCCGCGTCCTTCTCGCGGCCGACCCGGCGGGCCCGTACCCCGGACTCCACCGCCCGGAACAGCGTCCAGCCCCGCAGCCGTTCCTGGTCGACCTCCAGCGACTCGGCGAGCCGCTTGATCCGGCGCCGGGTGGTGGACGGTCCGGACGACGCCGCGATCAGGTCCTCCACCCGGTCCCGCACCAGCCGCGCCAGATCGAAGGCGCTCTCGCCGACCACCGGGTCCGGGCCCACCGCCAGCCAGGGCATCCGCTCCCCGGAGAGCACCTTGCTCTGCCGGAACGTGCCGTGCAGCAGCAACTGCTCGGGCGGCGCGGCCAGCAGCTCCGCACGGGCGGCGAGGGCCGCCTCCACCAGCGGGGCCGCCTCCGGATCGGTCCCGGCGCCCGCCCGCATCGCCACCGCCTGCCGCCCGGTCCGCTCGGCGACGGTCTCGAAGACATGCCCGGCCGGCGGTGCGACCCACAGCCTGCGCAGCGTCCCCGCCGCCTCCAGCAGCGCCTTCGCCTCCGGCAGCGACCGCACCGACACATCCGGGTGCAGCCGCTCCAGCAGCAGCGCCCCGTCCTCCGCCTCGGATTCCAGCAGTTGTACGGCGCCCAGCCCGCCCCAGTGCGCCAGCGCCGCCCGCTCGCTCTGAGGGCGGGCCCGGGGCGGCGCCAGCTTCAGCACGGCCGGGGTGCCGTCCGCCCGCCGTACCAGCACCACCAGGCTGCTGCGCCCGCCCGGCACCTGCACCCGCTCGACGGTCAACTCGCGCCGGGCGACGGCCCGCTCGGCCGCCGCGGGCAGCCGCGCCAGCCAGTCGTCCCCGGCCGGTGCCGTCTCACCGAGCGCCCGCACCAGGCGCTGCGGCGGTTCGAAAGCCATGCGCGAGTCGTTCCCTTCGTGTCCTGTGCTGCCGGGACCCCGCCCGAGTCTCCCGTCCTGATCCTGTTCCCGATCGTGTCCGGTGCCGGCCCGCCCGGCCGGCGGTCAACGCGGCGGCGAACCGGACGGTGACGGTGCCGTGCCGGCCGCGCCCGCCCGTTCGCCGGACCGCTCGGCCAGACCAGGGAAGGCTACGCTCCCCCCGCTCCAGCGCACCGCCCGCACCGCGGCCTCCCGCAGCGCCCCGGCCGCGTCGGCCCGCCGCGCGCCGGTCGTGGCCCGCACCAGGTCCGAATAGACACCGGCCACCCGCTCCTCCAGCCGCGCGGCCAGCCGCAGCGCGCCCGCCCCGTCCTCGACCGGGAACGGCAGCGCGTACGCGGCGCTCGCGGCGACCGGTGCGCCGCCCAAGTCGCGCACCGCGCGCACCAGCGCGTCCCGGCGCGCGCGGTGGGCGTCGTACGCCGAGCGCGCCTCCGCCCGGCGCCGCTCGCCGATCCGTCCGCCCACGACGCCGTACCCGTACACCGCCGCGTGCTCCGCCGCCAGCGCGGCCTGCAAGGCGGTCAGCTCCGCCGTCCCGGCCTGCTCGGCCCCGTCGCTCACCTGGCCCCCTCCGTCAGCAGGTACGCGTGCGCGGCCCCGGCCGCGGCGACCGACGCCAGCAGCCGTGCCAGCTCGCCCGGCGCCTCCAGCAGATCCTTGGTGCGCCGGTCGGCGAGGGCGCGCTCGGCGGCGGCCAGCCCGGCGACGGCGTCCTTCTCGCCGGCCGGGACGGGAACGGCGGAGGCGGTGGCCGTGGCGGAAGCCGTGGGCGCCGTACCGTCCGTGAAAGCCGCCGCGTGCGCCGCGACCTGGGCCCGCAGCGGGCGCAGCCGGTCGGCCAGGCCGGGGTGCGCGGCGAGCACGGCGTCGTACCGTGCCAGCAGCCCCCGGCTGTCCCGCGCCGCACGCGCGCGTGCCCGCTGGGTGGCCGACGGACCGTCGTCGCCGGACTCCGGCCCGGCCGAGCAGCCCGTCAGCAGGGCGCCGCCGGCGGCCGAGACGAGCAGGGTTCTTCTGCGCGGCCCCGTGGGCACGCGCGAGGGCGGGGGGTACGGCACGGCTGACGTCCTCGGGGGCTCGTACGAACACACGGGCGGGAACGCCGACCCGCCGTTGATCACGGTACCCGCGAGTCCCTCCGCCCCGCGTCACCGGCTCGACGGCCGACCGCACCCGGCCGCGGACCACCCCGGGCCTTCGATGCGAACCGGCCCCCGTCGGAGGCAGTACCCTTTGATCAGACACGCGACCCATCCCACAACAGCACACGCGGCCGAGGAGTCACCCGGATGAGCACCACCCAGAGCGAGAGGCTGCGAGAGCTGCTGGAACCGCTCGTCACCTCCCAGGGGCTGGATCTCGAAGAGATCGCCGTGGACTCCGTCGGGCGCAAGCGGGTGCTGCGGGTGGTCGTCGACTCCGACGCCGGGGCGGATCTGGACGCCATCGCCGATGTGAGCCGCGCGCTCTCGGCGAAGCTGGACGAGACGAACGCGATGGGTGACGCGGCGTACGACCTGGAGGTCGGAACCCCCGGCGCGGAGCGCCTCCTCACCGAGCACCGGCACTTCGTGCGCGCCACCGACCGGCTCGTGAAGTTCCAGCTCACGGAGGGCGGCGAGCTGGTCGCGCGGATCCTGAAGGTCGACGACGAGGGCGTCGACGTCGAGGTGCCCGGCGTGAAGGGCCGCAAGGCCACCGCCCGCAGACTCGGCTTCCCGGAGATCGCCAAGGCGCGGGTGCAGGTCGAGTTCAACCGCAAGGACAGTGCCGGCACGGCCGGCGAGAAGGACATGAAGGAAGAGGAGGAGGCGTAGCCGTGGACATCGACATGAGCGCCCTGCGGGGCTTGGTTCGGGAGAAGGAGATCTCTTTCGACCTGCTGGTCGAGGCGATCGAGTCGGCCCTCCTCATCGCCTACCACCGCACCGAGGGAAGCCGCCGACACGCGCGCGTGGAGCTCAACCGGGAGACCGGGCATGTGACCGTGTGGGCGAAGGAGGACCCCGAGGACCTCGCCGAGGGCCAGGAGCCCCGCGAGTTCGACGACACCCCGTCCGGCTTCGGCCGCATCGCCGCCACCACCGCCAAGCAGGTGATCCTCCAGCGGCTGCGCGACGCCGAGGACGACGCGACGCTCGGCGAGTACGCCGGCCGCGAGGGCGACATCGTCACCGGTGTGGTCCAGCAGGGCCGCGACCCGAAGAACGTGCTCGTGGACATCGGCAAGCTGGAGGCCATCCTGCCGGTGCAGGAGCAGGTGCCCGGCGAGAGCTACTCGCACGGCATGCGCCTGAGGTCGTACGTCGTCCGGGTGGCCAAGGGCGTGCGCGGGCCGTCCGTCACCCTCTCCCGTACGCACCCGAACCTGGTGAAGAAGCTCTTCGCCCTGGAGGTGCCGGAGATCGCCGACGGCTCGGTGGAGATCGCGGCCATCGCCCGTGAGGCCGGTCACCGCACCAAGATCGCCGTACGGTCCACCCGTTCGGGCCTGAACGCCAAGGGCGCCTGCATCGGCCCCATGGGCGGCCGGGTGCGCAACGTGATGGGCGAACTGAACGGCGAGAAGATCGACATCGTCGACTGGTCGGACGACCCGGCGGAGATGGTCGCGAACGCCCTGTCACCCGCTCGGGTGAGCAAGGTGGAGGTCGTGGACCTGGCCTCCCGGTCCGCCCGGGTGACCGTGCCGGACTACCAGCTGTCGCTGGCGATCGGCAAGGAGGGCCAGAACGCCCGCCTGGCGGCCCGGCTGACCGGCTGGCGGATCGACATCCGGCCCGACACCGAGCAGGCCGGGGAGTAGACCGGGGAGCCGATCGGGGCGCCGGAGGGAATAGATCCAAGCCGTCCGGCGCTCAGATCACGACAACAGCCGTTCGATTCTTGCCCCAAAGGGGTGAGGTCGGTACGGGGAGGTAGACTTAGCTGTGTCTGGCCGGACGCACGCCCGAGCATGCCCTGAGCGCACCTGTGTGGGGTGCCGGGAGCGGGCGGCCAAGAACGATCTCCTGCGGATCGTGAAGATCGAGGACGCCTGCGTCCCCGATCCTCGCGGTACGCTGCCCGGCCGGGGTGCGTACGTACACCCCGCCCTGGTCTGTCTCGACCAGGCGGTACGCCGCCGGGCGTTCCCGCGGGCACTGCGCGTCCCGGGACCGCTCGACACAAAGGCGTTGCGTCGATACGTCGAGCAGACAACAGTTGCCGAGCAGGCAACGCCGTAAGACAAGCCGCACGGAACCCCGTGCGGTCTGGTACCTCGCGAGTCGAAAGCAGGTCGAGATTGCGATGAGCACTCGATGAGTACGCGATGAGTACGCCCATGAACTAGCGACGGTCCGGCTTCAACCCGGACCTCAAAGGAGCGAAGTGGCTAAGGTCCGGGTCTACGAACTCGCCAAGGAGTTCGGTGTCGAGAGCAAGGTCGTCATGGCCAAGCTCCAGGAACTCGGTGAATTCGTCCGTTCGGCGTCTTCGACCATCGAAGCGCCGGTTGTACGCAAGCTGACCGACGCCTTCCAGGGCGGTGGCAACGGCAAGTCCGCCGGCAAGCCCGCCCCGCGCAAGGCCGCCCCCAGGCCCGCCGCGCCCTCTCCGGCGCAGGCGGCACGTCCCGCTGCCCCGGCCCCGAGGCCGGCGGCTCCCAAGCCTCCGACGGCGCCCGCTGCCCAGCAGCCGGCCGCCCCGTCGGCCCCCTCGGCGCCCGCACAGGCACCGGCCCCGGGCCCGCGCCCGGTGCCCGGTCCCAAGCCCGCGCCGCGTCCGGCCCCGGCCGCCCCGGAGTTCACCGCTCCGCCGGCCCCGGCCGCGCAGACCCCGCAGGCTCCGGCCGCCCAGGGTCCGCGTCCCGGCGCCCGTCCCGGTGCCCCGAAGCCCGGTGGCGCACGTCCGGCCCCCGGCCAGGGCCAGGGCCAGGGTGCCCGTCCGGGTCAGGGCGGTGCCCGCCCCGGTGGCCAGGCCGCGCGTCCCGGTGCCCGTCCGGCCGGTCCGCGCCCGGGCAACAACCCCTTCACCTCCGGCGGCAACGCCGGCATGGCCCGTCCGCAGGCCCCGCGCCCGCAGGGCGGCCCGCGTCCCGGCCCCGGCGGTGCCCCCGGCGCCGGCCCCCGTCCGCAGGCGCCCGGCGCCCAGGGCGGCGGTCCGCGTCCGCAGGCTCCCGGCGGCAACCGTCCGTCCCCGGCGGGCATGCCCCGTCCGCAGGGCGGTCCGCGTCCCGGTCCGGCCGGTCCGCGTCCGAACCCCGGCATGATGCCGCAGCGTCCCGCTGCCGGCCCGCGTCCCGGCCCCGGCGGCGGTCGCGGCCCGGCCGGTGCCGGTCGTCCCGGCGGCGGCGGTCGTCCCGGCGGCGGCGGCTTCGCCGGCCGTCCCGGTGGCGGCGGCGGTGCCCGTCCGGGCGGTGGCGGCGGCTTCGCCGGTCGTCCCGGTGGTGGCGGCGGCTTCGGCGGCGGTCCCGGCGGTGGCGGCGGTGGCCGTCCCGGCTTCGGCGGCCGTCCCGGCGGTCCCGGTGGCCGTGGTGGCACGCAGGGCGCCTTCGGCCGTCCCGGCGGTCCGGCGCGTCGTGGCCGCAAGTCGAAGCGGCAGCGTCGCCAGGAGTACGAGGCCATGCAGGCCCCGAGCGTCGGCGGCGTGATGCTGCCGCGCGGCAACGGCGAGACCATCCGTCTCTCCCGCGGCGCGTCGCTCACCGACTTCGCGGAGAAGATCAACGCCAACCCGGCGTCCCTCGTCGCGGTCATGATGAACCTCGGCGAGATGGTCACCGCGACCCAGTCCGTCTCCGACGAGACCCTCCAGCTCCTCGCCGACGAGATGAACTACACGGTTCAGATCGTCAGCCCGGAGGAGGAGGACCGCGAGCTGCTTGAGTCCTTCGACATCGAGTTCGGCGAGGACGAGGGCTCCGACGAGGACCTGGTCGTCCGTCCGCCGGTCGTGACCGTCATGGGTCACGTCGACCACGGTAAGACCCGACTGCTCGACGCCATCCGCAAGACGAACGTCATCGCGGGCGAGGCCGGCGGCATCACCCAGCACATCGGTGCCTACCAGGTCGCGACCGAGGTCAACGACGAAGAGCGCAAGATCACCTTCATCGACACCCCGGGTCACGAGGCGTTCACCGCCATGCGTGCCCGTGGTGCGAAGTCGACCGACATCGCGATCCTGGTCGTCGCGGCCAACGACGGCGTCATGCCGCAGACGGTCGAGGCGCTCAACCACGCCAAGGCGGCCGACGTGCCGATCGTCGTCGCGGTCAACAAGATCGACGTCGAGGGCGCGGACCCGACCAAGGTGCGCGGTCAGCTGACCGAGTACGGCCTGGTGGCCGAGGAGTACGGCGGCGACACCATGTTCGTCGACATCTCCGCCAAGCAGGGTCTGCACATCGACTCGCTGCTGGAGGCCGTGATCCTCACGGCCGACGCCTCGCTCGACCTGCGGGCCAACCCGAACCAGGACGCGCAGGGCATCTCGATCGAGTCCCGTCTCGACCGCGGCCGTGGTGCCGTGGCGACGGTCCTCGTCCAGCGAGGCACGCTGCGGGTCGGCGACACGATGGTCGTGGGCGACGCCTACGGTCGCGTGCGCGCCATGCTCGACGACAACGGCAACAACGTGGCCGAGGCCGGCCCGTCGACGCCGGTCCAGGTCCTGGGTCTGACCAACGTCCCGGGCGCCGGCGACAACTTCCTCGTGGTCGAGGAGGACCGTACGGCCCGCCAGATCGCGGAGAAGCGCGCCGCCCGCGAGCGCAACGCGGCCTTCGCGAAGCGCACGCGCCGCGTGTCCCTGGAGGACCTGGACAAGGTGCTCAAGGCCGGCGAGGTCCAGCAGCTGAACCTGATCATCAAGGGTGACGCTTCTGGTTCGGTCGAGGCCCTGGAGTCCTCCCTGCTCCAGCTGGACGTCGGCGAAGAGGTCGACATCCGCGTCCTGCACCGCGGCGTCGGTGCGGTCACGGAGTCCGACATCGACCTGGCGATGGGCTCGGACGCCATCGTGATCGGCTTCAACGTCCGCGCGGCCGGCCGCGCGGCGCAGATGGCCGAGCGCGAGGGCGTGGACGTCCGGTACTACTCGGTCATCTACCAGGCGATCGAGGAGATCGAGGCGGCCCTCAAGGGCATGCTCAAGCCGGAGTACGAAGAGGTCGAGCTGGGTACGGCGGAGATCCGCGAGGTCTTCCGCTCGTCCAAGCTGGGCAACATCGCCGGTGTGCTCATCCGCTCCGGCGAGGTGCGCCGCAACACCAAGGCGCGCCTCATCCGCGACGGCAAGGTCATCGCGGAGAACCTCAACATCGAGGGCCTGCGTCGCTTCAAGGACGACGTCACCGAGATCCGCGAAGGCTACGAGGGTGGTATCAACCTCGGCAACTTCAACGACATCAAGGTCGACGACGTCATCGCGACGTACGAGATGCGGGAGAAGCCGCGGGTGTGACGCCTGTGGTTCGCGCTGGCCGGCGGGACTGCGGTCCCGTCGGCCAGCGCGCCGTTTTACACCAGGTGCGTGTCCGGCCCACCGCACCGAAACCCTGTCGAGCCACCGGCGGGTACGCGGTACGGTTCTTGATGTCCCCGGCCGCACGGACCCGGGGCCATCGATCCCGTACCGGCGGGTGAACCGGTTGCACACATGTACGTGGGGACTCTGTCCTTCGACCTCCTCCTCGGCGACGTCCACTCGCTGAAGGAGAAGCGCTCCGTCGTCCGCCCGATCGTCGCCGAACTCCAGCGGAAGTACGCCGTGAGCGCGGCCGAGGTGGACCACATGAACCTCCACCGGCGGGCGGTCATCGGCCTCGCCGCGGTCTCCGGCGACGCGGCGCACCTCACCGACGTACTGGACCGGTGCGAGCGGCTGGTCGCCGGCCGCCCCGAGGTGGAACTGCTGTCCGTGCGACGGCGCTTCCACGGCGACGACGACTGACCACGAAACGCAAGCAAGAGAAAGAACGGGAGACGGACCAGTGGCCGACAACGCGCGGGCTAAAAGGCTGGCGGACCTCATCCGGGAGGTGGTGGCCCAGAAGCTGCAGCGCGGGATCAAGGACCCGCGGCTCGGCTCACACGTCACCATCACGGACACCCGGGTCACGGGTGACCTCCGGGAGGCGACCGTCTTCTACACGGTCTACGGCGACGAGGAGGAGCGGAAGGCGGCGGCCGCCGGCCTGGAGAGCGCCAAGGGCATCCTGCGCTCCGAGGTGGGCCGCGCGGCCGGGGTGAAGTTCACGCCCACCCTGACCTTCGTGGCGGACGCCCTGCCGGACACCGCCCGGACCATCGAGGACCTCCTCGACAAGGCCCGGCAGTCCGACGAGAAGGTGCGCGAGGCGGCCACGGGCGCCACGTACGCCGGCGGCGCCGACCCGTACCGCAAGCCGGCGGACGACGACAGCGACACGGACGGCGACGCCACCGAATGACCCAGAAGCACACCACGCCCGACGGCCTCGTCATCGTCGACAAGCCGTCGGGCTTCACTTCGCACGACGTGGTCGCCAAGATGCGCGGGATCGCCAGGACCCGCCGCGTCGGCCACGCCGGCACCCTCGACCCGATGGCGACCGGCGTCCTGGTCCTCGGGGTCGAGCGCGCCACCAAGCTCCTCGGGCACCTGGCGCTCACCGAGAAGGAGTACCTGGGCACGGTCCGACTGGGCCAGAACACCCTCACCGACGACGCCGAGGGCGAGATCACCTCGTCCGCCGACGCTTCCAAGGTGACCCGGGACGCCATCGACGCGGGCATCGCCAAGCTGACCGGCGACATCATGCAGGTGCCGTCCAAGGTCAGCGCCATCAAGATCGACGGCGTACGGTCGTACAAGCGGGCCCGCGAGGGCGAGGACTTCGAGATCCCCGCCCGGCCGGTGACCATCTCCTCCTTCACGGTGTACGACGTCCGGGACGCGGTCGCCGAGGACGGCACGCCCGTGCTCGACCTGGTCGTGTCGGTGGTCTGCTCCTCCGGCACCTACATCCGCGCCCTCGCCCGCGATCTGGGCGCCGACCTCGGCGTCGGCGGCCACCTCACCGCGCTGCGCCGCACCCGCGTCGGCCCGTACAAGCTGGACGCGGCGAAGACGCTGGACCAGCTCCAGCAGGAGCTGACCGTGATGCCGATCGCCGAGGCCGCCACCGCGGCGTTCCCCCGCTGGGAGGTCGACGGCAGGCGGTCCCGGCTGCTGCTGAACGGCGTCCGGCTGGAGATCCCCGACGAGTACGCGGGCGCCGGTCCCGTCGCCGTGTTCGACACCGAGGGCCGTTTCCTCGCGCTGGTCGAGGAACACCGGGGCAAGGCGAAGAGCTTGGCGGTCTTCGGCTGAGGGCCTGGGGCCCTGAAGCCTGAAGTTCTGAGGGCTGAAGCCTTGAGGCCCTGAGAGCCGAGCTGTGAGCCTTGGGGGCGGCCCCGCACGGATGGGCTGTCCGCCGTGGAGTGGCTGTCTGCCGTGGAGTGGCTTTCCCCCGGTGGGCCGGCTGTCTGCCGTGGAGCGGCGGCCGGCCACACGGGTTCGTTCCTGCCGCCGCTCCACGGTCCCCCCTCGGTTCCCCCACCCCTAGGGTTATCCAGCGACTTCCGCCTATTCACCCGTCCGGGCAGGCGCTCGGAGTGAACCGGGGGAGCGGAAGGGGGCGCGTTCATCACGCGATCTGTCCCGCCGATCATCCCGCGCCTACCGTCGGACCCAGGGCACGGGGACGGGCGGGGAGGTACGACCATGACGGAACGGGGCCCGCGGGGCGGAAGCGGGCGCCGGGGGCACGGGTGCGAAGAGCGGCCGTTCGAGGAGCGGGCCGAGGGGGAGCGCGCGGGCGGGCACGGCGCACACGGGGTACGGCCGTCCGGGGCGCGCGTGGACGAGGACTGCGCCGCCGGTGGGCCGGGCGCGAGTCCGGCCCACCGTGCCCTGGCCACCGCCCCGGCCGACGACACGGGCGCGGGCGCCGGGACCGGCCGCTGCGCAGCCGCCCTCGTCCGCATCCGGGACCTGGCCGGCCGCCCGCGCGGACTCGGCTTCCTCGCCGATCACGAGGGCACCCTGCTCACCAGCCACGAGGCTGTCGACGGCCTGCCCCGGCTGGTGCTGCACGCCGACGGCGACCGTACCTGCGTGGTCGGCCCCGACGCGATCACCGCACTGCCCGGTCTCGACCTCGCCCTGGTACGCACCGAGGGCCTCGGCGTGGAGCCGCTGCCGCTGACCGTGCGGGAGCGGATCGACGCCGGCACCTATGTCCAGGTCGCCGCCGGCTGCTGGCGCGAGGCGCGGGTGCTGGCCGCCACGCAGGTGACGTACACCGCCACGGACCGCTTCCACCTCCTGGACGACGCACTGGAACTGGCCATCGGCACGGCCGGCCGGGACGCGCTCCGGCTGGGCGGCGGCGCGGCCGGCGGACCGGTGCTCGACGCGCGCACCGGCGCGGTCGTCGGCGTCCTCGGCACCGCCCTGCACAGCGCCCAGCGCGACGCGGGCTTCGCGGTGCCGCTGCGGCCCGTCGACGGCGCCCTCGCCGACCTGCTCGCCCGCAACGCGGCCACCGTGCCCGCGTACGGCGCCGACCTCAACCTCGCCGGCATCCTCCAGCTGACCATGACCTCGGTCGGCCAGAACGGCCCCCCGGGCGCCGTCGAGCCGGTCGAACGCGCCGGCATCGCCGGGGAGTTGGCCGCCTTCGCCACCGGCGACCGGCCCGTGCTCGGCCTCGTCGGCGCGCCGGGCAGCGGTCGTACGACGGAACTCGCGGCGCTCGCCGCCCGCCGGGCCCGGGGCGAGCGGCCGGCCCCCACGCTGTGGCTGCGCGGTGCCGGCCTGAGGGGCACCGACACCTCGGTGGCCGACGTGGCCCGCCGCGCCTTGACGCGTGCCGCCCGGATCATCGCCGCCTCCCGCTCCGGCCGACCCGAAGACCTCGGCGACATCACCCCCGAACGCGTGGCCCGCCTCGCCGCCCGGGCCGGCCGCCCGCTGCTGCTCCTCCTGGACTGCCCCGAGGAGATGCCCCCCGCCCTCGCCGACCGCCTGTCCGCCTGGGCCCAGGGCACGGCCACCTGGCTGACCGAGACAGGAACCCGCCTGGTGGTGGCCTGCCGGGAGGAGCACTGGGAACGCACCGGCCGGGCCTTCCCGCCGGCCGTCCTCCATGTGCCGGGCGACCCGGGGGAGCCGGTGCGGACACCGCCTGACGACAGGGTTCAGGCGGAGGGCGGCGAGCCGTCGGCGACAGAGCCTGGAGCCGGGGCCCCGACGAGCGACCCCGGTCCGGACCGGGCGCCGGCTGACTCCGCGGCTCGGGCGGACGGTGCCGGTGCCGTGCACGCGTCGGCTGGGTCCGCGGTTGAGGCGGGCGGTGCTGGTGCGGTGTACGCGGCGGCCGGTTCCGCGGCCCCAGCGGGTGGCGGTGAGCCGTTGCACAGCGCACCGGCCGGCCCCGCATCGCCCGACGACGCCGAGCCGCGGGTTCCCCTGCCTCGCCTTGCCCTCCCGGCGGGCAGCCCCGATCCGCACCACCCCCCGGCCCGCCTCGCCTCCCCGGCCGACAGCCCGGTGCCGGACCCCACGCCGGGCACCCCCGCGACCCCGGCCCAGGCATCCCCCGCGCCCGCCGAGCCGGTCCCCGGCGTCCCCGGTGTCCCCGATGTCCCCGGCGAAGCCCCCCTCCCCCCCGCCACCGACCCCCTCCCGCCCTGTCTGCGGGTCGGGGACTTCACGGTCGGTGAGGCGCGGTGGGCTCGGGTGCGGTACGGGATTCCGGAGGGTGCGCTCGGTGAGCGGGACGCCCGGCATCCGCTCGTGCTGCGGCTGTTGTCCGAGGTGCGGGCCGCCGTACCCGACGCGCCGGTCGTCGGGCCCCTCGACCGGCACGACGTGTTCGCCGCCTACCTCGATCTGATGTGCCTGCGCATCGCGGTCCGCCTCGCCGCCGCCGGCGGTCTGCGCGGAACGGCCGTGCGGCGGCTGGCGGCACGGGTGGCCGGGCAGGTGCACGAGGCCGCCCGGCGCAGCCTCGGGCCGGGGCAGGGGGAACTGGACGGGGAGTCGTTCGAGGCGGTGTTCCCCTGGGGCCCCGCGCCGGCCCGGCTCGGCGGCGGTACCGGCTGGGCCTCCGCCGTGCTGACCGAGGGCCTCCTCGTGCCGGCCGGCACCGGCTACCGCTTCGCCCACGAGGAACTGGCCGACTGGATCCAGGGCATGCACCTGGACCTGGACGCGGCGCTGCTGGCCCTGGTGCACCGCGTCGGCGAGCCGAGCGCGCCCCGCCCGGTGCCGCACCATCGCGTCGGACCCGTCGTCCAGGCGCTGCTGCTCCTCGCCCGCCAGCAGGGGGCCGGACAACTCGCCCTGCGACTACGGGAGTTGGTCGACGCCCTGGACCGTGACACCGGCTCCTGGTGGGCCGCCCGGCTGCTCGCCCGGACCCTGCTCCAGGTCCCGGACGCGACGCCGTACACCGAGGTGCTGCGCCTGCTCGCCGACCGTGTCGTCGCCTGGCACGGCGCCCGGCGGCCCGTACCGGCCGACTTCCGCCCCGCCTTCTGGACCGGCCTGCCCGTCCCCGACACCGAGCGCCTGGACCTGCTGCGCCGCCTCGTCCTGGCGGACCCGGCGCCCCCCGCGGCAGGCGACCGGTACCTGGACGCCGTCGCCGGACTGCTCACCGCCGCACCCACCGCCGTACAGCCCCTGCTCACCCGGTGGTTCACGGACGAGCGGCCACTGCCCGCGACCCCGCACGCCACCGTGGCCACCGCCGCGCAGGCGCTGCTGCACACCCACCGGCACGGCGCCCTGGACGATCTCACCGAGGTGCTGGTGGCCTGCTCGCACCGGCGTGCCGACGAACTGCTCGCCGTCCTCGCCGAGGAGGAGCCGTCGGCTCTCTGCCGGGCGGTGGACCGCTGGGCGCACGACGAGCGCCCCGCCCGCCGGGTCGCGGCCGTGGCCTTCGCCCTGCGCGCGGCCCCCCACGCCCGCTCGGACGCCGACCGCGAGCTGCTGCGCTACGCCGCCCTCACCCTGCTCGCCCGCCCGGCCGACCGCACCCTGCACGGCGCCGCCCTCGCCCTGCTGGTCCGCGATCCGCGCAGCCGGGACCGGCACCTGCCCGCGGCCCTGCGCCACTTCACCGACGGCGACCCGCAGTTCCCGCCCAGCGCCCTCGTCCCGGCCCTGACCACGCACCCGGAACCGGTCCTGGAGGCCTTCCGCGTCCGCCTGTGCGCCCCGGGCGCCGGCGGCCCGGAGACCGGAGCGGTCCTGCGCGGCCTCACCCAGGTCGGCACCCCGGTCCTGGCCCGCCGGGTCGCCGCGCTCGTCCAGGAGGCGCTGTGGCTGCGCCCGGAGACCGCCGGACCCGTCGCCGGCCAGGTCGCCGGGCATGTCGGGCGCCGCCTCGAACAGGGCCCCACCGCCCGCCCGGTCCTGCTGCCCCTCGTCACCGGCCTGCTCGACGGCGCTCCCGAACCCCTCCGGGCGGCCCTCGCCACCGTCCTCGCCGCCCCCGGCACCCCCGCCTCCCGCCCGTTCCGCCGCGAGCTGCTGGAGTTCCTGCTCGCCCGGGAGGAGGAGCCGTCCGTCCTGCTCGCCGTCCTGCACGCGGCCACGGAACACGGTGGCCGGGAGGAGGAGGCCCGCGGCCTGGTCCACCGCACCGGCCTGCTCCTCGTCCGCACGCCCGAGGGCGCCACCCGTTTCGACCGCGCCCTGGTCGACATCGGGCGGCACGTGCCCGGCTTCGCCGCCCGCATGGCCCGCTGGCTGAACGAGACCCCGGACGACTGGGCGGCCGTGGTCGGCCCCAGCGCCCGCCGCATGATCGAGAGCCTGGCGGGCGTACGCGTACCGGCCTGAGCAGCGGCGGGAACGTGCGCCCCGTCACAGCCCCCATGCCGATGCTGGCGCGGGGCACCCGGCATGGCACCCTTAGACCTGCACGACGAGGTCAAGACAGACACGGACAAGGGTTCGAGGAGCGGTCACAGTGCAGCGCTGGCGTGGCTTGGAGGACATCCCCGAGGACTGGGGGCGCAGCGTCGTCACCATCGGTTCCTACGACGGCGTCCACCGCGGTCACCAGCTGATCATCAAGCACGCCGTCGACCGGGCCCGCGAGCTCGGCGTCCCGGCCGTCGTGGTCACCTTCGACCCGCACCCCAGCGAGGTCGTCCGCCCGGGCAGCCACCCGCCGCTGCTCGCCCCGCACCACCGCCGCGCCGAACTCATGACCGAGCTGGGCGTCGACGCGTGCCTCATCCTCCCCTTCACCACCGAGTTCTCCAAGCTCTCGCCCGCCGACTTCGTGGTGAAGGTCCTGGTGGACAAGCTGCACGCCAAGGCGGTCGTGGAAGGCCCCAACTTCCGCTTCGGCCACAAGGCGGCCGGCAACGTCGACTTCCTCATCGAGCAGGGCAGGATCTACGACTTCGAGGTCGAGGTCGTCGACCTGTACGTCACCGGTGAGGCGGGCGGCGGCGAGCCGTTCTCCTCGACGCTGACCCGCCGCCTGGTCGCCGAGGGCGATGTCGCGGGCGCCCGCGAGATCCTGGGCCGCCCGCACCGCGTGGAGGGCGTCGTCGTCCGCGGCGCCCAGCGCGGCCGGGAACTGGGCTTCCCCACGGCCAACGTCGAGACGCTCCCGCACACCGCCATCCCCGCCGACGGCGTCTACGCCGGATATCTGCACGCCCAGGGCGAGGCCATGCCGGCCGCGATCTCCGTCGGCACGAACCCGCAGTTCGACGGCACCGAGCGCACGGTGGAGGCGTACGCGATCGACCGCGTCGGCCTCGACCTGTACGGCCTGCACGTCGCCGTCGACTTCCTCGCGTACGTGCGCGGGCAGGCGAAGTTCGAGTCGCTGGAGGCCCTGCTGGAGCAGATGGCCGCGGACGTGAAGCGGTGCCGGGAGATCGTGGCGGCGGAGGAGTAGCCGCTCGCCTCGGCGGGATTCGTTCCAGCGAGGCTCGTCACAGCGAGAAGGGCGGCCGGTGCGGTGAGCACCGGCCGCCCTTCTCGTGGCCCCTTACTGCTGGGGCGGGGCCGGGGGAGCCTGCGGAGGCTGCCCCGGCTGCGGCTGCGGCTGCGGCTGCGGCTGTGACGGGGGCTGGGGCTGCGGCTGTCCGGTCTGCGGGTAGCCCGGCTGCTGCGGCGCCCCCGGGTACGGCTGCGGCTGGCCCTGCTGAGGCGGGTACGGCTGCTGCGCCGGGGCGTACGGCTGACCCGGGGCCGGGGGATACGGCTGCCCGGGGGCCTGGGGGTACGGCTGCCCGGGGGCCTGGGGGTACGGTTGCCCGGCGCCGTACAACTGCTCCGGCATGGGCTGTCCGGGCATGGGCTGGCTCGGCATCGGCCCTCCCGGCATGGGCGGGGCGGCCACCGGCGGCGGGTTGCCGTCGCTCGTCCACAGGCCGTGCGCCTGCTGGTGGCGGGTGAAGTCCTCGGCGACCATCGCGGCGAGGTTGAAGTACGCCTCACGCGTCTTCGGCCGCATCATGTCGAGATCGACCTCGGCGCCGGCCGCCAGATGCTCGTCGAAGGGCACGACGATGACGCCGCGGGTGCGGGTCTCGAAGTGCGCCACGATGTCCTCGACCTTGATCATCTTGCCGGTCTCGCGGACCCCGGAGATCACGGTGAGGGAGCGGGAGACCAGGTCGGCGTACCCGTGCGCGGACAGCCAGTCCAGTGTCGTACTGGCGCTGCTCGCGCCGTCCACGGACGGCGTGGAGATGATGATGAGCTGGTCGGCGAGGTCGAGCACCCCGCGCATGGCGCTGTACAGCAGACCGGTGCCCGAGTCGGTCAGGATGACCGGGTACTGCCGGCCGAGCACGTCGATCGCGCGCCGGTAGTCCTCGTCGTTGAACGTGGTCGAGACGGCCGGGTCCACGTCGTTGGCGATGATCTCCAGACCGGAGGGCGCCTGGGAGGTGAACCGCCGGATGTCCATGTACGAGTTGAGGTACGGGATGGCCTGGACGAGGTCACGGATGGTGGCCCCGGTCTCCCGGCGCACCCGCCGCCCGAGCGTACCGGCGTCCGGGTTGGCGTCGATGGCGAGGATCTTGTCCTGCCGCTCGGTGGCGAGGGTGGAGCCGAGCGCGGTGGTGGTCGTGGTCTTCCCGACACCGCCCTTGAGGCTGATGACCGCGATCCGGTAGCAGGAGAGCACCGGCGTGCGGATCAGCTCCAGCTTGCGCTGCCGCTCGGCCTCCTCCTTCTTGCCGCCGAGCTTGAACCGGCCGCCCGCCGCCGCGGGCCGCCCGCTCTTCGCCTTCTGCTTCTTGTTGTTGAGCAGCCGGTCCGAGGACAGCTCCACGGCGGCGGTGTAACCGAGCGGCGCGGCACCGGGGTTGGTCGGCTGCCGCTGATCATGCTGAAGGGGCTGCGGCCACGCGGCACCGGAGCGGGGGTCGACCGGGGCGTGCGGAGCGCTGGGGGCGCCGTCCGCGTTCTGAGGCGGCTGCGGGAATCCGTAACCGCCCTGCTGCGCCTGCGGGTCGGGATTCCCTGGCTGAGGGAAACCGTAACCGCCGGGCTGCGCAGGGGGGTTGACCGCGCCCGGCTGCGGGAATCCGTAACCGCTCGGCGGGGTGGGGCCGTTGGAGTGCGGCTGGGGCGCCGGGGGCTGCGGGAATCCGTAGCCGCCGGGCTGGGCCGGTGGGGTGGGGGCGCCGTGCGCCGGGGTGCCGGGCTGCGGGAAGCCGTAGCCGCTCGGCGGGGTGGGGCCGTTGGGGACCGGCTGCGGGCCGGGCGCCGGAGCGCCGGGCGCGCCCGGCTGGCCCGGTTGGTGGGCGGGGGCGGCCTGGCCGGTTTGGTTCGGCTGGTGCCATGCGGCGGGCGCGGGCTGCGGCGCCTGCGGCTGGAACGGCGGCTGCTGGCCGGGCATGCCGGCGGGACCCTGACCGCCGGTCGCCTGCGGCTGCCGGCCGGGCATCGGACCGGGCTGTGGCGGGGCGGCGGCCGGCTGCTGCCCGGGCTGTGCGGGCCACTGGGCGGCGGCAGCCGGGGCGGCGGGCTGGTACGAGGGCGGCAGCGGGGGCAGCCCGTTCTGCGGCGCGGGCGGCGTCCAGCCGGGCTGGGCGCCCTGCGGGGCCGGGGGAGCGGGCGGTACGGCGCCGTAGGGGGCGCCGGGAGCGGGCTGAGCCGCGTGGGGCTGGGCGCCGGGGTGGGCGGCGTCCGGCTGGGGGAAGCCGTATCCGCCGGGCTGCCCGGGGGCGGGGTGGGGCGTGTGGGCCTGCGGGGCGCCGGATTCCGGGGTGCCGGGGTGGGCGGCGTCGGCGTGCTGGGCCGCGCTGTCCGACGCACCGCTGTCCGCAGCACCGTCACCCGGCAGTGCGCTGTCGTCCGCCGCACCCGGCTGAGGCGCACCGGCCTCGGCCGGCACGCTCGCGGTCCCGACGTCCGAGGGCTTCGGCGCATCGGACTGCGCCGAGTCGGCGGAGCCGTCCGCCCGGGCGGGACGCACGGCGCCGTCCGCGCCCACGTCAGCGCCGTCCTTCTCGGCGTCACCCTTGTCAGCGGGGGCCTGCTCGGCAACGCTCCCGTCCGACTCGTCGGACTCGTCCGACGCGGTCTTCTCATCGGCGGCGGTCGCGTCGGACGCGGAACCCCCCGAAACGGCGGCCTCCGCCACCGAGCCGTCCTGCGCGGCAGCCTCGCCACCGGACTCCTCGGCGCCGTCCTCGCCGCCGGACGTCCCGGCACGGTCGACGTCGCCCTCGCTGTCGACGGACCCCTCGGCCCCGGACGCACCCAGAGAACCCTCCGAACCACCGGACCCCTCGGCATCGGCAGAGCCCTCGGCACCACCGGAGCCCCCATCCCCGGACTCGGCCGGCTCTCCGGAGGCGCCAGCGCGCTCGGCGATCTCCGCCATCTGCCGCTTCAGGGCGACGGCGGAGAACCGCATGGTCGCTCCGCTCTCCAGATCCCCGTTGTCCGTCTCCGGCTCGACCGCACCCGAAGCGGCCGACGCCTCCGGCTGAGCAGGCTGGGCCTGCTGCGGCTCGAAGCCCTCGGGCAGCCGAGGCATCGGAACGGGGTCACCGGTCGGCGGTGCGGGCTGCGCAGGCCCGGCCGGGGGAGCGTACGCGGTCCCCTGCGGCGGAGTGAACGACGCGCCCTGCGCCGGACCGTACGGAGTCCCCTCCGCCGGACCGTACGAAGGCCCCTGGGCCGGGATGAACGGAGTCCCCTGCGGGGGCGTACCCACCGGCGGGGTGGCCGGCGGAGGCGGTGTCGGGCCCGGTACCGGCGCGGTATTGGGGAACGGCAGCCCGGGAGCCGCCGGAGTGCCCGAGTCACCGGCAGCCGCGGACCCGGTGGACCCGGCGAAACCGCCGGCACCTCCCGTGCCGCCGGCGCCACCGGCACCCGTACCGCCCGCTCCGGACGCGTTCTGCGTGTACCAGGCGGGGGGAGCGTAGTCGATGGTGAACTCGCCGGTGGTCTCGACGGCCTCCGCGTCGGGCTGGTCATCGCCGGGTGTGTCCCAGCCCCCGCGCATCCCGTCCCGATCGCTGCTCACAGTTCCTCCTGGTGTGGTCGAGCACCCTCATGCCGTGCCGGGGCGGCCATGCCGTGTCGTACCGAGTCGTCCGTAGTCGTTCGGGGCGGTCCGAAGCACCGGCTCTCCCCCCGGGACACCGACGCCGGTTCACGGGTCCTGTCATCGCGCCCGCTCCCAGCCTAATCACCAGGAGCCGCACCTCGGCAGGCCCGCCCACCTCTCCGCGCCCGCACACCAGGTCACGGCACGCGTGCAGACACCTGTCCACACCGTGCGATCGCGCACAACACCCTGAACAAAAGGGATGGAAAAGGGCAGTTCAGTCCATCCGTCGGGGCGTGCCCAACAATCCGACCTCGGCGTCGGTGGGTTGGGTCAGTACGTACTGCCGGTCACGGTCGGTACACCACAGGGTGACGCCGTCGGGCAGCCCCGGCAGCGACTCCACCTCGGTCCGCGACAGCCCCATCGTGCGCCCGAGTTCGGCGGCCTCGTCCGGCGAGACCCGCTGGATACCGGCGAGCCGCGCCTGCCGCAGCAGCCGGGGCGCGACGGGGCTGAGATACGGCAGCAGGGTCAGCACGGACTGCCAGGGACCGGACACCACCCGGCCGCGCGGGGGCCGCATCCCGCAGTCCCGCACCACCAGCACCGGCGTACCGGCGGAGGCACCCTGCGGCGGCACCCGCCCGACGTCGTACACGGACAACCCGTTCTGCCCGCCGCCCATGGCATGCACCATCTGCATCCAGGCCTGCGGCCGCCCGGTCTCCACCGCGACCCGGGCACCTGTGGCGGCGGAGCGCAGGGCCATGACCTGCGCGGTCCACAGGCCGCCGATGAGCACGATGTCGTACGGCGTGGGGCGGTTCACCCCGAGGATGGCGGGCTGCCCCTCGTTGTTGACGCCGACCACCACGCCGTCGTCGCCGATGGGCAGGGTCAGCGCGTCCACCTGCTCCACGGGCAGGGTGTGCCGCGGGTGACGGGGGCCGAGCAGGCCGAAGCCGGTGCGCAGCCGCTCACCGAGACCCGGACGGGACGGGGTGGGTGAGGTCGTCATGGTCATCAGCGGGCACCTCCGAGCGGCAGGGTGGCCAGAACGCCGGGGAGTTGTTCACGGTCCAGGCGTGCGAGCCCGGTGCGTGCCTGCTGCGCCGCACGCTCCAGATCCCGCCGCGCGTCGGTCAGTTCCTGCTTGCTGCGGCCGGTGATCCGCACATGGCCGGTGACGGTCACGTCCTGCTGCGCGCCCTTGGCCAGCGTCAGGCTGAAGGTCGTCGCGAGCGCGGGCACGGCGGTCAGCTGTGCCACCAGCTGGGCCAGGGAGCCGCCGGAGCCGCCGAGCTGGGGCCAGCGCCGCACCCAGTAGGTGGTGTGCCGGCGGTTGTCGCAGCGCCAGCTGCGGCTGGACTCCTCGGTCCGCCGCTGCGGCGCCTCGCCCCGCCCGGCCTGGGCGGTCACCATCGGGTTGGCACACGCGGAGGTGGCGATGGCGGCCGTCAGCTCCTCCTCGGTGAGCACGTTCGCCCGGAACCCGGCGCCGGTCAGCCGGCTCGACAGGTGTTCGGCCGAGCGCGCCAGGCACTTCTGCGCCCCCAGCAGCCCGCCGCCGCGCGCGGCCACCGCCTCCGGGCACAGCTCGGGGTCGAGCTTCAGCGCGATCCAGGTGATGCGGACCGCGGGGGAGCCGGTCTGGGCCTGCAACGGCGCGTAGTTGCTGACGACGACGGACTGCTGAGGCAGGTGCAGCGCGGGCGCGGGCTGGGTGTGCACCACGATCTGCGCCGACTCCAGCTGGATGCCGTCGACTTCGAGGACGTCCCGGACGAGGGCCATCGGCAGCGGTCGCCTCCCGCGCTCCGCGCGGAGCGCGTCGACGTCCGACTCCACCTGGAGCACCGCTGTCAGGAAGCCGCCGTCCCCCACCATGCCGATCGGCCGCTGATCGCGGTCGTCACCGCGGTTGAAGCTGAACGTGCGCAGGGTCGGGTCGCACTCCACGGCGGGCGCGAGACCGGAGTCGGTCCCCGGCGGCACCGGAGTGCTCGCGGCCCGTCGTATGCGGGACCGCATGGCCAGCAGGGTGCCGAGCCATTCCGGCAGGGAGCGTCCCCGGCGCCGTACGACGGCGAGCACCACGAACACCAGGGAGACGGGGGCGACGGCGATCAGCGCCATCGTGCCGATGAGCCAGCCGCACAGCGCTAGCGCGCCCGCGATCTCCAGCAGCACCAGCCGCTGCACCGCGAACGAACCGCCTCGGCCCGAGCGGGACTCCAGACGCGGCGCGAAGGCGCCCTGGTAGGGCGTGGGTGCCTGGTGGGCGTCGTCGCGCCCGGAGGAAGAGCCGCGGGCACCCGACCGGCGCGCGCCACTCGATCGTGACCCCGATTGCGATCGCGACCGGGTCCGCGTTGCGGAAGCCATCACTTCAAAACCCCCGAACTCTCCCGAATTCCCTTGCGCTCCGGTCCCTTCAAGCCCTGAGCACCCTACCCGTGCCACCAGCACGTCCTCGCAACAGGCATAGTAGGGGCCGGGTCTGACAGTCGAGGCACCAGAGGCAAACCGAGGACGGGGGACGGATCTTCACAGGTCCCCCACGGCTCCGCAACGGGGAGAGAGCGGACACAGATGGCATCACGGCGGGACGAACTCAACGCCTACACCTTCGCGAAGCGCCGCACGCTCGCGTCCTTCCTGCGGCCTTCCCCCTCCGGCTCGGAAGAGGGCGCTCCCAAGCCGCTGGGCGCACTCGTCCCCGGCGTCGTCGTCGGTGTGGTGATCCTCGCGGTGTTCGGTGCGATCGGCATGTTCAGCCCGACGGCACCCAAGGGCTGGGACACCCCCGAGGAACACGTCATCGTCGCCAGCAAGTCGACCACCCGGTACGTCGTGCTCAAGACGGGCAAGCAGAAACAGCTCCACCCCGTCCTCAACATGGCCTCGGCCAAGTTGCTCCTGGACCCCGGCAAGGCCAGCGTCATCACCGTCGACGAGGGGATCCTGGACAGCGGCAAGCCTCCGCACGGCGCCACCATCGGCATCCCGTACGCGCCCGACCGCCTGCCCTCCCCGGAAGAGGCCGAGGCCGCCAAGCGCTGGGCGGTCTGCGAGCGCCCCGCCGACGGTGGCCGGGCCATCCAGAAGGCGGCGTTCGTCCTCGCGAAGAAGGAGTGGTCCAAGACGGAGGGAGCCGACAGGCTCACCCGAGGCGACCTGATGTACGTCGTCGGTCCGGACGGCAAGACCCAGTACGTCGTCGACGCGCGGGGCACGGCGTACAAGCTCGCCGACCCGGGCGACAAGGAGCTCCTCAAAGCCCTCGACACCCGGGGCCGTGCCCCGCAGCGCGTCTCCCAGGAATGGCTCGACACCCTCCGCAAGGGCGACCCGATCGCCATCCCGCCGATCGAGGGCACACCCGGCGCGAAGGCCGACGCCGGGATCATGCCCGCGCAGTACGACAAGGTCGGCGAGGTCATCAAGGCCTACGACGGACAGGTGTTGCGGTACTACGTCGTCCTGCGAGGGGAAGTGGCCCGCATCTCCGAGTTCACCGCCACGCTCCTGCTCAACAGCGGTCAGCTCGTCGGCGTCGGCCAGGCCGGCGAGGCGCAGCAGGTCAGCCCCGGCGCGGTCGCCGACAGCACGGCCTTCGAAGAGGACAAGAACTGGCCGACGTACAAGCCGAGGACGGTGAACGACGGCTCCAGCGCCACCAGCGGCCGCAACACGGTCTGCAACGTGCTGCGGTCGGTCGGCGCCAAGGGAGCGACGACCCTGTCCACCTGGGTCGGCAAGGACTTCCCCGCCCAGCTGCCCACGGGTTCGTCCAGTGCCTACGTCACCGCCGGTTCCGGTCAGCTCTACCGTCAGTTCCAGGGCACGGAGACCACGGCCGGCGGCGTCTTCCTGGTCACCGACACGGGCCTGCGCTACGCCTTGCAGTCCAACAGCGACAGCGCCACCGACGACAAGGGCATCGGCACCTCCGCCAAGAAGCGCAAGGAGGAACTGGCCGAGGCGAAGATCGCCCAGACCCGCCTCGGTTACGAGAAGCTGACGCCCACGCCCATCCCGCTGGAGTGGTCGACCTTCCTGCCGACGGGCCCGCGCCTGTCGGAGGCGGCGGCGCGGCAGCCGCAAGGTTCGTAGCGGCGCGCGGAGGAGAACGGACTCATGCTGAAGGCAAGGACGTCGGAAGCCGCGACCCGAGCGGTGGTCGTGGTCGCCGCGGTGGCCCTCACCGCGGCGACCACGGTGCTCGCCCTGCCCCCTTCCCCGGCCCGGGCGGACGACGGCCAGTGCACGTTCCCGTCGAAGCCGTACGCGGGCCGGCCGTGGGCGCTGCAACGCGTCAACCTGGACGAGCTGTGGGCGCAGTCCACGGGCAAGGGCGTCCAGGTGGCCGTGATCGATACCGGTGTGGACGTCAGGAACCCGCAACTCACCAAGGCCGTGGACGCGTCCAAGGGCAAGAACCTGCTGCCCGACAAGAACCGCAAGGGCGAGAAGATAGACCGCGGCAACAAGTCGGGCACCACCGACACGGTCGGCCACGGCACGCGCGTGGCAGGCATCATCGCGGCCCGCCCGGCGAAGGGCACGGGCTTCGTGGGCCTGGCCCCGGACGCCACGATCATCCCGATCAAGCAGAACGACGCCGAGGGCGACGGCACGGCCGACTCACTGGCCTCGGCGATCACGTACGCGGTCCAGGCGGGCGCCGACGTCATCAACATCTCCCAGGACACGGCCGAGGCGCTCGACCCGAAGACCTCGAAGCTGAAGGACGCCGTCGACTATGCCCTGGGTCATAAGGTCGTCGTGGTGGCGTCCGCCGGCAACGACGGCCTGGGCGGCAACGTCAAGGTCACGTACCCGGCGTCGTACGAAGGCGTCCTGGCGGTGGCAGCCTCCGACCGCAACAACGAACGCGCCGCGTTCTCACAGTCGGGAGACTTCGTGGGGGTCTCGGCTCCCGGCGTCGACATGATCTCCACGGTCCCGGGCAACGGCCACTGCTCGGACAACGGTACGAGCTTCTCGGCGCCCTATGTCGCGGGAGTCGCCGCCCTGTTGAAGTCCAAGTACCCCGACTGGACGGCCCAGCAGGTCGTCGCCCAGATCGAACAGACCGCGGAACGCGCGATCCCCGGGCGTGACCGGCTGGTGGGCTGGGGTGTGGTGGACCCCGTGAAGGCACTCACGGAGGTGGACCCGGCGCACCCCGTCGAGTCCCCGAAACCCGAGAACGGCGTGGCCAGGGGAGAGGCCCCGTCGGTCACCCCCCTGCACTTCGGCGAGACGGCCGAGGAACGCGACAACCGTCTGGCGACGTACACGGTCGTGGGGGGCCTGGTGCTGGTGGCGGGCCTGACGGGCACGGCGGTGGCGGTCCGCGACGCGCGCCGCAGGCGCGGTGGTCGCCCGCGCGCTTCCTGACGTCGGTTCTCCGGCGGCGTTCGGTGACGCCGACATGGTGCGGCGGCGGTGTCCCCCGAGGCACCGCCGCCGCACGTCGTACCGCTCTGTTCGCCGTGAAGGGCTCGTGTCAGCTCGCCGGCGGCGAGGCCTTGTCGTCGGCCTTCAAGTCGAAGTTGATCTGGCTCCCCTTCACGGAGGAGACGGTCACGGTCACGCCCAGCGTGCTGCCGTCGTCGGCGGTGAGCGTGCAACGGGTGGTGGTGCCGACCTTGCCCGCGAGGTCCTCCGGACAGGTGACGTCCGGCTTCGGTCGACCCGTCTGTGCCGCGAGCTTCTCGGATACCGTGTCGGCCAGTTTGCCGGCGGAGAGCTTCGGTTCGGACTTCTCCACGGTGACCGATCCCGAACAGCCGACAAGCAGCACACCGGCGGCCACAGCCGAAATACTCCATGCTGCTGCGGACGTGCGGGCTATCGCCATGGGGGGCTCCATTCCGGGTATCAGGACGAGAGAACGCCCGAAGCATACTGGCACCCAGGAAGCTTCATGAATCCTCCATCCCGCCGACGCAGCCATTCACTTGGCCTGCCGGAAGTCCTCACCGGGAATACTCATCGGGAATCAGACGCGCGGTCGAGGACATTGCAAAGGTAATCGAGCTTCGGCAGGACGTCTTCTTCCCGGAGCCGGCCCTTGGTCCAGGTGATGAGTTCGCCGCCGTCGAATCGGAGCGGGCCGTCGGCGTCCGCTGCGCGGACCACGGAACCCCGGACGGTGTCCGCAGCGGTGACCGAGAAGACGGCGTAGTACGACGTCTTCGTGAGGGAGCGCCCGGGACCCGCCGACTGGACGGTCCGCACGTCGCGGTACTCGAAGCAGCGAACGGTACGGCCGCGATGCCGGCCCTCGACGCAGTCCCACACGCTCAGTCCCGACGACACGTCAGGAAAGGGGGCGGCGCCTTCGTAACGGTCGGCGCCCCCCGCGACCCGCGCCCGGTACGTCCATCCCCGCCGCCGCGCGAGGGCGACCAGGGCGGAGACCTCCTCGTCACCGCGGGAGTTCTCCTGTGCGTCGGACCAGCCGGCCCAGACGATGCCACTGAAAGCGCCGCCGAAGAGAACGAAGACACCAGCGGCGGCCAGGAGAAAGTGACGGCGCGGTATTTCGCGGTCGTTGACGATGACCACGTTGCGCCGTTTCGTCGGATGCGGCAGGTCGTCGAAGTTCATCGAGGAGTTCGCCTTCTGATGTCCGCAGGTGCCGATGCTACACTTCGCGCGCCGATCATTAAGTGCGTCAATGAGCATTGCCTCGGCAGGAGTTGATGAAGAGGAGGGCAGCCGTGGCTGATCCTGATCTGGGGGCGGATTCACAGTCTCTCAAAAAGGGCGCCAAAGACATCGTCGAGGCCCTGCGCCCGACCGAGGGTTTCGATCTGGAGGGGTCGGCGGGACGGAGCTCGTCCTTCGGGCATTCGTCGGCGTCCTCGTCGTTCGTGGCGTTCTGCGCGACCTGGCAGGCGGGCGCGCAGATCCTCAGCGGCAGCACGGCCCAGCGCGCGGCCGGGCTGATCTCGGCATCGGGCACCTTGACGGACACGGACGGGCAGGTCCGGGACGCGGCCAACTCCGTCAAGACGAACCAGGGCAAGTAAGGCAAGAGCGGGGGAAGCAGTGGCAGCCGCACTCGGGTCGACGAAGGACCCCAAGGAGCTCATTCCCGGTGACGTACACGCGCTGACCGAGCTCGCAGACACCATGCAGCACTGGGCGGACAAGTTCGACAAGGTCGGGTCCAATCTGCGGGACGTGAAGGTCCCCGGCTGGCACGGAGAGGCCAGCGACGCGTTCTGGAAGAGCCTGAACGGCGAGAAGGGCAACTGGTACATCGCATCTGACCACATGGCAGGTGCGGCCGGCGCCATCAAGTCGTACACCAGCATGCTCCACTGGGCGCAGGGGCAGGCGGCCGACGCGATAGAGAAGTGGGACAAAGGCGACCACGCGGGAGCACAGCAGGTGCTCAGCACCGCGCGCACCCAGCTTGAACACGAGGCCGGAACGCTCTCGTCCAAGCTGGAGAAGCTGTCCGGCGGCGCCAAGGACAGCCCGAACTGGCTGACCCAGGCGCGGCAGCTCGCCAAGGAGCTCGGACTCGGCCAGACCACCGTCAAAGAGGACGAGCTGTGGCAGTACGGGAACAACCCTGCCGACAAGCGGAAGCGGCAATGGGGCTACCAGGATCCCAACGCCACGTCGGAAGATCCCGACGCGCCGAAGAAGGTCAGCTGGTCGGTGAAGATCGCCGAGTTCAGCGGCGGTGCCAATGTCTGGTCCGCGGACGCCAAGGGCGAGACCACGGTGGGCGGCGTCAAGTTGTCCGGCAACGCGGGTGTTTCGCTGCTCGGCAATGACGCCTCCGCGGTCGCCGGCATCACCGACGGGAACCTGGAGCTGAAAGGGACGGCGAGCATGTATCTCGCCAAGGCCGAGGCCGGCGGCAAGGCCGAGTACGGCATTCTCGGCCTTCAGGCCCAAGGCAGCGCGCTGGTGGGCGCCAACGCCGAAGCGAAGGCCACCATCGGCAAGGACGGCCTGCACGGGGGCGCGGAGGCTTTCGCCGGCGCGAAGGCCGAGGGGTCGGCCGCCGCGGACGTGGGCGGTGTCGGTGCCGGTGTGACCGGCGAGGCGTGGGCCGGCGCGGGCGCCTCGGCCAGCGTCGACGTCGGCAAGGGCGACGACGGCAAGTACCACGTCGGCGGCGAGGTCGGTGTCGGACTCGGGCTCGGCGGGAAGGTGGGCTTCCAGGTCACCGTCGATCCGGGCGAGGTCGTCGACACGGTCGGTGACGCCGCGGACGCGATCGGCGATGCCGCGGGCTCGGCATACGACCACACGCTCGGCAAGTGGTTCTAGGCTTGCGATGAGGCTCAGCAAGGAAGTGGGTTCACGATGACGGGCACGCTGCCGGTCAAGATCTCGTTCTCGTTGCCGGACGGCTGGCGATCGGCGCCGCCGGACGAGGTGGGGGCGCCCGATGCGGCCTTCGTCGCTCTGCACCCCGCCTCCATCGACGGGTTCACGGCGAACATCACCATCGCCGGCGGCATGCGCAACGACAGCGCCACCATGCGGCAGATCGCCGACGAGTCGGTACGGCGGCTCGGGCAGGCCGGCACCGTGGAGGTCACCAAGCAGGAAGAGGTGGGGACTCCCGACATCCCGGGGCTCACCGACTCACCGGGTGTCGTCCAGAACCTGCGCCTGTCGACCACCCTGCACGGAGAGCCGCTCGAACTGGTGCAGAGCCAGGTCTACCTGGGCCTGGAGGATGTGGACCGTCCGTCACAGCGGGCGGTGATCGAGCTGGTGCTCACGGCGAAGCCGGAACAGCTGGCGGCGGTGCTGGACGACTTCAAGCAGTTCGTCCGCTCCGTACGGGCGGACCAAGCCGCCTGACGCCCGGGTCGGCGGTCTCAGACCGCCGACCAGACCCGCGGCGGGATCCGGTCCAGCACATCGCACAGGTAGCCGAGCCGCTCGTCGAAGTCCTGCGGGCTCAGCCGGCCCCGGCGCCAGGTGATCAGCTCGCTGTTGTGCAGCCGGACCGGGAAGTCCCGCACGGCCTGCGGCTGCGCGGTCAGGAAGGGCGCCACGTCGCCCGCCAGGGCGTCACGGGCGAACGACTCGTCATCCGTGATCACCCGGAACGCCTCGTCGAACTCCGGCACGCCGAGCTGCACCACACGGCCACGCTGTGTCATCCCGTCGAGCGCCTGCGGCCGTCGCACCACCAGTTCGGGCCCGGGGCCCGGCGCGGCGATCGCGAACACCGTCCAGAAGACGGGCTGGTTCCGTCCCGGGCCGTCGTGGACGTCGAGGGTGCCGGTCACATACTCGAAGCAGCGGAAGCCACGACCCCGGAACTCCCCGGTGATGTAGTGCTCCGCCCGCAGGTTGCGCCCGCTGACGGGCAGCGGCGCCATGCCGCAGAGCCCGTCGATCAGCCCGTATGTGGCTTGCTGGTAGCCGTAGCCGCGCTCCTGGGCGAGTCGGATCGCCGCGGCTCTCTCCTGCACGCCGCGCGCCCGGTTCCGCTGGGCGCGCACCATCATGGTGATGACGAGGGCGAAGATCCCTCCCACGACCAGGATCATGAGCACAGGCATCAGTACGGTCATGGGACGCGATTATGTCTGATGACGCCCGCACCGTCGGCCGGGCGCCGGGAGCGTTCCGGCTGAGTCACTCGTGGTAGCGAGGGCAATTGGCACCGGTCAGCGAAGGAACCGAACTCGGGAGATTCGTTCGTTCTTGCAGTCGGCCTGTTCGGGCGGGCTGTCGCCATCAGCACGAACTACGACAAGCATGACCTCGACCTGCACAGGGTGATCGACCTGCGTATCGAGGATAGTCACCCCGAGGATGTCGAACCCTGCCGAGTCGAGTGCGTGGCGGGGCCCGGTGCGAAGCCGGCTGGCTCTTCCGGGTCTTGCGCTGGCGTGGGTGCGTCCGAGGCTGTTGGGAACGACGGCCCGGAGGTGTGGCCGTTGTGCGGGCGCGGCGCGCGAGGTGACGTTGTTTCGACTGGAACTGTCCGGGGGCAGCATCGAGGCGTGGAGGTTTGCTGTAGATCGCATGAGGGGGCCCGCGCTCAAGCCTTCACGTTGATGCATCGCTGATCGTCGAACTGGTGGGGCGCGACTGTGTCGCCGTGCGCGTTCGCTCATTAGAAACGGGCAATTCCGACCAAGTGTGGCACCTGGGTCTTAGGTGAAGTCGAGCCAACAAGCCTGCCTGGTTGGACCGGTTGGACGGGTTGACTAGAGTGGTAAACGCGTTGTGAGACGCGGCTCGCTTTGCGATCGTACGGCGAGCGGTTGGTCGGCCCTCGCTCCGGAGGAGCCGATGGATGTACGGGGAAACGGGGAGGAGCGTCGTGCTTCCGTCAGACATGGTGGGGGGCGTGTCGGCGACCAGGGCGGCGAACCTGGAGGCCAGTGGCGAGGCGCTGGGAAAGTTCGTGGGCCAAGTGGACGAGGTGCTGAGCGCTCTCGAAGGGTCCGCGGGCAGCCCGGCGAAGGTCGGTGCTCAGACGATCAGGGCTACGTCGCTGACGTCTGGAGGGGAGAGCGAGTTCCCTGAGGCGCACGGGCTGTACAAGCAGTACACGAGAGTTCATCAAGAGCTGACGACCCTGTCCAAAATCTTGCACCTGCAGATCGAGGCGACCGGCATTGCGGTCACTGGTGCGCGCCATGGCTTCGAAAAACTCGAAGAGGAGCAGCGTCAGCGGTTCTGGGCGATCCAGACGGAGATCGGGAAGCTCCAGCGCAAGAAGGACGACAGTCAGCACGCCAACGACCCGAAGACTGGCGCGGAGTTGTGACGATGACGGACAAGAAGCACAGCGGCGATCTGCATCGCGTTTCTCAGCAGAACTCCGCGACGGACATCGTCCGTGGTATCGAGGACGGTCCGCGGGGCGGGTTCCTCAACGGCATGATGCGCTCGGCGGTCGAAGCGACTCCCTTCGGGCGAGCCTTGGCCGCCAGGACGGATTTCGACAAGCGCGACCTTGATCTGAACAAGATGATTGATCTTGTCGAGGAAACCGACCCGGAGGACCTTGAGTCTTCCGGGAAGGCCCTGTGGGATGCTCGCGATGCCATCAAGAAGGCTGCTGACGACCTCAAGGCCTACATCGACAAGGTCCCCTGGGTCGGACTGTCGGGGCAGGAATTCCGTGATTGGGGAGACAACCTCGTCAGGAACACCCATCACCTGAGCGAGTTCGCCGGAGCGGCGGGGGACCAGATCACCGCTGCAGCCGTGGGCCTCGCGGCCGTGCGTGGTGGCATGCCGGCTCGTGACACCAGGGCAAACCCGAAGCGGCCCGACAAGTTCACCGACGCGGAGAAGGCCGCGAACAAGGCGGAGTACGACCATGCCGTGCAAGTGGAGAAGGACCGTCAAGAGGCGATCAACCAGATGAACCGGTTGGCGTCGTACTACGCGGTCTCGGAAGAGGTTCTCGCGGCCCTGCCCGCCAAGGATAAAACGCCGAACTTCACGTCCATGCCCAAAGTCGGGGTGCCTCGGCCGCGGCCCGTCAGCTCGTACGGGGCTGACCGTCCGACGGCCGGCACGGGCTCGCACACAGGTACCGGTTCCGCACCTGCCATTGGCCATCACACCACTGCAGTGGGACAGGACAACGCAGTCCACCACGTCACCGGCGGCACCACCTCGCCCCACATCCCGACGACGCCCAACAACCACACCGTCCCGCTCCCAGAGGAGCCGCCTGTCGGTACGAACATCGATAGCACCGGCACGCTGCCTCCTCCCACAACCACACACACGGCCGGCCCCACTCCGCCGGTCACAGGCACGCCCCCGGCAGGCGGCGGCGGTCAGCCCGACCCGTTGGGTGGCGCCGGCTACCGGGTTCCGCTGCCCAATCCGACGTCGGGCCGAAGCCTGAGTGGTTCGGCTGGGTACCGTACTCCTCCCTTCGCGCAGGGGCGGGCGGGTGCGGCCGGGCTGACCAATCCCCAGGGTCCCGGACGAACCGCGGCACAAGGACCTATGAACCAGATGGGGCGTGCCACGTCGACGGGACAGCCCGCCGGTAGGGGTACTGCGTCTCCGATGGGCCGCGCGGTCACTGGTGGTACGCCGCGGCCTGGCGGCACGGCGACGCCCCGGGCGAACACCACGCCGGCCACCGGCGCCGGTCGTTCCAATGGAGTCGTCGGGGGGCGCCCCACGGCCACAGGTGGTCCGGCGAAGGGCGGGGCGAGGATTCCCCGTGGCACGGTCGTCGGGGCAGAGGGACAGGCCAGTTCGCAGGCCAGGACCGGTCGGTTGGGTCAGCGTGGTGTCTTCGGGGCATCCGAGTCCGCGGCGCGGCCCGGTGCAAATCCGACCGATTCGACCGGCTCTCGTACCGGTACGGGCACCTCCGAGGCTGTTACGGGCAGGCCGGCCGGGCGGAACTCCGCTGCGGGTGCCGAGCGGAACGGTATGACGCGTGGTGGTGCCGGTCTCGTGCGCGGTGCTGGCCGTAAGCGGAAGGCTGAGGACGGGGACGAAGAGACGCAGTTGCCCGAGAAGCCCCGGCGTGATGTGCCGCCGGTAGCGAACTGACCGCGAGCGAGGACACGGAAGACGATGAAGTCAGGGATGAGCCGACGAGCCGAGCGGGTTTCGCTCCATGGGACACGCAGCGGTAGACGAGTGCGTGCTGTGGGCGCGGCCGTCGGCGTCCTGGTGGCCACGGCCGTGGGGTTTGCGCCGGGCGCTGTTGCAGATGATGTCCAGGCAAAGCAGTGGTACCTGGGTCCGATGCAGGCTGAGCAGATGTGGAAGGTCAGCACCGGTAAGGGTGTCAAGGTCGCTGTCATTGACAGCGGAGTGAACGCGGATACTCCTTCGCTGAAGGGGCAGGTCCTGGCTGATGAGACGCCGAAGTCGGTGGCATACCGTGCGACAGTCGACTACGAGGGTCACGGGACGACCATGGCGGAGTTGATCGCGGGTACGGGAGCCGGGGGCAGCCTGAAGGGTCTGGCGCCGGGTGCGAAGATCGTTCCGTATCGGATTGAGCTGGACGATCTGAAGGGCGGGGCGGAAGAGAAGAAGAAGACCCCAGAACCGGAAGATGCGATCAGGGCGGCGGCCGACACTGATGTGAAGATCATCAGCATGTCGTTCGGTGAGACGGCTCCCATACCCGAGGTGAAAGAGGCCATCGAGTACGCGGCCTCGAAGGGCAAGCTGCTGATCGCCGCGGTCGGCAATGACGGCCTGACGTCGGGGGACAACATCGGCTACCCAGCCGCCTTCCCATACGTAGTGGGAGTGACGGCGGCCGACAAAACCGGCACCGTCTCGAAGTTTGCCTCGTCCGGTGGCTACGTGGACTTCGCTGCACCGGGCCAGGGCTTCCCTGGTTGGTGCGACACCAACTTCCGCTCCTACTGTGACGACGCGAACGGAACGAGTTCGGCCGCCGCCATCGCCTCGGGTGCCGCCGCCTTGATTTGGTCTGCGCACCCCGACTGGACGGTGAACCAGGTCACCCGTGCTCTCATCGACACCGCCGGCCGCACCTGGCCGAAGAACAAACCGAGCAAATACCTCGGTTATGGTGCCGTTCGCCCGCGCGTGGTTCTGGCGAACGCCCACTACAACCCCGGTCCTGCGGACGTCGATCCGCTCGCCAAGGAGAACGGCGGCGACCTGCTGGCCAAGTCCGCGGCGGCCTCCACGTCTTCCCCCTCCTCGTCCCCGTCTGCTCCTTCCTCCTCCGCATCAACCCCGTCACAGGCCCCGGAAAAGGGTTCTACCGGCGGGACTTCGGCGGCAGGATCAAGCACGGAGTCGTCGAACGACAACACCACGCTCTGGGTCGCGCTCGGCGCCGTAGCCGCCATCGTCGTGATCGGCGGTGGCGGGCTGGCTGTCGCGCGGGCGCGGCGTGCCAGGTGACGTCGTCAGCCGTCTGTAGCCCTGTGCTCTTCGGATAGGGCGTGCAGTACGCGCCCGCCGCCGTACCGCACTGTGCGGTAGTGGGCCAGGACAGTTGGACCAACGAGACAGACAGAGAAAGGGCTGAGATGGCCGAGAACAAGCAGAAGCTCGAAGATGCCGCAGTAATCCACCTGCAGAAGCAGATGCTGGAGAAGTACGACGGCATCCGGAAGCGGGTGCACGGGCTACAGGGCGTGATCGACGGCCTGGAGGGCCAGTGGCACGGTATCGGTCGTGCTGCCTTCGACTCGAAGCAGTACGAGATCAACCAGTCGCTCCAGGCCATCGGCGGCATCCTCGGCGACGTCATCGAGGCCATGACCGCGACGCGCAACATCAAGGACAGCAAGGAAGACGAGGTCCGCGCGGCCGTCAACAAGATCGACGTCCGGGACGGCGCTCCCACCGTGTCTCCGCTCAGCTCCTACTGACCGAGCGACAACCAGGACTTCAGCCGGGGCACCCCGGCGCATCCACCGGATACACATCAGCGAGACGAGGTAACAGGTATGGCCAACAACGCTGACGGCCTGTCAGTCACTTATGACGGGCTCGATGTCGCGGCGACCAAGATCGGCAACGAGGCGAGCTTGCTGGAGCAGGACCTGCAGGAGCTGCGCCGGCTGGTCGTGAGCAGCCTGCAGTACTGGGAGGGTCAGGCCCAGGACACCTTCCACGAGAAGCTGAACCGCTGGGACAAGGAGGCGAACGACATTCACCAGGCGCTGGCCGGGATCGGCCACGTCGTCGCCCAGTCCGGCGGTACGTACATGGAAGGCGACAAGAAGGCGGCCAGCTACTTCCGCTAGGCCGAGGGCCGCAGAGGCGGCAAAGCAACGTCAGGGTGGGCGCGCGCGGGAGGCGCCCACCCTGCTGTTGTCTCGGGCAGGAAGCCGACCAGGGGAAGAGGAGTGAACGTCCTCGCCGCCGTACCTGCGTCGGGCCGGGCAAGGAACGTTACCCGGCCCGCATCTGGCGGCTCAGTCCACATTGAGGAGGGCATGGCGAGCGCTCCGCCGCTGTGAGGCGGAAAAGCGGCCGGCGGCAGGTGCCGCCGGAATGCTGCTGGCTGCGGAGCTGCCCTCCTGGCGATGTACTGAATCCCATCGGCGCTTCTCTTGCCGGCCACGGGCTCGATCACGCATCGGGCACCGCAGTCGGCAGGTCGGCTTCCGAAGCGCAGCCTGCCTCCTCAGCCACCTTGCGGGAGATGGAGTTGAGGATCACCATACGGTCTTTGTCGACGCTGTTCCCGCGCAATTGGGAGCCAGTGGAATACAGTTCCGCCTTCACATACTTCGTGTCGCCGATGTATGCGCCTTTGGAGCCTGCTCCGGTGGCGCACTGGAAGAACAGGTCAGCTCCGTCGCGGCCCACTTTGGCATACAACCCCACGGGGTATCTGACCTTGCTGTCGTTGGATTCCTTACCGGACGCTTTGGGGTAACTCTGGGATGCCGAGAAACGGATTTCAAGAAGTGGCTTCCCGCTCTCGTCCCCGGTCTTGTACACCCAGCAAGCTGGGCGCTGACGATACTCGTCGTGCAGATGCTTGACTGCGTTTTGTATGGAAAACGTACGAGGCTGTCCTGCCTCGCTGGCGGCACCAGTGGACTCGTCGAACTGATCAGTGCCGGCCAGGTTCTGGAGCGCTTGCCGGGCGGGAGCGTCGAGTGCTCCGTCGCAAATCTTGCTCGCGGTCGTGCCAGACGTCTTCGCCTGCTCTCGATCAGAATCACTGCTGCAACTTGTCACAAGAAGCGCCGCAGCTGTAAGAGAGAGAGCCGTCCCGTATGTACCGTTCCTTGCGATTCGCAGCACTTTACGCCCCTGCTCAATCCTTGTAGGGAGGCCGGCCACGGTAATCGTTCTCGTGGGAGCCGGTGCCCAGGTAACTGCTCTTTGTTTCTTCGACCCATTGCTGCTGGTCAGCTACAGCCCTGGCGTTTGGGTGATCCTTGAAGTACGCATCATAGGTCGATCCAAGATCATCGACCCCTCGTCCGTAGAATTCACGGCTCGTCATCTGTGACGGGACCAGAGGATCGGACTCTGCGTCATCCGTCGCCTTGTCGATTTCGTGCCCGAGCAGCGTATTGGCCGCATTGGTGATGGTGTCCGCCGCGACGGGGGCGATGACGACTGCGGCAGCCGTCGAACCGGGGAGCGGAATGGAGGCGACCCCACCTGCCACTACTGCTCCGACCAGCAGTTTCTTCCAGTCACCCGACCGGCCCAGTGCCTTGTTGGCTTCCTCTGAGTTCTCACCGTACGTCGTTGCCGCCTGCTCCACGCGGGAATTGTCCAGGATGCCGCGGGCTTCCGCGCCTACCGACATGATGTCCCGAGCCTGGTTCATATGCGAATCACTGGTCGGCGGATGGGCGTCGAGCATGCTCAAGGTATACACATGCTGGGCGGCTGTCACGGCCTTGTGTGAGTTCTCGTCCTGACCGAGGACGCTCAGGAAATCGATGGCTCCCTGGTTGCCGAATTGGGCTCGTCCGGCATATCGAGCGGGGAAGTCGAGAGCGTCCTTGCTGTGGTCGCCGATACCGGACAGTTCGTAGTCGATGTCATCGATGTACGCACCGGCCATCTTTCCGAGGCTGTCGGCCAGTTCGGGCTGATCGTGCAGCATTTTCGGACCGTCCTCTCCACCGTAGAGGAAAGCGACCTGCTCCATGACACCGGCCGTGGCCGCAGTGCGACGGTCACCCGCCGCGACGTCCTTCGGGGAGGCATCAGCAGAGTAGCCGGTCGTGGCTGCTTCCAGCGCGCGTCCGAGTGAATTGCGTGCTGCGACGTAGTCGTGGTTGCCCTGCATCGTGGCGTCGGAGACCCAGACTCGCTCCTTCGTCAGGTACTGCAGGTGCTCGTTGACCTCGGAGTTCTTGTTGACTGTGGCACCGCTGCCGTCGGGCTGGGCGAAGAACTGTGCCGATGCATCCGGATTATGGCCGAGCGCCTCCAGGAATCCGGCCATGGGGTCGCGGCCGCGATCGTTCTTGTAGCCCCAGTAATTGAGGTCGCCGTCGTTGAAGTTGTTGACCCAGGCGTTGATGCCCTGGCCGTTCATCTTCTTGTCGTATGCGAGGAGCTTGTCGCCGTAGTCGTTGAGGAACTGGTCGTCGTAGTCGCCGAAGCGCATGAGGTTACTCATGACTGCGTAACCAGTTGGGTTGCTCGCGTCGTCGATCCCGAGCTGGTCGGGACCCAGCCGGATCATCTGCCGCTCCCAGTTCTGCATTTTGTCGCTGTCCGAGAGGGTGGCTTGACCGACGATGATCCCAAGATTCTTCTGGAGCTGTTTGGCTTGCTTGGCGCGGTCGGGGTCGTAAGTTCCCTGGTAGGGGTCGGCGATGCCGGCCCAGAAGGTCAGCACCTTCTTCGGGCCAACCTGTGTGGCGAACTCTTCCGCGAACAGAGGGTCGTTCTTGTACTTGGCCAGGGTGGAGTTGAGTGAGGCGAGCTCTGTGCTCGTCACGTCGTGCGGATTCTTCGCAAGGATCTTGGCCATCAGGTCGGCGTCCGCGACGGCCTTGGCGGCTTCGTCCCGGTTCTCGTAGTGGGCGCCGGAAAAGCCGTACTTTGCCTGGTCGACCAGGAGTCTGAGCGCCTTGGCCGCAGTACTGTCGCTCTCGGTCGCCTTGCCGAGAATGCGCTGAATCTCGTTTCGAAGGGCCTCGACGTCTTCCTGGCTGACCGCGCTTGTGCTGCCACTGGGATCGGAAGCCCAGTCGGGACGAGGATTGCCGCTGACGGTGAAGGTCCCGCCCCCGGTATCGATCACGGTGCAGTACTTGTACGGAGCGCGTTCGAGGGTTTCGTTCAGCTCGTCTCGGTAGCCGATGAGTTCGCCGCGGGTGTCCTTGAGGATCTTCGTGATGGAGTCCGCCTGCGTGTGGGCGTCCGCGAACTCCTCCGCGGTCTTGCCGATGAACTCCCGGCTCACCTGTGCGTTGACACCAGCCCAGTTCGCTTTGTCCGCACGACTCTTCAGGTTGGTCTGGGCGTCCTCCTTCAGCGTCGCCAGGTTCCTGGTCATCTCCTCCCAGTCGGTGATGGCCTCTCCGAGCTGCGAGAAGTTTCCGTAGCGCAAGGCATCGAGATCCATGGTCGTCAGCTGCCCTTCCGCTCGTCGAAGCCCTGGTCGAGCTGGGAGATGCTGCTGAGAGTGCCGGCGATGTAGGACTCGTCGGCGGCGTGCTGATTCTTGGTGTAGCGGAGGTGGTTGGAGATGTGGGCGCAAGCGTCGAGGAGGCTCTGTACCTGGTCCACCCAGCGTCCGGCTACGTGATCGAGGGCAGCCCCGATGTCGAACCCCTCACTCTTGAGCCCTCCGGCCGCCTTGATGGAGGACATACGGGCGTGGTCGCTGAACCGGCCCAAGTCCTGGAACAGTTCGTGAGCAGCGGAACCGATCGCGGCGAGATCCTTCTGGTGCACGGTGAGATCACCACGTGTACTTTCGCCGCCTCCGTTGTCGGGCGTGACATGGTTGAGCCGCATGTGTGCGGACTGGTTCTGTGCTGCCTTTGCTTTCAGCTGCTCCCACTCATCCCACGCCATGCGCGGTTCCCCCCGTTTCCTGGCTCCCGCCAACGAGCGGAAGCCTCGCCAGATCAGCAGTGTCTACGTGCCTCAGTTCTCCGCCTCCATCAATCCCACCTGAACCATGGGCTTCCCCCGCTTCCGAGAAACGAAGATCCCACGCCCCGCCGGCATCGGCCGCGGTCGGACGCCGCCCAGGAGGTCGCCCTCGGCCGGGTCGCCCGCGAGGACCACGCCTTGGGCGCCGAGTTCCTTGATGCGCTGCATGAACGACTCGTAACCGGCACGGCCCGCGCCCGCCGTGGAGCGGGCGATGATGAAGCGGACGCCGACGTCGCGGGCGAACGGCAGCAGTTCCGTCAGGCCCGCCAGCGGGTTGCCGCTCGACGTGGACACGAGGTCGTAGTCGTCGATGACGACGTACACCGTGGGACCCCGCCACCAGCTGCGGTTGCGCAGCTGCTCCGGGGTCACATCGGCGGTCGGGGTGCGGCGCTGCATCAGGTCGGCCAGTGCGTCCATGTGGTGCTGCATCTGGTTCGACATGGGGATGTACTCGGCCAGGTGCGACTTCGGGGTCACCCCGAGCAGCGAGCGGCGGTTGTCGACGACGAAGAGCTTGCAGGTGTTGCCGTCGTACCGCTCGGTCAGGCGCTTGATCAGCAGCTTCAGCAGGTTCGACTTGCCGGACTCGCTCTCCCCGAACACCAGGAAGAACGGGTCCTGTTCGAAGTCCACGAACACCGGCTCCAGGTTGTCCTCGTCGAGGGCGAAGGAGATGCCGCGGTTCGGGAAACGGTCGCCCGGCGGAAGCTGCGTGGCCGGGAACTCGCGGGGGAGCAGGCGCACCTCGGGCGCGCCCGGCTCCTGCCAGTGGCGGGTGACCTCGGCTGCGAGGGCGGTCGTCGCCTCCGCGAGGTCCGTGTCGGACGAGAGGCCGTCGATCCGCGGGACCGCCGCCATGAAGTGCTGCTTCTGCGGGGTCTGACCGCGGCCCGGCACACCGGTGGGGACGTTCGCCGCGACCTTGCGGTCGATCTCGGAGTCCATGGGGTCGCCCAGCCGCAACTCAAGGCGGTTCATCAGGTGGTCCTTGAGGTTCGCGCGGACCTCCATCGAGCGCGAGGCGGTCAGGACGAGGTGGATGCCGTAGCCCAGACCGCGCGCGGCGATGTCCAGCACCAGCGGCTCCAGCGCCTCGTAGTCCGTGCGGAAGTTGCCCCAGCCGTCGATGACCAGGAAGACGTCACCCCAGGGCTGGTCGGTCACCGAGATGTCCCCCCTCGCGCGACGGGCGCGGAACTCCGCGATGGAGGAGATGCCCGCCGAACGGAAGTACTCCTCGCGCCGGGTCATGACGCCGTACACCTCGGCCGCCGTGCGCCGGACCTTCTCCGGGTCCAGACGGGACGCGACACCGCCCACATGCGGCAGACCGGCCACCGCGGCCATGCCGCCGCCACCGAAGTCCAGGCCGTAGAACTGCACTTCCCACGGGGTGTGGGTCAGTGCGAACGACGCGATGACCGAGCGCAACAGCGTCGACTTGCCGGACTGCGGGCCGCCGATGATCTGCATATGACCGGCCGCGCCGCCGAAGTCCAGCCAGAGCGGGTCGCGCCGCTGCTCGTACGGCTTGTCGATCAGGCCGACCGGGACGACCAGCCTGCCCGCGCCCTCGTAGCCCGGCTGGGTCATACCGCGGCCCGGGACCGGGGCGAGCCCCGGCAGCAGCGCGTCGAGCGACGGCGGGCTGTCCAGCGGGGGCAGCCACACCTGGTGGGCGGCCGGGCCCTGCGCCTCCAGGCGCCGCACGATCACGTCGAGGACGGTGTCGGCGAGCGCGTCGTCCTGCCGCTTGCCGGTCTCCTCCTCCTGCCGCTGCTGCGGAATCGGCACGTACTGCACCGGGACCTCGGCCGCCGTGAACAGGACCGGCCTGCGGTCGACAGGCAGGGGGCCGCCGAGGGCCGCGGCCTGCTGCGAGCTGGTGCGGTACACCCCGGAGACGTACGCGGCCTTGAAGCGCACCATCTCGTCCGTGCCGAACTTCAGGAAGCCGGAACCGGGGACGTTCGGCAGCTCGTAGGCGTCCGGGACGCCGAGCGCGGCGCGGGACTCGGCCGCCGAGAACGTGCGCAGACCGATCCGGTAGGAGAGGTACGTCTCCAGACCCCTCAGACGGCCCTCCTCCAGGCGCTGCGAGGCCAGCAGCAGGTGCACGCCGAGCGAACGGCCGATACGGCCGATCTGCACGAACATCTCGATGAAGTCCGGCTTGGCGGTCAGCAGCTCGCTGAACTCGTCGATCACCAGGACGAGGGACGGGATCGGCTGCAACGGGGCACCCGCCGCACGCGCCTTCTCGTAGTCGTGGATGTTGGCGTAGTTGCCGGCGTCGCGGAGCATCTCCTGGCGCCGGTTCAGCTCACCGCGGATGGAGTCACCCATGCGGTCGACGAGGGTCAGGTCGTCCGCGAGGTTGGTGATCACGGCCGCCACGTGCGGCAGCTGGGCCATGCCCGCGAACGTGGCACCGCCCTTGAAGTCGGCGAGGACGAAGTTCAGCGTCTCGGAGGAGTGGGTCACGGCGAGGCCGAGGACCAGGGTGCGCAGCAGCTCGGACTTGCCGGAACCCGTCGCACCGACGCACAGGCCGTGCGGGCCCATGCCCTCCTGTGCCGCCTCCTTGAGGTCGAGCATCACGGGCCGGCCGTCCTCGCCGACACCGATCGGCACGCGCAGCCGCTCCGACTGGGAGCGGGGCCGCCAGGTCCGCTTCGGGTCGACCGACGCGGCGTCACCCAGGTTCAGCAGGTCGGTGAACTCCAGGTTGGCGAGCAGCGGTTCGTCGTCGTCGCCACCCGATGCCATGCGCAGCGGCGCCAGCTGACGCGCCAACGCCTCCGCCGCCTCGTACGAAAGGACGTCCGGGATCCCCTCGTAGACCATGCCGTGGGCGGACTCCAGGCGCAGTTCCTTCGGCTGCACGACGACCGACAGGTCGCCGCGCCCGATGGTGAGGTCGCCCGGTACGACCTCCAGGACAGTCACGCCTTGCAGGCCCTCGGGGTTGGCCAGCAAGGAGGTGGGCGGAAGGGAGATGCCGTCGAGCACCACCACCAGATGGGGCTGTTCGGGCACGGGCGGCCCGGACGGGTGGAAACGCGGGCGGCCTTCCAGACGGGAGGCGAGCCGGTCCTCCAGCTCGACCGGGTCGGCGCTGATCAGGCGCATGCTGCCGGCGCCGTCGGTGACGCCCGGAGCTTGCACGTGCGGCAGCCACTTGGCCCACTCCCATTCGGGCGCCGACTCGCGTGCGGTGACGACGGCGATGACCAGGTCCTCGGGGGAGTGCAGCGAGGCGAGGGAGGCGGTGACGGCGCGGGCGGTGCCGCGCACGGTGCCCGGCTCGCCGCTGATCGTCACGTGGTAGAAGGCGCGCAGCGACACCGCCATCGGCAGGTCGTCGAGGGTGCTGTGCGTCGCCAGGAAGCGCTGCACGGCGCCGGCGGTCAGCGGCTCCAGCTCGTCGACCGGGGCGGTCTGGGGCAGGATCAGGGGCGTGGCCAGGGCCTGCGGGCCGAGTCCCACGCGTACCTGCCCGAAGTCCTCGTCGGCTGTGCGGCGTTCCCATACCCGGCTGCCCTCGGCGACCAGGGCCCACAGTTGCTCCGGCGAAGGGTGCAGGTAGTACTGGGTGTCGCGCTGGGCCAGCGCGGTCTCCACGGCGGCACGACGCGTCTGCGACAGATAACGGAGGTAGTCACGGCGCAGGTCGGCCATCTGTCCCTGATTGCCGCGGCGGTAGCGGACGAGCATCGAGATGCCCATGGCGATCGTCGAGGCCACCATCACCAGGCCCATGATCTTCATGAAGGGCTGGGCCTGAGGGTTGAAGAAGAACACCACGGATCCGCCCATGCCCAGCATGGGCAGGAGCTGCATCAGTGCGCCTTCCTGCTGACCGCGCGGGAGTTCCGGCGGAGCCTGCAGCACGACCTCGTCCGTGGGCACTTCCTTCGGCAGTGCCCGCGGTGGGCGCTTGACGACGATGTGGCTCACTACGCACCAATTCCCTTGCCGGACCGAGATGTTTCATCCGCCGCCCCGTGTCAGGCGGACGTCGATCGCGAACCGCGATCCTACTGACAACCACCGACAACGGCGGGCGGTAGGGTGCCGGTGGAGCGCGTGAGCAGTTGCGAATCGTTCCGGGAAAACCCGGGCAATCCGCACCTGTTCGAAACAAGCGCCTCCCGCGGATCCCGGCCAGAACCGCTCGGTCGGCCGGCGGAGCGGGAAGGCGCCGCACAACCTACACAGCATCTTTACGGGCGGAAGGTGCGCGGTGGCACCGTAGGCCGCCCCACCACCGACGAGGGGGAACAGCAGGTGAGCATGACGGCCTCCGTGCCGGCCGGCGCGACCGGTGGACCGGGCACCGGAGCCCCTTCCGGGGCGGGTATGGGCTTCGGCTTCTGCCGCGTCACCATCGTGGCGCCCGACAGCCGCATCGACGTCGCACTGCCCGACGACGTACCGGTCGCCGACCTCTACCCGGAGATACTGCGCCTGTCCCAGCAGAGCCCCGCCGAGGGCGCTCCGGTCGGCTACCACCTCGTACGCCGTGACGGCACCGTCCTCGACGGCGCCAGGTCCTTCACGGCCCAGCGCATCCTCGACGGCGAGTTGCTCACCCTGCGCCCGTTCGCCGAGTCGCTGCCCCCGGCCGTCCTCGACGACGTCTCCGAGGCGGTGGCCGCCGCCGTCACCCGGGACCGCACCCTGTGGAGCGGCGACCTGACCCGCGCCGCCGGTCTCGTCGCGGGCGGCGTCCTGCCCGCGCTGCTCGCGTTCGTGGCCTGGAGCTCGCAGGTCCGGCACGACATGCACAGCCTTCAGGGCATCATCGCGGGCGTCTGCGGCATCCTGCTCGTCACGATCGCGTGCGTACGCGCGCGTGTGTACGACGACCGGGGCTCCGCTGTCGCGCTGGGACTCGGCGCCCTGCCCAACGTGGCCGTGGCCGGCTCGGGCCTGCTGTCGCTCTCCGCCGGCGAGGGCATCGGGCGACTGCAGTTCCTGCTCGCCTGCACGGCCGTCCTGGTCGCCTCCCTGGTGCTCACCCTGGTGTCGCCGGGCGGCGACGGACCCTTCGTGGCGTTCCTCTTTGCCTCCGCCATCGGTCTGATCACGACCTTCATCGCGATCCTCACCGAGCTGAAGCCCATCGAAACGGCCGCCGTCTGCGCCCCGCTCTCCGTCGTGGCGCTGGCCTTCCTCCCCGGCCTGTCCATGCGTTTCGCGCGGCTGCCCATCGGTTTCGAACCGCCCAACCCGTCCCGCGGCGGGTACGACACCGGCGAGCCCGCGCCCCAGGAACCCGTGGACGCCGAGCGCGTGGCCGCACAGGCCCGGCGCGGCCACGAACTCCTCGTCGGTCTCGTCGGCGGCTGCGCTCTCGTCGCGGTGGGCGCGTCCATCGTCCTCGGCTTCTCCAGCAACATCTGGGCCCAGCTGCTGGCTCTCGCGACCGGCGTGGCGATGCTCATGCGGGCGCACCTGTTCCGTTACACCGCACAGGTCGGCGCCACCCTGGCCGCGGGCTTCGCCGCCATCGTCTTCCTCGGCCTGGGGCTGGCCCTGAACCCGCCGCGGGGGTACCTGGCCGACGCCTTCCGGGGCGACACCACGGCCCTCGACATCCGGAGCGTCTGGCTCGCCGCCGCCGTCGCCGCGGCCACCGCCCTGGTCACCGCGATCGCCCTGATCACCCCACGGCGCGGTGTCACCCCCTTCTGGGGCCGCTTCCTGGAGATCGCCGAGAGCTTCGTCCTCCTCACACTGATCCCCCTGGCCCTGGCCGTCTTCGACGTGTACGCGCAGGCGCGGGCCATGACCAGCTAGGAGCCGGACGGCGCAAGCGGGCCCTCGCCGGCGAGGAGCCGGACGGCGCAAGCGGGCCCTCCCCGGCGAGGAGCCGGACGGCGGAAGCGGGCCCTCCCCGGCGAGGAGCCGGACGGCAAAAGGGCGGCAACGCGCGCGTGCCGCCCTTTCTCATGCGTGGCCCCCTACCCGTCCAACCCCCCGTTATGGGCCATAGGCGTCAGATCGAACTCCCCGTCCCGAGCCCCCAGCACGAACGCCCGCCACTCCGCCTCGGTGTAGCGCAGCACCGTGTCCGGGTCGAGGGAGGACCGCATCGCCACCGCCCCGCCGGGCAGGTACGCGATCTCGACCCGCTCCTCGTGCTCCTCCGTGCCCGGCGCGCAGTGCCACTCGACGCCCGAGATGTCGAGGGCGTACAGCTCGTCCCGCTCCCGCTCCTTGCGCGCCTTGATCTCCGCTTCCGTTTCCGCCATCGTGCAGCGACCCCTTCCCGAGGTAGGTACGGTCCGGCGCTCACCCTAGTGGCCGGGACCGCCCCACCAGGGCGGTTCGCCGACCGGGCGCAAGGTGCCCGCCATCGCCTGGTACCCTGAGTGACGGCCGTTTGTGTACGCGCCCCCGGAACCGCCCCGTGCTCGTTCTGGAGGCCGCGCCCAGCGGATCCCCGCCTCCCGAGTAACGGAAGCTCCCCCGAGACGTAGACCGGGGGCACTCGGTGGCACTCAACAGACTATGAGGAGTACGCGTGTCGCTCGACGCCGCTACGAAGAAGCAGATCATCGCCGAGTTCGGTGCCAAGGAGGGTGACACCGGCTCCCCCGAGGTCCAGGTCGCCCTGCTCTCCCGTCGGATCTCCGACCTGACGGAGCACCTCAAGACCCACAAGCACGACCACCACTCCCGCCGTGGCCTGCTGATCCTCGTCGGTCAGCGCCGCCGCCTTCTCCAGTACCTGGCGAAGAAGGACATCCAGCGCTTCCGTGCGCTGGTCGACCGCCTCGGCATCCGCCGCGGTGCGGCTGGCGCCCGGTAAGACGCCATGAGGGGAGCGGTTCCCGAAAGCACTCGGGGGCCGCTCCCTTTGCCGTATGCGGGGCCCTGCCGCGCAGCCGGAACCCTCCGCCGTATGTGCGGAGACGTGCGGAGTGTCACTCACGCTTTGTAGTGTGGTAGCACAACGCAATACGCACGACACGGAACGACGTACGCCACGGCACTACGGGGTACGTCACAGAACGAGGAGGAGCGCACCCAGCCGCCGCCGGTCCTCGGTAGTGGCCCCCGGGGGGAAGCGAGCCCCGGGTGCTTCGATCGAAGACCGGCCCGCACCGCACGGAGCGCTTCTCCGCCACCGTCCCCCTGCCACACGGGCAGCCAAGGGACGAAAGACGATACGTAACGGAGAAAACGCTAGTGGAGAACGAGACCCACTACGCCGAGGCCGTCATTGACAACGGTCCCTTCGGCACCCGCACCATCCGCTTCGAGACGGGCCGCCTGGCCAAGCAGGCCGCCGGTTCCGCCGTGGCGTACCTGGACGACGACACCATGGTGCTGTCGGCCACCACCGCCTCCAAGAACCCCAAGGACCAGCTCGACTTCTTCCCGCTGACGGTGGACGTCGAGGAGCGGATGTACGCCGCCGGCAAGATCCCCGGCAGCTTCTTCCGCCGTGAGGGCCGGCCGTCCGAGGACGCCATCCTCACCTGCCGCCTCATCGACCGTCCGCTGCGCCCGTCCTTCAAGAAGGGCCTGCGCAACGAGATCCAGGTCGTCGCCACGATCATGGCCCTCAACCCCGACCACCTGTACGACGTCGTCGCGATCAACGCCGCGTCCGCGTCCACGCAGCTGGCCGGTCTGCCCTTCTCCGGCCCGATCGGCGGCGTCCGCGTCGCGCTGATCCGCGGCCAGTGGGTCGCCTTCCCGACGCACACCGAGCTTGAGGACGCCGTCTTCGACATGGTCGTCGCCGGTCGCGTCCTGGAGGACGGCGACGTCGCGATCATGATGGTCGAGGCCGAGGCCACCGAGAAGACCATCAAGCTGGTCGAGGGTGGGGCCGAGGCGCCGACCGAGGAGGTCGTCGCCGCCGGTCTGGAGGCCGCCAAGCCCTTCATCAAGGTCCTGTGCCGCGCGCAGGCCGACCTCGCCGCCAAGGCCGCCAAGCCGACCGCCGAGTTCCCGATCTTCCTGGACTACCAGGACGACGTGTTCGAGGCGCTGACCGCGGCCGTCCGCCCCGAGCTGGCCCAGGCGCTCACCATCGCCGGCAAGCAGGAGCGCGAGACCGAGCTGGACCGGGTCAAGGGTCTGGCCGCCGAGAAGCTCCTGCCGGAGTTCGAGGGCCGCGAGAAGGAGATCTCCGCCGCGTACCGCTCGCTCACCAAGCAGCTGGTCCGCGAGCGCGTGATCAAGGAGAAGAAGCGCATCGACGGCCGCGGTGTCACCGACATCCGCACCCTGGCCGCCGAGGTCGAGGCCATCCCGCGGGTGCACGGTTCCGCGCTGTTCGAGCGTGGCGAGACCCAGATCCTGGGCGTCACCACCCTCAACATGCTCCGCATGGAGCAGCAGCTGGACACCCTCTCCCCGGTGACCCGCAAGCGCTACATGCACAACTACAACTTCCCGCCGTACTCCACCGGTGAGACCGGCCGCGTCGGCTCCCCGAAGCGCCGCGAGATCGGCCACGGCGCGCTCGCCGAGCGCGCCCTGGTGCCGGTGCTGCCGACGCGCGAGGAGTTCCCGTACGCGATCCGCCAGGTGTCCGAGGCCCTCGGCTCCAACGGCTCGACGTCCATGGGCTCGGTCTGCGCCTCCACCATGTCGCTGCTGAACGCCGGTGTGCCGCTGAAGGCCCCGGTCGCCGGTATCGCCATGGGTCTGATCTCCCAGGAGATCGACGGCGAGACGCACTACGTCACTCTCACCGACATCCTCGGTGCGGAGGACGCCTTCGGCGACATGGACTTCAAGGTCGCCGGCACCAAGGACTTCGTGACCGCCCTCCAGCTCGACACCAAGCTGGACGGCATCCCGGCCTCCGTCCTGGCCGCGGCCCTCAAGCAGGCCCGCGACGCCCGCCTCCACATCCTCGACGTGATGATGGAGGCCATCGACCGGCCCGACGAGATGAGCCCGCACGCTCCGCGGATCATCACCGTCAAGATCCCGGTCGACAAGATCGGTGAGGTCATCGGCCCCAAGGGCAAGATGATCAACCAGATCCAGGAGGACACGGGCGCCGAGATCACCATCGAGGACGACGGCACGATCTACATCGGCGCCGCCGACGGCCCCTCCGCCGAGGCCGCCCGCACCACGATCAACGGCATCGCCAACCCGACGATGCCCGAGGTCGGCGAGCGGTACCTGGGTACGGTCGTCAAGACGACCACCTTCGGTGCGTTCGTCTCCCTGCTGCCCGGCAAGGACGGTCTGCTGCACATCTCGCAGATCCGCAAGCTCGCCGGCGGCAAGCGCGTGGAGAACGTCGAGGACGTGCTCGGCGTGGGCCAGAAGGTCCAGGTCGAGATCGCCGAGATCGACTCCCGCGGCAAGCTCTCCCTCGTTCCGGTGATCGAGGGCGAGGAAGGCGACGAGACCGCGAAGGACGACGCCGAGCAGTGACGTCCCGTAGCTCCAAGGTGACGGCCCGCCCCTCTTCGGAGGCGCGGGCCGTCGCCCGTACCCAAACCCTCATCAAGGGCACAGCCGGCATCGGTACGGTCCGCAAGACCACCCTCCCGGGCGGTCTGCGCGTCGTCACCGAGACCCTGCCCTCGGTCCGCTCCGCCACCTTCGGCATCTGGGCGCACGTCGGCTCCCGCGACGAGACCCCGTCCCTGAACGGCGCCACGCACTACCTGGAGCACCTGCTCTTCAAGGGCACGACCCGGCGCAGCGCGCTCGACATCTCCTCCGCGCTCGACGCGGTCGGCGGCGAGATGAACGCGTTCACGGCCAAGGAGTACACGTGCTACTACGCGCGCGTGCTCGACACCGATCTGCCCCTCGCCATCGACGTCGTCTGCGACATGCTGACCGGCTCGCTGATCCTCGAAGAGGACGTCAACGTCGAGCGCGGCGCGATCCTCGAAGAGATCGCCATGACCGAGGACGACCCGGGCGACTGTGTGCACGACCTGTTCGCGCACACCATGTTCGGCGACAACGCCCTCGGCCGGCCGGTCCTCGGCACGGTGGACACGGTCAACGCCCTCACCGCCGACCGCATCCGCCGCTTCTACCGGAAGCACTACGACCCGACCCACCTCGTGGTCGCCTGCGCCGGCAACATCGACCACAACAAGGTCGTACGGCAGGTCCGCGCGGCCTTCGAGAAGGCAGGCGCCCTCCGCGACCCGGACGCGCGGCCCATCGCCCCGCGCGAGGGCCGCCGTACGATCCGCACCTCCGGCAAGGTCGAACTGCTGGCCCGCAAGACCGAGCAGGCCCATGTCGTCCTCGGCATGCCCGGCATCGCCCGCGCCGATGACCGCCGCTGGGCCATGGGCGTGCTCAACACCGCCCTCGGCGGCGGCATGTCCTCCCGCCTCTTCCAGGAGGTCCGGGAGAAGCGCGGCCTCGCCTACAGCGTGTACTCGTACACCTCCGCCTTCGCGGACTGCGGCCTGTTCGGCGTCTACGCCGGCTGCCGGCCCAGCCAGGTGCACGACGTCCTGCGCATCTGCCGCGACGAACTCGACCACGTCGCGCAGAACGGCCTCTCCGACGACGAGATCGCCCGCGCCATCGGCCAGCTGCGGGGTTCCACGGTCCTCGGCCTGGAGGACACCGGCGCGCTGATGAACCGTATCGGCAAGAGTGAGCTGTGCTGGGGCGAGCAGATGTCCGTGGACGACATGCTCGCGAAGATGGAGGCGGTCACCCCGGACGAGGTCCGCGAGGTCGCCCGCGACATCCTGGGGCAGCGCCCGTCGCTGTCGGTCATCGGCCCGCTCAAGGACAAGCAGGCCTCCCGGCTGCACGACGTGGTCGCCTGAAACACCACCGGTTAGGAAACAGGAACATGAGCAAGCTGCGCGTGGCGGTCCTCGGTGCCGGGGGCCGGATCGGGTCGGAGGCGGTCAAGGCGGTCGAGGCCGCCGAGGACATGGAGCTGGTCGCCGCCCTCGGCCGCGGCGACAAGCTGGAGACGCTGGCGGAGACCGGCGCCCAGGTCGCCGTCGAGCTGACCACCCCCGCCTCGGTCATGGGCAACCTGGACTTCTGCGTGCGCCACGGCATCCACGCCGTCGTCGGTACGACGGGCTGGACCGAGGACCGCCTCGCGCAGCTGCGGGGCTGGCTCGCCCAGTCCCCGGAGACCGGCGTGCTCATCGCGCCGAACTTCTCCATCGGAGCCGTGCTGACGATGAAGTTCGCGCAGATCGCCGCGCCGTACTTCGAGTCGGTCGAGGTGGTCGAGCTGCACCACCCGAACAAGGTGGACGCGCCCAGCGGTACGGCCACGCGCACGGCCCAGCTCATCGCCGAGGCCCGCCGGGCGGCCGGGACGGCACCGGCGCCGGACGCCACCGTCACGGCCCTGGACGGTGCGCGGGGCGCCAGCGTCGACGGCGTCCCCGTGCACGCCGTCCGCCTGCGCGGCCTGCTGGCCCACCAGGAGGTGCTGCTCGGCGGCGAGGGCGAGACCCTCACCATCCGCCACGACTCCCTGCACCACAGCAGCTTCATGCCGGGCATCCTGCTCGGCGCGCGCCGCGTGGTGACCGCTCCGGGCCTCACCTTCGGCCTGGAGCACTTCCTGGACCTGAGCTGAGACGACCGAGCCGAGACAGACGCCTGCGATGCGCGCGAAGATCACCTACCTCGTCACGGCCGCCGTCCTGGTCTTCTACTTCGTCCTGGTCGGCAGCCGCGGCGTGATGCTCATCCAGTCCGGCACGGTCGTCACCGTCACCTTCGGCGTGGCGGTGCTGGTCCTGCCGGTCATCGGGCTGTGGTTCCTGTGGAAGAACACCCAGTTCGTCCGCAAGGCCAACCAGCTCGCCGCCGAACTCGACGCCGAGGGCGGTCTGCCGCTCGACGAGCTCAAGCGCCTGCCCAGCGGCCGGATCGACCGCGACTCGGCCGACGAGGTGTTCGCCAAGCGCAAGGCCGAGACGGAGGCGTCCCCGGACGACTGGCGCTGCTGGTTCCGCCTGGCCGTCGCCTACCACGACGCCCGCGACACCCCGCGCGCCCGCAAGGCGATGCAAAGGGCCATCGCCCTGCACGACGGAAAGCCGGTGCAGGCCGCCTGACAGCGCGCCCCCGCACGACCGCCGCACCGCACCGTTTCGCTCAGCGGCCCCCGTACTCCGCCGCCCACGCCTCCACCGCGTCCGCCGCCCGGTCGAAGGCCATCGGCCGGCCGAGGAAGTCCAGGCCGTGCGTGGTGAGCAGCGGCGGGGTGTCCTCCGGACGCCGGTCCTTGCGTACGAGCGCCAGCGCCTGCCCCTGCACGGTGCGCGGCAGACCCAGCCAGCGCACCGGCTGCTGCACGGTCCGCACCGAGACCACCCGTGCCCAGGGCACCGTCCGCGTCCCGAGGAAGCCGGTCCGGCGCAGCCCGCGCCGGCTCACCCAGACCCCCATGCGCAGCAACCGCAGCGCGCCGACGACGATCGCCAGGCCGAGGCCGAGGACCACCCCGGCGTCGGCCGGCGAGCCGGTGAGCGCGGTGAGCACGGCGGCGAACAGGACGAACGAGGCGAGCAGCAGCACCAGCGCGGCCAGGCCCACTCGCCAGGGACCGGGCCGGTACGGGCGCCGCCAGCGGTCCGGATCGTCGTACGGCAGCGCACTCTCGGCCGTCGTCTCGAAGGTGCGTTCGGCCGTCAGGAAGGGCAGGGGCACGGCTGGTCCTCACTCGGTCCTCACGGGGGCTGTGCCGGTGAGGCTATCCGGCCCCGTTCCCGCCCACCAGCCGTGAGCGTCCGGAAGGGGCAGTGCCCGCGCTCAGTGCCCCTGGGACGCCTGGGACTGCTGAGCCGGCGTATCGGACGGCGTGGAGAGCGCCGGCATGCCCAGGACCAGGGCGCCTATGAGGCCGGCGACGATGGTGAGGCCCAGCAGCCAGCGTCCGGCCATCTCGCCGAAGGACGCGCGCCGACGGGGCGGGGGAGTGACATTGCTGCGGAACCTGTCCGCCTCGGCCAGGAAGGCGAAGGGTACGGGCCCGCTGGGGGTCCCTCCCGGCGGTAGCTGGGGGCGGAACATCGTGATGCCGTTCCTCTCATGGTGGGTGATCGAATGTGCGGACCTCACCGATACAGACGATCGAGTGACACAAAAGGTGCCCATGTCCGAAAAAATCGTGGGTGCGTTTTTTGGGGTGAGGTGGTGCCGGGCCCCGCCGGGTGCCCCCGTAAGGTGGTCGCGAACCACCGCAGTGATGGGAAGGACCCCAACCCCCGTGACCACCCCCGAGTCGCTCACGTTCCGCAGTGACGTCACCGTCGAGCTGGTGAAGTCCAGCGCTTCGGACGCCGACGTGCTCTTCGCCGCCCGCGTCTCCACCGCCGGCGAGCAGTCCCTGGACGAGCTGAGGAAGGACCCCGAGCGCTCCAAGGGCCTGATCAACTTCCTGATGCGCGACCGGCACGGCAGCCCGTTCGAGCACAACTCGATGACGTTCTTCATCAGCGCCCCGATCTTCGTCTTCCGCGAGTTCATGCGGCACCGGGTCGGCTGGTCGTACAACGAGGAGTCGGGCCGCTACCGCGAGCTCCAGCCGGTCTTCTACGTCCCCGGTGCCGACCGCAAGCTCGTCCAGCAGGGCCGCCCCGGCAAGTACGTCTTCGTCGAGGGGACCCCGGCCCAGCACGAGGCCGTGAGCAGCGCCTTGCGGGAGTCCTACGAGCAGGCGTACGCGGCCTACCAGAAGCTGCTCGCCGAGGGCGTCGCGCGCGAGGTGGCCCGCGCCGCCCTCCCCGTCGGCCTCTACTCCTCGATGTACGCCACCTGCAACGCGCGCTCCCTGATGCACTTCCTCGGCCTGCGCACCCAGCACGAGCTGGCCAAGGTGCCGTCCTTCCCGCAGCGGGAGATCGAGATGGTGGGCGAGAAGATGGAGGCGGAGTGGGCCAGGCTCATGCCGCTGACCTACGCCGCCTTCAACGCGAACGGGCGTGTGGCCCCGTAACGAAGCCTTGTTCCCCTGTCGGGAACGGATGTACGGGTCAGCCTGGCGAGGTGTCCGTATTGCGGCATTTAGAGAAGTTCATCTAGCCTGATCAAACGGACCCGGCACTGCTTGAACCCCCGAGCAGGCAGTGCCGGGCTCCCTCTTTGTCCTGACTTTCCCGACACCCCAAGGGCACATCCCGCATCGGGCACCGAGTAGCGTGTTACCCATGGCTCCGACCTCGACTCCGCAGACCCCCTTCGGGCGGGTCCTCACCGCCATGGTCACGCCCTTCACGGCGGACGGCGCACTCGACCTCGACGGCGCGCAGCGACTCGCCGCCCACCTGGTGGACGCAGGCAACGACGGCCTGATCGTCAACGGCACCACCGGCGAGTCCCCCACCACCAGTGACGCGGAGAAATCGGACCTCGTACGAGCCGTCCTGGAGGCCGTCGGAGACCGCGCCCACGTCGTCGCCGGAGTCGGCACCAACGACACCCACCACAGCGTCGAGCTGGCCCGCGAAGCCGAGCGGATCGGCGCCCACGGCCTCCTGGTCGTCACGCCGTACTACAACAAGCCCCCGCAGGAGGGCCTGTACCGGCACTTCACGGCCGTCGCCGACGCCACCGGCCTGCCGGTCATGCTCTACGACATCCCCGGCCGCAGCGGCGTCCCGATCAGCACCGAGACCCTCGTCCGGCTCGCCGAGCACCCCCGCATCGTCGCCAACAAGGACGCCAAGGGCGACCTCGGCCGCGCCGGCTGGGCCATCGCCCGGTCCGGTCTCGCCTGGTACTCCGGCGACGACATGCTCAACCTCCCGCTGCTCTCCGTGGGCGCGGTCGGCTTCGTCTCCGTCGTCGGCCACCTGGTCACCCCCGACCTGCGCGCCCTGGTGGACGCGTACACCTCGGGTGACGTCGTCAAGGCCACGGAGATCCACCAGAAGCTGCTCCCGGTCTACACCGGCATGTTCCGCACCCAGGGAGTCATGACCACCAAGGCCGCCCTGGCCCTCCAGGGACTGCCGGCCGGACCGCTGCGCCCGCCGATGGTCGAGTGTTCGCCCGAGGAGATCGCGCAGCTCAAGATCGATCTTGCCGCCGGCGGGGTACAGCTCTGACAACAGACTTGGCACCACAGGGGCTTCACAACTGAAGAACAACTGAAGACGCAGGCCACCGGTGCCTGCACTCGACAACGACAACTGCTTGCGCACGAACGTCACGCGCGCCACGTGCCCTACCGGTACGTGGCGCGCGTGGTGAGGAGAGTCTTTTGAGTCATCCGCATCCTGAACTCGGCCCGCCCCCGGCGCTGCCCGAGGGTGGCCTGCGGGTCACCCCACTCGGCGGCCTCGGCGAGATCGGCCGAAACATGACGGTCTTCGAGTACGGCGGTCGCCTGCTGATCGTCGACTGCGGAGTGCTCTTCCCCGAGGAGGAGCAGCCCGGAATCGACCTGATTCTGCCGGACTTCTCGTCCATCCGGGACCGCCTCGACGACATCGAGGGCATCGTCCTCACGCACGGCCACGAGGACCACATCGGCGGCGTCCCCTTCCTGCTCCGCGAGAAGCCGGACATCCCGCTGATCGGCTCCAAGCTCACCCTCGCGCTGATCGAGGCCAAGCTCCAGGAGCACCGGATCCGCCCGTACACCCTGGAGGTGGCGGAGGGGAACCGCGAGCGCATCGGCCCCTTCGACTGCGAGTTCGTCGCCGTCAACCACTCCATCCCGGACGCCCTGGCCGTCGCCATCCGCACCCCCGCCGGCATGGTGGTGCACACGGGCGACTTCAAGATGGACCAGCTCCCCCTGGACAACCGCCTCACGGACCTGCACGCCTTCGCGCGGCTGAGCGAAGAGGGCATCGACCTCCTCCTCGCCGACTCCACGAACGCCGAGGTCCCGGGCTTCACCCCGCACGAGCGCGACATCTCCAACGTCCTGCGGCAGGTCTTCGCCGGCGCCCGCAAGCGGATCATCGTGGCGAGCTTCGCCAGCCATGTCCACCGCATCCAGCAGATTCTGGACGCGGCGCACGAGTACGGCCGCCGGGTCGCCTTCGTCGGCCGCTCCATGGTCCGCAACATGGGCATCGCCCGCGACCTCGGTTACCTGAAGGTGCCGCCGGGCCTGGTGGTCGACGTCAAGACGCTGGACGACCTGCCCGACCACGAGGTGGTCCTCGTCTGCACGGGCTCCCAGGGCGAACCGATGGCGGCCTTGTCCCGCATGGCCAACCGTGACCACCAGATCCGCATCGTCCAGGGCGACACGGTCATCCTCGCGTCCTCGCTGATCCCCGGGAACGAGAACGCGGTCTACCGCGTGATCAACGGCCTGACCCGCTGGGGCGCCAACGTCGTCCACAAGGGCAACGCCAAGGTGCATGTCTCCGGCCACGCGTCCGCGGGCGAGCTGCTGTACTTCTACAACATCTGCCGTCCGAAGAACCTGATGCCGGTCCACGGCGAGTGGCGCCACCTGAGGGCGAACGCGGAACTGGGCGCCCTGACCGGTGTCCCGCACGACCGGATCGTCATCGCCGAGGACGGCGTGGCCGTCGACCTGGTCGAGGGCAAGGCGAAGATCTCCGGCAAGGTCCAGGCGGGTTACGTCTACGTCGACGGCCTCTCGGTCGGCGATGTCGGTGAGCCGGCACTGAAGGACCGGAAGATCCTCGGCGACGAGGGCATCATCTCGGTGTTCGTGGTCGTGGACGCCTCCACCGGCAAGATCACCGGCGGCCCGCACGTCCAGGCCCGCGGCTCCGGCATCGAGGACTCGGCCTTCGCTGACGTCCTCCCGAAGATCACCGAGGTCCTGGAGCGGTCCGCCCAGGACGGCGTCGTGGAGCCCCACCAGCTCCAGCAGCTCGTCCGCCGGACCCTCGGTAAGTGGGTCTCGGACACCTATCGCCGCAGGCCGATGATCCTGCCGGTGGTCGTGGAGGTCTGACGCCTCGTCGGTCCGCACCTGGAGCGGGGCGCCTCGATTTGCATCGAGGCGCCCCGCTCCAGTACGTTTACGGCTCCGCCCAACCGGGAACCCCAGCACTTCACGCGCTGGACACGGATGCCCGGAGCGGGTGGGAAAACCGACTCAGAACTTCTGATAAAGTCGGAACCGCCGGAAAGGGAAACGCGAGAGCGGGAACCTGGAAAGCACCGAGGAAATCGGATCGGAAAAAGA